>CAZKXW010000005.1:78904-106629 GCA_964556745.1 uncultured Anaerolineaceae bacterium
CGCCTCGATGAGGTCACGGTCGAGCAGTTGGATTACTTTGAGGTGCTGGCAAACCTGCGCTGGCTGGCAAATGTGGGCCGCGAAATCCAGACCAACCCCGCCCTGCAAAACGGCTCCCGCGCCCAGATGCGATCCGGCCTGCTTCCGATGGCGGCCCGCTCCATCCACCAGATCGCCGAACAGACCGGGCTGGACATGCCCTCTGCCGAAAACCTGCTGGACGAATTCACCGCCTGAAGTCCGCTGCGCGTGAATGGCACTCCCCTGCCCCCTCAGCCGCGTAGTGGAGAGGGAGCAGGGGGTTAGCATTACTTCAGTTCAAGTGACTGGCTGTCGATCACCCGTTGGGCGTGCTTGATGAAGTCCGCCAGCGGCATCGCCCCCAGGTCTTCATCCGTCCGCAGCCGCACGCTAACCGTCCCAGCCTGCTGATCTTTATCGCCGACAATCAGCAGATACGGGATATGCCGTTCGCGGTGTTCGCGGATCTTGCCACCCATCCGCGCTTTGCCCGCATCCACCTCGACGCGCATTCCAGCGACGCGGAGCTGCTTCGCCACCGACTCGGCATACTCCAGATGCCGGTCAGCCACCGGGATCATGACCACCTGCACCGGTGACAGCCAGGCCGGGAATGACCCGCCGAAGTGTTCGATCAGAATCCCTACAAAGCGTTCCATGCTGCCGAACGGCGCGCGGTGGATCATCACCGGACGGGCGCGGTCGTTGTTCTCACTGACATACTCCAGTTCAAAACGCGCCGGCAGATTGTAGTCCACCTGCACCGTGCCCAACTGCCACTCGCGCTTGAGGACATCCCGCACCAGGAAGTCCAGCTTGGGACCATAGAAGGCTGCTTCGCCTGGCTCGACGTTGTAGGGCAGTCCCAGATCCTCGCAGGCCTGGATGATCGCCGCCGTCGCGCTTTCCCAGAGCGAATCCTCGCCGACGTATTTGTCGCTGGCCGGATCGCGCGTGCCCACCCGGGCGCGGAAATCCGTCAGCCCCAATACGCCGAAGATGTTCTGGATCAGCCCGACGACCTTCTTGAACTCGTCGAGGAGCTGCCCCGGCGTCACGAACAGATGGGCATCATCGACCGTGAAACCGCGTACCCGCGTTAGCCCGTTGAGTTCACCGGACTGCTCGTAGCGGTAGACCGTCCCGAACTCCGCCAGCCGCAGCGGGAGATCGCGGTACGAGCGCATCTCGCTCTTGTAGATCATGATGTGATGCGGGCAGTTCATCGGCTTCAGCAAAAACTCTTCCTCGTCCACCTGGATCGGCGCGTACTGGCTGTCCTTGTAGTACGGGTAATGCCCCGACGTTTTGTATAGGTCGATCTTGGCAATGTGCGGCGTCACCACCGGCAGATAGCCGTTCTCGATCTGCGTCTGGCGCAGCCAGCGTTCCAGGGTGTCACGCAGCGTCGCGCCATAGGGCTTCCACAGCGGCAGACCCTTGCCGACCAGCGGGCTGATCGTGAACAGCCCCAGCCGTTCGCCAATGATGCGGTGATCGCGCTTGCGGGCTTCTTCCAGCAAATGCAGATATTCCTCAAGCTGCTCCGGCGTCTCGAAGGCCGTGCCGTAGATGCGCGTGAGCTGCTCGCGGTTTTCATCGCCACGCCAGTAAGCCCCGGCAGGCGCTTTGTACGTCACACTGATCGCGTCCGGGTTGATCTCGCGTGTGTTCTGAACGTGCGGCCCCCGGCACAAATCCGTGAACGTGTCCTGCGTGTAGAACGTGATCTTCTCGGCAGGCGCGGCAATCTCATTGCCGTTTTCGTCCACGCGCCCTGACACCAGGTCCTTGATGAGTTCCACCTTGTAAGGCTGATCCTTGAAGAAAGCCAGCGCCTCCTCAGCACTCACCTCGCGCATCGAGAAAGCATGTCCGCCGCGCAGAATGTCCTTCATGCGCTTTTCTACCCACTGCATATCCTCATCCGTCACTGCGCGCGGCAGCCCGAAGTCGTAATAGAAGCCGTCTTCAATCGGCGGGCCGATGGCAATCTGCGCTTCCGGGAAGCGTTCGAGCATCGCCTGAGCCAGGACATGCGCCGTCGAATGGCGGATGCGGTAAAGCTGGCTCTCCAGGTAATTCTGCTTGGACATGATCGCTCCAGAGTATTGAGTAGGACTTCGAGGGCGTCTGCTGCCGACGCCGATTCGGGAAAATAAAAACGCCAGGTCAGGATGCCTGGCGTATTATAGACAGCTTTGGCGGGCTTCGTCAGGTCTTTCCTGCCCTCAGCCGTCCACCACCAGGACATCAGAGATCACCACCGCGGCGACCTCGGTCGTTGCGCGCTTGCCCGCGCTCGGAGTTCGAGTTTCCTCGGTTTCTTCCGGCTCAGTGACGAGCGTGAACACGGTCTCGAAGACATCCAGCGCGCACAGATTGTCGATGGTGTCTTCGATATAGTCGCGGCTGAGATTTTCTACCACGACATGCGGCGTTTCCAGCACAGCATAACGCACCGGAACCGTGTCGGGTATCTGCTTGCTGACCGTGTAGCTCAACTGCATCTGCCGCTGAAAATACGGGATCGTCACGAACAGCGCCGTATAAATCTTATGGTTCTCCGTCTCGACGATGACGTCGCAGGAGTCCGGCTCAGCCGCCTCCGCATGCATCTCGATCCAGATGTGTTTGGGAATCTCAATCATGACCGTTGACCTGAACGTCTTACAACCGTCTCTAGCGTTCTGATAAAGGGAACATTGGGATGTTAAAGTATTGCAACATCCGCCTGTCAGCATATGCCAAAATGTGGAGCAGTGTCAAGCACCCCACCGCCCTCGGGGTGAGCAAACCGTGAGTAGATCAGGCCGCCGCCGTGATCTGCAACCCCTGCAAAATCAGCGACACGCCGAAGAGCAGCATCACCAGCACCGTCCCCAGAAAGATCGCGCGCGTCAAACGTTCATCCAACCGTCGCAGTCGGTCGAACACAATCACATACCCCACCAGGATGCCCAGGAACGTCCCATAGAAAGCGACCAGAAACGCCAGCGCCGCCCAGACCGACTCGTTGAGCGCCTGGATCAGCAGCGGGCCGTTGATCGTCGCCCAGAAGATATATGGGCCGGGACTGAGCCAGTTCATGAACAGTCCCTGCGTCAGCGTGCGCCCCGTCGCCGTCATGTCCGCCGTGAGCGTCACCCCCTGCCGGAAGCGCCGCCACGCCCCATATGCCACCCAGATCAGATACACACCCCCTACCAGTTGAATCGCGCGGACCCAATCGGCGGGAAACTGCCGCAGCACTGCCACCGCCAGCAGAATAATCGGCCCGTCGGTAATGAGCGGCGTCAGCACGACGATGAGCGCCCGCCGCCAGCCCAGCAGCAGCGTCGTCCCAATCAGATAGCTGTTGAACGGGCCGGGCATCGCCCCGGCGGAGAATCCCAGGCTGATACCCTGCGAAACCAGCGCGAGCATAGGATGTGATCGTGGTTGGCGTCTAAACGGTCAGCTTCAGATCGACGCCGTAAGCCGCCAGCACCGGCGGCGCAGGGTCGTTGGCCGACGTGACATCGACATCCACGTACAGCCCACCCGCCACATTCACATCATCGGGATTCGGCCCCAACTGGTAGACCTGGGCGCGGAAGCGCACCTTCTCGTACAGCCCCGCTGTCACCTTGAAGCTCTGCTGTGCCGCCGCGCTGCCCAGCGCGAAGCTGATCTCCTGTGGACGCGCCGGCTGAGCGTTCAGCAGCGTTAGCCGCACCACCACATCTAACGGGCGATCCAGTTCTTCCATCTTGCGGGCGGGGGAAATGCCGATAAAAATGTCGGTAGGCATCCCCGCATGGAGCGGTCGGGGCGTCACCAGCGTCAAATGGCGCGTGACAATTTCTTCTAGCACTGCCTGATACTCGCGCCGGGACTGCGGAGCCGCCTTCTCATAGGCCATCAGGTCTTCCACAGCTTCGCGACCATGCTCGGTCAGGCGATAAGCTTGCTCACCGTCCATCTGGAGATAGCCCTTCGTCACCAGACGGCGGATCACCTTGCCGAAGGTCCGGTCGCTCAACCCCACCTCGTCACTGATGACCAACGCCTGCGCCGACGGCTCGTCGCGCTGGCCGAAATAACGCAGGACATCCAGTGCTTCGGAGGGAAGCGCCTTCAAGTGATACGGTAATTCCATAGTCGCGGCCTGCCCAGTTGTTGCTGTGCGATAACTTGTAGTTCAGAGTATAGTCGCACTGCCAAAACCCGACAACCGCTAGCCCATCACCCTACAGCAGCGCCACCCGCGCCCGACCCTTCAGCTGCGCCGTGACATTGCGCGTGTCCACAACCAACCGCGTATGATCCAGCACATGCTGGTAATCGATCCGGCGATGATCGGTCACGATCACCACGCAGTCGGCGCTTTCCAGCAGCGCCTCCGAGTAAGCCACGCTGTGCATCACCGTGCCATCTTCCAGCCGCAGTTTGCCGACATAGGGATCGTGATAAACGACATCGGCGCCCTTGCGCCGCAGCAGATGCAGCACGTCCAGCGCCGGACTCTCGCGCACATCATCCACATCGCGCTTGTAGGCCGCCCCCAGCACCACGACCCGCGATCCGCGCACGGGCTTGGCATCATCATTCAGCGCCTCGGTGATCCGTTCCATCACCACCCCCGGCATCCCCATGTTGATCGACGCCGCCAGTTCGATGAACCGCGCATTGTAGTTCAGCGTCTTCATCTTCCAGCTCAGGTACAGCGGATCGACCGGGATGCAGTGACCGCCTACCCCAGGCCCCGGATAGAACGGCATGAAGCCAAACGGCTTGGTCGCCGCCGCCTGGATCACCTCCCAGACATTCACATCCAGCAGATCGCACATGATCGCCAATTCGTTGACCAGCCCGATGTTGACCGCCCGAAACGTGTTCTCCAGCAGCTTGACCATCTCCGCCGTCGTCGGTGATGATACTGGCACAATCTGATCGACCGCTGCCTCATACAATGCCGAACAAATCTCAGTACAGGCCGGTGTCACCCCGCCAATGACTTTCGGAGTATTGCGGACATTGAAGCGCGGATTGGCCGGATCGATCCGCTCCGGCGAAAATGCCACGAATACATTCTCGCCTACCCGGAATCCATTGAAGGACAGCCGTGGTAGGATGATCTCCGTCGCCGCGCCCGGATAAGCCGTGCTTTCCAGAACCACCAGCATCCCGTCGTGGCAGATCTGCGCAATCCCATCAACCGAGTCGATCACGAAGGTCATATCCGGCTCTTTGGCCCGGTTAACCGGCGTCGGCACGCAGATGCTCACCGTATCAGCCTCTGCCAGCGCCGCATAATCGGTCGTCGCCGAAAATTTGCCGGATTCGACCAGCGGCTTCAGCCGCTCTGTAGGAATATCCAGGATGTAGCTTTCGCCCCGGTTCAGGCTGTCGACTTTGTCGCGGGCAACGTCCACCCCGATCACCCTAAACCCCGCTTCGGCAAATTCCACTGCCAGCGGCAGTCCTACATACCCTAGACCGACGATGCCCACCCGGGCGGTGCGCTTCACCAATCGGTCAAGGAGCTGCTGCTTGATTGTCATGTTGGCTTCGTTTCGTTCCTGAATTCACAAGGCAGGCGCAGCGGATTATAATGCTCGACCGCGCGGCGGATCAAGCGCCCATTGCCTTCCTCTGTGCTCTCTGTGCTTCTGTGATGGGATTAGCCTGCGGCCTTACTCTTCGTCGCCCCTCTTGCCGCCCTGAAGCCGCCGCGACAGGAAGCTGCCCATAAACCCAGACATCACCATATTGCCCAGCGTCGGCGCTTTTTCTGCGCCGCGGTCATCATCAACCCACTGCCCCCTCACCCGCCGGTTGATCCACGCGCTGTACGCATCCGCGGATTCGATCAGCGCCGCTTCCAATGCCGCCCGGTCGCTCCGCTCGATCACATCCCGGAATGACTTCAGCGTTCCCATGAACCCATCCAACTGTCGCAGCACCGCCTCGCGGTTGTTCAGCAGCGCATCCCGCAGATCATCAGGATGCGTATCGTGCAGGTGGTGGGTGATCCGCCCGAACGACGCATTCGTCAACCGCTGGCCGTCACCCCATCCACTCCCCCGGCTGCTGGCATAAAACAGCGCCACGCCCAACAGCGCCGGCAGACCTTCATGCTGCGCGGCCAGGCTGTCATGCTCCACCGGGTCGAAGAAATGCGGCGCGGCCCCTAACAGCGTCGAGAAATCCGCCGCCAGTTCCACCGCTTCTTTGGCACAGTCCGGCGCTGGCATCAGCAGCATCGTGCCCTTGTCGAACAGATCGTCTCTGGCGTGCAGCGTATCGTCCAGCCCATCAAACAGGTAAGCCGGATTCAGCACCGGCATGATCCCAACCTGATGCGCCTCTGGTGAAAGATGCTGCCGCGCCCATTCGAGCGACGGACGCTTCAGCGGCGAGGCATCCAGCAGCACCGCGCCAGATCGCATGTCCCGACCCAACTGCTCGTAGGCCGCGCGTACATCGGCATACGGCAGCGCCAGCACCACCACGTCTTGCCCCCGTACCGCCGCGAACAGATCGCGCTCCGGCTTGCTCAATCCGATCCGGACCGCCTCTTCCCGCACCGCCCCGCGCAGATCCGCCGCCGTCACCACGAACGTATGGCGTGCGCCCTTCTGCTGATTATAGCGATTCAGCGCCAGCGCCACCGACGCGCCAATCTGCCCCAAACCCAGAATACCGACATTCACCGTAGACATCGCTGCCTCACTCCGCGACCTTATTCAACGCATGCTATGCCAAAGTCTATCTGCTTCTGCGTCATCTGTGTCTCGTCTGAGAGATTTTCCACACTCTCTGTATGATCTCTGTGTTCTCTGTGCCTCTGTGGTGGAATTCTTCTTCGACTTTTGCCCCGGCGGTGGTAGCACCAATCAATTGGCATTATCCGCCCGTTGCAGCCGTTCCAGCATCTCCTGATACGGATGCCCCTGCCACCGGCTCAGCGGATCGGCGTGATGCGCGATAAGCCACACCATCGCCTCCGGGCCGCCCGCTTCCGCCACCATCTGCGCCCCCCACTGGGCATGCTGCACATACACTACAAACGGGCGCTGGAGTGGGTTCGACGTCGTACCGTGGCTCAGCCGCGCATACAACCCTGGCCGGAGCGTCTGCACCGCCACCGCCAGCGTCTTCTGCCACACGCTAATCGGATAACAGCTCTTGCCGACATCGTGCAGCAGCGCCGCCGCCTTCAGTTCCCACGGCGCATCTCCGCCCGCCAGCACATTCCGCAGCACCAGCAGGCTGTGGAGCTGCTCACCCCGGTCCATCCGCCGGAACAAATCCAGCAGCGTCGGCCTGAGCGTCCGCTCAGCCAGTTCCAGATCGACAGGCTGCGTAAAGGCCAGCAGCGCCCGCAGCCCCTGGCGCAGCCGGTAGCTCACCTCAGCCGCCATCGCTATGCAAACAGGAACCGCAGTAAGAAATTGATCGGCGTCCCGATCAGCAGGCTCAGCGGATTCAAACTCGCCGGCGCGACGAAGCTCAGCAGGATCAGCCCAAAAAAGAGATACTGGCTCGTCTGCTGGTTGCGCTGCCACCAGCGTGCCATATCCGGCGGTAGCAGTGCCAGCATCATGCTCCATCCATCCAGCGGGAACAGCGGAATGATGTTAAACAGCGCCAGCAGCAGATTCAGATACACCATCGTGAACAGCAGGTTGAACACCAGCCCACCAAAACCCAGCGACGGCAGGAAAATCCGCAGCACCACCGCGAATAGAATCGCCAGCAGCAGGTTGGAGAACGGCCCCGCTCCCACCGCCGCGAAATAGCCCCAACGCGGATTCCGCATCCGGTACGGGTTGATCGGAGCCGATCCGAGGATGCCGAAGCCGATCAGCACGCCCATCAGGAACCCAATTGGGTTGATGTGAACCAGCGGGTTCAGTGTCAGCCTGCCCTGGTCAGCCCCCGTCCGGTCTCCCATCCGGTAGGCCACATACACATGCGCGAATTCATGTACCGTCATGGCGACCAGCAGTGCAATCGCCCGCACCAGCAGATCAAGAGGATCGAGTGATAACAAAACCGTCTCCAATCACGACTGTCCGTGAAGTTGCGCGTTAGTATAGCATAGTGTCATCCCTGCTGTACGTGCCCGAGTGAATGAAGGTTTGGTGAGATGAGAAAAGTGCAACAGGGATCACCCCGCCGGGTTGTATATGGTAAGATGAGTGCGTTTTGCATCCCGGCCTGGCCAGCCTGCTGAATTCCGACTCGGATGTTCGGCAGCGCCGTGTCTGTAAGAGCACAGTGATGGTCTTGCAGAGATCAAAACGGACACAGCGACGCACCCTGTCCCTTTAGTGGACATGGCTTTTCGGCAGCCAGACACTTTAGTGTCAGGCAGTCTCGTCCGAGGATCGTTCGCGGGGTTGAGAAACGGATGCCGCAAATCGCCATTGGGAATCGCATTCAACTGCGAAAGAAACATCCCTGCGGCAGCGACCAGTGGATCGTCATACAGGCGACCGGCAGCACTATCGGTCTGCGCTGCGGTGGTTGCGACCGTCGCATCCTGCTCCCGCGCGGCGCTTTTTTGAAACAGCTTAAACAGGTGATCGCCTCCGGCGGTGACCCCCCACCCAAGGAAGACTCATGAAGAAAATCCTCATCCTGTTTTCGGATACTGGCGGCGGTCATCGGGCGGCGGCAGAGGCCATCCGGGACGCGCTGTTGGCCCGTCACCCGGACGAGGCCCAGGTCGAAATGGTCGATGTCTTTCGCGCTTATTCGCCCTTCCCCTTCAAATACGCGCCAGAGATGTACCCCTGGATCGTCAACCGCAGCAAAGCTTCCTGGAGCTTCGGTTACAAGCTGACTAATTCCCGCAGCAGTGCCCGTCTGATCTCGCGCGGCATGTACGTCTCCCTGGAAAAGGGTCTGCTGCGGATGCTCGCCCAGCACCCCGCCGATGTCATCGTCTCGGTGCATTCCATCCTCACCCGCCCCACCATGCACGCCCTCCTCCAGTTCGAGAAACGCCCTCCTTTCATGGTGGTCGTCACCGATCTGGTCTCCACCCACATGTTCTGGTACGACCGCCGCGTCGAACGCTGCCTCGTCCCCACCGTTCCTGCCCTGAACCGCGGCCTGTTGAGTGGCCTCAAGCCCGATCAGCTTCGCGTTACAGGCCTGCCCGTCCATCCCGACTTTGCCCGCCGCCTGACCGATAAGGCCACCGCCCGCGCCCTATTGGGCTGGGACGCCGACCTACCGGCCATCCTGCTCGTCGGCGGTGGCGAGGGCATGGGGCCGATCTACAAGACAGCCCGCGCCATCGACGAGCAGCGCCTCAGATGCCAGATGATCATCATCGCCGGGCGCAACCACACCCTCCGTGAGCAGTTGGAATCGGATCGCTGGAATCAACCCACAAAGGTCTATCCCTTTGTCACCAACATGCCTACCATGATGGCCGCTGCCGATATTCTCGTCAGCAAGGCCGGCCCCGCCACCATCAGCGAAGCCTGCATCGCCGGCCTGCCGGTCATCCTCTACGACGCCATCCCCGGCCAGGAAACCGGCAACGTCGATTTCGTCGTGGAAAACGGCGCCGGCGTCTTCGCCCCGACCCCGCAGGCCGTCACCCACGCCGTCTCCGAATGGCTGGCCGAAGGAACCCAGGGGTTGCGACGCCGCTCCGAAAATGCCCGCCGCCTGGGACGCCCCAACGCTGTCTGGGATATCGCCGACGAGGTTTGGGACTACGCCCACCACCCTCCGGTCATCAACCCCCGTCGCAGCCTGATCCAGGACCTCACCAAGCGCGTCCCGGTACGCATCCGCCGCATTTCTCGATGATGAGGGGCGGTTCAGCACTCACCCAATTCCTATATACCATTAGCCTGCGATTCGCTATCCTGTAATTCGCTTCCATCAGCTATTCATCTATGGAGAACCTGTTTTATGTCCCGTCCCCACTTCTGGCTTGTCCTGTCCCTGCTGATTCTCCTGCCGCTGGCACGCATCGCCCCTGTGGCTGCCCAGCAGACCTCGGACTCCCCCGCCGTCATCGTCAACGACCAAGGCGGCCCCGTGCGAATCACGGGCCTGCTCACCTATACCAACGGTTTCTTCACCCTCGGCGTCGATGAACCCGTCATTATCCTCGAAGACCAGGCCGGCTTTGTGGATCGCAATCGCGGCTACACCATGCCCGTCGAGTCCCAGGTCTTGGGTGAACTCACCTCGGATTTTTACAGTTCCCCCGTGAGCTACGAAATCACCCTGCCACCGCAGCCGGACGCTCCAACCCGCGATGTTGATTTCGACGGCCAGACTGAAACCGGCGTGACCATCTATGCCATCGCCTTCTGGCAGAACGTCTGGGGCGATGAATTTCTGGAAAAGCGCGACCTCTTCGGCGGCGGCTGGTCTACGGCCTATGCCTCCACCGAGGCCGACCCCAACCCCTCGGCCAAAGGCGAGATCATCGGCGGCAAATACCTGGTCTATGCTCCCGACGACCAGCAGTCCTTCCCCTCAGCCTTCGGCCCCGATGGCAAGCTCTTTACCGGTGATGAACCCACCGTGCGGCTCCCCCAGGGCTACACCCTCGTCGATCTCGATACCGACCCCTTCACCTTCGACCGTTCCCGCGAACCCGTAGTCGATCTGATCGAAGGCCAAAGCCAGGAACAGCCCGATTTCTCCAGACAGAGTTTCACTGAGGCTTTCGACAGCCTGATCGAACTCTTCCGCCTCCAGTATGCCTACACCGAATACAAGGGTCTCGACTGGGATGCTCTCAAAGCACAGTTCCGCCCCATGTTCGAGGAAGCTGACCGCGACAACAACTTCGATGCCTATTCCACCGCCCTGCGCCTGTTCATCTGGTCGATCCCCGATGGACACCTCAGCGCCCCGCCAGACGATGCGGCTTTCGAGCGTGCGGTCAGCGGCGGCCTGGGCATCGCCATTCGTGAACTCGACGACGGCCGCATCATCGTCGAATTCCTGACTGAAGGCGGCCCCGCAGAGCAGGCTGGCATCCAGCTTGGCGCCGAAATCCTGGAACTCGACGGCCAGCCGCTTGAGCAGGCCATCCAGAACACTGTGCCCTGGTCAGCGCCCTTCAGCGCCGCCCATGTCCTCCGCTTGCAGCAGCTTCGCTATGTCGTCCGTTTCCCACTCGGCACAACCGTAGATGTCACCTACCGCAACCCCGGCGATACGGATCCGCAGACTGTCTCCCTGGAAACTTCCGATGAAATCGATAGCTTCCGCTATGCCTCCTTCAACCGCGGCAACCAGCCTGCTGACGAGCCAGTCGAGTTTTCTATCCTCGATAACGGCTATGGCTATGTCCGCATCATCGGCTTCTCTGAAAACGCCAAGCAGACGATTTCGCTCTGGGAAGACATGATCCGCACCCTCAACCAGCAGGACATCCCCGGCCTCATCATCGACATGCGTCACAATGGCGGCGGCAGCGGCTTCATGGCCGACCAGATGGCCGCCTATTTCTTCAACGAACCGCTTGAACTGGGCAACACTGCCACCTACGACGCCAGCATCGGTGGCTTCTACAGCGATCCCTCAGTCAAGCAGCAGTTCATCCTGCCGCCCGAAGACCTCCGCTACAACGGCCCCATCGCCGTGCTGGTCGGCCCCAACTGCGCCAGCGCCTGCGAGTTCTTCTGCTGGAACATGCTGCTGCAAGACCGCGCTGTCACCGTCGGCATGTATCCCACCAACGGCATCGCCGGTGGGCAGGCCACCTATCTCATGCCCGGCTACCAGCTCCAGTATTCGACCAGCCGCTCGGTCGATCCACAGGGTAACATCATTATCGAAGGAACTGGCGTCGCGCCTACCCTGCGCGTCCCTATCACCGAAGACACCATCTTCGCCCCCGGCGACATCATCCTCGATACCGCTGTGGACTACCTGAACAAAACCACCGGCCGCTAACACCGTATCCCATCAGGGCGGAACGCATGCGTTCTGCCCTGATACTCCCCACTCCCTCCGTGTTTCTCCGTGTCCGCTGTGTCTCTGTGGTTAGAATCTGCGTTAGTTTTTCGTCGTGGGGTGTGTTACCCCCTTACGGTTCAATTCGCCTTCCGTCTCCCCTAACCCCCAACTCCCAACCCCTGTCCCCATCTTTGGGCATTATTCACGATCCGCCGCTTGCCCACCACTCCATAATTCTGTAGTATGGCCGCATGATTCTGCGTCCGATCCCATTGGAGGCCATAAGCCAATGAAAGCTGTCATCCTGGCCGCGGGTAAAGCGACTCGGCTCCGCCCTGTGACCCTCACCATGCCCAAGGCATTGGTTCCGGTCGCCAACAAAACCCTCATCGGTTATGCCATCGATGTCTTGAAAGCCGCTGGGTTCCAAGACATCGGCATCGTCGTCAATGACCTGGACTCCCCCATCCCGCAAACCCTGGCCGAAGGCGCTTCGATGGGCGTTAACCTCAGCTATATCGTCCAGGAAGAACAGAAAGGCCTGGCCCACGCTGTCGGCCTGTGCCAGGATTTCGTCGGCACGGATCCCTTCTGCGTCTTCCTCGGCGACAACATCTTCCAGGACAAGATGGGACCAATGTTCGCCAACTTCGTCGCTTCAGGCGCGGAATCGGCCGTCGCCCTCGGCGAGGTCTCCGATCCTTCGCGCTTCGGCATCGCCGAACTGCACCCCGATGGCACCATCCAGCGCGTGGTCGAAAAGCCCAAAGAACCCAAATCTAACCTGGCAATTGCCGGCGTTTATCTTTTCCGCGCTTCCATCTTTGATGCCATCAGACGCATCAAGCCGTCCTGGCGCAATGAACTCGAAATCACCGACGCCATCCAGACCCTCGTCAATGACGGCGGCCGCGTCGATTCCTATATCCTCAAGGGCTGGTGGATCGATGCCGGCAAACCCGACGCCATCATCCTGGCAAACCAGCTTGTCCTCGAAGAACTGCCCTACACCCCCGCCATCGAGGATAAAGACCTCATCCTCGGTAAATCCGAAGTCTCCCACCGCGTCATCCTCGGCAAAAACAGCCAGGTCATCGACAGCGTGATCCGCGGCCCAGTCATCGTCGGCGACAACACCATCGTCAGGAACAGCTATGTCGGCCCCTACACGTCGCTCGGCGATAACGTCGTCATCGAAGGCAGCGAAATCGAAGCCAGCATTGTCATGCGGAACTGCGTCATCCGCAACGTGCCCGGCCGCATCGATTCCAGCCTGCTGGCCGATAACACCCAGGTCGTCGCCGGGGCGCGGATGCCCGCCACCCACCGCTTCGTCCTGGCCGAAAACACCTTCGTCCAGTTGTAAAGGCATCTATACATAAACCGTATTTTCAACTTTTATTCCGTTTTTCCCTCAGTGCCGCCCCGACTCCCCCTCTCTATTGCATAGAAAGGGGGCTGGGGGTGAGGATCAGGGAAAGAACTCCCCGCTTCGCGGAGCCGGGGAAGAGGAGAACAAACCGACCATGTCCCCAATCGAAACCATCAAGTCCAACCTCGCCCAGGCCCGCGCCCGCCTCAACCACGTCTTCGATCAGGTCGGCAGCCGCTGGGATACCCAGGTCTATTCCGATGGCGCGGCCTGGACAGTCAGGCAGCTTGCCATCCACCTCATGATCTCAGACAAAGGCCAGAATGCCACCGTCATGGCCATCGCCCGCGGCGAAGAAGGCGTGCCTGCCGATTTCGACCTCGAACGTTACAACCGCCGCTCCGTCGAAAAACGCGCCGAGGCCACCATCGACGAGATCCGCCTTGCCCTGGCCGCTTCCTTTGCCGAACGCGCTGCCTGGTTGGATACGCTCGATGAAACCGCGCTCACCCGTACCGGCCGCCATGGATCGATGCAAATCATGAGCGTCGCGGCTATCCTCAACCTCATGGCCGACCACGAACGCGCTCACGCCGCCGATATTGCGAAGGCGCTTAAGATCGAGTAGTCTCAGTGCCATATTTCGGCACCCAGGTTGTGTCAGATCAATCGCAGCGACCAGGCAGCAAACCTCGCCAGCTATCCCGCAGCAGGTCGCGGACGACGCAGGGAGAATACGCATGAAGATTCTGATCGGTTACGCCAGTATGCATGGCTCCACCGCCGAGGTCGCCCATTTCATGGGACAGGTTTTCCGCGAACGCGGGGTCGAGACCGCCATCATCGCCGTCGATAAAGTCGAGTCTGTCAAGGAATATGACGCCTTCCTCATCGGCTCGCCCATTTATGCCGGTATGTGGTTGACCGAAATGTCCCACTTCCTGGATCAGTTCGGCTCAGACTTGGTCGGCAAGCCCGTCTACTTCTGGATCACCTGCATCCGCGTCCTGGAACCGGATGGTTACCAGCACGCCCTGGACAACTACCTGCACCGCCCGACATTAGAAAAGATCGGCACGCGCGACATTGGCGTCTTCGCCGGCAAGCTCAAGTTCGAGAGCATTGACTGGAATGAACGCTGGACGCTCTCCGCCCGCTACGATGGCAAAGAACTGCCCGGCTCGCGCAACGACGACTACCGCGACTGGAACGCCATCCGTGCCTGGGCCACCCAGGTGCGCGACCAGCTCCTCAACAGCTGAACCTTCCCTTCGCTGGAGGGCGCGCCACCCCGTGCCCTCCTCCGCATTCCTCTGTATCCTCTGTGTCTCTGTGGTGGTCTTTTCCATTCTCAGAATTCGAGCAGCGCCTCCATCCGTGCCTGAATCTGCCCCGGCTGCGGGATCACCCCCTCCATTAGATCGGTGCTGAACGGAACCGGCGTGGACGGCGCGCCGATCCGCTCGATGGGCGCGTCCAGCGCCATGAACGCCTCCTGCGCGATCGTCGCCGCGATCTCCGCCCCGAACCCCGCTGTCAGAATCTCCTCGTGGACGATCAGGCACTTGCCCGTCTTCCGTACCGACTCCAGCACCGCTGCCTTATCCCACGGCACAATCGTCCGTAGGTCGATGATCTCGATAGACCCTCCCACTTCCGCCGCCGCTTTCTCGCACCGTTCGACCATCCCCCCCCACGTCACCACGGTCAAATCGCTGCCCCCCTGAATGATCCGCGCCTGACCGAACGGCAGCATGAATGCATCCCCTGGATACGGCCGCCGCGCCCACGGCGCGTCCAGCATCGCCCGATGTTCCAGGAACAGCACCGGATCATTCCCGCGCATGGCCGTCCGCAGCAAACCGACCGCGTCCTCCGCGTTCGACGGCACGGCAATCTTCCACCCCGGCTGATGCGCGAAGGTCGCCTCGCTCGTCACGCTGTGCCACGGATCGCCGATCCGCCGGAACCCGCCCGCAGTTCGCACGACCACCGGCGCGGCGAAACGGTTGTTCGTCCGCCAGCGCACCGTCCCGCAGTTGTTCATGTGTTCTGTCGCTGGATCGATATACTTCCGGTACTGAATCTCCGGCAGCGGCATCAGCCCCGCGTAGGCCATTCCCACCGCCCGGCCGATAATCCCCTCTTCCGAAAGACTCGTATCGAATACCCGCTGTGAACCGTGCTTCTCCTGCAAACCCAGCGTCACCGCATGGACACCCCCCTTCCGCCCCACATCCTCCCCGAACAACACGCACCGTGGGTTTACCTCCAGTTCTACATCCAGCGTCCGCCGGATCGCCTCCAGCATATTGATCCGGCGTGGCTCCGGCGGATCAGGAACCGGGCTGCCCTCCGGCAGTGTGATCCCCAGCGGCAGCAAACCGCCCACCTGCTGCGGACTGGCCGCCTCCCAGAACGTTCGTTCCGCCACCGTCGCTGGGTCAGGCCGGGCCTGCGCCAGCGCTGCGTCCCTACCCGCCAGCACCGCCGCCTGCGCTTCCTCGCGCAGCGCTTCCCATTCCGCCTCGGACATCACCTCCGGCACGACATACTCCCGCAGCGCCGGAATCGGATCGCGCGTCCATTCCTCCTCGACCCGGTTGGCCGGTTTATATGCTTGATTGTCCACGCTCGAATGTCCCGAAAGTCGCGGCACAGTCAGCCGCAGCAGACCCGGCCCCTGCCCCCCGCGCACATGCGCGACTGCCGCCTGCACCAGCTCGGCAGTCTCCGCTGGCCGCGTCCCGCTCCCGTCCCACACTTCCAAATTCTGGAACGCCGCCAGATTCGCCGCGATGTTGGCGCCCGGCGTCTGCATCGGCCCTTCCACCGAGATCGCGTATTGGTTGTCCTCGATCACGAACAACAGCGGCAGCTTCAGCGTCGTGGCAATCGTCAGCGACGCCCAGAAACCGTTCGTCGCCACGGACCCATCGCCCCCGAACACCAGGCACACCGCCCCATCCCACTCGGCATCCCCACGCGCCTCAACATGGTAACGAATCGCCTGGGCGTACCCCGCCGCCGGGGTGTACTGCGAACCCACATCTGCCGCCAGCGGCAGCAGCATCGCCCGCCCCCGGCTTGGCAGATTCATCACCACGCCGATGTCCCGCCCACCGTTAATGCTGCCCACCCGCGCCATATCCGAAGCAATCGCCTCTTCGATGGTCAGCCCGCATCCCAGCGCGAACGGCCGCGACCGGTAATACGCCCCGGCCGCATCATGCGGATGCGTCAGCAGTTGGCAGATCAAGACCTGCCCCAACTCATGCCCCCGCGCCGAAAACTGGTAGTTGATGTGCCCCTGCGGAACCAGTTCCTTCTCTTCCAGTTCGTCGATCATTCGCGAGACCAGCGCCAGCCGCGCCGCCTCCCGCCAATCGAAACCCGGATGAATCGGTTTCACGTCATGGCCTCCTGCTGCCTGCCTCGCCACATCGATCCCCCTCTGCCCATTATTGGGGCCTCGTAGGGGCGCAACATGCTGCGCCCAGCCTTCCCCCTCTCTACGAAGTGGGGAGGGGGCCAGGGGGTGGGGACTGCCCCCATAGGCAAACCCGCCCGGACAAGGTATCCTCATTCCCATTGAACTATAATGGGATTCCGCAAAACCTGTCTAATCACGGGGAACTTGAACCCCAAACCCTGACCCGTCGCGCAGATAGGTATCTGCTCCCCCTCTGCCCGTGCCGAAATCACACCACAGGAGTCAACCTACCATGTCCGAACCCAAACTTGCCGAACTGAAGCAGCGCCTTCAGGTCGTCTTCGATCTCAACATGGCCGCCAGCCTGCTGAGCTGGGATCAGAACACCTACATGCCCCCCGGCGGCGCGGAAGCCCGTGCCCGCCAGATCGCCCTGCTCGGCCAGCTTGCCCACGAACGCTTTACCGATGATGCCGTCGGCCATCTCCTCGATGACCTCCGCCCCTACGAAGCCAGCCTCCCCTACGACTCCGATGACGCCAGCCTCATCCGCGTCACCCGCCGCGACTACGAGCGCCTCATCCGCGTTCCCGCCAGTTTCGTCGCCCAGTTCAACGCCCACGCCTCCCGCTCCTATCAGGCGTGGACCGAAGCCCGTCCCGCCAACAACTTCGCCGGCGTGCGCCCTTTGCTCGAAAAGACGCTCGACCACAGCCGCCAGTTGGCGGATTACTTCCCCGGCTACTCCCACATCGCTGACCCCCTCATCGACTTCGCCGACTACGGCATGAAAGCCGAGACCGTCCGCGCCCTTTTCGCCCAATTGCGGGAGCAGCTCATCCCGCTCGTCCAGGCCATCACCAGCCAGCCGCCCGCCGATGACTCCTGCCTCAAGCGCCATTACCCTGAAGATGCCCAACTGCGTTTCGGCCTCAGCATCATCCGCAAGTACGGCTATGACTTCACCCGTGGCCGTCAGGACAAGACCCACCACCCCTTCATGACCAAGTTCTCCCTCGGCGATATCCGCATCACCACCCGCGTCAAAGAGAACGACATCGGCGATGCCCTCTTCAGCACCCTCCATGAAGCCGGCCACGCCATGTATGAGATGGGTATCGACCCCGCTTACGAAGGCACGCCCTTGGCGAACGGAACCTCCGCCGGCGTCCATGAGAGCCAGTCCCGCCTCTGGGAAAACATCGTCGGACGCAGCCGTGGCTTCTGGGAGCATTTCTATCCCCAGCTTCAGGCTGCCTTCCCCGGCACACTCGATGATATCTCCGTGGACACCTTCTACCGCGCCATCAACAAGGTGCAGAAATCCCTCATCCGCGTCGATGCCGACGAAGTCACCTATAACCTCCATGTTATGCTGCGCTTTGACCTGGAACTGCAACTGCTGGAAGGAACCCTCGCCGTGCGCGATCTGCCCGAAGCCTGGCAGGAACGCTACGACCACGACCTCGGCCTGACCGCCCCCGACGACCGCGATGGCGTCCTCCAGGATGTCCACTGGTACAGCGGCGGCATCGGCGGTGCTTTCCAGGGCTATACCCTCGGCAACATCCTCAGCGCCCAGTATTACGAGGCCGCCCTTGGGGCATACCCCACCATCCCCTCGGAGATCGCCCAGGGCAAGTTCGATACCCTCCACGGCTGGCTGCGTGATAATATCTACCGCTACGGCAGCAAGTTCACCGCCAGCGAACTCACCGAACGCGCCACCGGCAGCCCCCTGCGGATCGAACCCTACATCGCCTACCTCCGCGCCAAATACAGCGCCCTCTACGCCCTGTAGAGGGCGGTCTTCATGTCACCCGGCCATTTCATGGCCGGGTGACGCCTGTCAACGCGCCTCCCGCCCCGACAATCACCCATCCCTTCCGTATTCCTCTGCGTCTCTGCGGTTCGATTCTTTTCTTTTCTCTGTGTCCTCCGTGTCTCCGTGGTGGAATTCTTCTTCCCTCCGATTATATGTCGCAACAGTAGACAAAATGTCACCCTAACCGCCTTGTTTTGTGCTACCCTGTAATCACGGCGCTTGACTCCCCTCCGTGCGAAGCGGGGAGGGGCCGGGGGAGGGGATAACGTCCCTCCCGGATGAGAATTGTGAGAAAATCGGGCGATTCTCATTCTTATCATTCTTATCGTTTCGCATCCCGGATTACTGGTGCATCCGGTAAATCGTCGAGAAAAACAGGGGGCTGCGGGGGACGCCCCCGAAAGGTTTTTCCCCCTTCTCCCGTCGGGAAGGGGCCAGGGGGATGAGGGCAGAACTTGCCGGATGAGCCAGCTAAAAGCGATAAGCTTCAAACAAATGACATTAGCGGCACTGACGCCATTGCCGCCAACTTCGCCACAAAAAGCATTGCTTAATTAACTATCAAATTATAAAACATTAACACTTTCTCAACACAAGGAGACCCATGACCCACGATCCCCACCCAGACACGACCCCTAACCTGACCTCCTTCCTCCGCCGCTTCCTGATCCTCCAGGCCGCGGTCTTCGCCGGGGTGTACCTCTTCTGCTGGATCGCCAACCTCCGCACCGTCACCGACTACGCCAACGGCCTCTTCCTGGTCGGCTGCGTCTTCATCATCTTCGGCGTCTTCCGCGTCTTCGGCGGGAACGCCGTGGAACGCAGCTTCAACCTCCGCTACGCCCAGACCGCCGGAGACCAGTCCAGCGAAACCCGTGGCCGCCGCATGATGCGCGAACTGGATCGCGGCCTCGGTGCGTCCGTCCGCCTCTTCTTCTACGGCATCGTCCCCATCATCGGCAGCATCGTCATCTGGGCCGCCGCCCAATGATTCCAAACCCCCTGCATTTCTCTGTATTCTCTGTGTCTCTGTGGTGGAATTCTTCTTGCCTTACTCGCCGCCCCATGACTCCAGCGCCCGCGCCAGTTCATCCGGCCGCGGCGCATAGTTCCCCACCCGCCGCACCACCAGCCCGCTCGCCGTGTTCGCCAGCATCGTCGCCTCATCCAGCGGAGCACCTCCCAGCACAGCCAGCGTCAGCACCGCGATGGTCGTGTCCCCTGCCCCCACCGTATCGTAGACGTCCGTCACCGCCGGAGCCGGGCAGCGCAGCGTCGTCCCGTCCGCCCGCGCGAGCATCGCCCCGTCCGCCCCGCGTGTAATCACCATGCCTAGCGTCAGCCCCAGCCGCTCCCGCAGCTCAGCCGCCGCCTGCGCGAAGTCCCCGTCCGTCCGCAAATCCCGGCGCAGGAAATCCCGCGCCTCGTCCGCGTTGCACTTGACGATCCCGAAACCGCTGTACTGATCCAGCCGTCCCTGGGCATCGGCCGTCAGCAGCAGCCCTGCCCTCTCGGCTGTCTCCCGGACTTTCTTCACCAGTGAGGCCGTCAGCAGCCCCGTATGGTAGTCAGAGAACAGCACCGCCTGCGCTTCTGGGAGCCTTTCCCGCACCGCCTCAGCCACCTGCTGCTCCACCATCTCGCTGATCGGCTGCCGCGAGAGTGTATCCAGCCGGGCCACCTGTTGGGGGAAGCGCAGCCCCATCTGCGCCAGGATGCGCGTCTTCACCGTGGTCGGCCGCCCCGCATCCACGACCAGGCTGCTGATGTCGATCCCCCGCCCCTGAAGCACCTGCCGCAGCATCGCCCCAGTGCTGTCCGAACCGATCACCCCCACTTGGAGCGCCGCGCTCCCCAACGCCACGATATTCGCCGCTGGGTTCGCCGCCCCGCCGGGAATCAACTGCCGCTGCTCAAACTCCAGCACCGGGATCGGAGCCTCCCGGCTCATCCGCGTCGCCCGCCCGATCAGGTACTCATCCAGGAACACATCCCCAATGACCAGCACCGCTTGCCCGGCCAGCCGGGGAACCCAGCCTTTCAGATCAGCCATCTTTCCCTCGCAGCACCACCGCCAGCACAAATCGCGGCAGCCGCAGCATCCGACGGAACCGCCAGGGCTGCCTCACCAGACGAAACGCCCACTCCAACCCCATCCGCCGCATCCAACCGGGCGCGCGCGGCACGACCCCGGCGATGAAGTCGAACGCCCCACCCACCCCCATCGCCATTCCCACCCGCAGTCGGGGCAGGTTCCGGGCGATCCATTTGTCCTGCTCCGGCGCGCCATAGGCCACGAACAGGATATCCGCCCCGCTGGCATTTACCCGTTCAACCAGGTCGTCTTCTTCGGCAGGATCAGGGCTTCCCGCATATGTCCCGACCACCTGCAAACCTGGATGCCGCTTCTGGAGAACCTGCGCGGCTCGCTCGGCCACTCCTGGAGCTGCTCCCAGAAAAAACAGCGTCCAGCCTTCCCGTGCTGCCCGCTCGGCAATCATCGGAACCCCGTCCGAACCGGTCACGCGCTCCGGCAGTGGCCGCCCCAGATAGCGAGCCGCCCAGAGCAGCCCCACACCGTCCGGCACGCACATATCCGCCCGCCGCAGGATGTGGGCGAAGTTCGCGTCCTGCCGCGCGATCATGATGAACTCCGGGTTGATCGTACAGACGTGGTGCGCCCGCCCGTTCTTCACCCACGCCCCAATGCGCTCTAGCCAGGCTGCATAGGTGATCGCATCCACCGGGAATCCCAGGACACGAAGCCGGCTGCGCTCACCAGGATGGATGAATGCTTGTGGGGCAGCTTCCGGCTCACCGGTCGAATGGAGCAGTGCCCGCGCCGCCGCGAGAACCTGATTGGCCGTCACCAACCGCATACACGTCCGCGCTGCGCAGCCTTCTCGCAGTCCGATCCCATGCCCGACATAGCTGCACGGGCTGCATTCCACTCCGCTCCGTACCACCCGTGATTTCCCCTCCAGCCCCCACGGCCCCCAGGCGTCGGCGTTGCTCGGCCCGAAGATCGTCACGACCGGCGTCCCTACTGCCGCGGCCATGTGCATCACCCCACTGTCCGCCCCGATGAAAAGGTCTGCCGAGCGGATCACCGCCGCCAATTCGCGCAGCGAGGTTTTGCCGGTCAGGTCGAGCGCCTCGCTCCGCATCGCCCCTCGGACGGCCGCCCCGCCATCATTGTGTCCGCCGACCAGCACGATCTCTGCGCCGTCTTCCTGGTGCAGCCCGTCCCCCACGGCCGCGAATCGCGCCGCATCCCAGCGCCGCGCCAGACTGTAGCCGCCGCTCCCCGGATGAATCACCACCCTTGGTCTCTTCGCGGGCAGCAGGCCAGCGGGTAGTCCTTCGGACCGCGCCACTCGCGCTGGTCGCGGACGCGAATCCGCTCCCAACCGCGCTACCAGATCGAGCCAGTACTGCGCCTGATGCCGCGCCCCGAAACCATCATCCGGGACGCGCTCGGTCAGAAACCAGCCGTTGCCCTGATCTAACCCGATGATCCGCTGGGCCCCACTCGCCCAGGCGATCAGCGCGAACTTGAGCGTCCCCAGTTTCAGCGTGAAGTGGTGGAAGAAGACAACGGCCTCGAACGGCTCGCGCCGCAGCTCCCACATCTGCCGTAGATTGGCCGGGCGGAAGAAGGCCGCCGAACTGTTCACCTGCTGCCGTTCCAGCGTAACGACCGAATCGACCAGCCCGGTCCCTTCCAGGATCGGAGCGGCGTGGGCGCTGGTCAGCAGGGTCAGATAGGCATCCAGGCGAGCTTCCCGCAGCGCAGCCAGGGCTGGCGTAGTCAGGATCAGATCGCCGATGTCGGCAAGCTGCACCAGCAGAATACGCGCGCTCATGGGTGGTCTTCACTCACGCAAAAGGCTGCCGGAGCAAACCGAACCAGCAAATGTGGGATGAAGCGCCTTGGGATGACTGATTCATGTTCGCCCACACGGATCGCGCCCAACTTCAGGTAGAACTCCTCGGCGTTAGGATCAGACTCCAGCGTGAACCTGTCATACCCTAGCTGCCGCCCTACCTCGACGGCGTGACCGAACAGGCGGCGGCCATATCCCTTGCCAATATGATCCGGCTCAATGAACAGGTCTTCCAGGTGCAGCCGGTCAGGAAGCACATGCAGCGCATAGAATCCGACGATCTGTCCGTCCGCTTCCAGCACATAGACGTGCTGTTGTTCGATGGTCTCTGCTGTGATGCGGAGCGTCTCCCGCACCCGCGCCATGAAGGCCTCATCGTAGCCCCAGTGGGCTTTCGAGCGCCAGAACAGCCCCGTCAGCACCTCGGCTTCATCAGGTCGTGCCCGTCGAATCAATCCATCTGCCTGACTCATCCCTGCGCCGCGGCCTCCAGCGCCGCCATGACCTGCCCCGCCGCCCGTTTCCAGGTGAACTGCTGTGCCTGGGCACAGCCCATCTCAGCCAACCGTGCCCGCAGCGCCGCGTCCTCGCTCACCCGGCTCATCGCCGCGGTGATCGATCTGGCATCCAGTGGATCGACCAGCAGTCCAGCTTCGCCGACCAGTTCCGGCAGGCTGGAAGTCCGGCTGGCGATCACGGGCGTACCACAGTGCATCGCTTCCAACACCGGAAAACCGAAACCTTCGTAGAGCGAAGGAAAGACCAGCGCCAGCGCCCCAGCATACAGCCCCCCTTTATCGGCCTCATCGACATACCCGATCAGGCGCACGCCTTCCACAGCTTCCACCCAGGCAGGATCGTACAGCCAGCCCGGTTTGCCCGCCAGCACCAGATCGATCCGCTGCTCAGGATGCTGCCCGCGCCAAAGGCGATAGGCTTGCACCAAGCGGGCGATGTTCTTGCGCGGCTGAAGCGTACCGATGAACAGAAAATACGGTCTGTCCAACCCATACTTGCGCCGCGCGGCCTCGACATCGCCCAAAGGCGGCACGTCCACACCGGGATAGACGACGCGGATGCGCCCTACCCGCGTCGTGTAGAAGCGGTTGAGGTCAGCGGCCGTGGCCTGACTATCGACCAGCACGATGCTCGCCCGACGGGCACTGAAGCGGGTTGTCCAATCCAGATAGAGCCTCTGGCCGAAAGCATGTGCCTGGGGAAACCAGCGGTAGCCTAGGTCATGCACCGTGACCACTGCCTGTCCAGGGAACAGGATGGGCAGCGTATGGGCAGGCACGAAGGTCACATCGGGACGGCCGCGCCAAAGTTCCGCCGCGAACCGCAGATGCGTCCACGCTCGCCGGAATGGGATCACTCGGTAGACGACCTGGGAAGACTGCGGGAAGAGATCAGGCGCGGGTTCATCTCGGAAGTAGAGCGTGATCTGGTGGGGATGTTCGCAGCGGATGAGGGCGCGTATCAACTGGATAGCGTACTGCTCGGTTCCGGTGACTCGCTTCACCGTACACCGGCTGGCATCAATGGCGATCCGCACTAGCGCCTCTGACGGATGACCACCGGCAGGATCAGCAGCACAGCCAGCACTACCAGCGGGACGGGCCAGTAAGCCGCTGTGATCGACAGCAGGTCGGCAGGGATCAGCCCCAGCGTGACAACCAGACCGGTCGCGCTCGCTGCCACCAACACCGATGCGGGCAGCAGCAAACGCCCTTGACCCGGTCGAGACAGGACTGCGGTCAGCAGCATAGCCGCGCCCACCGCGCCAACCAGCAGCGGCCAGCCACTACCCCATCCAGGCGATCCCGACTGCCCCAGGAAGACCATCACCCCAGCACCCAGCATCAGGCTCAGACCGATGAACAGCACTCCATTTCCCCAGCGCCCGGAGGTCAGCCAGCGGGCAACGAAGGCCAGGCCCAAACCGCCCACGACCAGCGCCAAGAGCAGGTCTGCTGAGGGCAGGCTGCCAGAGGTCGTCAGGGTGAAGGTCAGCCAGGCTCCGGCTGCGATTAACAGCAGCGCCGGGACGAGCGAATCCAACTGGCCGCGCCGCGATACCAGCAGCGCCGGGACAGGGAAAAACCGCTCTGGGTGGTCAATGCGAACCTGGCGTTCAGCGGCCGCTTGGGAGTCGGCCTCGATTTGAGCGAGGCGGGCCTGTTCAGCCGCCTCCTGTTCGGCCACCATGTCGCTGAGTGAGGAGACAGCCGCCAGCGCCGCTTCAATATCCAGGCCGTCCGTCACCGTCGCGGGCAGGGCGGGTTCGGGCACGTCCGAGGGCAGGGTTTCAGGTCGTTCGTCGTTGGTCATAGGCCGTATTATGGCGAACTTCCGGCAGCCGCGCCAGCGCCGAGTTGAGCCTTGCCTCGGTAAATTGCTGCCGTTATAATCAAATGTGAGATGGCGACGTGGCCAAGTGGTAAGGCAAGGCTCTGCAAAAGCCTGATGCGCCGGTTCAAATCCGGCCGTCGCCTCTGAAAGATAAGGTGTACCAATAGGGTGCGCCTTTCTTTTTGCCCGCCGTCGGTATGAAAAACGAACGCTTGCGGGAATCCGATTTTGGGGGGTTTACAAAACCGAAATCGGGCGTATTATCAAAGTGCCGGAACGCCTTAGCGGGGTTTCGACATCTCTGTCCATGAGTGAAGAAGGATCACATGACCGAGGGCAGTAGTCCTAAGGAACAGCCGCTCTTAGGCAGCGGCGATGATGCCCACCGGCGTTGATTTCCCCCACGCACTGTAATGCTGCCGAGGGATAACGCCGAGCGCGTTATCGCCGTCTCCAGGCAGCCCTGTTCCTCCAGGCCGCACAACACCATATTGTTCGAGAGCAGACCTAGCTCTGAGGGCGACTCTGGCCTGTCTGCTCCGGCGAATCCGCATGGAGGCAACTATGTACAACGACCTGCTGTTGAACCGTCTCGTGGCGACTCAGCCGAACGACGATCAAGATGAGCGTATCCAGGACCTGATCGACGAGATCGAGGAGCTGAACAGCCTGGTTGGGCCAGAGGCCCAGCAACTCATCGAAGATCTGCGCCCACGCATTGTCACCGATAACGTCTACGAGGACATTGAAGAACACGCTTCGTTCGGTGACCGGATGGCCGACCGGATGGCTTCAATGGCCGGGAGCTGGAAGTTCATCATCATCTTCATCCTGCTGATGGCGATCTGGATCAGCGGAAACTTCGCGCTGGGCGCGCAGGCTTTCGATCCGTTTCCGTTCATCCTCCTGAACCTGACGCTCAGCACGCTGGCCGCCTTGCAAGCGCCGGTCATCCTGATGTCGCAGAACCGGCAGGCCTCCAAAGACCGGGCGATGGCCGAGAACGACTACCAGGTGAACCTCAAGAGCGAGGTGGAGATCGCCGATCTGCACCGCAAGGTGGACGCACTGACTGATGCGCTGACCATGCAAACCCGGATGGTGAATGCCTTAATCACCGCCCGGCAGAAGGAACTCAGCGCAACCGTCAGAGTGATGGAACAAAACCGGATGATGGCAATGAGCAACCACCCTCATTCGTCCGTAAATGCGCGTATGGAGTGATGCTGACCTCCTTTGCTGCTTGAGCGAACTGGACGCGGGTGTACTCGGTGGAGTACGCCCGCGTTTATTTATCCGGGAAAATTTTGCCGGGATTGAGGATTCCGTTCGGGTCGAGCGTCTGTTTAATGCTCCGCATCACGTCCAAAGCCGGGCCATGTTCCACAGGCATATATTTGGCCTTGCCGATGCCAACCCCATGTTCCCCAGTGGATGTTCCGCCCAGTTCAAGCGCCTTGAGGACGATAGCGCCGTTGGCGTCCATGGCCCGCTGGTAGTCAGCATCATTGGCAAAGGGAAACTCGACGTGGATGTTGCCATCCCCGGCGTGGCCGATCATGGTAGAGGGAATGTTTCGTTCGGCACGAATCTGCTCGACGAAGCCGATCAGTTCGGGATAGGCGCTGATGGGAACAGCTACATCGTTAATGAAGAACTGCTTATCGGGGTGCATGCGCACCATGATTTCGTAGGAGTGGTGGCGAGCGTGCCAGAGGCGCTTGCGTTCGGCGGTATCGGTGGTGGCGCGGAAGTTAAGCGCCCCCATTTCCTGGCAAATCTGGCGGACGATTTCCAGCCCAGCGGACAAGGTGGACTGCTGGGCGGCATGGAACTCCATGAACAGAGTGGGGTTTTCGGTGAGGTCAACTCCTTCGGCACTGTTAAGCATTTTGCAGTGGGCGGCGTCGATGAATTCCAGGGCGGCGGGATCAAGGCCGCTGCCGCGGACGGCGACGACCGTCTCGACGGCCGCTTTGACGGTGGGGAAAGCGGCGACGACCGCGCTCATATGCTCCGGGATGGGGATCAGCTTCAGGGTGGCTTCGGTGATGATGCCGAGCGTGCCTTCACTGCCGACGAAGAGATGCAGGAGATCGTAGCCAGCAGACTGCTTGACAGAACGCGAACCGACATGAATCAGGCGGCCGTCGGCGAGGGCGACCTGCATCCGCAGGACGTTATCCTTGCTGGCTCCGTAGCGGACGGTGCGGATGCCAGCGGCGTTGTTGGCGAGCATCCCGCCGACGGTGGCGTTCGCGCCGGGGTCAGGCGGGAAGAACAGGCCGTGCCGGGCCAACTGCGCGTTCAGGTCTTTGTGGCCGATGCCGGGCTGCACTGTGACCTGGAAATCATCGGCGTGGAGTTCGACGATCTGGTTCATGCGCTCGAAGGAGAGGAGAATCCCACCGAAGAGGGGGATGCTGTTGCCTTCCAGCCCGGTTCCAACGCCCCAGGGGGTGACGGGGATGCGCTGTTGGTTTGCCAGCCTGAGGATATCAGCGACGTGGTGGGCGGCTGTGGGCCAGACGACGACCTCAGCAGGGGAGGCGGGGTGCTGGGATTGATCCCTGGCGTGGAGGTCAATATCGGCCTGGGCGGTGCTGAGGTTCTCCGTGCCGACGATCTGGCGGAGCTGGTCGATGATCTGGGTGGTGACGGGATTGAAGGGTAGGGTCATGATGGGTTTAGTTGATGGTTTGCAGCTGGTCGCTAATCGATCAAATACAGGTCAGTGAGTATTGCAGGGAATGCCGCAAATGCAAGTATCGGATTTGGGGCAAGACTATGGCAGCTGCAGAGTGGCAAACCTGTGCCAGATGGTGGCGGTGAAACAGGCGCAAGGCCGCGATTCTGGCAACATTTCCCCCTGGAACGTGATCCGGGATGCGAAACGATAAG
>CAZKXW010000006.1:0-96636 GCA_964556745.1 uncultured Anaerolineaceae bacterium
CGACGTAGTCTTGCACAGGCGACCCGCCGGGTCACTCCTACGAGGATTCGTCTTTGATTTGGTTTTTTCCATAAGACTATCATCATGTGCATTTTGGCGACCATTGGCTAGAATGGACAGAGTGGTGTGTTGATAAGCAGTCGAACTGCCGGAGAGCCGAATGCCCGCTACACTGAGCAATGAACGATTTGAACTGGCGATTGCTGTCGCTGGATATGAGTTTCCTGACAGTCCACGGGACGCATATGATGCCAACTGGCTGGTCATTCGGGTCACGCTGGCGATGCCTTTCGGGGCGTGGCGCTGGCAAGTAGAAGATGCTGGGGCGCTGACCTGGGAGCTGGCCGACTGCATCGCGTGGCTCGACCGGCTGAGCCGCAATGAGCCTGTAGACGCTGAAAGCATAGGGTTTTCGGAGCCGGACATCAGCTTCCAGACCATCCGCGACTCCCAGAATCAGGTGGTGGGATTGAAGCTCCAGCTTATGGATGAATTCCAACCGCCGACCAAAGTGCTGGTTCCGCACGAGAACAACGTGGCTGCGCTGGATTTTTACACCCCGCCGGATGTCCTCCAGGCATTCGGGAAGGGGCTGGCGGCGGAGCTGCAACGGTTTCCGCAGCGTGGAGAGCGTCCTTCAGGGTAATGCTGGTGTTAGCCGAGTTCTGAAATTGAGACCCAGCCGCCGGACTGGGCGGCTCGCTGGGCGGCTTCCATGATCTCCTGAATATGTAAACCGTCCCGCAGGCTGGGCGAGGGGGCACGATCCTCGTCGATGGCTTTGAGGAACTGGTACTGGCATTCGGCATGGGTTCGGACGAAAGAGGGTGTCATTGTCCAATCCGGGATGCGAGCGCCATCATAGCGCTGGACGGTTTCGACGCGGCGGAACCCGCGCATCCCCCCTTGCGGCGCATCAGGATCGCGGACATCGTAGACTTCCAGCCAGTTGGGGTCCTGCGAGAAGAAGCGAAGCGCGCCAAGTTCCCCTGCAATTTCAATCTGCAGATCATTGATGGTCCCGGTAGCGAGGCGGGAAATCTCCAACGCGCCGGAAACCCCGCTGGACATCCGCAGGTGGAGAAAAGCGAAGTCATCGACATCGACGGGGTGTTTTTCGGACGAGTTCGATTCAGTTGGGCGTTCCTTAATCACGGTGTCGATGTGGGCCTGCACCGAGTCGAAATCACCCAGGAGGTAGTAGACCAGATCGAGGGCGTGGGAGCCGATGTCGTAGAGCGCGCCGCCGCCGGAGGCTGCTCTGGTCAAGCGCCAGGTGAGGGGCTTTTGCGGGTTGATATAGCTGGAGCGGAAGTAACGCCCGCGAAAGTGGAAAATCCGGCCCAGGAAGCCGGATTCCACCAACTGTTTGGCGCGGAGGATGGCCGGAAAGAAGCGGAAGTTGAAGGTCATCTGGGCTTTAACGCCAGACTGTTCAACGGCTGCGACGATGCGGCGAGCCTGGGCGACGGAGAGGGCAAGCGGTTTCTCGCAGTAGATGTGTTTGCCGGCCTGGGCTGCGGCGAGCAGGATTTCCTCGTGGGAACTATTGGGGGTGCAGCAGTCGATGGCCTGAATATCGGGGCGGGCGAGCAGAGCGCGGTAGTCGTCGGTGAAATAGTCGCAGCCGATCTCGGCAGCGGCGGCCTGCGCAGTGCTGAGTTGGGAGGTAGCGACTCCGCCGATCCGCACGGTGTGGGCGGGGAGGCCATAGAGGAAGCCGATGTCGCGAAAGCCGAGGGCATGGACTCGACCAATGCCGCCGTAACCGATCATGCCGATGGTAATGGGTTTCATGGGCAGCCTTTAGCTATTAGCTGATCGCTTATCGTCAGACAGGAAAATTTAATAGTTGATAGTTTATATTTGATAGAAAAATGTGAGTCGATGAGAAAAGTGATAAGAATGAGAATGTGAGAATCCTGCGAATCGGCAGAATTGGCACAAAGTGCGGCAATTTCGGCAGTTGCAGACGCGCGAAATGTTGCAAATGTTGAAAATGTGGCAGTTGCAACTCCGCTGTTTTGATGCAACTGCCACATGATGTCTCCCCTCGAAGCTGATCCCGGATGCGAAATGATAAGAATGATAAGAATGAGAATCGGTCGATTTTCTCACATTTCTCATCGAGGTGGGACGTTATCTCCTTCCCGCTTTGCAAAGCTGGGTATCCCTACGATAGCACAAAATGGGGTGGAAAGGGTGACATTTTGTCTACTTTTGCGCCATAAAATCGGAGGCGGTAATTTCACCACAGAGACACAGAGATCATTATGGAGAGAGGAGAAATGTCTGGGTGAGAGCGACCATTTTCAACTGAGAGGGCAGTGTAGCGGATGTTGTGATGAAGGAAATGCGGGAAATAGCGCGATCTGACTATGTTTATTCGCAGAAAACCAAGAATGAATGATTTTCATTTAGACTGAGGGATAAGATGGATGAGCGTTATTTACCTCCGAAGGAACTGGACGAACTGGACATCGCCATCCTGGGGATGCTCCAGGTGGACGCGAGCCTAAGCAACGCAGAACTAGCGAGACGGCTGCACATCTCGCCGCCAGCGGTTCACAGCCGGATTAAGCGGTTGAAGCGGCAGGGATATGTGCAGGGGGTGGTGGCGCTGCTAGACCGCGAACTGCTCGGCCATGACATGCTGTGCTTCGTGCAGGTCAGCATGCAGGGGCATCACCGCGACCGGATCGATGCGTTCCGGCAGGCAGTCCAGGGCATTCCCCAGGTGTTGGAGTGCCATCACATGACGGGGGAGTACGACTTTCTGCTCAAGGTGCTGGCTTATAACCGGACGGCGCTGGAGCGGCTGCTGGTCGAGAAGCTGAGCGTGATTCCCGGTGTGGCACGGCTCCAGACAAGCGTGGTGCTGAGCGAAGTGAAACGGACGACGGTTATTCCGTTGGAATGATTCCATGATCCTCACCCCCAGCTCCCTCTTCGCGAAGCGGAGAGAGGGTGTTTCGTCAACGATGAAGCACATTGAATTCAGCTGCTAACGGGTTTTTGCAGGAGGGCAACACATGTCAGAGATCAAGACGACGGGGCAGCAGTTCGGGCGGCGCTCCTGGGCGGAGCCGTGGAAGATCAAGATGGTGGAGCCGATCCGCATGACGACGGTGGAGGAACGTCAGCGGGCGATCCGGGAGGCGGGGTATAACACTTTCCTGCTGAAGTCGGAAGATGTGTACATCGATCTGCTGACGGACAGCGGAACCAGCGCGATGAGCGACCGACAGTGGGCCGGGATGATGCTGGGTGATGAGGCCTACGCCGGCAGCCGGAACTTCTACCGGCTGGAAGCGGCGGTGCAGCAGCATTACGGTTATCGGTATGTGGTTCCGACGCACCAGGGACGCGGGGCCGAGAATCTGATCAGCCAGGCGTGCATCAAGCGAGGCAACTACGTGCCGGGCAACATGTACTTCACGACGACGCGGCTGCATCAGGAGTTGGCGGGGGGCATCTTTGAGGATGTGATCATCGACGAAGCGCACGACTCGCAAAGCACGCACCCGTTCAAGGGGAATATCGATCTGGGGAAGCTAGAAGCTGTGGTGGATCGGGTCGGAGCGGGAAACATCGCCTACGTGAGTCTGGCGGGGACAGTGAATATGGCAGGCGGGCAGCCGGTCAGCATGGAGAATGTGCGGGGGCTGCGGGCGTTCTGTGACCGGCATGGTATTCGCATCTATCTGGACGCGACGCGGATGGTGGAGAATGCGTTCTTCATTCAGGAGCGTGAGCCGGGTTATGCCGACAAGCCGATTGCGGCGATCCTGAAGGAGTTTTGCAGCTACACCGATGGGGCGTGGATGAGCGCCAAGAAGGACAACCTGGTGAACATCGGTGGGTGGCTGGCGGTCAATCATGAAGATGTGTTCGAGGTGACCCGCAACCTGGTTGTGATCTACGAAGGGCTGCACACCTACGGTGGGATGGCCGGGCGCGATATGGAGGCGCTGGCGATTGGGATCGAGGAGTCGGTGCAGGACGATCATGTGCGGAGCCGGATCGGGCAGGTGCGGTATCTGGGGCAGCTTCTCGAGCAGTGGGAGATTCCGATTGTGAAGCCGGTGGGCGGTCACGCGATCTTCCTGGACGCGCGGCGGTTCTATCCGCATCTGAAGCAGTCGGATTTTCCGGGGCAAACGCTGGCGGCAGAGCTGTATCTGGACAGCGGGGTGCGCGCGATGGAACGGGGAGTGGTCAGCGCAGGGCGCGACCCGGCCACGGGTGATCACCGCTATCCGAAGCTGGAACTGACGCGGCTGACGATTCCCCGGCGCGTGTATACGCAGGCGCACATGGATGTGGTAGCCGAGTCGGTGAAAGCGGCTTATGACCAGCGGGAGAAGACGCGCGGGTTGGAGATGGTCTATGAGCCGCAGTATCTGCGGTTTTTCCAGGCGCGGTTTGTGCCGAAAGGGTAATCAGGCCAAAGGAATGGCGGGGAGGCGCAGGCGGACGGTTGTGCCCTGGCCGAGCGCGGTCTCGATTTCGACACGGCCATGATGAGCGTCAGTGATCCGCTGGACGAAGGTCAAGCCCAGGCCAGCCAGCGCAGTACTCATGGCGCGGGCTTTGTCCGCGCGGAAGAACGGCTCAAAGATGTGTTCGAGGTCATCCGGGTTGATGCCGATTCCGGTATCGGTGACATCCAGGACGGCCTCGTTTTGTTGGCGATGCAGGCGGATGGTGATCGGGCCGCCTTTGGGAGAGAACTGGACGGCGTTGTCAAGGATGTGGCGGACCATTTTGGAGAGCCAGTAGGCGTTGCCATCGATCATGATCTCGGCAGGATCGTATTCGAGTATCCATTGATGGAGCGGACGGGATGGATCGACAGGCATTCCGTTGACGACATCCTGCACCAGGGCGATCAAGCCGACGGGGGCGGTGTTGAAATCGGCCAAGTCGATATCGAGGCGGGCGAGGTCGCTGTATTCTTCCAAGAAGGCGTTGATCCGGCTGACCTGGCTGTCGGTCTGGGCGAGGGAATCAAGCAGCTGTTGTTCCTGAAGCTGCTTCCAATACCGGGTGAGTTTGAAGTTGGTCACACGGATGACAGAAAGGGGCGTGCGGAGATCATGTGAAAGGTGCCGCAGCAGCGTCATCAGCAGTTCAATGGTGCGGGCTTTGGCGGTGAGCAAGGCGCGGGTTTCTTCGCTGCGCTTGCGGTCGGTGATGTTGACCATCATGCCGTAGTTGCCGATGACCGTGCCATTCGCTCCGGTGACAAGCTGGTTGCGGAGAGCGACCCAACAGATGGTTTTGTCGGGGTTCGTCAGGCGGATTTCGACATCGGATGGCGGTGAATTGGCGCTTAGCGCGCCGGGTTGAAAGGCCGCGAGGCAGGCAGGGCGATCTTCGGGATGGACAAAATCGAGCATATTACGGCCGAGGCTGTCCTCGATGCTGTAGCCAGTCAAACGGGGCCAGGCCGCATTCAGGAAGAGGATTTCCTGATCACGGTCGAGATGGTAGATTACATCGGTGATGCGATCCATGAGAGCGGCATACTGCTCTTCGCTTTCACGCAAGGCGGTTTCGGCATTGCGGAAGTCGGTGACATCGGTGAAGGTGAATTTGATCTGGCGAGTCTGAGTCTCGGGGTTGTGTTCGAGATCTGCGTTGACCAGCAGCCAGATATGGCCGGTGGCGGCGTTCTGAAGGTGGAGCGTAACCTGGGAAGCAGCGCGGCCTTCCTGAACGGCGGCGAACTGCTGGATCAAAGCAGCGTAGGAGTCCGGGTCGGTGGCGATCCGGCGGGCCAGGGCCGGGTAGGGTTCGCCGAGCAGGTCTTCATCGCGCTGGTTGAGCATTCGCAGCAAGGCTAGATTGGCGATCATGATGTCGCCATCGGGCGTGCAGATGAGGACGCCGGTATTGAGGCGTTGAAGCAGCGACTGAAAGTAATCCTCGGAGAAGGCACGCACCTGCTGATGCCAGCGCTGCTCAGTGATATCGCGGAGGACGACCAGAGCAGTGGACGGGCCGACGGCGCGGGCGCGGGCTTCAAACTGCTGGGTGAAGTGATCGCCGCGCAGTCCGAACTCCAAGGTTTGGAGGCGGTGGGTTTCTGTGGCGCGGCGGACGGCGGCGAGCAAGCGGCCTTCGATTTCGACGGGCAGGATATCCGCGAGCATGGAGAAGGCAGCACCATCCCGGTGGAATATTGCATGGGCAGTCAGGTTGGCATCGAGGATATGACCGGCGGTGTTCACGCATAGAACACTGTCAGGCAAGCCATCGGCCATGAAGCGGAAGTCAGGCTTGTTATCAAGTTGCTCCGAGATGTGCTCAAGGAGCCTGAGCCAGCGCGGATCCGACTGGGCTGCTTCGAGGAGGCCAAGCGCTTCCAATTCTGCGGTGAAGGTCGCGGGCGGGATCATATTCCTCCCCGGTTAAAGGTTTTCCTTGGAGTTGACCGAACTGGGTGCAGACGGCATTGGCGCCGCGACCGGAGCTACCACAAGGGAGGACGAAGGCGGTACGTTGAGCGCAGCGGCCGGTGGGGTGACGGCGGAATTTGTCGCGTTTTCGGTGAGGGATGTCGGGTTAAAGCGCATGAGCCACTCCAGCGCGGCAGAACGCTTGAAGAACGTCCGCGATGTGATCTTAGGGAGGTCGCTAATAATATCCGCCATGCGGAGGCGGGTCAAGCGGCCGGAGAGCGAGGTGGAGACAACCAGCGCCAGAACGATCTGCCAATCGGGTTTTTCGGCCAGTAAGTCGTGCAAGGCACGGCGACCACCGGGCGTCACGCCGACGTTGAACGGATCGAACTCGACGGCGGTGAGATAGAGCAGGCCGACGCCCGGATGCGACAAGTCGTGCAGGGCGAGGTAGGGACGGTCTTTGGGCCAGTCACGCAGTTTGGCGACGGCCAGGTCACTCCAGGCGGCGATAGTGGTCGACTGGGCAGAGGAGAGGGTGTAGGATACGATGGTATCGTTTTCGAGCAGTTCGACATTGAGTCCTGAAATCAGATTGTCAGCCATACCGGGTGGACCTTTCATTATTCTCTGTAAGAGAAGCATAGCATCATTTTGCGCGGTTTATCATCAAGCCGATCCGAAAAACGTCGAATTGCGCTGAAAAGCGCGTGAATTCTCGGTGAAAATTGTAAAGAGGGGAATATGGACTGTCGTAGGACAGCACGCGATACGGCTAAATGGTGTAAGCTTTTCTTTGGACTCATGCGTTTCATGGCTGGTGATGGAAAGAACGGGCAGGTTAAAGGCGATGAGTCAATGGTTTGCTTCGATGGCCGTTCACGCAGGTGAAGAGTCATGGCGTCTTCCGAAACGATTCGTAATCTGTATGTGCTGACTGAACCCCTGGGCGCGGGGGGGATGGGGATTGTTTACCGCGCGTTCGACCGTCTGAAGGCAATGCCTGTGGCGGTGAAACGTGTGGTCGTCCCGCCGGAACTGCTGGATTTCATGTCGCGCAGTTCAGCAGATGACTACTTCCTGGGACTGGCGAGGGAATTCGAGGTGCTGGCGTCACTGCGGCATCCGAATATCATTGCGGTCTACGATTACGGATTCGACCAGCAGAAGCAGCCGTTTCTGGTCATGGAGCTGATCGAACACGCGGAGGAATTGACGCAGCCTTCGGAGGCTCTGTCGTTGGAGCAGAAGGTCGATGTGCTGCTCCAGATGTTCGAGGCGCTGGATTATCTGCACCGACGCGGGGTGATTCACCGCGATTTGAAGCCCAGCAATGTGCTCATGAGTTACTCAAAAGAGCAGGGCTACCGGGTCTGGGTGCTGGACTTCGGCCTGTCGCTGCGAGAAGGGGATCGCGATCAAGACAGCGAGGCGGTCGGGACGCTGAATTACATGGCGCCGGAGGTGCTGGCAGGTGGGCAGGTGAGCATTGCTGCTGATTTGTACGCTGGCGGAGTGATTGCTTATGAACTGCTGACAGGGCAGCATCCTTTCGATGGGGACTCGATGGATGATGTGATCGAGTCGATTCTCAGCAAGTCCGTCGATTTTGACGCGCTCGATCTGCCGGAGGCGCTGCGGGGCATTCTTCGCCGGCTGATGTCGCGCAGTCCAGCTGATCGCTACCGCTCGTCCTGGGAAGCGATGGCGGCGCTGAGCGCGGTGATCCATCGCGAGCGGGTGGAATCGGCAGCGGTGCGGGAGAGCTTCATCCAGGCGGCGGCGTTCGTGGGGCGGGAGGCTGAACTTCAGCAGCTCCGGGCGGCACTGGAACAGGCGATGGGGGGAAAGGGGAATGCCTGGCTGGTGGGCGGCGAGTCCGGGTCGGGCAAGACACGCTTGCTGGAAGAACTCCGCGTGCGGGCGCTGGTGAACGGGGTGCAGGTGATCCGTGGGCAGGCGGTGGCGGAAGATACCAGTCTGTATCCGCTGTGGCGGGATGTGCTGCGGCGGTTGGTGCTGACGACGGAAATCAGCGACCTGGAAGCGTCGATCCTGAAGCCGTTCGTGCGGGATATTGCCACCATTCTGGAGCGGCCGGTAGAAGACCCGGCTGAACTGCCGAGCGGGGAAGGGCTGCGGCGGCTGGCGCTGACGATCGGGGACATCCTGCGGCGGAGCAGCGAACCGCTGCTGATTATCCTGGAGGATCTGCATTGGGCAGGACAGAGCCAGGAGTTGATCCGGCAGATCTGCAACCAATTGGGCGATATGCGGGTGATGCTGATCGGCAGCTACCGGAACGATGAAGCGCCTGACCTACCGAAGCACCTGGACAGCCTGAAGGCCTTGGCTTTGGGCCGGCTAACCTCCGCCGATGTGATGACGTTGAGCGAAAAGATGATCGGCGAGGCGGCGCGGGTTCCGGGGGTCAAGGAATTGATCGCCAAAGAGACGGAAGGCAATGTGTTCTTCATCGTCGAGGTGGTGCGGGCGCTGGCGGAAGAGTCGGGCCGGCTGCAGGACATCGGACGGGTGACGCTGCCGGAGCGGGTCTTTTCCGGGGGGATCCGAGCGGTGATTCGACGCCGGTTGGATCGGGTGCCTGAATCCGGTCGCAAGCTGCTGACAGCGGCTGCGATCAGCGGGCGGCAGGTCGATCCAGCGATTTTGCGCCGTCTCCTGGAACAGCATCCTGATTATCTGACAGGCATGGATCTCGATCACTGGCTGGTGGCGTGTTCGGATGCGGCAGTGCTGGCGATCTTCGATGGGCAATGGCGGTTCGCACACGATAAGCTGCGCGAGGGGCTGCTGGCAGATGTGGCGGAGGCGGAGTCGCCGGTGCTGAACCGGCATATAGCCGAGGCCATCGAAGCGAGCGTGAGCGATGTCAAACCTTATTCCGCGCGGCTGGCGCTGCATTGGCGGGCGGCAGGGGATCGGTCGAAGGAACTGCGCTACGCAGCGATGGCGGGCGAGTCGGCTTATCTGACCAGCGCGAATGCGGAGAGCGTAGCGCACTTCAGCCGGGCGCTGGCGATTCTGCAGGAAGCCCCCGAACTCGACGAAAATGATCTCAGGCAGGATCTGACGATCCAGTTGGCAAAGGGATACCTGCGGCTGAATCAGTTCGAGGAAGCGCGGAAGGTGCTGACGGCGGACTTCATGGTGACGGGCAGCCGGAGAGGAGAGGTCGTCGCGGAACTGGGGCGCATCGCGCTGTATCAAGGCGATTTTGCCGAAGCGGAAAAACGCCTGCTGGAGAGCCTGGCGATCTTCCGGGAGCGCGGGGCGGAGTCGGAGGTGGCGCGGTCGCAGGCTTCATTGGGGCGGGTGTATACGCGGCAGGGGCATTACGATCAAGCGGAGCAGACGTTCCGGGAGAGTTTGAACCGGCTGAGCGAGACCAGCGATGCCTGGACGCGGGCGCAGGTGCTGGGCGGGCTGGGCAATGTGGTTGGACTGCGGGGCGATTTTGCCGAGGCAATCCGGCATCTGGAGGCGGCTTTGGTGCTGTACCGCGCGATTGGCAACCGGGAAGGGATGGCGGGGCAGTTGATGGATCTGGGAACGATCGCGCTGACACAGGAGGATATGACGCGGGCAGCGGATCTATTCCAGCAAAGCCAGACCCTTTACAGCGAGATTGAGGATCAGTGGGGGGTGGCGGCCTGCCTGAACAACCTGGGTTTCATCGGTTTGCAGCAGCGGGATTTCAAGAGCGCGGAAAACTACTTTGGGCAAAGCCTGGCGATTCTGCAGACCATCGATGACCGGGCCAGCATCGCCAATATGATGAATAACCTGGGGCATGTGGCAGTAGGGTTGACCCATTACGACCAGGCGCTGGACTACTTTCGGCGGTCGCTGCGGGATGCGGTGGAATTGGGGGCGGAGCCGATCGCGCTGGAGGCGCTGGTCGGGATTGCCTCGGTATATGCCAAACAAGACAAGGACGATGCGGCGCTGGAACTGCTGGGGATGGCGATTTCTCATCTGGCGAGCAGTCCTGAAATCCGGGGGCTGGCCGATCCGATCCTGGAGGACATCCGGACCCGGCGAAGCGAAGCCGAAGTGACCGCCGCACTTGGCAAGGCGGCAGGGATTGATCTGAGGCGGCTGGCCGCGCAGGTACTGGGCATATCACTCGACTGAAGTTCAACGGAATAGATTCGTATCCAGAAGCGGAACAGCCACCCGCTTCTTTACGCTTGGACATCATTTTCACAAATACTTTACTCACTTGCCGAACGATTTTCGGGATAATTGCGATAGGAATCATTGAACTCATGGATAAGGAGATCCGCATCATGAAAACACGCAAATGGCTTGCCCCGTTGTTTATGCTGGCGATTGCCTTCGTGCTTCAGGTGACGCCGATTCTGGCGAATGGCGGTGTGTCGGTTTATTTAGAAGAGTCGGATGTCACACCTGTAGACGGGACGATGCTGTCACGGGGCTAGAAACAGCTCTTGCACAGCGTTCGAAGCGCAGCGGCCGGGTGTTTCTGGCCGCTGTTGTTTCGGGGCAGATGTACTCACGCGAGGTTTACTTTTCGTCGCACTATTCAGAAATACTCAACGCACATAGAGCGACTTTTCGCAGACAATGAGGATATGAGGCAAGTGGATCAAGCGAAGGAGATCATCATGCTGCGATCCAAACAGGCAGTCCCGCTACTCATTACCGCACTCCTGCTTGTGCTTGTGGCGGTCGTTCCGGTGCTGGCAGGAGGAGAGCCATTGCCCGCAATGCCATCCCAGTCGGTGATTGATGAGGTCATCAGAGAAAGTGGGGGGGTGGTGTTCACGCCGCTGTATGCGCCTAATCTGATCCGGCAGCAGCTTGTGGCATTCAGTGGTGAATTCGACAATGTCGAGAACACGGTCAATTTCTCGCAGGCCGTCAACTACTTCACCACGAGCGGACGCCTGACTGAGACGGTTATCCCACTGGTCGATTCCAGAACGGCCATACTCGACCCTGTATTCACGGCTCCGGGCCGAGAACCACGGCCTGCAAAGATCATCGGCGCGCTGTATCAGCCTGCACGGGGAACTATGGTCGTCGTCGCTGTGTTCAAACCCGAAGCCTGGCAGTGCCCTGGATGTAATCCACCTGAGAAGGTGCGTTTCTACTATGACTCGACCCAGTATTATGAGTACAGTCTGTACTGGGGGCAGTTCGCGGATTACGGTGGCGATGGCAAGCTGGAAGCGGTTGACGATGGGGCGCTCATCGCGCACAAATACACGTGCGTGGCGGTCGGGCTGGAGCAGGTTTGTTGGGACCCGTATTCGTACAGCGCGCTGCGTGATGAGCCGACGCCGAAGAATCTGGCTTACGCGGCGTATACGCGGGCCAAGGATCGTTACAACCTTTGGGTCGATTTCTATGTAGATGATGCTGTACCTGACCTGGTTGGGGCGGCAAGCCGAGCTGCCTGCGCGACCCAACTTCAGGCAGCGACACAATTCAATTCACTGTCCCAGTGTGTTCCGAATGTTGTGTTCACCGCCTCGAAGTCGGTCATGAATGGGCAGCCGGTAGGTATCTGGGTTGCGCGGAGAAACATCGTGATGCAGGCCTACACGGCGGCAGGTGTTTTCACGGGCAATCTGCCTGCCGGTGAGTATCTGGTCATGCCGGCGCGGCCATCGCTGACGGTTCCCGGCACGCCGGACGTGTTGTTCCTCATCGACATTAATGGGGTGAATCATTACCTCATTCCGAGCGTGGTCATGCAAGGCTTCGGCCAGAATCCGGTGGTGGATGAGCGACACGCAGCCATTAAGGACGGAACCATGAGTTCACGGGGGTTCTAGACGCTGTGAGCCGCGCCTGAACGCTGATGCTGCACTGACCCAGATACGGACGGCGGCGAGGGACACCTTGCCGCCGTTTTGTTCGCAGGGGGCGATTTACTTTACGTTTGGCTGTAGTTTTCAGAAATACTTTACACACATCGACCGGCTTTCTGATGACAATAGAAATATGAAATCAAGCACGAGACATAAGGAGATTGTCATCATGCTGCGATCCAAACCGATACTCACTCTACTCATCCCTGCACTCCTGCTTGTGCTTGTGGCGGTCGTTCCGGTGCTGGCAGGAGGAGAGCCATTGCCCGCAATGCCATCCCAGTCGGTGATTGATGAGGTCATCAGAGAAAGTGGGGGGGTGGTGTTCACGCCGCTGTATGCGCCTAATCTGATCCGGCAGCAGCTTGTGGCATTCAGTGGTGAATTCGACAATGTCGAGAACACGGTCAATTTCTCGCAGGCCGTCAACTACTTCACCACGAGCGGACGCCTGACTGAGACGGTTATCCCACTGGTCGATTCCAGAACGGCCATACTCGACCCTGTATTCACGGCTCCGGGCCGAGAACCACGGCCTGCAAAGATCATCGGCGCGCTGTATCAGCCTGCACGGGGAACTATGGTCGTCGTCGCTGTGTTCAAACCCGAAGCCTGGCAGTGCCCTGGATGTAATCCACCTGAGAAGGTGCGTTTCTACTATGACTCGACCCAGTATTATGAGTACAGTCTGTACTGGGGGCAGTTCGCGGATTACGGTGGCGATGGCAAGCTGGAAGCGGTTGACGATGGGGCGCTCATCGCGCACAAATACACGTGCGTGGCGGTCGGGCTGGAGCAGGTTTGTTGGGACCCGTATTCGTACAGCGCGCTGCGTGATGAGCCGACGCCGAAGAATCTGGCTTACGCGGCGTATACGCGGGCCAAGGATCGTTACAACCTTTGGGTCGATTTCTATGTAGATGATGCTGTACCTGACCTGGTTGGGGCGGCAAGCCGAGCTGCCTGCGCGACCCAACTTCAGGCAGCGACACAATTCAATTCACTGTCCCAGTGTGTTCCGAATGTTGTGTTCACCGCCTCGAAGTCGGTCATGAATGGGCAGCCGGTAGGTATCTGGGTTGCGCGGAGAAACATCGTGATGCAGGCCTACACGGCGGCAGGTGTTTTCACGGGCAATCTGCCTGCCGGTGAGTATCTGGTCATGCCGGCGCGGCCATCGCTGACGGTTCCCGGCACGCCGGACGTGTTGTTCCTCATCGACATTAATGGGGTGAATCATTACCTCATTCCGAGCGTGGTCATGCAAGGCTTCGGCCAGAATCCGGTGGTGGATGAGCGACACGCAGCCATTAAGGACGGAACCATGAGTTCACGGGGGTTCTAGACTCCAACGCAGACTGTGTGTCTGACTGCTGATCCTGATCGACGAACAGCGGCGAGGTTATCCCCGTCGCTGTTTTGTTTTCGGTAAACTCAAGTGACGGATTGATCCCCGCGCGAGCAAACAGAAACGGCATGCTATAATTCGGGCGGATCGGTTGGAGGACGTGATATTGGCTAATCCGTACCTCGCTCATCTGGGTATCAGAGAAGTTCTGGGAGCAAAGCGAACGGCTGTCCTGCGGCTGATCGAGCAATACGGCGGGTCGAATGTGCGTGTGTTCGGGTCGGTGGCAAGGGGTGAGGCTGGGCCGGACAGCGACGTGGATCTGTTGATCAGTTTCCCGGCAGATCGAAGTATTTTCGATTTGGTCGGCCTATGGTTAGACTTGAAGGACCTGATTGGGCGGGATGTCAGCCTGATCACAGATAACATTGAAGACAGGCAGTTCCTGGATCGAATCCTCAAGGATGCACAGGCGATCTGAATGCATCCATATGCAGCAAGCAGGTGATGTGTGAGCGAGAAAATCAAGATTGCGCCTTCGATTCTGTCGGCGGACTTTACGCGGTTGGGTGAACATATCCGGGAGGCGGAGCAGGCTGGGGCGGATCTGATCCATGTGGATGTGATGGATGGGCGGTTTGTGCCCAACCTGACGATGGGGCCGCTGGTCATCGAGGCGGCGCGGCGTTCGACCACGCTGCCGCTGGATGTGCATCTGATGATGGTCGAGCCGGATCATATGCTCAAGGCGTTCGCCGAGGCCGGATCGGATGTCATCAGCGTGCATGTGGAAGCCTGCCTGCATCTGAACCGGACGCTGCAAGAAATCCGGCGGCTGGGATGCCGGGCGGGGGTGGCGCTCAGTCCGCACACGCCGGCCGGGGCACTAAGCGAAGTGATGCACCTGGTCGATGTGATCCTGATCCTGAGCGTCAATCCGGGGTTTGGCGGACAGGCTTTCCTGCCGGAAGTGCTGCCGAAAACGCGCCAACTGCGCCAGATGATCGCTGCGACCGGGCGGGAGATCGACCTGGAGATCGACGGCGGGGTGAACACGCAGACGGCGGCAACCTGCGTCGAAGCCGGTGTCAATGTGCTGATCGCGGGGAGCGCGGTCTTCAACAGCGCGTTTTCGGTACAGGCGGGGATCGATGCCCTGCGGGCGGCGGTGGGCAATCAAAAAGCCGGGTGAACCGGCTTTTCGTTTTCGGGTGGGCGACTGGGTCGCCTAGATTTTCGCCATCGTCTTGATGCACTTGGTGCAAAGCGTTTTGCGAACCAGCACGCCGTTTTCCGGGACGCGCACGGTTTGCAGATTAGGCTTGAACTTGTGCCGCGTGGCGCGCATCGAGTGGCTGCGGCGGTTGCCGAACATCGGTCCCTTGCCGCAATTTTCGCATCGAGCCATGATTCGCCTCAAACTTTGTTATAATGCACCGAAAGAATGGAATCATGCTACCACAGGCCCCCAGCGGGTGCAAGGGCGATACCTCGTGGTGCTTGATTCGTTTGCGAGTTCAAGAAGGCTGCTGGATGACCGACCGACCCGCGCTGGTATCGTGTGATGGCCGTTTGCTGAAGCAGATCGTTCTGGGGGGCGCGGACTGGCTGGATGCGAACCAGGAGACGGTCAATCGTTTGAATGTATTTCCCGTGCCGGATGGCGATACCGGGACGAACATGGCGCTGACGATGCGGAAGGCGCGTGAGGCCATCGAGCGGCTGGAAGAGAGCCATGCCGGGCGGGTGGGATCGCTGGTTGCCAACGGCGCGTTGTTCGGGGCGCGAGGTAATTCGGGTGTGATTCTCTCGCAGTGGTGGCGGGGGTTCGCCGAGGCGCTGGAAAATCACAGCAGCTTCAACGCGGAATTGTTCGCGCAGGCCTGCCGGAATGCGGTAGAGCGGTCGTACAAGGCGGTCTCCAAGCCGGTCGAAGGGACGATCCTGACGGTGACTCGCAGTTCGATGGACGCGGTGATCGAAAAGGCGCGGACGGAATCCGACCTCATCAACCTGTTTGACGCCAAAGTGCAGGCGGCGAACGCGGCGCTGGCGCGTACACCGGAACTGCTGCCGGTGCTGCGGGATGCCGGCGTGGTCGATTCGGGCGGGCAGGGTTTCGTATTCATCCTGGAAGGGATGCTGCGGGCGCTGCGCGGTGAACCTGTCGCGGCGATGGTGTCCGCACGTGGGGCGCCGCCGCGGGCGTTGGGCTGGCAGGAGGCGCTCGTCCCCGAAGATGACGAGGGCTATGGCTACGATGTGCAGTTCCTGATCCATGGTCACGGCCTGGATGTCGAAGCGATTCGGTCCCGCATCAATCAGATTGGCTGGTCGGCGCTGGTGGTCGGGGATACCCGGCTGGTGAAGGTGCATGTGCATGTGCATGATCCGGGCGTGCCGATCAGCTACGCGATTGGACTGGGCGCGGAGATCGATGACGTGGTGGTCGAGAATATGCAGCGGCAGTACCAGCAGTACGTGGCGCAGCGCAGCGCTCGCGAGACGGTCTCAGCGATCCTATCCGATCAGATCGCGGTGGTGACGGTGGCGGCGGGGGACGGCTTCACCCAGCTTTTCGCGAACGATCTGGGGGCGGCTGCCGTGATCGCGGGCGGCCAGACGATGAACCCCAGCACGGAGGACTTCATCCGGGCGATCCAGAAACTGCCGAACGAGCGGATCATCCTGCTGCCGAACAATGCCAACGTGGTGCTGGCAGCGCGGCAGGCTGCCGATCTGGTGACGCACAAGCAGGTGCGCGTTGTGCCCAGCCGGAGCATCCCGCAGGGGGTGGCAGCGATGCTGGAATACGCCAACGAGCAGGGGAATTCCGATCTGGACGGGCTGACCGACCAGATGATTGAAGCGTTGGGGCAGGTCATCACCGGTGAAGTCACACGGGCGATTCGTTCGGTCAGTATCGACGGCGTGGCTGTTCAGGAGGGGCAGTTCATTGGGATGCTGGATGACCGGCTGGTGACGACGGGCGAATCGGTAGAGGCAGTGATTCGCGAGCTGCTGCGTCAAGCCGGGGCGGACAAACGCGAACTGGTTACGCTATACTATGGGGATACAATTCACCAGGAAGAGGCAGATGTGCTGGTGGATGTGCTGGCAACAACGTTCGACAGTCTGGAGTTTCAGACGGTGAGCGGCGGTCAGCCCCTCTACCCGTACATCATCAGTATTGAATGAACGTCCAGATTGTCACGGACAGCGGTGCCCATTTCACCGCGCCCCATTTCCTGCGTCACCATCCGAATGTGACGGTGATCCCGAACAAGATCAGCATCGGCGGCAGGACCTTCCGCGAGGGGATTGACCTTGCGCCGGAAGAAGCGCAGCGGCTTATCGCGCAGCAACCCTACCCGCCGCAGGTGATGCCACCCTCGGAAGCCGAGATAGGCGAAGTCTACAAGCGGCTTTCGGCAAGCTGCGAGGCGATCATTTCGATTCACGCCTCGCGCGAACTGCTGCTGGGCTACCAGAACGCGTTGGCGGCGGCGCGGCAGTTTTCCGGCCACTGCCCGATTGCTGTGATCGACTCGCAGAATATCTGCGCGGGGCAGGGGATGCTGGTCAAGGCGGCGACCCAGGCGGTGCAGGAGGGCGGTGATTTCGAGGAGATGGTCAAGACGATCCGCGGTGGGATCGAGCGCATCTTCTCGATCTACTATGTGGAGACGGTCAACTTCTTACGGCACAGCCAGGTGATGACGGCCTCGCACACGGCGTTGAGCGCGATGCTCGGCGTCAAGCCGTTTCTGGGCATTGAACACGGACGGCTGATCCTGATGGAGAAAGTGCGGACGCGCGCCCAGGCGATTGACCGGTTGGTCGAATTCGTGGTCGAATTTGCCGATCTGGAAGATGTGGTCATCCTGCAATCCCGTGCCCATCTGACCGAGCAGACGCGGATGCTCCAGGATCGGCTGGCGGTGGATTTCCCCGGCCAGCAGTTCCCGTATGCGATCTATGGAGCGACGCTGGCGACGTTGATTGGCCCGGACGCGACCGGCATCGTGATCTTTGAAAAAGAGATGAATGACTCCGACGATGACTTTTAAGACGATCCGCTTGGTAACCGACAGCACCTGTGACCTGCCGCCGGAGGTGGTGCGGAAGTATCAGATCGCGGTGATTCCGGCGTTTGTGAATTACGGCGGCAGAAGCTATGCTGATGATGGCCTGGAATTGGATCGCCAGACCTACTACGAGCAGATGCCCAGCATGGCCTCCCACCCGACGACGGCAGCGCCGTCGCCAGGACTGACGGCTTCGATCATTGAGCGACAGGCCGAGGGAGCCGATCATGTGGTCATGCTGACGGCTCCGGCGCGACTGAGCGGGATTCATAATGCCTTCCGGTTGGGCGCGAGCAATCTGCCCGCCGAGCGCGTCACGCTGATCGACAGCGGGACGCTGAGCATGGGGCTGGGGTTCCAGGTGTTAGCAGGCGCGGAAGCGGCGGCTGAGACAGGCGATCTGAGCGCCGTGCTGGACGCGATTGAGCGTGCGCGGCGACACGCGCGGGTCTTTGCCGTCCCGGAGACGATGGAGTACCTGCGTCGCAGCGGGCGAGTCGGTTGGGCGACGGCCAGCGCTGCCGCGCTGCTGCAAATCAAGCCGATCGTGCAGGTGAACGAGGGCGAAGTCGAATCGGTGGCGCGGGTGCGGACGTTCTCGAAGGCCGTCGATAAGCTGATCGAGCTGGCACAGGGGCAATTCCCGGTAGCGCGGTTGGCGATTCTGCATGCCAACAATCCAGAGGGCGCCGCTGAAATCCGCATGAGGCTTGGTTCAGGAGTGCCAGCAGAGACATATGTCATCAACGCGACGCCGGTGATCGGCACGCATATAGGCCCGAAGGCGCTGGGCATTGTGACGCTCAACCAGGGCTGGAGACGATAAACCGTTATGCCTTCTCCACTTGAGACGCTGGTCAAAATTCTGAAACTGGAACGGGAACAAGGCTGCCGCAACAGCGCCGTCATCGGCGGCTTGGGCGCGTACAGCGAACATTGGTCGGGCGAGGCGCATGCTCACGCCCGCAAGCCGGAGCATCACCTGCTGGTAGATGAGCTTTCGGAACAGCTTCGGCGCTACGAGGGGCTGGAAAACAAGGCCGACCGGATGGCAGCTGTGGCCTATATGCTCGACCGAATTATGGGGCGGGTTCCGCCGCCGCCGGAATGGCAGGCGCGGGAGGTCACCCCTTCGGCATCTGCACCTCCACCGCCCCCGCAAGTCGAATTCCCGCCGGAGCAGCCTCCAACACAGGCGGAGGAACGCCGCGCTGCACCGCCTCCGCGTGAGGCCAGCGCCGAGCGCCGCGATCAACGCCCCCGGCAGGAGCCGCGTCCAGCGCGCGATGGACGGGACCGGCAGGGCAGGCCCACTCAACAGCAGCGGCAGGAGCCGCCCCGCAGGCCGCAGCGTCCCAAACCTGAGGAAGATGAGGACGAGGGTGGGTTCGAGGAGCGTGAGGGCGGCGATGGCTTTGGCTTCGACAGCTACGACACGCCCTCGCGGTCACGCGGGGGGAAATCTGGGCGCGGGCGCGACTCGGTGGAACTCGATATCGCGCCGATGCCGCGTCTGGCGCGGGTTCCGCGTCGGCCACGCCCGAACATCAACCCGGAAGAAGCTGCCGACATTCTGCGGGGATTGAGCGCCCCGGTGACAGTGCTGAAGGGGGTGGGGCCGGGCTTGGCGCAGCACCTTGCCAGGCTGGGTATCGAGACGGTTGGGGATATGCTGAATTATCTGCCCCGGCGGTACGACGATTACACCCGACTGCGGACGATTGCTCAGTTGGTTCCTGATCCTGACCGCGCTGCGACGATTATCGGCACAGTCGTGCATGCCGAGCTTCGGATCGCGCGGGGCGGTCGCAAAGATTTCTTCATGGTGCTGGATGATGGCACGGCCCGACTGGGCGTGACGTTCTTCGGCAGGCACTTCATGATCCGGCAGGTTCGCAAGGGTCAGCAGTTGATTCTGAGCGGGATCGTCTCGATCTTTGGCAATCAGGTGCAGATGACCAACCCCGAATGGGAGCCAGTTGAAGTCGAGAATCTGCACACCGTTGGAATTGTTCCGGTGTATGGGCTGACGGAAGGACTGACGCAGAAGGCGCTGCGCCGGCTGATGAAGAGCGCAGTCGAATACTGGTCGGAGCGCATCCCGGATTATGTGCCTGCTGCCACGCTGGATCGCACCGAACTGGCCGATCTGGGGTGGGCGATCAAGAACATGCATTTCCCGGAAGGCTGGGATCACCTCGAACACGCCCGCAACCGCTTCATCTTCGACGAACTGCTGCTGATGCAGTTGGCGATGCTGGGCAACCGCCGAGCATGGCAATCCGTTCCGGCACAGCCTGTCCAGGTGAGCGATGCCGATCTGGAAATGTTCATCAGCGCTGTTTTTCCGTATCCGCTGACTGGGGCACAGCGCCGTGCCATTGAAGATATCCGCCGCGATGTGATGCTGGATCGCCCGATGAACCGCCTGCTGCAAGGCGATGTGGGATCAGGTAAGACGGCAGTGGCGGCGGTGATGCTGGCGCTGGCCTTGATGAACGGTAAACAGGGCGCGCTGATGGTTCCGACGAGCATCCTGGCGGAGCAGCACTATCGCAGCCTGAGCGCATTATTCGAGAATATGCCCGGCGAGCGCCGTCCCGTGATCGCGCTGCTGACCAGCGCCCTGAGCGCAACCGAACGCGAGTCGATTTATCGGGGGCTGGCGGATGGCTCGATTGATATTGCCGTTGGCACGCACGCCCTGATTCAGGGTGGGGTGGAGTTTCAGAATCTGGCGGTTGCTATCATCGATGAGCAGCACCGCTTTGGCGTCGAACAGCGCAAGGCATTGCGCGGTAAAGGGATGAATCCGCATTTGCTGGTGATGACGGCCACGCCGATCCCCCGGACGCTGGCGCTGACGATACATGCCGACCTGGATTTATCGATCCTGGACGAGATGCCGCCAGGGCGCATCCCGATTCAGACGCGAGTGATCCAACCGGTAGAACGCGAGCGCGTCTATAACTTTGTTGAGGCGCAACTCAACCAGGGGCGGCAGGCCTTCGTGGTGCATCCGCTGGTGGAAGCCTCCGAGAAGATCGAAGCGCCGGCGGCCGTCGAAGCCTACGAGCGGCTGCAAAAGGTGTTTTTCCGTCACAAGGTTGGGCTGCTGCATGGGCGCATGAAGCCCGCCGAAAAAGACGAGGTCATGGCAGCTTTTGCTGCCGGAGACTATCACGTGCTGGTGACGACCTCGGTTGCCGAGGTGGGCGTGAATGTCCCGAATGCGTCGGTCATGGTGATCGAAGGAGCTAATCGCTTTGGCCTATCGCAGCTTCACCAGTTCCGGGGGCGCGTCGGGCGCGGCGAACATGCCTCGTACTGCCTGCTGCTCTCGGACACCAATGCCGCGGAGGCGGGGCAGCGGCTCCAGGCGATGGAAGAGACCAGCGACGGCTTCAGGTTGGCGGAAATGGATTGGAAGCTGCGCGGCGCGGGCGATCTGATCGGGACGCGGCAGAGCGGGGGCAGCAAGCTGCAACTGGTCGAGGTCATGTCACCGCACATGGTCGAGATGGCACAGCGGGAAGCCCGCACGATCTACGAGGAAGACCCGGAACTGCGCCAGGAGCAGCACCGTCTGCTGGCCGAGCGCGTGCGGATGCTGCATGACGAACGCACCGACGTGAGTTAGCACCCAGCCGGTTCGATCTGGCGGGGAAAATTCACAAAAAATTCATAACTCCGAACCTGGCAGGGGGACAGCATGGCGATGTTTCGCAGAGCGGTTTATCCGGCGTCGCTCGACCCGATACACTATGGTCACATTGACGTGGCGGTACGCGCGGCTAGAATCTTTGATGAAGTCATTGTCGCGATTTACGATAAACCGAAGAAGAATATCCTGTTCACGGTGGAAGAGCGCCTTGAACTTGCCCGGCGTGCTTTTGTAAGCTATAGTAATATTCAGGTTGCGCAGTATTCGAATTTGACTGTAAACTATGCAAAAGATGTCGGCGCGATGGCGCTGATTCGAGGCCTGCGGGTCTTTTCCGATTTCGAGTTTGAGTTCCGTATGGGACTCGCTAACCGGAAACTGGCTCCGGAGATAGAAACCATTGCCATCATGACCGACGAACGACATCTGCACCTGAGTTCCAGCACAATCCGCGAGATTGCTGAACTGGGGGGCGATGTCTCCGAGATGGTTCCACCGTTCGTGGTGGAGGCCCTGAAAAAGCGTTTTGCAGAACTTCATGCCAGCCAGAGCAGCCCCGGATATACGATCAGTATTCGGGATTGAAGGCACACTTCTTGTGGAGGGATCGGAATGGACATCCAACACCTGGTAGACCGGCTTGAGGACTTGATCGACGAGGGGCGGCACATGCCCTTCAGCAAGTTCACGATGATCGATGAAGAGCGTGCCCTGGAGCTAATCGATCAGATGCGGATTTCGATCCCGGAAGAAATCGAGAAAGCGTCGCGTGTCCTGGCGCAGCGCGACCGCATCCTAGCGCAGGCCAACGAAGAGGCGGCGCGAATCATCCAGGCCGCCCGCGAGCAAGGCGTCCAACTGCTGGATCGTGAGGCGACGGTGCAGGCTGCTCAGAGCCGCGCCGGCAACATCATCGAGCAGGCCAAGCAGGAAGCCGAGACGATCACCGCTGATGCGGACAAGTACGTGCTGGATACACTGGCGCGGCTGGAACAGCAGCTGGCGAAGACGCTGAGTGTCGTCCGCAACGGCATCAACGAGGTGAATACCTCCGGCGCGGCGCAGAATTCGGTGCCGCCGACCGAGTTCCCGGCCTCGATGCAGCGTCAGGCGATGGATGTGGTGGCGCGCGCAGCCGAGAAGCGTCAGGACGAGTCCCGCTAAATTTGGTGTCAAACGATGGATGTCCCAGGGGTATCAGAAACGATACCCTTTTTTGTTTTCTGAACCGGTGATCTTATGCGGCTGATCTATGCAGTCCTGGGGTGGTGCGGCGGCATCCTGATCGCGGCTGCCGCGCCATCACAGTCTCCGACTTATTGGCTGATCTTTTCACTGGCGCTGTTGTTGGCTGCTGGTCTGGTCTGGCGGCGGCCCAGGCTGCGCGGCTTTGTGCTGATCCTGGTGATGGTGGGGGCCGGAGGGCTGCGTTTCTCGCTGGTGGCGGAAAGCGCGTCGATAGCCCGGTACAACGGCTCCTCGGTCACGCTGAAGGGCGTGATTGCCGCCGAGCCGGATGTGCGGGATACGCGGGTTGATCTGCGGGTGGAGGTACAGAACGTCACCTACCGGGATCAAACACTTCCGACAGCGGGGCAGGTGCTGGTGCAGGCTCCGCGCAGCGTCAATGTTCGGTACGGCGACCGCATTGCCGCCACGGGCCGGCTGGTCACGCCGTTCACGGCGGATACCTTCTCCTACCGCGATTATCTGGCGCGGAGCGGGGTATTCAGCATTTTGCAGAATGCCGACGTGTTTCTGATGTCCGAGGGGAACGGATCGCCTGTGTATGCGTGGCTGCTGGCACTGAAAGACCAGGCGCGTCAGTTCATCGCTGCTGCGCTGCCTGATCCTGTGGGGGCGCTCTTGACGGGGATGCTGCTGGGCGATTCACGCGGGCTGCCGCCAGCAATCTCGGATGCGTTTTCGGCGACAGGTGCGTCGCATGTGATCGCCATCAGCGGCTTCAACATGGCAATCTTAAGCGGGGTAATACTGCGGACGTTGAGCCGTCTGCATGTGCCGCCGCGCACTGCCGCGGTTACCGGCATTGTGGTCATCCTGGGCTATACGGTGCTGGTCGGAGCGAACGCGGCTGTGGTGCGGGCGGCGATCATGAGCAGCATGTTGATGATCGCGGGGCTGATGCGCCGCCGGACGTTCGTGCCGACCTCGCTGGCCTTTGTGACGCTGCTGATGTCGCTCCACAATCCGAATGTGCTGTGGGATGTGGGCTTCCAACTGAGCCTGTTCGCTACATTGGGGCTGGCGCTGTTCGTCGATCCGCTGTCGCGCGGCTTCCAGCGATTTCTGGTCCGTGTGTTCCCTGAACGGCGTGCCAATCTTCTCAGCGATGTGCTGGCCGAGCCGTTCATCGTCACGCTGGCGGCGCAGATTGCCACGCTGCCGGTCATCCTGCTGTATTTCGAGCGGCTGTCGCTGGTCTCGTTGGCGGTGAACCTGCTCATCATTCCCGCTCAACCGGCGCTGCTGATCCTGGGCATGGTCGCCACGCTGAGCGCCTTCGTGTCGCCGCTGCTGGCGCAAATCCTGTACTGGTTGGATTTCCTGCTGCTGGGCTGGACGCTGTGGATCGTGCGCGGCTTCGCGCAGCTTCCGTTCGCAGATGTGCCCGTGAGCGTCGATCCGCGCCTCGTGGCCGCGTTCTATCTGGTGTTATTGGGAGGAGCAATGGTCACCGTGACTCGCGCAGCCTGGCCGGGCCGACTGGCTCGACTCGTTCGCCGTCGCGTGGTCGTTAGCGCTGTGGCATTTGCCGGGTTGGGATTGGCGGCGCTGATGGCGGTGCTGGCTGCCAGCCGCCCGGATGGACGGCTGCACATCTGGTTCCTCGATCTTTCCCATGATGCTAACGCCGTGCTGATCCAGACTCCGGGCGGGGCGCACATCCTGGTCGATGGCGGGCGTTATCCTTCGCGGCTGCTGACCGCGTTGGGTGACCGGCTGCCGTTCGATGACCGGACGCTGGAGATGGTGATTGTGACACATCCTGATCCTAACGACACTGAGGCACTTTCAGCGGTGCTGGAACGGTATTCGGCTGGCGTGGTGCTGATGACGGCACAACCGGGAGAGCGTGAGGAGTGGATAGCCATCGAGGACGGTCTGGAGCGGTTCCCGGTCGTCCAAGTTTCGGCAGGGTACAGCGCTGACCTAGACGATGGCACGCGAATCGAGGTGCTGCATCCGCAGACACCGTTTCAGTCTGGCGGCAGCATCAGATCGCAGGTGATGGTGCTGCGGGTTACGTTCGGTGAGGTTTCGTTCCTGCTGACCTCCGATCTGAATCGCGCTGGTCAGATCACGCTGCTGGACAGCGGGATTCAACCTGTCGCGTCTGTACTGCAAGTTCCGTCACATGGCGCGGCTGATTCACTGGCGGCGGAGTTCGTCGAGGCTGCGCAATCGCAGATCGCCATCATCCAGAGCGACCCGGCAAGTTTTGCCGGGAAACCGGACGCGGAGACCATCCGTCTGCTGGGCGATATGCCGGTCTACCGTACCGATCTCTCCGGCACGCTGCACGTTTGGACGGGCGGCCGCGATGTGATCATTGTGCCCGAAGGCGGGTAGCTGAATGCCTCAGACTCCGCGCTGGGAGACGAACCAGAAAAAGAAGAAATACACGCCGCCCAGGATACCCCCTAATACCGCGAGGCCAATCGATTTTTTTGCCTTGGTGATGCCAGCCGTGATGAGCGGTAGAATGAACAAGCCGGCATTCACAACCAGTGAGCCGAAGGCGAGCGGATTGAACAGGTTGAGTTTGGCGATCACAGCGAGTGCTGCCGCACCGCCCAGCATCAGGGTGGGCACGAGCTGCTTATCGGACTGCATGAACATGGCGATGACATTCAGAATGAAGATGATGTAGAGCAGGATATCGTAGAGCAGTTCGATCCCACCGCGCGGCCCCAGCCGTGCCAGGATGTCTTGGATCGTTAATCCGTCCAAAGTCTGTCCTCCTCTGCCTGATGCGGATCGCGGCGCGATACCGACTTCACGAAGTTTCCCTTAATACTATGCCAGTCCAGGGCGCTTTACAACTCCTCCAGCGGCCTAGCCGAGCAGAGCGTCCAGATCGCGGCGTAGTTGGTCGAGTGTGGTATAGTGGAGGCTGGTGATGCCCACAGCCTGTGCCCCAGCCACATTGCGCGGCAGATCGTCGATGAAAACAGCCTGTGCAGGGGCAATCCCCAGGCGGTCGAGGACGGTCTGGTAGGCGCGGGGATCGGGTTTCATCACGCCGATAAAAGCCGAGATGACCAGCGGATCGAAGAGAGCGGCGATGCGCAAGGTTTGCAGCTTGTCGAACAGCGCCGGACTGTCATTACTGAGGAGCGCAATGCGATGCCCGGCAGCGCGAAGCTGACGGATGTAGGTGACAAGCTCCTCGTCAAGCTGATCGCCGCTGAAGAAATCGATGGCAAACTGGTGGGTCTGCTCAGCCGTAAGGCCAAGCTGCTGGGCGACATCAGCCCAGTAAGCCTCCGGTGAGATGGCTCCTATCTGGGCCAATCGCCAGCTTTCGCTGCCGTGCACCACGTGTTCGACGCTGCCCAGGGGCAGTCCAAGCTGCCCATCCCAGCGGTGGCGCGGGGTATAATCGACAGTACGCATCAACACGCCGCCAAAATCGAAAATGAGGGCTGGCTTCATCGAACCTTGACCTTTTGGGGACCGAACGCTGCGCTATGGTGCATTTCTTCCGCCGCTGGTGGACTCGTCAGGATGTGGCAACCCGTGAACTCCCCGGCTATCTACGCCTGGCTGCGGTCAACTTCCTGCATGAGGGAGTCCGGCAGGCAGCGGCGTTGGCCTATTATGCAATTTTTTCGGTATTTCCGCTGACTTTGCTGCTGACGGTAGGCATCACCCGGCTGCTCGGCTCGGTGGCCGCTCAGGAGCAAATTGCCAGCGCCGTCGGGTTGTTCCTCCCGGCGGAGACCTCCTCGCTGCTGCTGGAGAACGTCACCCAGGCAGTCCGCCAGAGCGACTCGTTCACGCTGATTGCGGTCGCCGGTCTGATCTGGTCGGCGTTGGGGTTGTTCTCCAATATCACCCATTCGCTGGATGCCATCTTTCAGGTTCCAGCACGGCGGAGCCTGTGGCGGCAGCGGCTTACCGCCTTCATCATGGCGATCATCCTGGTGGTGCTGGTGACGGCTTCGTTCCTCACCTCAGGAGTGCTGCGGTTGATTTCGGCCTCGCTGCTGGGACAGCCAAGCGCCTGGCTGAACGTGGGGACATTCTTCCTGCCGTTGGGGCTGGATATGGTCATCTTCGCGCTGTTATTCCGGTATGTGCCGGCGCGGCCAGTCGTCTGGGATGCGGTCTGGCCGGCAGCTATCTTCGGGGCAGTTGGTTGGGAACTCGCCAAGAGCGGCTTCGCCTGGTACACCTCGAATGTGGCGAACTACCAGTTCATCTACGGTGGTCTGGCGACGGCCATCGTGCTGCTGCTGTGGGCGTATCTGATCGCCGCCATTTTCCTGCTCAGCGCGGAAATCTGTGCCCGGCTGAATGAATGGTTCTGGGCGCAGCATCAGCGCGAGTGGGAGGACGAAACCGGTGGTGTTCCCTATCTGATCGAGCGCCCTTAAGAAATCCATTTCCCCGTCTTGCCGCGTAGAAAATTCACTGCTTCTGGTGTACACTGATGCGCGTCGTTCACTGGGCTATGGGACGTGTGGCTGAACTTGACAGAATTCCCGGACTTGAATGGAGAGGATGTCGAAGTCGAGGTTATCGAACATCCTGATGCCGCCACCGAACGCAGCGTGGCGCGTCGCGTCGCCCTCCAGATTCTCTACGAGGTTGATGCCGCTCATCACAAGATGGGCGATGTCATCGCCTCGCGCTTGCAGGAACAGCCTGTTGCCCGCAAAGTCGAAAAATACGTCCGGCGTCTGGTGCAGGGCGTGGTCGAAAACCGCGGCCGCCTGGACGCGCATATCAAGAAGTTCGCCGTTGAGTTCCCGCTTGACCAGGTAGCGATCATTGACCGCAATATTTTGCGGATGGCCGTTTTCGAGGTGGCTGCGCCGTCTCCGCCGCCGATCAGCGTAGTCATCGCCGAGGCTATCGAACTGGCCAACTTGTTCGGCGCCGAGGGTTCAACCCGTTTCGTAAACGGCGTGCTGGGCGCGATGGTTTCCGGCGGCGATGAAGACCTCCGGCAGCTATTGCAGTCGAAAGACGGAGAGTGAAGTGTGGCTTTACCCAAACTGCGACTCCCTCGGCGCTCACGTCGGGCGCTGCCTCCGCCGGAAGCTGTCCAAGAAATCCCAGAGGGCGAAGGCGCCCGGATGGGCTTCTTCGAACATCTCGAAGAACTCCGGAACCGGTTGTTCAAAGCGGTTGTGGCGCTGGTCATCGGCACGGCGGTCGGGATTGCTGTGGCGACTCCTGTCCTGGAATTCCTGATTGCGCCCTATGGCAACCGCCTACAAACTCTCGGCCCGACCGAGGGCGTGGTTGCCTATTTCCGGGTGGCGCTGATGGTCGGCGGGGCGCTGGCGATCCCAATGATCACCTACCAACTGCTGGCTTTCATCCTGCCTGCTTTAACGCGCAAAGAAACGCGCATCCTGCTGATCTCGATCTTTCCGGTGACACTGCTGTTCATCGTCGGGGTGAGCTTCGCTTGGTTCATTCTGGTTCCCCCGGCCTTCAACTTCCTTCAGGGCTTCCAGACGGATGTCTTTAAGCCGGAGTGGACGGCCTCCGAATATCTGGGCTTTGTGACGGCGCTGTTGTTCTGGATGGGCGTGGCTTTCGAGACGCCGCTGGTCTTCTTTGTGCTGTCCATCCTGGGAACGGTGACAGCGCGTACCTTGATTCGCAACTGGCGCATCGCTATCGTGGCTTCTTCCGTGGCGGCGGCGGTCATTACCCCGACTATCGACCCGGTCAACATGGCGCTGGTGATGGGGCCGCTCCTGGCGCTCTACGTCCTGAGCATCCTCCTGGTTTACTTCGGTGCTCGCTACAATCGCGCGGAGGCGTGATCTGCGCGGATCTGCCATGCAAGCTGCGTCTTCCCCAACGCCGCACCGTCGCGGTCGAGCCTACTGGCTGCGGCTGTTGTCCTTTGCCGGGATGACGCTGGTGGCGGGGCTGGTTGGAATTCCCTATCTGTTGGGCGTTTTCAGCTTCTATATCCTGACACATCCGGCCTGTGGAGTCGGTGGTGATCCTGGCTACTTCAACTCCGCGTTCGAGTCGGTGCGCTTCATATCAGATGACGGCGTGGAGCAGAGCGGCTATTTCATCCCTGGTACGAACAGCGGAACCATTCTCCAGGTTCCGGCCTATGGCGGCGGACGCGGCGCGGAACTGCACTATGCCGAAGTCTTCAACCAGTTAGGCTATTCGGTGCTGACCTTCAGTTCGCGGGTGTGCGTCGGGCGCTCGTACATGTCACTGGGCTACCAGGAGGTGGCCGATGTGGTGGCGGCCTATGCTTATCTTCAGACCCGCGCTGATGTCGATTCTGACCGGGTAGGATTGTGGGGATTCTCCTCGGCGGGCGCGACGGCAATGATGGCGCTGCCTCGATTGCCACGGGTGCGCTCCGTGGCGGCGGCAGGCGGCTACCATGACTTTGCCGAGACGATGCAGTTGAATGATGCGCCCAACTTTGTGCTGGCGCTGTATCATGCTGGCGCTGCTGGCGCGTACCGCCTGATTACGGGTGACGATGTTCATGTCCTCAGTCCGATCAGTGCCATCGACCAGTTCGACAGTCGCCCGCTGCTGCTGGTCTACGGCAGCCTGGAGGTCTCGTTGGATGGCGCGGAACTGATGCTCCAGCACGCCCGTGAAACGGGCATTTCCGCCGAGTTGTGGGTCGTCCCTGGGGCAGACCACGGCAATTACCTGTCCGTCGCGCGGGAGGCTTTTGTCGAGCGATTAGGCGTGTTCTACCGGACGACTGTGCTGGATGCCGCGCCCGCTGCATCGAACTGAGCTTGTCGTTTAACACAGGGCGATTACAATTCCCGCAGGTTGTTTACTGCCGAGGGAGAATCTCATGGCTCAAGATCAGCGTCCGGTGTGTATCATCGGCGTTCCAATGGACCTGGGACAGAACCGGCGCGGTGTCGATATGGGGCCGAGCGCGATCCGCTATGCCGGCCTGCAAAAACGCTTGCAGTCCATTGGGCTGGAGGTGCGGGACGCAGGCAATGTGTCCGTGCCGGTCATCGAGGAAGTCCCCAGCCTGCCGGAAGAATCCCGCACTCATAACGCCTCGGCCATTGCTGCTGTCTGCCAGAAGCTGCACGACTCGGTGCGGGTATCGATCCAGGCCGGGGAGCGCCAGGTCATCCTCGGCGGCGATCACAGCATTGGGTTGGGAAGCATTTCGGCGGCGTTGTGCCGCTCTGATAAGGTCGGCGTGATCTGGGTGGATGCCCACGGCGACTTCAATACCCCAGAGATCACCCCGTCTGGGAATGTGCATGGCATGGTCGTAGCTGCCTTGATGGGACGCTGCCCGCCGCCGCTGCAGATCGGTGAGCGGCTGCTCCAGCCGAAAGATATCGTCATGATCGCCACCCGCGACCTCGACCCCGCTGAGAAGGTCGCCATCCGGCAGGCCGGGATCAAGGTCATCACCATGCGCGAGATCGACGAGGACGGCATGGCCGCGGTGGCGCGTTCGACGCTGGATGTGCTGCGTGATGCGGAGGCGCTTCACGTCAGCTTCGATATGGACTCACTCGACCCCGGCGTGGCTCCGGGGGTGGGTACGCCGGTCTCCGGCGGGCTGACCATCCGCGAGGCACACCTGCTACTGGAGACGCTGGCGGATGATGGGCGGGTTGGCTCGTTCGATCTGGTCGAGGTCAACCCGATTCTGGATGTCTATAACCGCACGGCTCAGGTCGCCGTCGATCTCGCGGCCAGCATCTTCGGCCAGCGGATCATCTGAAGCGGCCTACACCGCCTTTGTGCCGGATGGTACAATCGAGCGCGTTTATCCGTTGGCCGGAAGTAGACCACGCGATCATGGTATGAGACCTCCCAGCTTGCCAACCGCGATCCCGCCTCACGGCGGTGTTCTCATCGATCGTTTGCGTATCAGTGGCGCGGAAGCCGAATCCCTGCGCGAACGGGCCCGGCGCGCACCGCGTCTGACACTTTCGGATATGGCGCTGTCCGACCTTGAACTGATCGCAACCGGAGTCTTCAGCCCGCTGACGGGGTTCATGACTGAAGCTGAATACATGGCTGTCGTCCGGGATATGCACCTGCCCAACGGGCTGCCCTGGACGCTGCCGATCACGCTGGCCGTCCACAGCCAACAGGCCGCCGGGCTGCGGATCGGTCAGGATGTGGCGCTGATTGATGAGGCAGGGCGGCTGGCCGGCCTGCTCGAACTGGCCGAGAAATATACCTGCGACCGCGAAGTCGAGGCGCAGCAGGTCTACAGCACGACCGACCCAGCGCATCCCGGCGTCGCGCGGCTGCTGGCCCAGGGCGACATCTACCTGGCCGGGCCGGTGTGGATGCTGGCCGCGCCGTCGCCGCAGTTTCCCGATCTCTACCTGACGCCCGCCCAGAGCCGGGCGATCTTCGTCGAACGCGGCTGGCGGCGGATTGCGGCTTTCCAGACCCGCAACCCAATCCACCGCGCCCACGAATATCTGCAAAAGTGCGCCCTGGAAATGGCCGATGGGCTTATGCTGCATCCGCTGGTCGGCGAGACCAAAGCTGACGACATCCCGGTGGCGGTGCGCGTCGAAAGCTACCGTGTGGTGCTGGAACATTACTTCCCGCGGGAGCGTGTGCTGCTGGCGAGCTTCCCGGCAGCCATGCGCTATGCTGGCCCACGCGAGGCCATCTTCCACGCCATCTGCCGCAAGAACTACGGCTGCACGCACTTCATCGTGGGGCGTGACCATGCTGGGGTGGGGAGCTACTACGGCACGTATGACGCCCAGCGCATCTTCGATCAATTTGATCCGGCGCTGATCGGCATCACGCCGCTGATGTTTGAACATGCCTTTCACTGCTTCGCCTGTGGGCAGATCGTCACGACCAAGACCTGCCCGCATGACGTTTCTGAACGGCTGTACCTCAGTGGAACCGAGGTGCGGGCGCGGCTTGCTGCCGGAGCACTGCTCCCGCTCGAATTCACCCGCCCAGAGGTCAGCCGGGTGCTGATGCAAGCTTATCAGCAGGGGCAGCCCTCATGAGTTCGCATCCTGGTTTTGTGGTGTGGTTTACGGGGTTTTCCGGCGCGGGTAAGACCACCCTGGCGAAGCTGGTCGAGTCCGATCTGCGCGGGCGTGGGATGCGCGTCGAGCGGCTCGACGGCGATACTGTCCGCCAGAGTTTGACGCGCGATCTGGGATTTTCCAAAGAAGACCGCGACAAGAATATCGAGCGCGTGACCTTTGTCGCCAAGCTGCTCAGCCGCAATCAGGTGGCTGTGCTGGCTGCCTTCATCGCGCCTTACCGCGAAGCACGGGCGATGATTCGTCAGGAGACGACCAACTTCATCGAAGTCTTCGTGGATGCGCCGCTGGAGGTCTGCATCGCCAGGGACATCAAAGGGCTGTATGCCAAAGCGATGGCCGGCGAAATTCCCAACTTCACCGGCATCGATGATCCCTACCAAGCACCGGAAGCGCCTGATCTGCACATCCGCACCGACCAGGAAACGCCTGAACAGTCCGCTGCCCGTGTCCTCGACCTGCTGGCCGCACGGGGATTCCTGCTGCCTACCTGAGCAGCGCAGCTGCCTGCGCCAACCGCCTGCGCCGCAGCCCTTTCTCGATCTCTACTGCTGCGAAGATGACCGCCGAAAGTCCCAGCGTGAGCGCGAATTCACCCAGCGTGAGCGCGTCGGTCTCGAAGGTGTGCTGCAAGAACGGGATGTAAATCACGCTCAGGTGCAGCAGGAACGTCGAAATTACGGCGTACAGCAGGATGCGGTTCTTGCGGAACCAGTCCTTGAAAAAGGACACCTTGTCCCCGGCGTGGATGGCCAGGACGTGGAAGATCTGACCCAGCGCCAGCACAGTGAACGAGATTGTGCGGGGACGCTGCTCGGCTTCGCCGAGGATGCCGCCGCTGCCGACCTCTTCCCCAGCCTCGTCGTTCTCGTGCGCCAGCAGCACCGCCCGGCGCTGCTCCAATGATTTGCTGTCCCAGTCCGCTGGGACGAGTGTTTCCTCCGCATGACTGTCGATGAGCTGGAGGACTTGGGCGCGGTTCAGATACTCCACCGCCAGCGTGGGGCTGAGCGGATCCATCCCATGCGCGGCGTAGCCCCACAGGTAGCTGCCCAGTGTCAGAGCCGTCAGCAGGATCGATACCCAGACGATGTGAATGCCCATCCCTCCTGCGAAGATGCTTTCGGTGATCGGGCGTGGTCTGCGCTTCATCACATCTTCCTCAGCCGGTTCAAAACCGAGCGCGATGGCGGGCAGCCCATCCGTCACCAGATTGATCCACAGAATCTGGATCGCCAGCAGCGGAATCTTCAGCCCGGCGATGATTGCTAGGAACATCACCAGGATTTCGCCAACATTGGAACTGAGCAGGTACTTGATGAATTTGCGGATGTTGTCGAAGATGATGCGGCCTTCTTCGATGGCAGCCACAATCGAGGCGAAGTTGTCGTCAGTCAGCACCATCGCCGCTGCGCCCTTGCTCACATCCGTCCCGGTGATGCCCATCGCCACGCCGATATCGGCCTGCTTCAGGGCCGGGGCATCGTTCACGCCGTCTCCCGTCATGGCGACGATGTGATTCTTCTCCTGGAGAATTTTCACCAACCGCAGCTTATGTTCCGGCGAGACCCGCGCGAAGGCCGATGTCCGTTCCAGTGCCTTGTGGATGTCCGCGTCAGTCATCTGGTCAAGTTCTAGGCCGCTGACGGCACTCTGTTCGGCAGTGAGGATGCCCAGATCGCGGGCGATGGCCTCGGCGGTCAGGGCGTGGTCTCCCGTAATCATGATGGGTCTGATCCCAGCCTGCCGCGCCACGCGCACCGCTTCGCGGGCTTCTGGTCGGGCCGGGTCGAGGATGCCGACCAGCCCCAGTAGAACCAGATTGCGCTCGATCTCTGGGGTCAGGTTGACGGGAAGCTCATCCAGCGGTCGATAGGCAATACCCAGCACCCGCAGGCCCTGCGATGCCAGACGGTCGATCTGCTCGCGCCAGACCTGGCGGCGGGCTTCATCCAGCGCGTGCGGCCCCTCGGCCAGGGCTTCGTGCGTGGCCCAGTTGATAAGTTGGTCGGGCGCGCCTTTGGTGATGGCGATGAGATCATCACTAGGGAAGAGCGCCCGCGCTGCCGGACTCTCCACGCGGTGGACGGTCGTCATGGCTTTCCGTTCGCTGCTGAAGGGCAGTTCGGCTACACGCGGCATATCGTCTTCCAGAGCCTGCCGCGTCCAACCAACCTTCTGCGCGGCGACCAGCAGCGCCCCTTCGGTCGTGTCCCCCAGAATGTTGTAGCGTCCGGGGCGGTCGCCTTCCTGAAGGTGTGCGTTGGTCGAGAGCGCGATGGCCGCGACGAAGCGCCGGACGGGCAGGTTAATGTCGAGGTTGACCGTCTTGCCCTGTTCCTCGATGACGAACTTGCCCTGGGGAGTATAGCCGATTCCGGTGATAACCACGTCATCGTGGCCTGGCAGGGCAATGCGTGTCGCGGTCATTTCGTTCTTGGTGAGCGTACCGGTCTTATCTGAGCAGATCACGGTCACTGATCCAAGCGTCTCCACCGCCGGCAGTCGCCGGATCAACGCATGACGCCGCACCATTCGCGCCGCCCCCAGCGATAGGCTGATGGTAATCAGCGCAGGCAGTCCCTCCGGTACGGCCGCTACCGCCAGGCTGATCGCTGTGAGGAACATGTCCTGCACGGGGATGCCGCGCAAAACGCCCGCCACGAAGACCACGGCAACCACCAACCCCGCGCCGATAGCGAGCGCCTGGCCGAGCTTGTTCAGGCGGCGCTGTAAGGGCGTGATTCCCTGTTCGACCTGGAGCAGCATGGCCGCGATGCTGCCGATCTCGGTATTGAGTCCTGTTTGCGTCACGGCCAGTTCGCCGCGTCCGAAGGTCACGGCTGTGCCCATGAAAGCCATGTTGCTGCGGTCGCCGACTGTGACCGACTGCCCTTTGGGCAGCGCATCGACGTGCTTCTCGACCGGCAGGGACTCCCCGGTCAAGGCCGATTCATCGATGTGCAAGTTGACAGCCTCGATCAGCCGCCCATCGGCTGGAATGCGGTCGCCTTCGTTCAGCAGGACGATATCGCCGGGGACAAGTTCCTCGGCGCTGATCTGCTGAATCGTGCCCTTGCGGCGCACCCGCACCAGCGGAACCTGCATGGCGCTGAGCGCCGCCAGCGCCCGCTCTGCCTGGTACTCTTGATAGGTTCCCAGGATGGCGTTGAGAAAGACGATGGCGAGGATGACGACCATATCCTTGGTGTCACCCAGCAGTGCCGAGATGACGGCCGCAACAATCAGAATGATGACCATCAGATCGGTGAACTGCCCCAGGATCAGTTTGAACCAGTTGGTCTTTTCGCCAACCGGCAGTACATTCCTGCCATATGTCAATTGGCGCTGAGCCACTTCGGCGTCTGGCAGACCACTGGCTGAGGTTTTCAGTTCTTTGAGTGTTTCATCGACTGCATATTGGTAAAAGTTTGTCATGGTGTGGCACTCCCTCTGCGAGTCTTGTACACCTACTTGAGCATTCCTGCAATTGAGAGTAGCTATGAATGGCGGCCTGGCCCTGTGCCAGGTTTGTTCACAGGTCTGGCGGATGCCCATGATTCGTGTGATTGACTGTGCAGCCGTTATAATGCAGGACAAATGCCGACTTGTCACGAAGGAGAAGGGAACGTGCAGGTCGATTTAGAACTATACCGAGAAGAATTGTTGATTTCTGAGAATCCGCCCATTCGCTTGAGTTACATCGAAGTCGCGCCGGAAAAACCCATTGGAACCATTGTCTTCGTGCACGGCTACGGCGGCTATGCCATGCAGTGGCAGAACCAGCTCAAGGCTTTCTCTGATAACTACCGCGTGATCGCCTACGATATACGCGGGCATGGCCGCTCCGACGCGCCCAACAGCGCCTATACAATGGATGAGATGCAGTCCGACCTGGACGCGCTCATCAAAGGGCTGGGGGTCGAGTGCCCGTTCATCCTGGTCGGGCATTCCTTCGGCGGGGCTGTCGTGACCGAGTTTGCCCACCGGCGCCCACAAGACCTTTCGCATCTGGTGCTGATTGCCACCACCGGCGAGTATCCGCTGCTCGGCCCGGCTGTCTGGGTGCTGCGGCTGCCTCTGGCGATTCTGATTCCCATCCGTCGGATGGTTCGCAAGCAGTTGGCCGCTGAAGCCCATGTGCTGCGGAATCTGTACTTCAACACCATGTCGCGCTGGAATGGCTGGAGCATGTTCCGCGACCTGCGGATGCCCGTGCTGGTCATCCGCGGTGAACGCGATCAGGTCTATCCGACGGCCGTCTTTGAAGAGGTCGCCCGCACTATCCCCAACGCCGAAGATGTGAACATTGGCGTGTCTCGTCACCTCGTCCCGCTGGAACGCGCCGAGGCTGTCAACCGGGCGATAGGCCGCTTCATCGGCGGCGATGTGGATGAACCCAGTTGGTGGGGCGGCAAACGCTCGAATGCCGGGCTGCTGGCGGCCCGCCCATGGATCAAACATTATGAGCAGGGCGTCCCGGTCATGCTCGGTCTGCCGACTCGCCCGCTGTTCCGCCTGCTGCACAGCGCTGTGCGCCGTTTTGGGAACCGCCCGGCCCTGGTCTTCGCTGGTCGCACGCTGAGCTACAAGCAGCTTGATGCTGAGGCCAACCGTCTGGCGAACGCGCTGCGCTCGCTGGGCGTTGAGAAGGGCAGGCGCGTGATGATTCTGCTGCCCAATACGCCCCAGTTCGTCATCGCCTACTACGCCATCCTCAAAGCGGGCGGCGTGGTTGTGTCCACCAGTCCGGTCAATGAGCGCGACGAACTACAGCGGCAGATCAGCGACTCGCAGTCCGATTTTCTGATTACGCTGACTCTCTTTGCCGATACAGCCCGGCATGTCCTGGCGAATACCGATCTGCGCGGCGTGATCTTCACCGGCATCAAGGAGTACATGAGCCTGCGGAACCGCACCCTGTTTACCCTGTTCCGCGAAGCCAAAGAGAATCACCGTCTGTCAGGCGGCCCGCAGAAGGGCGAGTATCTGTGGCGCGATCTGCTCCGCGTCCATCCCCCTACCCGGCCCCAGGTCGATGTAGACCCGGACAGCGTCGCGGTCATCAAGTACACGGGCGGCACGACCGACAAACCCAAAGGCGTCATGCTCAGCCATCGGGCGGTGCTGGCGAACGCGCTCCAGACCCGTCATTGGATTGCCGACCTGCGCGAAGGCTACGAGACTGTCATGGCGGTGCTGCCGTTCTCGCATTCCTACGGCATGACCGCCGCCATGAACGTGCCCATCGCCCTGGGCGCGAAGATCGTCATCCTGCCGACCTTTGTCACTGCTGATGTCCTCAAACACATCCGCCGCTACCGCCCCACATTGTTCCCCGGCGTTCCGACGATGTATATGGCGATCAACCAGTTCAAGGGCGTCCGCCGCTACGGAATCCACAGCATCAAAGCCTGTATCTCCGGGGCGGCTCCGCTTCCCGTCGAGGTGCAGGAAGCCTTCGAGAAGCTCACCCGCGGCCGTCTGGTAGAAGGCTACGGCCTGACCGAAGCCTCGCCCGTCACCCACTCCAATCCGCTCCACGGCCTGCGGAAAGTTGGCAGCATCGGCATCCCCATGCCGGCCACCGAAGCCCGTATCGTCGATCTGATCACGGGCGAGCCGCTGCCCGCCGGTCAGATTGGCGAACTGGCCGTGCGCGGGCCCCAGGTGATGCTCGGCTACCTCGGCAAGCACGACGATGAACAACCCCTCACATCGGATGGATGGCTGCTCACCGGGGATATTGCGCGCATGGACGAAGACGGCTACTTCCAGATCATCAGCCGCCGCAAAGAAATGATCCTGGCCGGGAAGTTCCAGGTTTATCCACGCGATGTCGAGGAAGTGCTCTATGAGCATCCTGGTGTCAAGGAAGTAGCGGTAGTCGGAGTTGGCGTCGCCGGAACCAATGGTGAGCAGCGTATCCGCGCCTATGTCGTGCCTCGTCCCGGTACGACCCTGACCGCCGAAGAACTCATCGCCCTGTGCAAGCGCCGCCTGAAAGAATATGCCGTCCCCTGGGAAGTCGAGTTCCGTCCTGAGCTGCCCAAGAGCTTCGTTGGGAAGGTGCTGCGCCGCCTGCTGGTCGAAGACACTGAGACCAAAGAGCGCACGGGTACATGATTTTGTCGGCTCAGATGATGGGCTGCTGACGTAGAACAAAAGATCGACTATTCCGGTGAGCTGCGCTACAATCGTCTCCAGTTGCTCCCATTGAACGGGAGTGCCAAAAATATCCGAGGAGACATCCATGTCCCAAGCGCAGCCCGATGGCTATTTTGCCAACCCCCCGGCAGGCAGCGGTAAACCTGTGTTGGTCCTTCATGCTTGGTGGGGGTTGAACGACACCATCAAATCGCTCTGCCTGCGGTTGGCCGCATCCGGTTTCATGGTTTTCGCCCCAGACCTCTATCACGGCAAAGTCACTGACCAGATTTCTGAAGCCGAATCCCTGGTCACAGCCTTGGAAGGCAATATCGCCCAGGCCAGAGCCGATATCGCCCAGGCCGTCCGCTATCTTCAAGCCCGCGCCGGATCGAGTGAGACGGGCATCGCTGTGGTCGGTTTCTCGCTGGGCGCGTTCTACGCCCTCGACCTCGCCGTCAATGATCCTGAAAGCGTCCGTTCAGTCGTCCTCTTTTACGGCACAGGCCCGGCAGATGTCACCCGGTCGAAGGCTTCCTACCTTGGCCACTTCGCCGAGAACGACCCGTTTGAGGAGCGTTCCAATGTCGATGCTCTCGAACAAGGGCTGCGGCGTGTTGGTCGCTCGGTGACATTCCATCATTACCCTGGCACAGGGCACTGGTTCTTCGAGCCGGATCGCGCCGATGCCTATAACCCGGCGGCAGCGGATCTTGCCTGGGAACGCACCCTCAGTTTTCTAAAGCAGTCGTTCTCGGCCTGACGCGGCGGTCTCGTCTCCGACTTTCGACCGAGATGATCCCCCTCCATTGGGGGATGGTGAAATACGCCGCCCGCGCTATACTCAGCCTGATGTTTCTCCGACTCGGAGGAGGATGCCCTATGGTTGCCCGGTCGGATTGGTTTAAGCGCTCACCTCATGCCCAGTTCTTCCCGATGGGGACGGTTCTGTTCCGCCAGGGACAGTTGGGTGATGTGATGTATGTCGTGCAGGAAGGGGAAGTCGATATTCTGATCGGAGAGACCGTCATCGAAACTGTCGGCGAAGGCGGCCTGTTCGGTGAACTGGCGCTCATCGACAACCGCCCGCGCAATGCGACCGCTGTCGCCCGTACCGACTGCCACCTGATCCCGGTCGATGAAACCCGCTTCACGATGCTGGTGCGGGAGACGCCGTTCTTCGCCCTCCAGGTGATGGAAGCCATGGCTGGTCGGCTGCGCGATATCGATGCGCGTTTGTCGTCCGGCGAATACAAAGCAGTTAAACCAGAAAAGTCCTGATCTCCGCCTAAAGTCGCATACGGGCTTCGATCCGCTGCCTGATGACGATCTATCCTCACTAGCGTTACGATGAGGATAGTTTTGGCGTGCTACTTTCTCAGGACATTCGGGACATGATCGCTTTGGATAATCTCTTCCGGTTTTCGACCGATTTCAGGCTCTTCAGCGCCGGGCAGACCATCTTCAATCAGGGTGATCCTGGTGACGTAATGTATGTTGTGCTGGAGGGGCAGGTCGATATTCTGCTGGGCGACCAGCTTGTCGAAACTGTGGACTGCGGCGGCATCCTCGGTGAACTGGCTCTGATCGACAGCCGCCCCCGCGCGGCCACCGCCATCGCCCGCAGCGATGTGCGTCTGGTTCCAATTGACCGTGAGCGCTTCACCTTCATGGTGGACGAAACCCCCTTCTTCGCCGCTCAGGTGATGGAGGCCATTGCCCAACGGCTTCGCCGCATGGATGCCATGGCGTCCCAGCGCCTCATGCCTTACGACTACTCCGACGGCTAAGCTGCCGAGTCTACCTGGCTTTCATCAATTTCGATCCTGTTTATCTCGCGGGAAGGATTGGCCATGTCCCCCTTTGAACTGCGTGTTGCCCTGACCGTCGAGGATTTCGACAAGGTGGTCGCTTTCTACCGGGACGGCCTCGGCCTCGAACCGGGTGACCTCTGGACGGATGGCGGATCGGGTCAGCTTTTCAGCGCTGGCCGCGCCAAACTGGAAATCTTCGACCCGGCCTATGCTGCCGGAGTCGATCAACTTGAAGTCGGGCAGCGGGTCAGCGGCCAGATTCGTTTCGCTTTTGAAGTTCCGGATGTCCACGCTGCTCTTGCGCGTGCCCTCGCACACGGCGCGACCTTCGTTCACGAACCCATTCTGACCCCGTGGAACGACCTCAATGCCCGCATTCAATCGCCGGAAGGCTTGCAGATCACGCTCTTCCAGGTGATGAAACCCTGATACCATCCCGCGCTGGACGTACTGTGGTATGTCAGCCGGCGTTATAATTGCCACGATCCGCTCATCCTCTAGCTGGAGGTCTGATCGTGCTCAACGAAATCTCGCTCCAAGCGGTCGACGCGTCCCGCCTGAATGCGCATTTCCGCCAACCTCTCGTTGATACCTACAACTTCGCCAAAATCCCTGGCGCCATCCAGTATTTGCTGACGGGCGAGGGGAAGCTCGGCCTGCCAGCCGATGTGCTGGGCGATTATCCCCATCAGGTCGATAAGGTCATCTTCCTGTTCGTCGATGCTTTCGGCTGGTCGTTCTTCCTGCGGAATGCCGAGCGCCATCCGTTCCTGCGCCGCTTCCTCAACGAGGGCGTTACCTCCAAGATCACCTCGCAGTTTCCATCGACCACCACTGCCCACGTTACCACCATTCACCTCGGCCAGCCCGTCAATCAGACCGGCATCTACGAGTGGTTCTACTACGAACCGCTGCTCGACCGCCTCATCGCCCCGCTGATGTTCTCCTACGCCGGCGATAAGCAGCGCGGAACCATTCGCCTGCCGGATGGCGTTGGTAGCCTCAAGCCGTTTTTCCCCGATCCCACCCTCTACGAACGGCTGGCCGTCTCAGGCGTGAGGTCATATGTGTTCCAGGATTATGAATATGCCTCCGGCGGGTTCTCCAACCTGGCTTTCGCCGGATCGAAAGTCATTGCATACAAATCGTATTCAGAAGCCTTTCTCAAATTGAGCGATGCCCTGGCCGAACCGGGCAAAGCCTACTATTTCTTTTACTATCCCACCATCGATACCATCGGCCATGATTACAGCCCCGACTCGCGCGAGTTCGACGCCGAGATCGCCTTCTTTGCGGAAATGGCCGAGCGTCTGATCCACCAGCCGCTCGCCGGGACAGCCAAACGCACACTGCTCCTCCTCAGCGCCGATCACGGCCAGGATGCGGTTTCTCCTGAGAAGACCATCTACCTCAACCAGCAGATTCCTGAACTCACGCCGCTGCTCCGCGCCGATGGGGAAGGGCGGCTGCTGATTCCGGCGGGTTCCGCCCGTGATCTGTTTCTGTATGTCAAAGAAGGCCGCGTCGAGGAAGCCCACCAGATGCTCTCTACCCATCCCGCCCTGCAAGGGCGCGCCCAGGTCATGAAGACTGCCGACCTTAATGCGGCAGGAGTCTTCGGCCCCGGCACGGCCTCCGATGCGTTTCTGATGCGCATAGCTCCGCTGGTCGTACTGCCTTATGCAGGCGAAACCGTCTGGTGGTATGAAAAAGACCGCTTTGAAATGAACTTCCTCGGACATCACGGCGGTCTCATCCCCCAGGAGATTGATATTCCCCTGCTGGTGTATTACTACGACTAAAGGCGACCAACCCCATGAATCAAAAGAGGCGGGGGCACAATGTGGCTCCGCCTCTTTCTTTGGTGAGAGTGACCTGACCTACATGTACTCTGCCATCAGCTTGGCGAGCACATCCTTTGACGGCCGCAGTTTCTCTTCCGGCAGATGCACCAGCGGCGTCTCGGTCAGGCCGAGCATGTCCGCTAGAGTCGGGCGCGGCTCTTCGTAGTACAGCAGCCCGGTGATGAACTGCTGCTCGATCTGCGCCTTCTCCAGCAGCGTGATCGCCGCTGTACGGCTGCGCGGATCGTGGTCGCTGCCGACCTTCTTCAGCTTGATGTGCGAGCCATCGTGCATCTGCACGACGATCTCGTCGCCTTCGCTGAACTCGCCTTCAATCGTGATTTCCTGGCGGTCGGGCACAGCCCCTTTCTCGTAGTAGATGATCTCGTGCAGCGGCACTTTGTGTTCGCTGCCGTACACATAGCTCTTGCTGCTCTCGTCATGGTTGTTGAAGGTCACGCACGGGCTGATGATATCGACCACTGCCGTCCCGCGATGGCCGATTGCCGCCTTGAGCAGGGTTTGCACCTGCTTAGCATCGCCGCTGAAGCTGCGGGCGACGAAGGTCGCGCCGCCGATGATGGCTTCCAGGCACAGATCGATGGGCGGCAGCTCGTTCCGGCCGTAATACTTGAGCACCTGACCGGAGTCTGCCGTCGCCGAGAACTGACCTTTGGTCAGCCCGTAGACGCCGTTGTTCTCGACGATGTAGACCATCGGCACGTTACGCCGCACCAGATGCTTGAACTGTCCCATGCCGATGCTGCCGGTGTCGCCGTCGCCGCTGACACCGATGGCCGTCAGGTCGCGGTTCGCCAGCGTCGCCCCGGTTGCTACCGAAGGCATACGCCCATGCACCGAGTTAAACGAGTGGGCACGCCCTAGGAAGTAGGCCGGCGTTTTGCTGGAGCAGCCGATCCCGCTGAACTTCACCAGATTGTGCTGGTTGATCCCCAGATCGTAAGCCATGCTGATAATCTGGTTGGAGATCGAGTCATGCCCGCAGCCAGGGCAAAGCGTGCTCTTAGTCCCTTTGTAGTCTTCGCGTGTCAGTCCGAGTGCATTCGTCTTCGGAGGCATACTCTACTTTCCCTCATGCTTCACAATATGGTCGTACACCCAACCCGCCGTCATTGGCAGCCCGTCGCCCAGCGGCAGCGAGACCACATGCTCGGTACTCTTGTTGGTTCCCATGCGGATGATCTGGGCCATCTGCCCGTCGAAGTTGTTCTCGATGATGTATACGCGGTCATGCTGGAACAGGAATTCCGTCACGCGGTCGGCCAGCGGCAGCGCCCGGATTCGCAGGTAGTTCGTCTGAATGCCAGCAGCGGCCAGTTTGTCGCGGGCTTCCTCGATGGCCGGGTCATTCGATCCGTAGGAAATGATGCCGATCTTCTTGCTGGCGTCGAAGTCTACTACCGGCTGCGGAAGCTGATTGCGGGAGAGGCTGATCTTCTTCTCGATTCGCGCCAGATTCGCCACCCAGTCCTCGCTGCGCTCGCTGTACTGCGCCTTCTCGTTGTGACCCGTCCCGCGCGTGAAGTAGGCCGAGCGCGGATGATCGATGCCCGGAATTGTCCGGTAGCCCACTCCGTCGCCATCGTAGTCCTTGTAGCGATACCACTCACCCTTTTCCTCGATGAACTGGGTCAATGTCTCCAGATTGAGCGTCTTGCCACGATGCAGGGGTTCATCCGGGTAAGCGAACGGTTCGCTCATCCAGTTGTTCATGCCCAGGTCGAGGTCGCTCATTACGAACACTGGAGTCTGGTAGGTTTCGGCCACGTCCAGTGCCCGCCAGCCGAACTCGAAGCACTCGCCCACGCTGCCGGGGATCAGCACGATGTGGTGCGTGTCGCCGTGGCTGAGTGTGTACAGGAACAGCAGATCGCCCTGGCTGGTGCGCGTCGGCAGACCGGTGCTGGGGCCGATGCGCGTGATATCCCAGATCACACACGGGATTTCCGCGAAGTAAGCCAGCCCGGTGAACTCGGCCATCAGGCTGATGCCGGGGCCGCTCGTCGAGGTCATCGCCCGCGCGCCCGCCCAGCCCGCGCCGATGATTGTGCCGATGGCCGAAATCTCGTCTTCGGATTGGAGGATCGCCACCGTGTTCATGCCCGTCTCGGGGTCTTTGCGCAGGCCCTGATTCTCAAACATGGCGTCCACCAGGCTGGTAGACGGGGTGATCGGATACCACGCCACCACCTGCACGCCGCCGAACAGCGTCCCAATGCCGCCTGCCTCATTCCCGGTGATGACGATCTTGCCCTGGTTCCCGCCCGGCACCGGCTCGAAGATGTACGGGTCCTGCTTGACGACGTTCTGCGCCGTCCACTCATAGGCTCGCTGCACCATGTCGAAGTTGATCTTGGCCGGCTTTTCCTTGCCGCTGAAATTTTGCAGCAGCGCCTGCCACACGATGTCCAGCGGAATACCGAAAAGCTGGGCGCACGCGCCGACATAGACCATGTTGGCGACGCGCTCGCGCAGGTCAGGATGAATGCCCGCTTCCTTCGCCATCGGCTCGACCGGAATCTCGTAATAAACGATGTCTTCGCGGCTCTTGGTGTATTTCCACTCCTGCGGGAGGATACACACCCCGCCCGCCGGAATCTTCTGAATGTCTTCCGCCACCGTGTCCAGGTTCAGCGCCACCACGATTTCGTTCACGGCTGGTCGCGCCGTGTAACCATCCTTGCTGGCGCGAATACTGTACCAGGTTGGCAGTCCCTTGATGTTCGACGGGAACAGGTTCTTGCCGTTCACCGGGATGCCCATCTTGAACAGTGATAGCATCAGCACGAAGTTGGAGGTCTGGCTGCCCGTGCCATTTCGGGTCGCAGCCATCAGCGTGAAATCGTTGACGATCATCTTGCCGTTATGGCGAGTCCGGGGGGAAGATTGCACATCTAAAACCATAGTCGATCCTTTACGCAGGCTGGCTGCGTGCTGCTCCTTCTCGACGCTACTCGGTGACTTTTGACTCGACCATTTCCGCCAGATGCTCCATGTCCTGCATACGCGGTTGGTGATGGAGCAGGCGGGTATGCTTCATGAAGGCGTCCTGCGCGGCATTGTAGTCACCAGCACAGATCCCGTCCAGAATGCGTTCATGATAATCCCATACCAGTTTGTGGTAGCCGTAGTCCGCATAGCGGTTCAGTTCCACCGCTTCATAGGCGTCCCAATATGCTTCCAGCAAACCGATAACGAAGGGGTTTTCCAGGTGTTTGAAGATTGTCAGGTGGAAGGCGCGGTGTTCTTCAGTGGGGATGCGGATCCGCGCTGCCGATAGTTTGCCCCGCGCTGCTTCGATATAGCCGCGCAGTTCGCAGTGATCTTCCGGCGTCAGCAGGGCACAGGCTTCGTGCCAGAAAGCCATCTCCAAGTGCGTCCGCAGCGCGCTGAAATATTCAAAGTAGCGCAAGTCCGTCGCCAGCGCAAAGAACAGGCTCAGCCGCACTGCCGGGGTGAAGCTGAACTCCTTCAACCGCGTTCCCGTCTTGGATCGCACCTCGACCAGTCCCAGCGCCCGCGCCACCTCAAGCTGCTCGCGCACCTTGCTAACGCTGATGCCCAGGTTGTTGGCATCCTGGAGTTCGCTGATCGTCGGCAGCCGGTCGCCCGGTTGGTAGCCGTTCTTGATGATGTAATTCAGCAGGTCGGACTCGAACTGAATATCGGCCACAAAACCACCATATCTGACTGCCTCTGATGATCTATTCATCAGATGAATCGGATCAATCAGGTCAAATCAGTGTAGCACGATTTGTGGATTGCGTCCATATCCTGCGGATGAATTCTCAGTGAATCCTGCCACACTCTCTTGGTCTGGACTCGGTGGTGCAATTCGTATGGGAGTGCTTTACGGCGTGCTCACCCCGGCCAACTGCGCCTCGATCCGCTGCCGGATGCGCTCGAAGTCGCGTGGATTTTCCACGAAGTCCATCTCATTGATCTCGATCCGCAGCACATCACAGGCCGTCCATCGGTCGATCCAGCGTTCATACAGTCGGTTGAGCCGTTCCAGGTAATCTGGCGATATATTTCGCTCGTATTCCCGCCCGCGCTTGCGGATGTGGCTCATCAGGGTATCCACGCTGCTTCGCAGATAGATCAGCAGATCGGGCGGGGGCAGGAACGCGCTGATGGCTTCATACAGCCGCTGGTAGGCGTCATAATCCCGGTCGGACATGTGGCCCTGGTCGTAAAGATTTCGCGCGAAGATTTCGGCGTCCTCGTAGACCGTGCGATCCTGGACCACGCTCCCCGGATGCTGAATCAGCAGGTTGTGATGCTCCAGCCGCTTGCCCAGGAAAAAAACCTGCGAGTGGAAGCTCCACCGCCGCATATCCTCATAGAAATCAGCCAGATACGGGTTCTCCGCATTGGCCTCATAGAACGGTTCCCAGCCGAACGAACGGCTCAGCATGGCGGTTAGCGTGCTTTTGCCCGCGCCGATGTTCCCGGCGATGGCGATGAACGTTTTGGGTGCAGTTTCGATCATGTTGAAGAAGGTTTACCAGAAGTTGGGTCGTGAAATTCCAGTCACTATATAATAGCATGGAACGGATTTTCCAACCCCCAAAAACAGGGATTGCCATGACAGCCAAACACCATCTCGACACCCTCGTCATCCACGCCGGCCAGGAGCCTGATCCCTCCACTGGCGCGATCATGACGCCCATTTACCAGACTTCGACCTACGTCCAGGCCGCTCCCGCCGAACACAAAGGCTACGAGTACAGCCGCACCGATAACCCCACCCGCACCGCTTTGCAGCAGTGCGTCGCCGCCATCGAAAACGGCCGCTATGCCCTGGCCTTTGCCAGCGGCCTGGCATCGATTGACTGCGTGATGCGCCTGTTCAATCCCGGCGATCACATCCTCGTCGGCAACGATGTCTACGGCGGCACTTACCGCCTGTTTGAGCGCGTTCTGGCGCGTTACGGCCTGCGCTTCACCTGGGTCGATCTGGCCGATGTCGAAGCAGTCAAGGCCGCTATCACCCCACAGACCCGGCTGATCTGGCTGGAAACGCCGACCAACCCGCTGCTGGCGCTGGCCGACATCCGTGCCATTGCTGATGCCGCCCCGGAGCGCATCCTTATCGCCGTGGACAACACTTTCGCCAGTCCCGCCTTGCAGCAGCCGCTCACCTTCGGCGCCGACATCGTCATGCACAGCAGCACCAAGTATCTCGGCGGGCACAGCGATGCCGTCGGCGGCGTCCTGGCGATGAACGACGAAGCCATCTACACCGAGCTGAAGTTCCACCAGAACGCCGTCGGCGCGGTTCCCGGCCCAATGGACTGCTTTCTGATTCTGCGCGGGATCAAGACCCTGACGCTGCGGATGGAGCGCCACTGTGCCAACGCCCTTGAGATTGCCCGCTTCCTGGAGGATCACCCCGCCGTCGAAAAAGTCCTCTATCCCGGCCTGGAAAGCCATCCTCAGCACCAACTGGCTAAGCGCCAGATGAAGGGCTTCGGTGGCATGATAAGCATCATCCTCAGCAGCCCGGAAGCTGCGCGCCGGATGGTCAGTCGCACCAAACTCTTCGCCCTGGCCGAAAGCCTCGGCGGAGTCGAAAGCCTCATCGAGCATCCCTACAGCATGACCCACGCCAGCACCGCCGCTTCGCCGATTGCCGTGCCGCCCGCGCTGGTGCGCCTCAGCGTCGGCATCGAACATGTCGATGACCTCATGCGCGATCTCCGCCAGGCGCTCGAAGCATAGCGCTGCCACAGGTAGGTTTTCACAAGACAGGGAGGCCGCCATGCAGCACCCCGAACGCCAATCGCGCCCAGACTGGTTGGAAACCGATGGCGAAATCCGCCACCCGGAACCGAATGCCTCCTGGGCCGGCGTCCTCGACGACCTTCCCTCCAAAAAAGGCGCCGATTTGTTCCGCCCGCGATTCCCGGAACTGCACTTCAGCGCTGCGTTGTTCATCGATGACGCGGTCAGGCTGCTGGTCGATCAGGCCATCCGGGCGCGGTCGATCATGCCGGATGGCCTCCTCATTGAGTGTGAAACTGCCCGTCAGGACTCCGACCGCGTCCGTTTTCGATTGAGCGGTCGTCGCTCAGGACGCCAGACCGCGCAGTTGGTCGGAACGCTTCAGCGTTGGGAGGGGGATCGTACCCGGATCGATGGCGATTTCAAGCTCTATCCGATCACGCAGCCGAAGCAGGCAAATTCAGCATCACGACTTACCGGCCTGACGGTGTTGGCGTTAATGTTTGCTGGAATCTTCAGCTTACTCAGGTCAGGCACTTTTCCTGCCGAGTTGATGATTGCGATGACCGTGATCGGCATGATCGGCAGTATTATCTCCAGCTATATGCAGCGTGCTGAACAGGAACAGCGCCGCCTTAAACATGCCTTCAATGCTCAGGAGTCCCATGACCTCAACCTGCTGGTGGACATCCTTGTCGCTGCCTACCGCGACCACGATGTGCGGTGGATCAAGCCGCCGCAGTGAGGCTAACACGCTCTTGCTAGCGACAGGCTTCTGCGTGTCCGCCACACTTCACACCTCTCCGTAGTTCTCTGCATGCTCTGTGTCTCAGCGGTTAGAATCTGCATTGAACGGTTGAGATGCTGTTTCAGAGGAACTCTGCGGATGAACCCGCATTTCCTCTTTCCTAATCCCCAATCCCTAGCTCCTAATCCCTCTGCTTGAATACGCTGCGCCACAAGGCCGCGCGTTCGCCTTCGCTTAGCTCGAGCGACTGCCCCGGCTGCAACCCCTCCAGTGTGACCGGCCCAATCGCCCAGCGCACCAGCCGCAGCGTCGGATGCCCGACTGCCGCCGTCATCCGCCGCACCTGACGGTTGCGTCCTTCGGTGAGCGTCAGTTTGATCCAGCAGTCAGGCACGTTCTTACGAAATCGAATCGGAGGGTCACGCGGGGGCAGGTCAGGCGGAACCGCCAGCCGTTCTATTACCGCGGGCAGGGTCGGACCATCGTGCAGCATGACCCCCTTGCGGAGCTGCTCCAGTGCCGCATTATCCGGGATACGCTCCACCTGGACGAGATAAGTGCGCGGATGTCCGAAGCGCGGCTCGGTCAGCCGCGTTTTCAGCCGCGCGTCAGTGGTCAGCAGCAGCAGACCTTCACTGTCCATATCCAGCCGCCCCGCCGCGTATACATCTCGTGTGGTGATATAGTCGGCCAGGGTGGGGCGGCCCTCCCGGTCGGTGAACTGAGTCAGTACCCCATATGGCTTCCAGAACCGGATCACCCGGCTGGTTTTCACATCGATCACCGCCGCGCCAGATAATCCAACAGATCGATCTGAGTGATGATCCCGATCACCTTGCGGTCATCGCTGCCGGGCGTCCGTTCTACCACCAGCGCTATCTTCTCCGTGGTGAACAGACTCATCAGCACTTCGGCGGGCATATCCGGCGTCACCGTCGGCACATGCTCATGAATCACCCCAGCATCCTCGATGGCTGTCTGCGAGGCCTCGCCGCCCGGAGACCGCAGCAGGTAGTTCAACAGGTTCACTTCGGTGACGATCCCGACCAGTTGATCCCGCTCGCCGATGACCGGCAGTTGACTCACATCGGCGGCCTTCAGCTTGTCGATCACCGCCGTCACCGATTCGCTGCATCGTGCGCTGACCATCTCCTGACGCGGCTTACGGCCCAGGATGGCCGACACCGGCGTATCCACCCAGTCGCTTTCCAGGAAGCGGTTTTCCCGCATCCAGTTGTCATCGAATACCTTGCTCAGATAGCGCGTTCCGCTGTCCGGCAGCAGCACCACCACCAGTTTGTCCGGCCCCAGGCTCCGCTCGGAGGCGTAGCGCAGCGCCCCAGCCACCGCCGCCCCGCACGATCCCCCAACGAACATGCCTTCTTCCCGCACCAACCGCCGCGTCATCAGCAGCGACTCTTTGTCATTGACCTTCACAATATCGTCGATAGCGGTGAAGTCGTATACCGACGGGATGAAATCCTCACCGATGCCTTCTACCTTGTACGAATGCGCCTCGGACATCCGCCCGCTGTAGAAGTAATCGTGCAGGATCGACCCAATCGGATCGATGCCGACGATCTGAACCTTCGGGTTCATCTCTTTGAGGAACTTCCCCACGCCCGTGATCGTCCCCCCCGTGCCCATCCCTGCCACAAACACATCGATCCGGCCGGCTGTCTGCCGCCAGATTTCTGGCCCGGTTGTCTCATAATGCGTCTGTGGATTGACCGGGTTATGGTACTGGTTGGCGAGGATGCTGTTTGGCGTCTCGGCCACGATCTGCTTGGCGACGCTGTAGTAGCTGCGCGGGTCCTCCGGTTCGACGTTCGTGGGAGTCACCACCACCCGCGCCCCATATGCCCGCAGCACGCGGATCTTCTCCTCGGACATCTTGTCCGGCATCACGAACACGCACTTGTAGCCCTTGATCGCCGCCGCGATAGCCAGTCCCACGCCCGTGTTGCCGCTGGTCGATTCAACAATCGTTCCGCCTGGTTTAAGCCGTCCCGCCCGTTCAGCATCCTCGATGATCGTGATGCCGATCCGGTCTTTCACCGATCCGCCAGGGTTGAAATACTCCACCTTGGCAACCACCTGAGCGCGCACCCCGCGTGCAACCCGGTTCAGCCTCACCAGCGGCGTGTTGCCCAGCGCCCCCAGGATGTTGTCGTGAATCTGCGGTTCAGTGGGCAGGTCTTCCTGCTTGTGATCTGCCCGTGCATCCAGCACCATAACCGTTTGCCCTTCTGATTTGCTGCTTGTTGGCCTTATTGTACAGCACGCCTCACAGATTGACTTCGGCTCGCACTACGCCCGCCCGTTCGTGCCGCGCCGCAAGTCTCACTGTCCCCCCCCGCGGTGCATGGATCACCCAGACAACTTTCGCCCGGTCAGAGGTTCTCCCGCTTTCGTCCCATACCCCGCTGCTCGGCGGCACATCGTTCCAACCGCTGAGCTGGCTCAGTTCTTCGCGCGCTTTGCCCGTCTTCAGGCTGGCCCCTTTCGGCAGCGTAATCTCCGCGACTACGCCCCGCACGACCTTCTTCTCGACCGCCTTCTTGCTCACTGCTGTCGGCAGCCATCCCGTGTTCTGCACCACCATCTGCACCTGGTAATGATCGTCCCCCAGCGCGACCGCCTGAACGCTGTGCAGCTCCAATCGCGGCGAGACCAGCCCCAGCCAGATCAGCCAGTCAGCAAACCGCGCGATCTCGCCTTCCAACAGGTGCGGCGGCGGATTCATCCAGGCCAAGTGTACATCCCACCCCCCCAGTTCCACCGTCCCAAGCTGCGGATGCTCGAACGCATACCAGTCCACGTACCCCTTTCCACCCAGCGCCGTGTCGCTCCATTTCAGCAGCTTCAGATCATCTTCCAGCGGATGCTCCCGGAACCAGTCGATAAACTTGTAGTTCTCGATCCCGGCTTGCTTCTGCGGACTCCAGATTTCCACCGTCCAGGTGTACACCCCCAGGTGATCGTACATCCAGTCATCGAACGCCCCGGTGGTGATTTCTTTCGGGTGGTAGCGGAAATCGTGGTAGATCGAGACCGCTGGGTATCCGGTGATCTCCGTTCCCTTCTGTCCGATCTTCTGGTATGTCCACAGATCTTCAGCCGGGAACTGCTCGTCAGGGTGGGTGCTGTACGGGCGCAGCAGCACGCCGCTGAACGTGTGAAATGTCACCGCCCCAGTGATGTTCAGATGCGTCGTGATGAACTGCGTCACCGCCCGGATTTCCGGCTCCGAGGTGGGATACGGCCCTGACCCCGGCTGCTCGCCTTCCTGCCGCCACTGGTACGGGAAGTTGCGGTTGATGTCCAGGCCTTCCTTGTTCGGCGCGACCTGGATCGTCACGCCGTCGTAATTTCGGAGCGATCCCTCCGGCACTACCCGGTAGTACGTCCCGCCGCGTTCTGTCGGTTCCCGCCGGATCAGCAGGCGCGGCTCATCGGGGTGCGCCTTCCACGGCCCGTTGGGATCAGGTATCCGCATATACAGCATTCGCCCATCGCCGTCGATGTCTTCGTTGATTAACCCCTCGACGGCTTCCTCGTCATACGGGTATGGCCGTGTGCTGGATCGGATGTGCTTGGGCCGGTCGGCCAGTGCCCATTCGGCGCCATCTGGGTTGATCCGTGGGCAGATGTAGAACGCCCGTGTGTCCAGCGCGTAGGTCACGGCTTCGTCCCGGCCATACGCTTGCGTTAGCCTGTGCAGCAGGTGCAGACATGCCGTCGAAGCTGAAACCTCGCCCGCGTGGATGTTTCCATCCACCCACAGCGCCGGCTTCTCGGCGGCTGGACCGCTTGCCGCGTTCGTGACCGTGACCAGCCAGATGTCCCGGCCTTCGTAGCTCTTGCCAATGCTGTCCACCCGGATCAGTTGAGGGAACTCGGCGGCATAGGCTTGCAGCAGCCGGGTCAGATCATCGTATCGATAGAATCGGTCGAACCGTATCTCAGGCATCGTGCCTCTTTTCCTCTGTGTTCTTGGTGCCTCTGTGGTTCAATTCCCTGGTTTGAGTTTCTGCAGCCGTTCGCTGGCTGTTCGCAGCGTGGACTCATCCTTGCAGAACGCGAACCGCACCCGCTTGCCGGAAAGCGAGCGGTGCGCGTCGCTGTAGAAAGGGGAGGGCGGGATGCAGGCCACGCCAATGTCGGTAATCAGGTACTTGGTGAACTCGATGTCGTCGCCGGGGAACACCTCGGAGAAATCTCCGAGGACAAAATACGTTCCCTCCGGCGCGCTCGCCTTGATCCCGGCCTGCCATAACCCATCCATCAGGATGTCGCGGCGTGTGGTGTATATCGCTTGGAGTTCCTCGAAATACGTCCCCGGCAGGCTCAGCGCATAGGCCGCCGCGATCTGCGACGGATGGTGTACCGCGAAGGTCACGAACTGGTGTGCCCGCATCACCCCCGCCACCAGATCGGGTGCGCCGTACACCCATCCCACCTTCCAGCCCGTCACGCTGAAGCTCTTCCCTAGGCTGCTGACTGTCACCGTGCGCTCGGCCATGCCTGGCAGCGCCGCGATAGGAACATGCCGCGCCGGTTCAAACACCAGATGCTCATACACCTCGTCGGAGATCACGATCACATCGTGTTCCTGGCACAGATCGGCCACCAGTTGCATCTCGGTTGGCGTGAACACCCGCCCGGTCGGATTATGCGGCGAATTCCACAGGATCGCCCGCGTCTTTGGCGTGAACGCCTGTCGCAGTTCGTCAGGATCGAGCGTCCAGTCCGGTGCGTGCAGCGGCACGAAGACCGGCGTCGCCCCGGCCATAATCAGATTAGGTACGTAGCTGTCGAAGTACGGCTCAATGACGATCACCTCATCACCCACATCGACCAGCCCCAGAATGCACGAAAACACGGCCTCGGTTGCCCCTGCTGTGGCGATCACACCTCGCTCGGGATCGATGCTCAGACCGTAGAACCGGTCGGCATGTGCCGCGATGCTCCGTCGGAAATCGGGCGCGCCGTTGCCCGGTGGATATTGGTTGTACTGTCCTGCTTGCAGTGCCTTGACTGCCGCCCCAATGATGTCATCTGGCCCGTCGAAATCAGGCCGCCCCTGGCCAAGGTTGACTGCCCCGTGCTGGGCCGCCAGGATGTTGATCTCGCTGAAAATCGTCGTCCCGAAGGACTGGACGCGCCTGGCAAATGCCGCCATTCCCCTCGACTCCCTCTGCTGCTTCCGATAAACCTGCCGCCCATCGATCAGTCGGTAAACCGGAGCCTACGCTATCCCGGTTCAGTATTGCTCAGCCTAGGGACGGAATTATCGCCCAAACCCCGCTCGCTGACAATCCGCGTCACAGACCATCATCCAAGCGACCCCAAAGAGTTACCAAAATGTCACCTTTTTCACCTCGTTTTGTGCTATCGTGATGTTACGGGCAGAAAACTCCTTCTCCCAGCGAGCGTTCGGGAACGGGTCGCGGGGGCTGTCCCCGACCGGCGCACCTTCACAAGCCATCGAATGCGATTATCGAATCATCTTGTTGTTGCAAGAATCACCGAATTGCAGCTGCAACAACTGCAACATTTACAGCATTTCATGGGTGGAGGCCGCGCTGTTCACGGCGAAATGACACCAACAGGCGCACCTAACCCTGCCGACACTGCCGCCGTTTCTGACAAGTTGTAACTTGGGTTGTTTGACTATAATATTTCGGTTAATAGATGCCGGCCAATAAAAAGGCGGATCGGATGATCCGCCTCATCGTTGTTGATCTCCCCTCTCCCAGTGAGCGAAGCGAACGTTTGGGAGAAGGGTTAGGGATGAGGGCTGCGACGGCTACTGTTTCAAAAAGTTCCGCAGCACCGTGTGCAGGATGCCTCCATTGCGGTAATACTCCAGCTCCACCGGCGTGTTGATCCGCGCCGTGACCTGAAACCGCTTTACTGAGCCATCCTCCCCTACGGCCTCGACCATCAGTTCAGCCCCCGGCTGAAGCTGGTCGTCCAGACCGATGATGTTGTAGGTTTCGCGTCCGTTCAATCCCAGCGTGTCCCAACCCTCGCCCGCCTTGAATTGGAGCGGCAGTACCCCCATCATCACCAGGTTGCTCCGGTGAATCCGCTCGAAGCTCTTGGCGATCACCGCCTTCACCCCCAGCAGATATGTGCCCTTGGCTGCCCAGTCGCGGCTGGAACCCATCCCATAGTCGATCCCCGCCAGGATCACCAGCGGCGTCCCATCCTCAATGTACTTCATTGCCGCATCGTAGATGCTCATCTGCTCCCCGGTCGGGAAGTAAATCGTGTACCCGCCCTCGACCCCATTCAGCAGGTTGTTCCGCAGCCGGATGTTGGCGAAGGTTCCCCGCATCATGACCTCGTGATTGCCCCGCCGCGTCCCGTAGGTGTTGAAGTCCGCCTTCTGCACCCCGTGATCCATCAGGTAGCGCCCCGCTGGGCTGTTCACCGCAATGTCCCCGGCTGGAGAAATATGGTCGGTCGTGATCGAGTCCCCAAATAATCCCAGCACCCGCGCTCCCTTCACTGGCTGGATCGGCTGAGCGTCCCGTGAAAGTCCCACGAAGAACGGCGGCTCCTGGATGTAAGTGCTGCTCGCGTCCCACCCGTAGACATCTCCGCCGCTGGCCGGAATCGCGTTCCAGGTCGGGTTGCCCGTGTAGACGTTCCCGTACTGCGTCTTGAACAGTTCGGCTGTCACCGTCTCCTGGATGATCGCCTTGATCTCGTCCTGGCTTGGCCAGATGTCCTTCAGATACACCGGTTCGCCGTCCCGGTCGTGCCCGATTGGATCGTTCATCAGGTCAATATCAACCGTTCCCGCCAGCGCGTAGGCCACCACCAGCGGCGGCGAAGCCAGATAATTCGCCTTCACGAACGGGTTGATGCGCCCCTCGAAGTTGCGGTTCCCGCTCAGCACCGCCGAGGCCACCAGGTTCGATTCCTTGATCGCGTTAGCAACCTTTTCTGGCAGCGGCCCGCTGTTCCCGATGCACGTTGTGCAGCCGTAGCCCACCGTGTAAAAACCGAGTGCCTGCAAATACGGGGTCAGCCCCGCCTTATCCAGGTATTCGGTCACGACCCGCGAGCCCGGAGCCAGACTGGTCTTCACATACGGTTTGACATCCAGTCCACGCTCGACTGCTTTCTTGGCGAGCAAACCCGCCCCAATCATCACCGACGGGTTGCTGGTGTTGGTGCAGCTTGTAATCGCCGCGATCACCACCACGCCGTGCCCGATCTCGGTGCTGCTTCCGTTCGAGCCGATCACTGCCGTGCTGTTGAGCGCGTTCTCCGCCAGCGCGAAGCCGCGCTTTTCCACGGGAGCTGTCAGGCTGGCCTCGAAGTTGGCCTTCATATCGCGCAGCAGGACGCGATCCTGGGGGCGCTTCGGCCCAGCCATGCTCGGCTCGACCGTGCTGAGGTCGAGTTCCAGCGCATCGGTGAATTCGGGATCGGGCGTCTGGTCGGTGCGGAACAAACCCTGTTCCTTCGAGTAGACTTCCACCAGTTCGACCAGCGAGTCCTCGCGCCCGGTGCGCCGCAGGAAGTTCAGCGTCTCGTCGTCTACCGGGAAGAAGCCCATCGTCGCCCCATACTCTGGAGCCATATTGGCGATGGTCGCCCGGTCGGCCAGCGATAGACCGCTCAGCCCCGGCCCGTAAAACTCCACGAACTTATCGACCACGCCCTTTTTGCGCAGCATCTGCGTCACCACCAGCACCAGGTCGGTCGCGGTCGCGCCTTCGCGGAGCTGCCCCGTCAGCTTGAAGCCGATCACTTCCGGCATCAGCATATAGATCGGCTGGCTGAGCATCGCGGCCTCGGCCTCGATCCCCCCCACGCCCCAGCCTAGCACCCCCAGGCCGTTGATCATCGTCGTGTGGCTGTCTGTGCCCACCAGCGAGTCGGGCAGGGCGACCGCTTGGCCGTCCCCGTCCAGGTGCACCTGGACGACCTTCGCCAGATATTCCAGGTTCACCTGATGCACGATGCCTGTAGCCGGAGGGACGACCTTGAAATTGTCGAAAGCCTTCTGTCCCCAATGTAGGAATTCGTACCGTTCGCGGTTGCGCTCAAATTCCAGATTGGCGTTCAGCAGGATCGCGTTCGTCGAGCCAAAACGGTCAACCTGCACCGAGTGGTCGATGACCAGATCGACGGGAATGGTCGGGTTGATCTTGCCTGGCGTTCCGCCCATCCGCACCATCGCGCTCCGCAGCGCCGCCAGATCGACCACGCAAGCCACGCCCGTGAAGTCCTGCAAAATCACCCGCGCTGGCTTGAAGGGAATCTCCACGGCCTGCGGTGCTTTGGCACTCCAGTTGGCAATGTTGCGGACAGCCTCCTCCGTCACCTGGAAGTTATCCAGGTTTCGCAGCGCGTTCTCCAGCAGTATCTTGACGCTGAACGGGAGCCGGTCGATGTGACCAACGCCTTGCTGCGCCAGCTTGCTCAGCCGGTAGATGCCGGTTTCCCCCGCGCGGGTTTTGAGCGTGCCCCGCGTGCCGAACAGATCGTGTATTGTGCCCATAGTCCCATCCTCTTCCTGATTCCCGAATTCCCGAATTCAGATGCGAGCCAGGAATTTGAGGCTGTCTCGCGCCTGAAATGATGACCGGCTGCGTATCAAACACTTGGCGAAAAGAATGGTCGCCATTCTACCCGAAAAACTTCCGCCTTGTCAGGACGAGGTTTGCCCGTCCCCCCGGCTGAAGTCAGCAGTCATAAACAGATGGTTGCGCTTTGCGCCGTGCGCTGTAAACTTCTCCGGTGTTGGTTTGAAGGCAGTGTTCTAAGGAAAGGGTTCATCAACATGGGTCGTACTCGCACGCTGGAACGCCGCAAGGAGCGTGAACAGCAGCGCAAACGCCAGCGCCAGACCGCCGTCCTCATCGGCATTGTCGTGGTCGCGGTGGTATTGGTCGGGCTGATCTTGGTGATCAATCAGCCTGCTGAAGCGCCGATTCCCGATTATTCAGCGACGCGCTACGAAGGCGTCGCTCAAAGCAAGAATGCGCAGGGTTTCCCTGTCCTCGGCAGTGATTCGGCTCCTGTCAAAGTGGAGGAATACTCCAGCTTCGACTGCACCGCTTGTGCTCTCTTCCACTCATCGACCTTCCCCGGCATCCTCGAACGGGTTCGCAGTGGACAGGTGCAGTTTACCTTCGTTTCGGTTTACGGAACGGGCAGCATCACCAACGGCCAGGGCGCAGCCCGTGCGGCCATCTGCGCGGGCGAGCAGGGCAAGTTCTGGCAGATGCACGATGCGCTGTTCAATTGGCAGAGCGCCTATGGCAATCAGGCTTTTGCCCAGAACCGCATGGCATCGGGCGTGAGCAACCTGGGATTGGATCGTGGAACCTGGGATCAGTGCATGGCGAGCGCCCTTCCCAATACCATCATCGATGCAGCCCTCCAGTCCTTCCAGCTTCAGAACGTCACGGGGACGCCCTCGATTTTCGTCAACGGTTCGCTGGTACAGCAGGCCACGACCGAGGCCGTCCTCGCGGCCATCGATCAGGCTTTCGCCCAGTCCGGCGGCATTGCGGCCCCCACCGTCGAAGCGACGCCAGAATCGACTGCCGCTCCCGCTGCGGAGGCCACCACCGAAGCAGCCGCTCCTGCTGAAGCGACCGCCGAAGTCACCCCAGGTTAAACGGCCAGCCCTTCCCCAAAACGAACCGGGACACACGTGCGTGTCCCGGTTTTCTTTGGTCTTTTCTTGATCCTACTGTTTGCGCTGACTGCGCGCTTTAATCCTGGCGTCGCACGACTATCGGCCCCAACCGCCGCCCGCCGATCAGGTGCATGTGCAGGTGATACACCTCCTGGCCGGCGTCGGAGCCGTTGTTGATGAGCAGTCGATAGCCGCTCTGCGCGATTCCCTGCTGCTCAGCCACCTTCCGCGCCACGGTGAACATGTGCCCCAGGATCGCTTCCTGCTCCGGCTCGACGCTGTTGACATTCGGAATCTCGATGTTGGGTACGATCAGGATATGCACCGGAGCCACTGGGTGGATGTCCTTGAAGGCGGTGACCTGCTCGTCCTGGTAAACGATGGTCGCAGGCAGTTCGCCCCGGATGATTTTGGTGAAAATGGTCGTCATAAGCGCTTCGGTCCCGCCTTACATCGCCAGCCCGCCGTCCACCACCAGCACATGCCCGGTGATGTACGAGGCGTCATCCGAAGCCAGGAATGCCGTCGCCTGGGCGACATCATCTACCGTGCCCCACCGTCCCAGCGGGATGTTCTTGTTGAGCTGCTCGGTGATCTCGGCGGGCAGGTCTTTGGTCAGGTCGGTCAGCACGAAACCCGGCGCGACCGCGTTCACCGTAATCCCGCGCGAGGCAACCTCGCGAGCCAGCGCCTTCGTGAAGCCGATGATACCCGCTTTGCTGGCGCTGTAGTTGGTCTGCCCGGCATTGCCCATCACCCCGCTGATGCTCGACACATTCACGATCCGCCCGTAGCGTTTTCGCATCATCGTGCGGACGGCCGCTTTGGAACACAGCCATGTGCTGCGAAGGTTGGTCTGAATGACCGTATCGAAGTCCTCGGCCTTCATCATCATGATGACATTGTCGCGCGTCGTCCCAGCGTTGTTGACCAGAATGTCCAGTTTGCCGTAGGCGTCCACTGCTGCCTTGATGAGCTCGTTCGCGCCCTCTTCCGTGCTGACATCGGCCTTGAAAGCCATGCCCTGTGCCCCACCCGCCTGGATCATCTGTACGACTTCATTGGCCGCATCCGGGCTGGCGTTGTAATTGACAACGACCGTCGCGCCACGCTTGCCCAGTTCGAGGGCAATCGCCCGTCCGATTCCCCGGCTGGCTCCCGTCACGACGGCGATTCGCTCGCTGAATGCACCCATGCTGTGCCCCTTCATCTGAGGTTGAATACAGGGTTGATAACTATAGCGCCTTCATCACGACTCGGCCATGCTACGAACCGCCGAACCACCCCAGCAGCAGGATGCTGCCGCGCAGTGCCCCCGTCAGATTGACCGCTCCGGTTCCGTTCGGGTTCGCTACATAGACATCGACGCGCCCGTCGATCTGCGGATTCACCCCGGTGAAGGCCAACCACTGCCCATCGGGGGAGTATCTCGGGTCGCACATACTCGGCGGTGGGGAGCTGCGCGTGATGAAGTTCATCTCCCGGTCGAGAACCCGCGCCCCATACGGGCACTGGCCGTTCACCCCGCCAATAGCGATCCGTGAGCCATCGACTGACCAAACGGCCTGCATCCCAAACCGCGCGAAAGTCAGTTCCGACGTGCGCCCGATCAGCGTGCCATCTGTCCGCGCTGCGATAATTTCGGTCGTGCTGGTTCCAGCGCTTTGATAAACCACCGCCGTGCCGTCCGGTGACCATGCGTCCGACAGCCGGATCGGGCTGTCGCTGCCGTCCGCCAGCCTGACTTCGCGGCTCTGCATCGTCGTCGTGCTGGCGATGAACAGCCGCCGTTCCGGGTCACTCAGTGCCGGATCACCGCTGCTGAAGACAATCTGCGATCCGTTCAACCAGCGCGGTGGCTCTGTGATCCATGCATCCGATAGCTGACGAATCTCGCCGCTGATCACGTCCAGCAGGTAGAGGTTGCCGCCTGTGGGCGGCGCGGTCGTCAGCGCGTCACACGCGCCCGCATCGCCCGGAATCCAACTTGGGCATACTGCCCGATCCGATACGAACGACAGATAGCGCCCGTCTGGCGACCAGGCCGGCCAGAAATCATACGACCCGGCGCGCGTGAGGTTCTGCAAGTTCGAACCATCTGTCCCGATGGTGAAAATATCGATGTCGTAGCCCGTCGCCAGGGCAATCGCCAACCGCTGCCCGTCCGGCGACCAGGCCGGCCCGTTCACAAATCCGCGCTGTACCAGCGAGGTCAGCGGCAGGATGCGTCCGCTGATGCGGTTGTCAAGATCGAGAATATACAACCCGGTGCGCTGGTTCTCCGGGTCTTGCAGGAAGTAGGCCAGCGCTCGCCCATTGCGCGAGATGAAAATCTGGTTTCCTGTGGTCGAAGGTAGCTGCAAGACAGCCACCCGTCCGGCTGAACTGGTCGGCGGAACGAAGTACAGCGTTTGCAGACCCGTCGCAGGTTGCGGGGTGCGCCGGTCGCCAATCCCGTCGCGGTCATTCTGGTTGACGAAGGCGATCAGCGGTGTCTGAAGCGATTGTAGGATGTTGCCTTCGACAGTGATCCGCTGCCAGTTGTCGAACACGAATCCCACTGTCGGCTGCGGTGTGATCGAGGGGGTAGGGGTGATTGTGGGTGTGCTGGTCGCAGTCGGTGTTAAGGTCGGCGTGGCTGTTGGCGGGACAGCAGTCGGTGTCGCAGTCGAAGTGGGCGAGGCGGTAATCGTCGGCGTGGCGGTCGGCGTTGGGGTTGGAACTGTCAATCCCTGACATCCTGCCGCGCAGATCAGCAGCGCAATCAGAATTGAAATACGTTTCATCGGTCTACTGTACCACTCACTCAGCGTCCATGCAGCGGGCTAGGATACCACGGTCTCCTATCACAAACGATAGCTCCAGAGGGGTGATTGCCATACGCCCCGCTTCACCTCGTCACCTCGATGCGTACCGCATAGGAGACTTGCCGCCCATCAGTGTAAGTGATGAGCAGGGTATAGGTCTTGCTGCTCGTCGGGCAGACTTGCTGATTGCCGCTGTTGGCGACAGGCTGCCCCTCGAAGAATACCCGCTGCGTATTGCTCGCGTCCCATCGAATGGTCGTGCATTCCCCACTGCGGACGCTGCCTTGGTCAGCGCGGAGATTCGGATCACCGCTGGTGCTGGTCGGCTGGAGCGTAAAGGTCGGCGTGGCCGGAATCAGTGTCGGAATGGGCTGCGGGGCCCTTACCGGACGATCCAGCAGTGCCAGCGGGGCCTGCTGCGCCGCCTGCAAATCATAGGGCTCCGGCTCAGATGGTGCGCTGACAACCTCCAGACCATTTGCGCCGCCCAATGGGATCCGCACCTGCGCGCCTGGTTCGACCCGCCGCGTCACATTGTTGGCGGTCACTTCCGCTGCGCCTTCAAGGGTGGCGATCCGCATTTCTTGGTTTTGTGCCGCCGTCACATAAGCTGTCGAACCGAGCGCGATATCCGCGCCGTTGATATTCAGGGTAGCCCGCGTTCCATCCGGCGACTGGATGAGCAGGGCCGCGTCGGGCGCGTCGGCGCAGTTTGTCGAGGCGACATCGGTCTTCAGCACCACCGCGTTCATCTGCGGGCTGACGTTATCCAGCCTGGCCCCGCCATACAGCAGGAAAGTGACATTCTGCCCCGGCAGCGTGTCCGGCAGATCGGCCTGCACCTTCAGAAAAGCAATGCCCCAGACCTGCTCTTCTACGTCGAGCGCAGCAGTGGATAGGCTCCGAATCGCGCTCAGATTGGCCACGTCACCAACGCCGCTGAACTTCTCGCCAGATCCCTCGGCAAGCTCGGCCCTCACCAGCGAACTTCCGTAGCACGCCTGGTTGCGCCCCAGACTCCTGCAGAATGAATCTGCCCGTTCCAGCGCTGCGGCCACCAGCCCGTCGCAGCTCATCGGGCTGGGCTGGATTTCCACCGCAGCCGTCGCCTCTGCCGAAGGCGCTGGCGTGGAAGCGGCCGGCTCACATCCAGCCAGCAGCACCGCGATGAGCGCGCACGTCACAACAAACAGCAGCTTCGCTGAACGATATTGCACGATTTTTACAACGCCTCCGGCACGGGCTGCGCCGTTTCTTGACTGAGGACGTAATAGCTCCCGCGCTTCTGTCCCATCTTCCGCAGGATGTTCTTGGTGACCAGGTCGGCCAGATCGCGTCGGATTGTCTCCGGGTGGACATCCGGGCAGAGCGCCTGCAGATCGCTGTTGGTGATGCGGAGCGCTCCGCCATCCTTATGCAGAAAAATGAGCGCTGCTTCCTGCCGTGGGTTGATCTCGTGACCCTGATACTGCCCGTTAAAGCGGATTTCTCGCGGCGGAGCGACTGCTTCAATTGCCGGCTCGCTGACGAGATCGTTGCGGAGGACGACCTGGAAGCCACCATCGGTTTCCTGGAACTGCGGCGCGCGCAGTTTTTGCTGTTGCATCAGGTCAATCACCCGATCTACCCCGTACCCCAATCGCTCGATGAAACCCATGTCGGCCAGCACTTGGACGATGGCCGGGTTGCGCGAGAAGCGTTCATCCTTGATGTTGTCGATGGTGACGGGGCCGGGCAGCCGGCCAGGGCTGGTGACATCCATGCGGTTGCTGAAAATGTACAGCCGAATCCCATCGCCGCTAATTCGGTAATCCCGGTGCGCCACCGCGTTGACCACCAGTTCGCGGGCGGCCTCCATCGGATACTCGAAGTTCTCGTCCCGCACCATCGCTGAGCCAAGCTGCACCCCTTTCCGCAGGTGATCGACCAGGAACATCTCCGCCCGCCGGATTTGATCTGGCAGCGTCCCGGTGATGTCTTGACGGCTGAACCGATCGCTCATCGTTTCACCCGCGAAGCGCACTGCCGTGATGTCAGCCCCACGGATGAATCGCTGCGGATCGCGCCCGAACAGCAGAATCCCGGCATTTGTCGGGCGCAGGATGCCGCCCTCATCCACCAGACAGCCGCGCTTGATGAGGAGCTGTTCCGCCGTCGTCTCACCGATTCCGCTCAGATTGGCGGCATATGCCCGTACCCGATCCCAGTCCAGGTCGGCCAGACCCGCGCCCTGCGCGGCTTCCGTTTCAAAACTGGCTTCACCCCGTCTCATGATGAGTCGCCGCAGTTCATCCGACCGCAGCAGAGCATTTTCTGACCCCTTGCGGTGTAGGTAGCGCCCTTCCAGCGCATACACATGCGGCATCCCCGCCGGGATCGACATCATCACTAGCGGCTTGCCGTTTAGCCGCATCACCTGCGGCAGCGGGATGATGAGCGGTGGATCAATCGATAGGGCGGCCTGGAGCGCCGTATCCACCGCTTCACTGGCATTCCGCACCCCAAGGATGGTTCCGATCGCTCCTGTTACGCCCAGCAGAATCACGCCGCCCTGGCTGTTTGCCATCGCAGTCATCGTTTCGGCCACAGGTTGCGGCTGCGGTTGCTCACCGAACCAATCCAGGCGCGTGCCCCGACCCCCTTTGATGAGCTGCCATACATCATCAATTGAAGTGTTCATGATCCGGTCTTCTTTTGCTGCTCTTCTTCGACTCTGATCTGCTCTCCTGATCGTCTTTCTCGTCGCGTTCTTCTTCCCGCCGCCGGATGTCTCGCTGGCGTTCCGGTGGCGCGGGCAGGAGCACATGATCAATCACCTGCTGCATATCGTCCACAAAGTGGATGTTCAGGTCATTCAGTGCCTCTTGCGGAAGATCCACCAGGTCCTTCTTGTTTTCTGAAGGTAGAATCACCTGTCGGAGGCCTGCGCGTCGCGCGGCCAGCACTTTCTCTTTCACCCCGCCGACCGCCAGTACCTTTCCCCGCAGCGTGATTTCGCCCGTCATAGCGAATGTGCTGCGAACCTTTCGCTCCGTGAATGCCGAAATGATTGCAATCGCCAGCGTGATTCCTGCTGACGGTCCCTCTTTCGGGACCGCGCCTTCCGGGAGGTGGATATGCACATCGTAGTTCTCGAAGTCATCACTGGGTACATCGAAGTCCGCTGCCCGCGACCGCACATAACTCAGTGCCGCCTGGGCCGATTCCTGCATCACGTCGCCAAGCTGACCGGTCATCAACAGGCTGCCTTTTCCGGGCAGCACTGAGACCTCGATCAGGGCGATGTCGCCCCCGTCATACGTCCAGACCAATCCGGTTGCCAGCCCAACTGTATCTTGCTTGTGGACGCGGCGGTTGGTGTACAGCGGCGGGCCGAGCAAATCCAAAAGCTTTCGAGAGCCGATTCGCCGGCCATATGGCTTTCCCTCCGCCACTAACCGTGCGATCTTGCGGCACACATTGGCGATCTCGCGGTCGAGGTTGCGGACACCGCCTTCGTAGGTGTATTCGCGGATGATCGTGCGCAGGGCGCTGGGTTCAAAGCGGATGCCCGCGCCGGTCAATCCGTGCGCCTCAATCTGGTTCGGGATCAGGAAGCGGCGGCTGATGGCGATTTTTTCTTCTTCGGTGTATCCCGTGAACTCGATGATCTCCAGCCGGTCGATCAGCGCCGCCGGAATCGGGTCAAGATCATTTCCGGTAGTGATGAACAATACCTGCGAGAGATCGTAAGGCACTTCCAGATAATGATCTGAGAAGGCATGATTCTGTTCCGGATCGAGGACTTCCAGCAGCGCCGCTGCCGGATCGCCCCGGAAATCCATGCCCAGCTTGTCGATTTCGTCTAGCACGAATACCGGGTTGGTCGTTCCTGCCCGCCGCATGGTCTGGATGATCCGCCCCGGCATTGCCCCAATGTACGTCCGGCGGTGTCCGCGAATCTCGGCCTCATCCCGCACCCCGCCCAGGCTCACCCGCACGAATTCCCGCCCCAAAGCCCGCGCGATGCTCTTGCTGAGCGAGGTCTTGCCCACCCCGGGTGGCCCGACGAAGCACAGGATCGGGCTTTTCATCTTGGAGGCCGCCAGTTTGCGAACAGCGATGTATTCCAGGATGCGATCCTTGACCTTCGGCAGCCCGTAGTGTTCCGCGTCCAGAATCTCCTGGGCGTGGCGGACATCCAGGTTGTCATCGGTGCGCTGCGTCCAGGGCAAACCGACCAGCCAATCGATATAGGTGCGGATGATGCCCACTTCAGGAGCCATCGGCGGAATCACCGACAGGCGTGACAGTTCCTTAAGTGCCTTATCGTGAATCTCGCTGGGTAGATTGGCGGCGATGATCTGTTCGCGGACTTCGTTGATTTCTTGCTGGAAGATGTCGCCTTCGCCCAGTTCATTCTGGATGACCCGCATCTGTTCGCGTAGGTACATTTCCCGCTGGCTGCGATCCATCTCCTGCTGTACCTGCACATTGATTTCATCGCGCAGTTCCAGCACCTGGATTTCCTGCGCCAGCGCCGCGATCAAGTCGTTCATCCGCGCTTCGACCGACTCCGTGCCCAGCAGCCGCTGCCGCTCTTCCAGCGAGAGCAGCAGCGCTGACGCCGTGAGGTCGGCCACCAGCCCGGCATCTCTGGCGTTCAGGATATGATCCAGCACTTCTTCAGGAATCGTCGGGCTGAGATCGGCTACATGTTGCAGGAGCTGCTTGACGCGCTGCGTGGCCGATACCAGTTTCTCGCTGCGTGCCCGCCTCTCCACAATAGGCCGCACCCGCGCGATCAGGATCGACTCCGTCTGTTTGATGCCGATTAATTGCAGCCGCCGCTTGCCTAATGCCAGGACGCTGCGCTGATCCTCGCCGCCGCGGGCCACCTGGCTTAGCGCCAGTTCTGTGCCAAACTCGTACAAATCCTCGACCCCTTGCACGCTGTGCGATGGGTCGCGCATGGCGAACCCGGCTACCGTCCGTCGGCCGCTCAGTCCGTACTGAATCGATGCCAATGCCTGCGGGTTGCGTGTCGTAACGGGAGTGATAACATGCGGGAAAATGACGATTCCGCGCAAGGGTACGAGCGGAAGTTCAATCAATCCGTCATCGTCGGGTCGGGCTTCTGGGATGCTGTCGAACTCGCTCACGCCGAAAGCGTTGCTCAATCCGTGAATTCCTCTGACCGCATAACTTAGATAGACGGTAGAGTCTACCGCAGACTCCTACCCCCGTAAAGCATCACACTTGGCGCGCGCCCACCTTTCGGCTAGACTGAGCCTGGTTATAGACAGCAGAACCGAGGCAGTATGCGGATTCCGGTCGGATTGACGGTGATCGTAGCGTTGGTGGTTTTGAGCGTAGTTTTGGTCGTGGGTCAAACTCTGATTCAGCCTCCACGTCCTCTCATTACCTTTGCGCGTTTTTCCCCGGATGTGATTACCCCCAACGCCGATGGTGACGCCGATGTCACCCAGTTCAGCTATGGAATCACCCGGAATGCTCGCATCTCCCTGGTCTTCGAGACCGAAACCGGCCAGCAGTTCTTTTTCCGCCAGGACGACATCCGCGCTGCCGCGGATTATCAGGTCTTGTTCAGCGGCGTCGTCGATGGCTTCACCCTGCCGGGTGAAACCATCGAGGGTGAGGTGCTGCGCCGCCTCATCCCGGACGGCCGCTACACCTGGACACTGACCGCCACCGACGCCGAAACCGGCGCCACCGAACAGCAAACCGGAACCCTGGTCGTGACCGCTGCCACTGTTGAACTGCCGGAAATAACCAGTTTCAGCCTCTCGCCGCTGGTCTTCACCCCAAACCAGGACGGCATCGAAGACCGCGTCTACATCAACATCTATCTCAACAAAGACGCCGATCTGACCGTCTACCTCCTGGATGCCGCCGGCCAGCAGATCTTCATTCCTGAATCCCGTCAGGCCAATGAAGCGGCTGACGCGGGTGGACTGCGCCACGCCTTCGACTACGACGGCGGCATTGATCGTGGCGTCGATCCGCCGCCCGACGGCGACTACACCGTCGTAGCCATTGCTCAGGATCGAGAAGGGCAGAGTACCCGCCGCATCGCCTCTCTGCGGATCGAATCCGGCGGCACACCCCAGGCCGAGATCGCCCCGCAGCCGAACGGCATCGATGTGGCTTTTACGGTTGTCCCTTGGGAAGAGCGTTTCCTGACCACCGCTGACCAGACCGGCGATCTGCTCCCCCTGCCGGATGATATGGACGACCTCGGCTTTCAGGCCATCAGCCTCCCCATCGGCGACCTGCTTGTCTTCAAGCTGACCGTCGAAAATTATGGCGAAGTCCCCATCCGCACCAGTGGACCATGGCCGGGAACCGTTTACGAGCAGGATCAGATTTGGGGTGCGATGGGCATCTATGAGCAGTCCGGCGCGTGGCGCATTGGCCTTCAGTGTTCGACCAGTTCAGATTCCTTCCCCTGGCGCTGGGCGATTGGCACGCCTGAAACGCTGGCCCTGTCGGTCGATGCCGGCTCTGGCAACACCTACTACTACCTGCCGCCGGGCGAACGCAGCGTCGTATGGGGCGCAGTGCGGATGACCCGCTTGATCGAAGCCCGCAATCCCCAGCAGTGCTGGGCAGGTCTGATCCATGAAGATGTCGGCATCAGCGTTCGCAATGCCCGCGTCGGCGCCCGCGACATCACTTTGATCGAGCAGTCCACTCAGGATGGCTGATGCTATAATCGTCTCAGGGCGGAATGTCAGCGAGGAGAATGCAGCGGTGGACGACATGTTCCGCAGAACTCACACAACCGTTGGTCGAATTCTGCTGCTGATCCTGACGATCATGGCGTTGGCTGCTTGCCGTCGCCAAGTCATCGAGGAGGTTGCGCCTACTGTGCAGCCTACCGCCTCGCCAACGCCCCGTTCGACCCCGCTGCCAACCTTACCCGGCAGTGTCGCCCTGGGTGATCCCGCCAATCCCATTCAGATCGCTGTCAGGCCCGCTGAGTCTGACATTGCACCTGACGCTGTTGAGAATCTGGAAGCCGACCTCCTCGCTCGCACAGCCTACACCGTCAACATCATCACTGTCGATTCGGAAGCTGACGCCATCCAGCTGATGTGCGACTCTTTCAGCGGTCCGGTCACAGCCGCCTGGTTGAGCGGCATCGGCTATTGGACGGCCCGTTCCCGTAGCTGCGGCCAGCCGCTCCTGTGGATTGAGCGTGGCAGTGGATCGAATGCTGCCTCCGGTGAAACGGTCGTGATCGTTGCGCGGCAGGGTGGGGCAGTCACGTCCTTGAATGCCTTGCGTGGCCGGAGCTTCTGCCGCATCAGCAGCGCCGATCTCACCAGTTGGATCGTCCCATCCCTGATGCTCGGTGCTTCCGATGTTGATGTCGTTCGTGATCTCAAGTCCGTCCGCGATTATCCCGACCATGACGCGCTGCTGGCGGCCGTGGCCAGCGGTGGCTGCGATGCTGCCGCCGTTCCTACCGCCGCCCTTGAAGCAGCCGACAGCGCCGACCGCGAGCGCTTCATCGAACTGGCAACCAGCGAATCGATTCCCTATCTGCTGCTGGTTGTGCCCATCCAGGTAACGCTTGGCGTCCGCGATACGCTCGGCGCCGCCCTCATGGACATTGCTGCCGACCGCCAGACCGCGGCGCTCCTGCGTCCATTCCTCGGGCAAAATCGCTTACAGCCCATTGCATCCGATGATTTGACCGCTTTTGAGTCCTTCATGACTCGCTCTGGCCTGGACTTCTCCCTATTAGGAAGCTGATGCGCGATCTGGCCGTCATCATTGTCACCTGGAATGTCCGCGAATTGATCATCGACGCGCTGCGGACACTCCTGGAGGATCTTTCTTCCAGCGGCCTGCAAGCACAGGTCGTGGTGGTCGATTCCGCCTCCCACGACGGCACCCCCGCGGCGGTCCGTCAGCACTTTCCCCAGGTTGATCTCATCGCCTGCGAGGACAACCCCGGTTTTGCCACTGCCAACAACCGCGCCCTGCGTCAGCTTGGATTCGGCCAGTCCGGGATAGATTTACCTTGCGCAGTCTTCTTGCTCAATCCCGATACGCTTACCCGTCCTGGCGCGGTACGCAGCCTCTACGATGCGCTCATGAGCGATCCCCAGGTCGGCTTGGTGGGCGCTCGCCTGACCTATGGCGATGGCACTTTCCAGCACAGTGCCTTCCGCTTTCCGGGATTGCGCCAGTTGTGGGTCGAGTTTTTCCCCACGCCCGGACGTTTAATCGAAGGAACCTTCAACGGCCGCTATCCGCGCCATCTGTACGCCGGCCGTGAACCATTTCCGGTCGATTGCGTGCTGGGTGCGACCATGCTGCTCCGCCGAGAAGTCATTGAACAAACCGGCCTCTTCGACGAGCAGTTCTTTATGTACTGTGAGGAGATCGATTGGGCCTGGCGTATCCGTGAAGCGGGTTGGGAAGTGCTGTGCGTGCCCACGGCCCATATCGTCCATCTTGCCGGTCAAAGCACCGCCCAGGTGCGCCCGCAGAGCATCATCAACCTTTGGCAAAGCCGCTTGCGTCTGTTTCGCAAGCATTACGCCCCGCTTAAGTTCATCCTCGCCCGCGTCATGATCGTCGTAGGCATGACCCTCAAGCTTCGCCAGGCCGCCCGTCAGCCCGGCCTGGAACCACAATCTCGCCAGCTCCTCATCGATGCCTACCATCGTGTGCGCCAGATGGCCCTGGGGCAAATATGAAACTCTTCGTCATCATCCTCACCTATAACGAAGCGGCGCATATCGCCGATTGCATTGCCAGTGCCCGTTTTGCCGACCACATGATCGTCTTCGATTCATTCAGCACTGATGCGACCCCGACGATTGCCCGTGAGTGTGGCGCAGAGGTGATCCAGCGAGCCTTCGACACCTATCCTGGGCAGCGCAATGCTGCCCTCGATGCTGTGGCAGGACGCGCCGATTGGGTATTGTTTGTCGATGCCGATGAGCGCGTGACGCCCGAATTAGCCGCCGAGGTCCGCCGGGTCATCATGACAGACCAGGCCGTCGGCTGGAGAATCCCGCGTCACAACATCATCTTTGGCCGCTTGACACGCGGAGCCGGTTGGTATCCCGATTACCAGACCCGCCTGCTGCGTGTTGGCTCGGCGCGGTATGATCCACTACGTCAGGTGCATGAGCGTGTCCTCCTGGACGGCCCTGAAGGCACGCTGACGCAGCACTTCATCCATTACAACTATCACAGCGTTGCCCAGTTCGTTACTAAGCAGCGCCGTTACAATGCTTACGATGCCCACATCCTTTTTGAGCAGGGCATCCGCCCCAAACCTCAGAATTATCTGCTTCAGCCCTGGCGGCAGTTCTGGTGGCGCTTTGTGACCCTCAAAGGCTATCAGGACGGGTTACACGGTCTGCGCCTTAGTCTGATGATGGCCTGGTATGAATTCCAGAAGTACCGCCTCCTGCGCAGTTTATGGCGGCAAAAGCAGCAGGGCGGCTCATAGCCGCCCCGCCAGCAGGTTGGAATCTCAGGCTGACGTGTTTACTCAACGCGCGGAACCAGCACCCCGTAGCCGCCTGTGGCCCGCTTGTACAGCACGTTCACGCTGCCGGTCGCGTCGTTGAAGAAGACGAAAAAGCTGTGCCCCAGCAGTTCCATCTGCTCGATGGCCTCTTCTTCGTTCATGGCGACGATTTTCACTTCCTTGCGGCGGACGATCTCTGGCTGCGGAACGCCGGCTGCGAAGGCCACCTCTTCCACATACTCATCGACATCCGGGATCGCTTCTGCTTCGCGCAGTTCTTCGATAGTCGCGGTGAAGCGCTCACGTCCTTTGCGGGCATTTTTGCTCTTGAAGCGTTGAATCTGCCGGTACATCTTATCGACCGCGCCGTTGATCGCGGCCTGCACATCTTCAGGGACACGCTCCTCTGCCCGCAGGATCGCCCCCCGTTGGTGACGAATAGTAATCTGCGCGCTCACAAGGTCTTCACCGCGCCGGGTATGCTCATGTCCCAGTTCGACTCGAATGTCGGCGATATTGGGGAGATAGCGATCTAGCTTATCCAACTTCTTACGAGCATACTTCTCCAGAGCATCGGTGACTCGGAGGTTGCGGCTTTGAATCGTCACGTCCATGTGAATGCTCCTTAGATTATCCGACCGACGGACACATTAGATGCGCGCTGCTGTCACGGTCAGCCCATAGACAGCAGCGGCGTCAACCAGCAAAAGGGCTTCAGCACAGGCGCGCAGTGTCGCGCCTGTCGTGTATACATCATCGATGAGGAGGATCGTTCGGCCAGAAGCAGAGGCAGGATCAGCGGTGAAAGCGTCACGCACGTTGGTGAGTCTTTCCTGCGCGGTGATCGTCACCTGGGACTGGGTAGCCCGGATGCGCCGGAGCGCCGCCGGAATACATCTGATCCCGGTCAGATCCGCTACGTGTTCACCCAGTAGTTGTGATTGATTGTACCCCCGTTCCCGTAAGCGGCTAGTGTGCAATGGCACTGGCACAATCATGTCGATTGTCCACTCCTGCGCGTCCAGGCAGGCCGCCAGCCGCTCCCCCAATGGCCTCGCCAATGGTTGCGCGTTCTCGTATTTGAGCGCCTGCACCATCTCCCGCAGGATACCGCGGTGTTCCGCCGTCGTAGCAGCCCCGGCCAGCGGCACGATAGCCCCTACTTTTCCCACCAGCGGAACGCCTCTGGCCGCCCGGCGGCAGTCCTCGCAAAATGCGGTGTCGATCCGTCCGCAGCCCACGCAGCGCGGCGGGAAGATCAGATCAGCAGCATACTCTCTGATCCGTTGTCCCTGTTCCCATAACGCAGAAAGCCCAGGCCAGGCCCAGGCTTTCGACATAGCATTCTTGACTGATTGCGAGCCACCGTCAGACATAAGTTTTTGGGCTGACGCGAACCGGACTTGAGGCAAAGCTGCCCAGGCTATATCGCCCCCAATGCGCCGCTGTCCAGTAGAAACACAATCGCTGGCCCCAGCAGCACGATCCACAGCGATGGGAAAATCAGCAGAACCATCGGGATCATCATTTTGACTGGAGCTTGATGCGCTTTTTCCTGGGCGCGTTGGCGGCGTTTCACGCGCATCTGGTCGGCTTGCACGCGCAGAATTTTCGTCATACTTACGCCCAACTGATCCGCCTGGATGACCGCTGCCACGAAACTGGTCACGTCCGGCACACCCATGCGGTCGGACATATCGCGCAGGGCATCGCGGCGGGTCTTGCCGAGCTGGATTTCGCGCAGGACACGGCCAAAACCGATTGCCAGATCGTTATCCCACTTTTCGTAAACCTTGCCCATCGCCTGGTCGAAGCCCAGCCCTGCCTCGACGCAGATCGTCAGCAGGTCGAGCGCATCCGGTAAATTCTTCAGGATCCCGTCTTGGCGCTTGCTGATCTTACTGCGGATCCACAGCACCGGCAGGAAATAACCCAGCAGCGCTCCGCCCACCGTGTAGATCAGCGCATTCGGGTCCCGGTTCGGCGACAGCACGAAGAACAGCAGGAATGCCCCCAGACCGAGACCGATGGTCGCCACAATCCGCAGCGCGAAGAATGTCGTCGGCTCCAGCGATCCGGCCATACCGGCCAGTTCGAGCTGCTTGCGGGTTTCCTGGATCTGTTTCTCAGGCGTAAACTTGACCGTTACGTCCGCCAGACGGCGCAGCGCCGGGATCAATACGCGATCCTTGAACGACAGCGAAAGCTCGATTTCTTCCAGCGATTCAGGCATCTCCCGCTCGCCGAACTGTGCCAGCCGTTCTTGCAGCGGGTCCCGCTTGCGGTCGTCACGCAGCCCGATATACACCAGCCCGGCGACTACCACCAATACAACGATGACCAGAATACCAATCACTAGTTCAGGCATGGAGGCACTCTCCGCCGCTAAATCTCGATATTGACGATCTTCTGAATGGCTGCCATACCCATGCCGATCAGGGCCAGACCTAGACCCAGCATCGGCCAGCCGCACAGCCGGTTCTCAAACATCGGGTTCATGAATCCGGGTTGGATCACCGATAGGAACAGCGCCACCGCAATGGGTAGGAAACTGATTAGGTAGCCCGTGTACCGCCCCTGTGAGGTCAGTACGCGAATCTCGCCCTTGAGCTTGATGCGCTCGCGGATCGTATGACCGATGGTCTCCAGAATTTCTGAGAGGTTGCCGCCCACCTCGCGCTGAATGTTGACCGCTGTGATGACCAGATCAAGGTCTTCACTTTCCACCCGGCTCAGCAGGTGTCCCAGCGCGTCTTCCACATCGATGCCGAGCTGCACTTCCTGTACCACCCGCTTGAATTCAGTTGAGGTCGGTTCCGGCGCGTCGCGGGATATCGCTTCCATCGCCTGCATCACGCTGAACCCGGAACGCAGCGCGTTGACCCATAACCCCAACGTATCGGGAAGCTGCTGCTCGAAACGTAGCAGCCGCTTACTGGTCGATCGCGAAACCCAGAAGCGCGGCGCGAAGAAGCCGATGAACCCCGCCACCAGCGACATAATCAGGTCGCCCCGGAACAGGACGAAATACGCCGCGCCGAAGAACACCATCGGCGCAATCACATGCAGCGCTGCGTACTCCGCCACCGTCAGCTTGATGTCAGCCCGCGCTAACTGTGTGCGCCACCGCTGCGCGAACGGTCGCCTGGCGATGGCCTTGTCGATGGCATCCAGCGCCCGTGTCTGTTCTTCTTTTTCTTCCGGTTCCTCTTCAAACTCGAAAGGCATCTGCTCGAAACGCCCCAACCGTTCTTCGACCAGGTCGCGCTCCGAACGCACATTGAATACGCCGATGATGATGACGACCACCGCGACCACCCCGGCTATCGCAGCAATGAGCGGTAATAGCTGTTGAATATCCATAACGCCCTGGTTCCTCCGCTTTCCCGCTGAACCTCTATGCTGAGTACCCTATTGTATGAAGCCTTTCAATGGCACGTCAAGCAGCACCCAGGTTCGTCTTAGAATTGACGCCCCAATCCGAAGATCGATGGCGGCAGGTGAATACCCGATGACTCGATCCGTTCGATGAACTTTGGACGTAGACCCGTCGGTCGGATGCGGCCGATGATTTTGCCGCTCTCGATACCCGTCTGCTCGAACTCGAAGATGTCGGACATGGTGATGACTTCGCCTTCCATGCCCTGTACCTCGGTGATCTGCTGAATCTTCCGCGAACCATCGCGCAGTCGGTTTTGCTGCGCAATCATATCTACTGCGCTGGCAATCTGTTCGCGGATCGCCCGCACGGGCAGGTCCATCCCGGCCATCAGACACATCACTTCCAGACGCGATATCGTGTCGCGCGGGCTGTTCGAGTGCAGTGTGGTCAGCGAACCATCGTGACCCGTGTTCATGGCTTGGAGCATGTCCAATGCCTCGCCTGAACGGCACTCCCCGACCACAATCCGGTCGGGCCGCATACGCAGGCTGTTCACAACCAGGTCCTGTATGGTGATCTGACCCTTGCCTTCCAGGTTCGGTGGGCGCGATTCGAGCGTGACCACATGTTCCTGCCGGAGCTGAAGCTCCGCCGCATTCTCAATCGTGACAATCCGCTCGTTGTTCGGGATGAAGCTCGACAGCACATTGAGCAGCGTTGTTTTCCCGGAACCGGTGCCACCCGCCACGATGATGTTCAACCGTGCAATAATGCACGCCCGCAAGAACTCCGCAATTTCTTTTGTCATTGACCCGAAGCGAATGATGTCATCGACCGTGAGCGGCTTCTTGGCGAACTTTCGGATAGTAATCGTAGGGCCGACCAGCGCAATCGGACGGATGACTGCATTCACGCGCGAGCCATCCGGCAAACGCGCATCGACCAGGGGCGAGCTTTCGTCAATGCGGCGGCCCAGCGGCGCCACAATCCGGTCCAGGATGCGGAGGACATGCTCATCGTTCTCGAAGCTTACATTAGCGCGTGAGATATTCCCCTTTTGCTCGATAAAAACGTTCTTCGGACCGTTTACCATGATTTCGGTGATCGTCTCGTCCGCCAGCAGCGGTTCCAATGGCCCGAAGCCCAGTATTTCCGCGACGATAGCCTCGAACAGATTCAACCGCTCGCCGCGAGAAATCACGATGCTTTCATCCGCCAGGATCGCATTGAACAGTTCCTCGATATGCGCCCGGACTTCGTTCGTGCGCTTCACATCGAAGTTCTGATGATCCATTTCCGACAGAAGCTTATTCTGGACGCGCGTCTTCAGGTCCAGGTAGCTGTTGCTCTTCGCCCCGCCGCGCTGTGGGTCGGAGATCGTGGCCCGCCGCTGGCGCATCGCCGCCAGCTTCGACTCTTCGTTCTCGCCCAGACCCCCCGTTCCTGATCCACCGAATGGGCCCGTGTCCCCACTTCCACCCCGCGAGCCGGAATCGCCGCCACTCGGAGGTGTATTGCCTCCGCCCTTGCTGCCTTCGATGCGTCTTAACAATGACATCGATACGTCCTCCAGCCTAATCCTTCACGGAATGGAATTGATCGCTACAGGATGTCTACCGCTTGAAAATGTTCGAAAGCGGATTCCGCGTGTCTTTCGTCCCACTTTCGCCCGATGCCCCTTCGGTCTCGCTGCCCATCAATTGAGTGTACAGAAGCTCTGCAAGCTGCATGAGTTCCTTAACCGGCGAACGACTGCGGTCACGCTGCGCCACGATCAGCACACCTTTGCTCATCGCGTTCAGCGCTGTCGCCTCGTCGTTCGGGATTTGCACTGCAATAGAGCGGCGCAGGAATTTCTCGATTTTTTCGTTGGGGATCATCAGCTTTTGCACGTTGCGGTCGGTGGGAACCCGGTTCAATACCAGCATCGTTCGCTCAGGCGGATAACCCAGAACCTGATCGAACAGATCCAGGACGAAGCGCACATTCTTCACCGAGGCCAGCGTCGGCATCCCAACCACAACGATCTTCGAAGCAATGTCGAACAACGACAGCAGTGTGTCGTCTACATACCGGCTGGTATCGACCACAATGAAGTCGTATTGGTTGGCGATTTTCTGGATGATCTGCGCCACCGATGACGGATTGGCCTTCATCACATCGGCCATTTCTGGACGCGCTGGGCCAAGCAGAACCTTCAGCCCTGTGTCGTGCGTGACAACGATTTTGTCGAATAGTTCGGTGTCCAGATCTTCGACACTGTTCGCCAGATCCACAATCGTGGACTGTGCTTGCAGGTTGAGGAACACCCCCACATCACCGAACTGTAGATCGGCATCCACCAGCAGGGCGCGAATGCCCTCCTTCATCAAACCCGATGCCAGGTTGGTCGCAATCGTCGTGCAGCCGACCCCACCCTGTGGACTGTATACCACGATGATGTGGCCTGCCCGCGTGATGCCTTCGGCAGCCGGTGTGTTGCTTAATGCGGCCCGTACCGCTCCGGCTGGCGCAGCCTGCTGCATCGCCGTGTACTGCGCGGCAATCGGCTTGTTGCGGGCATGTACGGTGCGGATTGTGCTGTGAAGCTCGTCGATGGCGACTGGCTTTGGCAGAAAATAGAACGCCCCCGCCAGCATTGCCCGCCGCAGGTAATCAGGATCGTTCTGCACTGACATCATGATGACGGCAGCGGTCGGAACTGCCTCACGGATCAGTGTGGTTGCCTCGATGCCGTCCATGTCCGGCATGTTGATGTCCATGATGATGATGTTGGGCTTGAGTTCTTTCGCTTGCGCGACACCCTCACGCCCGGTTCCTGCCATCCCCACGACCTTGAGGTCAGGTTCAAAGGCAATCATCTTCTTGATATTTTCGCGGGCTTCTGGGATGTCGTCCACCAGCAGAATGGTGATGACTTCGCCGCTTCCGGAACTGCCGCCTGCTCTGTTCATGCCTCTACCTGCTCAATTCCCTACATAGAATCGCCCGGCGGGGGAACCGCCGGGCTTGCACTGATATTCCTATTGGCCCGTCTGGTCGATGACTGCTTGGGCATCCTCGCTCAGACCGATGAAGTTCCCGGCCAGAAGCTGTCGGATGCTGCGGATGGCAGGTTCAATGCTGTAGTCGCGCCGTGCTGGCAGGTCGATCCGAAATTCGGACATTACGTAGTCCATCGTCACCTGCTGTGTCGAAGTGCGTGACGTATCCCCCGCCGACCGCAGCGCCATCGTCACCGGCAGCCGTGATTCAATCGCCCAGACGATCACCACTGCATTCTGAGGTGTGACGCCCAGCGTTACGATATCCGGCTTCGGAATGGCCGTCGGTGGGGGCGGCGGTGTGCCTGCGGTGCCGCCCCCCGCTTCGGCCGTCGCCGGAACTGGAGTCGGGGTCGGTAGTTCGCCGATGAACTTACCGTCCAGCGGGAATTCGCCGATATGTACCACCAGCGCATCCTGAATCGTCCGCTGCGTCACCAGACGCGGACGCTGCCGTTCCGACGGGCCGATAATAACGGGGCCAATCGTCGATTGTTCTGGTCGCCCTTCTATCCCCGCCTGCGTCTCGATCCCCTGATCGGTGATCTGGAACAGCGTCACCTTGTTCGGTGTAATCGACTGAAACACCTCATCCACATCGACGAACAGCATCGAAATGATCAGGTCTACCCGGTCGCCATCCTGTACCGCGTAAGCCACGCTGGTGGTCCGGTCGACGGGCAGCGCCACCGCGACCAGACCGTTCGGCAGCACCGCCGCCGCGTCAGAACCGACTGCCGCGATCTGCTCCAGGTCGTCCACCATCAGCGTCGAAAGAATCGGCTGTTCGCGGAAAATGTCCGTGCGGGCGATCTTGCCTAACACCTGTTCCAACCCGCCCTGATCTTCACGCAGCGCGTTGAAGGGGACGGCTTCTTCCGGCCACAGCGCATAACCGACGATGTTCTCCAGTTCCTCGATCTGGTCGGGGAAGCGGAACCCGCGCGGCAAATTCTGAAGCGCCTGCACGATCCGCACGAGCGGAATCGGTGTGGGCGTTGGCGCGAGTGTCGCCCCAGGCGGAGGTTGCACCACGACGTTCCCGTCCTGAACCACAGTCGTTGTCTGCTGATTCAGAATGCCGGAGTTCACTATGAACACGGCAATGACGGCAACAAGAACGATTAAACCGATCAGGATGAGTAAGCGACCACGCATGAAGTCCCTCCGTCAGAGCTTCGGGTGTCTCATCAATTCCGGATTGTCCAAAGGTCCGGCTGAGACCTGGCTACGCAATTTACTACCGCGCTTCAACTTTAAGTGTAGTCGAATAGCAGTGTGTGTCAAATAGGCGAAAAGTTGAATTGCAGACCCGTACTGGGTTGTGTGATGGTTCGAGCCTGCTGGGAAGCTTCCCCAGCCTTCCACTGGTAGACGTGGTTTGCCCCTTCTGCCTCTCACCCTCATCCTGCCGGACAAACCCCTCCAGGCATCAGACGCTCTCGTCGCTGGCCGGCAGTGTCATTGAAACATGTGTGCCTTCGCCTTCGCCGCTCGTCACCGTGACTGAACCCCGCACCAGCTCGAACTTCTCTTTAAGCGTGATGAGCCCCTGTGTCCGTGGATCGAGGTGCGTGTAATCGCCGGAGAAAGCAGCCTCGGCATCAAACCCGCGCCCGTTGTCTTCCACTTCAACTTTGATGATCTCGGTAGACATGTCCAGCCGGATGAACACTTCGGTCGCCTGGGCATAATCCCGCGCATGTCCCAGCAGTTCTTGAATTCCCCGGAACAGCATTACTTCGCGGTGACTTTCCAGCCGTCGCTCCTCACCGACGAAATCCAGCTTGACTTCCATATCCGTGCGCTCGCGGAACGAGTCGATGAACCGCCGCACCGTGGGAACCACGCCCAGGTCGTCCAGCATCATCGGACGCAGATCGAAGATGAAGTCGCGTACTTTCTGGAATGTCACGCTGGCTGCCGTCTTCAGGTTGCTCAGTTCTTCGGCAGCTCTGGCTGGATCGCGGTCGAACAACCGCTGGCAGATTTCCGTCTGCAAAATGAAGTTGGTCAGCGATTGCGCCGGACCATCGTGCATCAGCCGCGCCAACCGCAGCTTCTCTTCCTCCTGCGCCTGCACGATACGCACGATGTTGGCCGGCCCTTTGGTCGTGCCCGCTGTTGGAGCCGCTTCGACCCCGCTGCCCAGTGTCTCCACGCCCTGGACTTGGTTCAGCAGTTGCGCCAGCAGCGCCTGCTGCCGCTCCAACTGCTCGCGGTCGGAGTTAGACTTTTCTAACTGGCTTCGCATGGTCGTCAGCCGCATCCGCGCGTCCATCGCTGCATCATACTTGGCGCGGATGTCCTGGCGCGGCACAGTCTCGATGTTATACTGCACCACCTGAAGCTCGTCGTTGATGTCATCGTTCTTCTGCTGCGCGCGATCCACTTCACGCTGCATCTGCTCGATCTGGCCGCGAATCTCGACCAGCTTGTCCTTGATGCGCTTCATTTCCTGCGTGATCGAATCGACCATTTGATCCCGGCGTGCGCTTGAATCTTTGCTCATAGCATCTCACATCACGAATGGTTCTGAGGAGCAGACGGATTGTCTTTCAGGCGCACCCATCCCCGCCGTATCGCGTTGACGGCCGCCTGCGTGCGATCTTCTACATTCAATTTCTTCAGAATCGAAGTCATGTGATTCTTCACCGTCTGCTGGCTGATTTGCAGCTTGACGGCGATCTCTTTGTTGCTCATTCCGTCGGTGACATACTGGAGAATTTCCATCTCGCGCTGGCTCAACGGGACAAAATGCTCTTCCGAGTCGATCATATACGGATTGCTCATCGCGTCGATGCTCGACTGGATCCACGCATCTAACTGCCGCTCATCCATCCGCTCGCCGTTGACCACATGCAGGCCCTGCGCTACATCGCGGATGATCTGAATCAGTTCGTCGGGTGTGATGTCTTTCGAGCAGTATGCCGCCGCGCCCGTTCGCATCGCGTGCACGACCTGCTGCTGGTCATGGTATGCCGTCAGCATCAGGATCGCTGTCTGGATGCGCTCGATCTTGATCTGCCGCGCCACTTGAAGCCCGTTCATCACCGGCAGATTGATGTCCAGCACCACCACATCCGGCAAGAGTTGCCGGGTCATCCGCAGTGCCTCTTCACCGTTTTCTGCTACCCCCACCACGCTCAGATCATTTTCAAGGGCGAGTGCCTGCTGCAAGCCATCACGGAAGAGGGGATGGTCATCGACAATCAGGACATTGAGTTTCCGTTGTTTCCGCTGCTCATCCCGCGTATTCATGAACGTCCTCTTCCATCCTGATGCTGGATTACGGCTGTTGGCCGCTGATGAATGCTCTTAATCCGATGAATTTATGGAACAAAACCGTGTAAGCATTGAATGGTTCACGGACTGAGATTACGCGCGTCAGTATACACTGGGATTGTCTTCGGGTGCAACCACCCTTGACCTTTCGCCGCAACCTGGGGGTTCATAAGTCTCCCTCCCTTCACCCGTGAATTTTGTCCCCGAACTCTGTATAGTTAGGACCGTCTTGAGGCAATCCTAATGGACTTCGCATAGTGAAACGCACCTCTGCCGGCGACCTAACCTACTACCAATTCTCCCTCTGGGAGTCCCTCCGCCACGGCATTTTCACCCGTCATGGAGGCGTCAGTCCCGCTCCCTGGGCATCCCTGAACACGGGCAGCAGTGTTGGCGACGATCCCGCCCATGTCCGCGAAAATCACGAACGTATGGTTGCCGCCCTCAGCCTCCGCGGTGAACGTGCCTGCACCGTCTGGCAGATTCACAGCGCCGATACCGTCATCGCCACCGCTCCGGTCGAAGGCCGCCGTTGGCTCGCGCAGGCCGACGGCATCGTCACCGATCAGCCCGACACCCCCCTGTTCATGCGCTTCGCTGACTGCACCCCTATTCTCTTTCATGATCCTGTCCAGGGCGTCATCGGTATGGCCCATGCCGGTTGGCGCGGCACGGTCAAAGGAGCAGGCGTGAGCGTCGTCCGAACCATGCTCGATCACTTTGGTTGCAGGCCGGAGAACATTCAGGCCGGCATCGGGCCGAGCATTGGCCCCGAACGCTATCAGGTTGGCGACGAAGTCGTCCAGGCTGTCTACGACTATTTCGGTACACTCAATGGACTCGTTCGCCGCCATCCTGTAGACGGCTCAGCGTATTTCGACCTGTGGGCCGCTAACGCCCTCGACCTCCGCCGTAATGGAGTCGAGGTTATCGAGGTTGCTGGCATCTGCACCGCCGAACATGTCGACGAGTTCTTTTCCCATCGCGCGGAGCAGGGGCGCACCGGACGCTTTGGAGCTGTGATTTCCCTATGACCATCGTCGACCGTCTCGCCCAAGTTCACGCGATCATTGCCGCCGCCTGCCAGCGTGCCGGACGCTCCCCTGCCGATGTACGCTTGGTTGCGGTTAGTAAGACCCATCCACCCGCGCTTATTCTGGAAGCGATTCAGGCTGGAGCGCAACATCTGGGCGAAAATCGCGTAGAAGAAGCTGAGTCCAAGATTCCGGCTGTGCGGAGCCTCACCAGCCAGGCTGTGACCTGGCATATGGTCGGACACATCCAGAGCCGCAAAGCCCGTGATGTGGCTGCCTTCTTTGACTGGGTGCATTCCGTGGACAGCCTTAAACTGGCCTCGAAGCTCTCAGTCTCGAGTGTGCAGCAGGGGCGTAAGCTGCCCGTCTTGCTCGAAGTCAATGTGTCCGGTGAAGAGTCCAAATACGGCTTTCAGGCCGCGGGCTGGGAGCACAATTCCGCCCTCAGGGATGCCCTGTGCCGAGAAGTCGAGCAGATCGCCGCTCTGCCAGGCTTGGATGTCCGCGGTTTCATGACCATGGCTCCGATTGTTCCTGCAATGGAGCAGACCCGGCCAGTATTTGCCTCCCTGCGGGGCTTGCGTGACACTCTGAGTAGGTCGTTGGGCTTGTCGTTCCCGGACTTAAGCATGGGCATGACCGATGACTATCCGGTTGCGATTGAGGAAGGCGCTACCATTGTCCGTATCGGGCGCGCCATATTCGGTGAACGGGAGAAGTGAGGAACATACCGTGATTATCCAGATTTTGCTGCTGCTTTTGAGAATCTTTGAACTGGCGCTCCTCGCGCGGATCATCCTGAGCTGGTTTCCCAATGTGGATCGAAGCAATCCGGTCATCCAGTTCCTGTTCGATGTTACTGAACCGGTGCTTCGACCTGTTCGTAATGCCTTGCCGCCTTCCGGCATGTTCGATTTCAGCCCCTTAGTCGTCTTCGTGGTGATCCAGGTACTCGTCATGATCCTGCCGTCCGTGATTCGCTTCTAACCCCGGTCGTGTATCACTTCCGCTGAAATGTGCCTATCGGGGCGTGTGATCGCACGCCCCGCCGGCTTGCCTCTCTTGCCTTACGCGCTCCGGTTAGAGTACCGTTGTCTTTCTCCAACCCTAACCCTCAATCCCTGATCCTCAACCCCTTGCATTCAAGAGACACCAAAGAGTTACCAAAATGTCACCCTAACCATCCTGTTTTATGCTATCGTAGACATACACGGGGTTTTCCCGGCGGCAGTCGGCTATCCCCAATGACAATCGATAGGAATCGCGCGATTCTCATTCTTATCATTCTTATCATTTCGCATTCTGGATCAGGATTTGAGGGAAGAACTGTGCATCTGTTGCATCAGAATCACACAGTTGCAGCGGCGACATTTTCAACTTTTTGTGCGATTTGCGTTTGCAGTAATTGCTCCCCCTCTGCCTCGAACTGGCTCATGGGGTCGGGGAATGAGGGCATAACCTGCCGGATGCGCCATAAGCTGTTAGCTGCTAATTTTTCTTCTCTCACTGGCACAAACGGTGTCGGTGGCGTGTCCGCCATTGCCGCCAACTCCGCCATATGACGAAGTGTTGTAATTAATATGATAATATGCATGTGGACTGAACTTGATTTACGCAGCGAACTCGGAGCCTAAACTCCGCTCATCTTGACGACCTTGCCTACCGTCCGCAGCATAATCGTCAGGTCGAGCCACAGCGATTGGTGACGGATGTAGTACAGATCGTACTGGAGCTTGACCAGCGCATCCTCATCCGTCGAACCGTAGTTGTACTGAACCTGCGCCCACCCCGTCAGTCCTGGGCGGATGACCAGCCGCGTTCGGTAGAACGGAATCTTCTCGGTCAGCCGCTTGACGTGTTCCGGTCGCTCTGGCCGCGGCCCGACTAGGCTCATGTCGCCCCGCAGGATGTTGAACAACTGCGGAATCTCGTCTAGCCGCGTCTTGCGCATGAACCGCCCCATGCGCGTCACCCGTGGATCCCCTGGACGGCTGAATACTGCCCCTGAAGACTGCTCCGCATCCGGCCGCATTGAGCGGAATTTGTAGATACGGAACACTCGTCCATTCAGCCCCATCCGTTCCTGGCTGTAGAAAATCGGGCCGGGGGAGTCAAGTCGAATCAGGGCGACCAGAATCGGGAACAGCACCCCAGCCACGGCCATACCTACCAGTGCTAGGAAGATATCCAGCAGCCGCTTGATCGTCGGATAAGGGTTGAATACCGAATGTCCATCCATCGGCAGCACCACGGCCCAGTTGTTCACCACATGCTCAACCGGAACCTGCCCTGTGATCCGCTCATACAGCAGGGGCATCGGAACAATCGACACCCCCATCTCGTAGGCGTCCATCACCCCTTGAAAAGTAACATCACTCATGCGGTGGGTCGCTGTCACAATCAGTTCGCTGATATGCTCGCGTTGAATCTGGCTGCGAATATCCCTGCCCGTTCCCAGCACAGGTACGTCGCACAGCTCGTGCAGAATATCATCCGGTTCAGCGATGATGCCCCGCACATCGTACACGTTGTGAGCATGGCGACCAATCGCTCCGATGATCGTCATCGCTGCCCAATCTGTCCCGACTACCAGCACCCTTCGCCGTGCCCCGATCCAGTTAGAAAACAGCGGAATCGCCAGCCGAAACAGTCCGATCAACACGAACGAGGCCACAGCATAGTACAGGATGAACAACCGAGGCAGCGCCAGCCGGCTTGCCAGGAAGAACACCACCAGGTACAGCACCACCAGTTGGATCGTGATCAGCAGGAGCCGCTGTACAGTCGCGCTGCGGCTCAGCGCAACCCGCAGATCGTAGAAGTCGTTCGCGGCAGCCAGCAGCAGCCACGCCCCCAGTAGAATGACGAACCAATGGCTGCGCGGCCAGATGAAAGCCCAATCGAACGGCTCAGCCGCCGCCAACGCCCAGATCCGAACTGCGATCAGCACCGCCACCACCACGGCCAGCACATCCCCGCCGATGAGCAGGATTCGGCGTTCCGAGAGCCGTGGCTGCCACTTCCGGTCCGGTGAAGGTGAAAACAACATAGTTACCGGCCTCACTTCTTGCCGACGGTCGCTGGGTTGCGCGACCGCAGCAGAACCAGAGCGACCAGAAGCCCGGTGATGCTGATGAGTATTCCCGGCCAAAGCCATCCCGGTGCATAGGTCATCGTCACCTGATGGCGGCCCACGGAAAGCTCAATTGCTCGGAAAGCCAGATTCGCCCGAAGAATACGAGTTTCCTGTCCATCAACCGCAGCCGACCAACCGGGATAGAACGTATCCGCTACCACCAGATAACCACGAGCAGGGGTTTGCAGAGTGGCTTCGACGCGATTGGCCTCCCGTGCCAATGAAACCCCAACCCCGGTTGGTGCAGGATCGGCTGGCGGACACTCACCTTCTCCGATCAGGTGAACCTGGGTGAGCGGGTTCCACGAAGGATCGATGAGCGCGGCTTGCACGGCTTCATCGTCTGGGTTCCAGCAGGACGACTGGACAAACCATGCCTGACCTGCATACACATCAAGTTTGGTGAGACTTCCAGACCTATCCATCACCTGGTTGACGCCGGACGCTTGAAGCAGCCTATCACGCCGGGAGGGATTATCCTCGATCAGATTGGAATAGGCTTTGTGCCATCCGATCAGCAGTGGATCGAAGTTGTTGAACAGAGTTACCCGGTCGATCAGGTTGAGGTTCGGTAGCAAACTGGCCCGGAATTCCGTCAGTTGATCGACCGCTGCCCTATAGTCTTCGAAAGGAAGATACCTGAAATACTTTTCGTCTTGTTCAACATCCCTGGGCCAGTACAATCGGCCTTCACCCGCCTGTGGATCAGCAGACTGGTTGAAGAAGCTTGCTGGGATAGTCAGATTCAATCCCTGAGCCGCATACCCCATATCCCCGGCAGTCACCAGCCACACCGCGATCATCCACCACGGATAGCGTGGATGAGATACAGACTCTGGCTGAAGCAGCGTCAAGACCCCAGCCAGTGCCCCCAGAATGCCGAGAGCAGTCAGTGATCCCAGAATCGTCTGGACTCCTTCAAGCGATTGCATATCGGACGGGAGAAATCGCGGAGCCACAAGCGTCAGCACTACCACACCGAGTGCGCCAGCTACAGCTAACCGTGTCGCGAACAAGACCCGGAACCCGCGCCCCCAGACTCCCGCGCCTATTCCCGCCAGCATACTCAAACCGAAAACAGTCCACAGATGCCAGCGCACCGGAGCCTGAAACATGCCGAAGGTTGGCACATGCTCATACAGAAAAGGAAAAATCGGCGTGTTGATCCCCAAAGCCAAGACGAATCCGATGACCACGATCATGAACCACAGAGGAACGCTCTGTAAGAAAGACGGAACGTCTCGTCTGCGAAATCGACGCCAGATCCACGCACCGAGTCCAGCGATAGCAGAAACAAGAGGGATGAAACCCACATACACCGCGTCCTCAAAGAATGCCCCGTTCTGCGTGATATAGGTTCCTGCTCCTGGATTTCCGAACACATTCGGGGCAATCAGGTTTAGGCTGCGAGCCAGCGTGTAGCTGAAGTTCATCGCCATCTGGAAATCCACACCGCCAGATCGCTGAGACTGCATCAGCAGTTCTGCGGTTGGAAGAAGCTGTAAGACCGCCACAGCAGAAGCCAAAATCAGACTTGCGACCATCATACCAAGCGAACGCCATGCAACCGGGCGATGCGTTGCTGTCCACCAACCCACAACCGCTGCGACGAGCAGCAGGCTGTACCAGGCAGTTTGGGCGTGCCCAGCCAACAACTGTGCCGCGGCGATGAGCGCGAACAGCGCAGCGTTTCTTCGTGAAGGCCGCTCCAATACGCCTACCGCGGCCCAGATCATCCATGGAAGCCAGGCCGCGGCCCAGATGATCGGATAAGTTCCCAGACGAGCTACTAGGTAACTGCTCATGCCAAAGGCGAACGCGCTCAGGCCGCGCCCGACAGCAGGCAATCTCATGCGTTGGCCGAGCATCCAGATGCCCCAACCCGCGATGAACAGATGCAACCCTGCTGAAAAACTCATCCACCATGCCAGGGGCAGTACGATACCCGGCCAGTTGAATGGATACACCAGCGCCGACTGGTAGTTTGCCAGCAGCGGGGTGCCCGCCCCATTGTACGGATTCCAAAGAGGAAGTTGCCCGTTTCGCAGCAGCTCGAAGGCGTACTCCTGCCATGGGTAGAACTGTAGTGCAGGAAGTCCCCAGAAGAACACTTCCCCTAGAAACAACCGATGGAATGCCGTGATAAGTGCCAGTGCCAGCAAAGCCAGGGCAATCCACGAAGGACTGGATACGCGGTCAGTCATGTGCGCGCTGTCTCCAGAGAAAAATTAAGAGTATTGGACACACCACCCATCCTATACCCGAAACAAACCACGCGAGAATAGATATTTGATTCCGCCTGAGTACCGTGGTCTGATCGGGTAAATCAGACGCTCCCAAAGGCCAGTCAGGAATGTGGCTGTTGGAAGTCGATCCCGCGTAGTCAAGGTTCTGATAAATGTACGTTTGGTTCACCACATCCACTAGCCGTAACCGCGGTTGGTCAATGGCATAAGCTGCGACTACATGGCTGACCGACCATTGAGCCAGCACCTGGGTATCAATGACGGCAGCCCGGTTGGCCTGCTCGATATCCAGGTCGGATTGGCTGCCCAATAGGGGCGGCACGACCACTTGATACCCTTGCAGTGGAACCCCACTCCCTTCCTGGATGCCTAGGGCTACGCCGCCGAGTTGAAACGGATCAATACCGCCGAACAAGCGCAGACTATAGGCTTCAGCGACCTGCTGCTCCAGACTGTATGTAGGAGAGTAGATGCGAGTAGGTTCAAGCACGACCAACCGTTCAGCCAACGGACGGTACAGGTCGAGCCACTGCTCTGGCCCGCGCCATTCCAAACCGTAGATTCCATGGATAGCCAGATCGATCACAATTAGGCCGATGAACAGCGAACGCGCATGTTGGGCCACTTGCCAGCCAGATGCAGTCGCAAACAGGAGCATTCCCGTCACCATACCTACACCCAACATTAGAATCCCGCTGAGTGGAGATGGCAGCACAAATAGGGCGAAAGCCCCAAACACCACACATACAGCCATCCAGACGATTGCACTGCGTTTCAGCCAGGCCGACATAATCGCGCCATGCTGCCCATACAGCATTAGTAGACGTTCGTAACCGTAGGCCGCCAGGAGCGGAGCAAACAGTGTTGCGATCAGCCAGACACGCGCCGGCACGCGGAACCACAGCAGGAACGGCAAGATACCGACCAGTGCATTCCATACGATACTGTGAATCCCCATGCCGTAAAGGGTGATGAGCAAAGCGACTCCAGTGGCCAACCATCGAAGTCGGCGTGGCAGCGTGATAAGCCCAATGAATGCCAGCAGAAGCACAGGCAAACCAAGATAGACTATCGTCTCCACATTCCCGCGTTGGGCGGGAAACAGCAGCGTCAAAAACTGCGCTGGTGTGAGCGCCATCGCACCCGCTTCTGCAGGTGTCAGCGCCGCGCGGTTTAGGTTCGAACTCCACAGCGCAAAAGGGACGATCATCCCAACCAGCAGTACAGCCCCGACAAGAACCGCGATGCCTACCATCAGGATTTTCGAGCTTGATTTAGACAATCGCTGGGTCAGATAGGCTCCGTAGATAACCGCAGATAGAATAGCGAACAGTCCAACCCGGCTGTCAGCGATGACGAGGAGCGACGCCAACATGCCGATGATGAGACTGTTCGACAGCTTGGCAGTCGCTTTCATCGCCTGGCGAACCGCCCACATCAACCACGGCCACCAGGCAAGGGCATAAACTATATCGAGATGTCCAGCAGCCAGATGTCCGAACAAACGTGGCGAGAGCATGTAGGCCAGCCCGGCCAGCAATGCCGATTCAGGGCGCAAACCCATTCCATTCGCCCAGGTATACATGCCCACACCCGCCAGCACCGCATGAAGAATCACCAGCAGGTTGAGGTGCAGCGCAGGCAAAAACAGCAGCACCAGCCATTGGAGCGGATACGCGGTTTTGTTCAATGGGTTAGCGAGAAAGGGTTGTCCAGCCATGATCGTCTCGCGCCAGACAGGGAATTCTCCGCGTTGCAGGATCGATTGGCGCAAGAAAAGCGCATTCGGCCAGTGCGAAACCACCGCATCGGAAAAGCGAGCTTGCTCCCGCACAAAAGGCATTGCATCCGGCCGTATACCCGCCAGCAGGAAGGTGATCAGAATGAGGATTGTGAAGCCAGTTGTGCTACGGCGCATAGAGGGCGACAGAACCGAAGCGAGACACTTCACGCAGTGCGCTGAGGCATGTTGGAGTGCCGAGGTCTTGTTCCAGCGGCCCGAATATCACATAACGCACATCATACTCGGTCAGGAGTTGACGGCAGTCTGAATAGGCCCCGCTGTACCAGCTCACAATCTGCTGTTCGCGCTGAGCAGCCTCGAGCGTTTCGAATGGGTGACCGTAGACCACACGTGTTCCGGCCAATCCTGGCAACCAGATGCTCACCTCGGACGAGGCTACGACCACTTCACTAGTGTCAGCATTGGTACGAAGCCAACTGATTGCATTGGCGTAGTCTCGTGGAAGGAATGGGCCGACCACTATGGTCATGTTGCTCAACAGGATGAACACGGTCGTCATCGTCATCATAGGCACGACTGCCATTAGCAACCGGTAGCGCCAGCGGCGATTGATGAAGTTGAACCAGAATGACTCCAGCGCCCGGGTCGCAAAGTAGGCAATCACAATGAGAATGCCGACTGTGAAGCGGCGTTGTATATTGGTCGGTAGGTACATAACGACCAAGATTGAAAGGAGCCAGATGAGCATCATCTGATCGCCATCCTGCTCAAAATGGCGGATCGCGCGGATAATTCCCGGCAGGGCGATCAAGAGCGGCACACCGAGACCTATCAAAAAAGTAAACGGGTCTGGCGAGGCGGTGACATTCTGGCGGTTCCACTCCGCGACTGCCGGGTTATAGTTCACGATGGCGACATAATAACCCGCCATCGGCAGGGCAGGAGCAATGAGTACAAGCCACCAGCGCAGTTCCCGATCCGGAATGCGTCGGAGGCGCACACCGTGTAGAAACACGTACAGGCTCACTGCGATTCCGATCGGCACGAGGGCCTGGGGATACAGCAGGGATAGTCCCAGGCTGAGCAGCGCCAGAACCAAACCACCGTTCGCTACGGTTGGCAGATCAACACAGCCGGGGCGGAACATCACGATCAATATGCTGGCAAGCAAAGCCAGGAACGCTATAGTCAAAGGAAAGTGGACATTGACCAGGGTGCTGTAAAACGGAAACATCTCCGGAATCACAAAATCGGACGTGGATGGGGTGCCTGAAAAAAGCATCGCCAGCCAACCGAGTCCGGAACCCAAAGTGACCAGCAGGAAAAAGATACGTCTTGATCGCCGCCGCGGCCATATCACCGCTGCAAACTGGTAAAGCGCCATGTACATGATGAGCGCGGCAATGACACGGGCGACGTGAAACAGTGCGATGATTGGGATGCCAAGTATACGAGCAATATGCCCAAGCAGAGGATACAACACCTGGATGAAAACAGGACTGTGTATATCCGGGGAATGACGAAAATAGACCAGCCATCCGCCTTCATAACCCTGCTGCATCTTGGAAATGTACGTGGCACCATCCCGATAATTGCTGTTGAGTATGCCCATGAACTGCCACTGGTCTTCGCCAGTGTCGCTGAGAGCCAACCAGAGGAAGGGTGTAAAAGCCACAAGCAGCAGTAGTGCTGCTACCAGGACTACCCAACGCCATTCAGGCGATGCGATCTGAACCGATTCTAGCGACGACCGCTGCATTCACTCTGCTCTCAATCTTGGGCCATTTGCTTGCTGCCCGAATCGTCAACACATATACTTAACTTACGCTAACAGTAAATGTTTTTGCCAGTTGGTTCGCATTAAGACATCTGCTTCAGGACATTTTACCCAGTCCGGCAGCGTGTGTCAGCCAGGATGCATTCATGACATCAGCCGAAATGCTCTTTCGTCTACAGGAACTTGAACTCGGGTTGGCCCAGACAGTCAAACGTTTGCGGGAAATCGCCAATCAACTTGCCAACGACCAGATGATCTATGAGGCAGAGCAGCAGATCGCAGCCGCTCAGCAGTTACTCCGCCCCCTCCAGACTCGTGTTCGTGATCTGGAACTAGAAATTCAGAGCAATACGACCAAAAGTCAGCAGACCAATGAGATGCTCTACAGCGGTCGAGTGCGTAATCCTAAAGAAATGCAAGACATGGAGCATGAGATTCGGGCGCTCCAGAAACGCAATCAAGACCTGGAGAACACGCTGCTTGATATCATGTTGAAGGTGGAAGAGGCTGAACAGGCGCTGAGTGAACGGAAAGTCCACCTTCAAACGGTGAAGTCTCAACAAGAACATGATAATGCTGACCTGATCCATGAACAAGAACGTCTGGAAAGCAAAAAACAGGAGCTTCAGCAGAAGCGGGATCAAGTCTTAAAGACGGTCGATCCAGAAAGTCTGGCGATCTACAACAACCTGAAACCGCGCAAACATAACCAACCAGTCGCCTTCTTGGTGGATCGAAGCTGTTCATTCTGCCAGGTGGAACAGGAGATGTCGGTAGTCAGCGAGGTGCGGCGTGGTCACAGGTTGACAACCTGTTCAAGCTGTGGGCGAATCCTCGCCTACAAGAGCGGATAGACGGAGAGGCTGGAATTATGGGGTTCGACATCCAGAACTTCGGCATTGGATTGCTGACCGGATGGGCCTCGGCATATGGGGTGTACCGAGCACGGCATCTGATCCGCTCAGCGGTTCAGTCGGTGAGCCAAGGGGCCGCCAGCGCACAGAGCTATGCGTCACAGTCAAGTGATAGCCGTTATATCAACGGAATCGTCCGAATGGCTCGGTCGAGTCACCTTGCCAGTCATCTGTTCAAACTCGACGACATTCTGGTGGAACCGCGCTTTACAGCGGCTCCACGGTTGGCCGCACCAACCGAAGATGAGGTTATTCATTCTATCTACCACATTGTCCCGCGTGTGCCTGACTTTCCACAGTTGGAAGCGGCATACAACCTTCCCAGCATGTCGATTGATGACCTGAGCTTGGGCACACGCCGATTAGCGCTCCTCGGCAATCCAGGCAGCGGACGGACGACGGCACTGATGGCGATTCTGCTGCGATCACTGGGTAAATTACGATTCCAGAAGCCGTTTGATGCGCTGCAAGAACGGCTGAACCAGGAAGAGTCCCAACTCGATGAGAAGGAACGCGCCGTTCGGATCAAAGAGCGCATCCTGCTAGAGCAGAAAGCGCGGGAGCGGTTAGCCGAGCGGCATGGCATGGCGCTGGACGAGCAGGTAGAGGGTACAGCGTCTATTCCGCTCTTCAACCGCTTGATGCCGGTTTATATCCATCTGGCCGATGTGTATCCGGGGGAATCTGAAGCGAGCGGCATTGTTGATCCAGGGGAACCGCTGGTTCGGAGCGTTCAGCGACAGATTGGCCGAGTGGCGGCCAGCACGATCCCGCGTTCGCTGTACCGGCGGTTGGAGAACGGACAGGTTCTACTGCTGGTCGATGGATACGATGATCTGCCGGCGAGCGAAAGGCCGCTGAAATTAGCGTGGTTGGAAGCGCTTATCTCGATCTACCCTGGCAACTTCCTCATCGTCGTCGCGCCGGCCACCGGGTACGGGACGCTTGCCCAGCGGCTTGCCCTGACGCCAATCTATCTGCGTCCCTGGAATGACAACGACCGCGACCAGTTCATCTCGCGGTGGGTGGAAGCTTGGCCTGTGGGGCGTGGCCACAGGACTGCGCCAGCGCGCCCTGCCACAGAGTGGATCGAGCAGGCTCGCGAACGAAATGCCATGCTTTCAGCCATGGAGATGACGCTCAAAACATTGGCATGCCTGAGCGGAGTTGAAGCCAGTGCTCCATACTCGACCTGGTTAGATGCCTATCTGAAACAGCGATTGCCCACGAAGATCCTGACTACACCTATCGAAACCCTTGTTGCCGATCTGACGACCTGTGCCGGATTGGAACTCAACGAAGGATCTATCTCAGCGGCACGTCTGACGATGCTGCTTACTACCGAGGTCAGCACGATCAAACTGGCCGAGTCCCAACTAGGCGATGGAACACAAGCGCCACTCAAAACCGAACCACGCAGATCGGGGGTGGACAAGAAAGCACAGGAACGGATCAACACCCGTGCCGCGTTCCTCAATCAGATGGCACGAATTGGGCTGCTGGTTCGGCTACCGAACGGGCATTACCGCTTCCAGTCGTCGGTGCTAACCGCCTACTTCGCTAGCCTGGGTCTGGAAGATGTCCCAGACAAGACGCTGGCGCAGCGCGCAGACGAACCAGGATGGAGTCAAGCTTTGGGGTTCGCAGCATCACGGGCGCTTTTAAGCACTGTCGTCCGGGGGCGGCTGAACACTGTTCCTGACCTGCTCCAGAACTCAGTGCTGAGGATGGCGAACTGGCTACCGTATGCGAGCGCGGATGCGGACTGGCGAGGTCACTTGCTGCGCTACCTGAGGAATGTCCTGGTCGCGCCGAACCAGTTCCCGCTGCTGCGCGAGCGGGCCGCGGCCGCATTGGTTGCCAGTCGAGACCCGCTGGCGGGTGAAGTGTTCCGGCAGGCGCTACAGAGCATCGTGCCGCAGATCAGGCTGCTGGCTTGTCTAGGATGCGGGGCGGTGAAGGATGTAGATTCAGTTCCTTTTCTGCAAAATCTGCTTCAGGATGGGAGTGTGGATGTGCAGACAGCGGCTGTACTGGCCCTGGGCGCGATCCGCACTGAAGAGGCGGTGAACGGACTGGTGCAGGCGCTCACAGAAGGATCCGAACGAGTTCGGCAAGCCGCAGCGGAGGCCCTAGCCGACATCCCTGAACAGGGCTACCCGATCCTTTACGAAGCCATCCAGGATGAGGACATGCTGGTACGGCGAGCGGCGGTATTTGGGCTGCGGCGCGTGCCCAGTGATTGGGCGATGGTCTGGATTTACCGCGCCTATCTGGAAGACAGCCAATGGTACGTGCGGTCAGCAGGGCAGATCGCGTTCGAGGCGCGGCGGGCCGGCGGTGATTTAGCCCCTCTCTCATATCCTGCTGTAGAGAGCATCCAGTGGTTGAACGAGTGGGCAACCGATCAAGGTGAGTCAGTTCCACCGGGAGACGAAGCCAAAGCAGTGATGCTCAAAGCGCTCCAAGAAGGGGACGTGCCGATTCGGAGCTACGCAGCCGCAAACCTGGGGCAGCTTGGGGTTATCGAGATGGTCAAGCCGCTGTACAAGGCACTGCGGGACGGACGGGCTGAAGTCCGTGAAGCCGCTCACCGGGCGTTGGGCGATCTCCAAATCCAGTCGGGGCTGCCGCTGCCGAATCCGCTGTGAGGTTGGCTCAACCAGACGATTCGGGCAGGCGTTCGTCTTCGGCAGCGCAGGGAATGGCGCGGTCGAAATCGGTGTGGAAGATGTACTCCTGACCGGACGCAGAGAGGACGATACGATAGCCATCGAAGGTGCCCTGAGCATAGATTTCGTCTGTTTGGGGGCATCCGAGGCTGGTATCTGGCCAGGTCACAGCGGTGACTTCGACGAGGTGGATACGCTGGACGGGCAGGCCTAAGTCCTGGGCCATGCGGCGCTGTGCCAGAGCAACCAGTTCGGCCGCCACCGGATCGGATAGGGTGGGCGGCGCAGCGTCATCAGGGGTCGGGGTTTCCAAGTCTACGGGACGCAGCAGGGGGGTTGGCGACGGAGTTGCGGTGACGGGAAGCGGCGTCCAGGTCGCGGTCGGGACAACCAGTGTCTGCGTCGGCAGCGCGGTTGGCTCGGCAGCGGGGGCGCAGGCCGAAACGAGCAGCAATATAACGGCAGCCAAAGCCGACAGCCTGCGGACCGGCCGGATCAAATCAGTCTTCAGCGCGGCGTCCACCAATACGCTCTTCCACATCAGCGGTCGTAATCCCTTCGACGGAAATGACTTTTTCGCGGCCATTGGCTCCGGCCACGATTTCGATGCGGTCTGTAGAGACCTGCAACTTTTCCGCGAGGAGGTTGACCAATTCCTGATTGGCAGCGGGATCGCCAGCGGGAGAGGAGACCAACCGAATTTTCAGAGTTCCGTCATCCTGCGTGCCGACGATCTCGGCGGTTGCCGCGCGGGTCACAACGCGGACAGCGAAGGCCGCTCCGCCGCGCGCGTCGGTGATTTCAAACTTCCGGTTCTGCGCCATAAGTCGTCCCTTTCACATTCATGCCTGCTCCGATTATATGGCGGGAAATGTACCGCCGGAACCGTAAGACTGGGCGAAGTGTGTGAGCAATATGCCCAACTTTACTCCGAAATCGCACACAACGCTATCCGAGGACGGGCAGGGATGAATTTAATCGCACATCGTATAGAGTTTATAGAGAAAGCGGGTATCTATTAGCGGAATGATTATCGCAATATAAAATGACTCGTGAATTGCCGGGAATGTCGTCAGTGTCGGAAAAGCACGCCGCCTTTAGCCTACCGCGTATAGCTGATTGCCAGAGGAGACGAGTTGTGCGAGCTGTTGTCCATGTCCAACGGATAAATTGGCGTAAATGGTGGCAATTGCGGCAGTTGCAGAACGGCAATTCTGCGCCACATTGGTTACATGCAAGGCGATGATGGCTCCGAATTGCCGCAAATGCAAATCGCGCGAAAAGTTGAGAATGTTGAAAATGTTGCAGTTGCAACTGCGTGATTCTGATGCAACGGCTGCACAGTTTTCCCTCAAACTTTGAACCCAAATGCGAAATGATAAGAATGATAAGAATGAGAATCGCACGATTCTTATCCATTCGCATTGGGGATGGCCGGTAACCGGGACTCCCTGTACACCTCCACGATAGCACAAAATGGGACGGAAAGGGTGACATTTTGGTAACTCTTTGGTATCCCTTGAATGCAAGGGATCAGAGGTTGGGGATTCAGGTAAAGACGAAAGATCAGGGCAGAAGATAATTCCTTTGCAGAAGGTTATGTTTGGGGTGTTTTCCGGGAAGGATGAGGGCGGGCAATATCTTACGGCGTAGAGCCTGTATTGGGTGTATGCTGATGGGAGTTTTTGGCTCAGTCTCGATTCTGGAAAGGCACTGCGGTGTCTCGAACAACCAACTTCGCTGTCCGTGCCGTGGTGATGATCGCCATGAGTTATCTGGTGACTATCGGCGCGACGTTTAATGGCATCTTGGATCCCGCATTTCAGAATTTTACACTGATAGGTTTGGGCGTGATGGCGGCAGTGTGGTTCATTGTGCGGTGGGTTCGGGGATGGCGCTGGCACCAGGGTCCGATGGACTGGGCAATCCTGATCTGGTTGGCGGGATTTGGGCTGTCGCTGGTGGCGAATCTGGATGCCTGGCGGCACATCAGCATCGGCCTATGGTATGCCGGGTTGTATATTGGGCTGTGGTATTTCCTGAGCGACGTTCTGACGAATTCGGCGGCACGAAGAGAGACTATCGTCGAAGGGGTGCTGCTGAGCGGGGTGATCGTTTTCTTTTTCACGTTCTTCCAACTAATGCCGTGGTTGCAGCAACTGGCAGCTTATGGTGTGAGCGGCTTCTTTCTGCCGCGACCGGGCAGCACAATGGGCAATCCTAACTTCCTCGGGGCTTATCTGGCAGTCCTGATCCCGCTGATCCTGGCGCGTCTGTTCACTGCATCTAGGCTCAACCGCGTGCTGCTGGGAGTCTATCTGCTGCTGGCGCTGTTCGTTCTGCTGCTGACATTTTCGCGCGGAGCGTGGATTGGGGCAGCGGTCGGGATGGCCGTGTGCGCGGGGATGGCGCTGAACCGGGCGGAGCGAGTCACAACGCGGAGAATGCTGGATTGGTGGCGCGACCGGAGCGCGGCGCTTCGTCTCGTCATGATCGCAGCTGGGACGATCAGCCTGATCGTCGCCGCGGTCGCAGGTATCTTGCTGATTCGATCCTTGAACGAGGGCGGACGGGCGGTCGGTCTGCGGACAGAACTGTACCGGGCAGCATTCGAGTTGTTCCAGGAAAAGCCGCTGACCGGGCAGGGCTTGTACACGTATGGCCGGGGAATGCTGCGGCTGGAGGACATTCTCCAAGACCGACCACACAGCCATGCACACAACATCGCATTTCAGATCGCGGCTGAATTGGGGATCGTCGGGCTGGCGGCGGGTGCGGCTACTTTACTCGTCAGCGGTCTGGCGATGCGGAATAACTGGCGAGGGGCGAACTCGGCGGTTCGAATCCATCTGGCGGGAGCCACGGGCGGCGCGGCAGCATTTGCCGTTCACCAGTTCTTCGATGTGACAGCGATGCTGCCGATTATCGCACTGATGGGACTGCTGGCGCTGGCATTAGCAATCGTCCCGCTGACGCCGCAGGTGGCTACAGCGAGATGGCGGCGGTGGGTGTTTCCAGCAGGTGGCGCGGCGCTGTGGGTGGGTCTTATCGTCAGCGGATTGTGGAGCAGTGGGGTCTACCGCGAGTACACGCAAATCCTGAACGAAGTGGGGGTGACGCGCGCGTATGGCGAGGGCGCTCAACGGTTGGAAGGTGTGGTGGAGGCCGATCCAGCCCTGAGTTTGTATAGACTTCAACAGGGTTTCCTGTATGGCATGGCGGCGAACGAAGGAGATACGGGGGCGCTACCGCTGGCTGAAGCAGCGCGGGCACGTTTAGCCTGGCGGCGGAGTTCCTTGGAACCGATCGCGCCGGCCGCAGGGTGCCGCCACCGGCCCGGCGGCGATCACTGAAACGGCCAGTGGCGGCCGAGGGCCTTTTTCTGCTCGGCCTGGAGCGTGGCCATTCCCTGCCGGGCCAGGGCCAGGAGCTGGGCCAGGTCGTCGTCGCTGAAGGTGGCATTTTCGCCGGTGCCTTGCACTT
>CAZKXW010000007.1:0-13139 GCA_964556745.1 uncultured Anaerolineaceae bacterium
CAGACGCTCAAACCGATTGAAGCGATCACCTGCGCGGCGGAGAGCATTTCTTCGGCTAAGGACCTGAAGACACGGCTCAGTTGGACCGGTCCGATGGACGAACTGGGGCGGCTGACGATGGTCTTCAACGGGATGATGGACCGGCTGGAGCATCTGTTTGGGGCGCAGCGGCGCCTGATCGCGGATGTGTCGCATGAGCTGCGGACGCCGCTGACGGCGGTGCGCGGCCATCTCGACCTGATCCGGCGCTACGGGGTCGATGAGTCTTCGCTGGAGGCTATCGAGAGCGAGGCTGAGCGCATGTCGCGGCTGGTGAATGACCTGCTGACGCTGGCGCGGGCGGATTACGGCAGCGTGGCGCTCGACCGGGTGGAGATCGACCTGGATACGGTCGTGACCGAGGTGTATCGCCACGCCAAAATTCTGGCTGGGGATCGCGGTCTGAAGATTAAACTTGCCGCGGTCGAACCGGTACGCATCAAAGGCGATTCTGACCGCCTCAAGCAGCTTTTGCTCAACCTGATCCAGAACTCGATCAAATTCACGCCGGATGGCGGGCAGATTCACATTTCGCTGCGGCGCGAAGGCAGCAAAGCCGTCCTGCAAGTTGGCGACACAGGCATCGGCATCCAGCCGGACGATTTGCAGCACATCTTCAACCGTTTTTACCAGGCGGACAGCTCGCGGGCGCGGTCGAACGAGCAGGATGGGGCGGGTCTGGGGCTGGCGATTGCCAAGTGGATCGCGGAAGCCCATGACGGCATGATCGAAGTGCAGAGCAGTCCAGGCATTTGGACAGTGTTCACGGTGCGCCTGCCTATCGCGGCGACTCAGGCGGAAGCGCAGCTTTCCGCCAGCGAGTCCGGCGAACACGCGAACGGTTCAGGGCTTCAGCGGTTGGGGTTCAGCCGGCGCAAGCGCGAGGCTGCGGCGGGCGAGTCCTGATCGTGGGCTGCGCGCAGGCGGCTCAAGCGCCGTCGAGGTAGGCGAGGCTGCTCAAGAGGATATCGCGCAGGTGGGAGTCGCCCAGCGTGTAGTAGACGTGGCGACCATCCTTTTTCCAGCGCACCAATCCCATGTCGCGCAGGTACTTCAATTGATGAGAAATGGCGGGCTGGTCCATTTGCAGGGCGTCGGTGAGATCGGTTACGCACCATTCACCCTCGGCCAGGGCTTTGAGCAGCCGGACGCGTGTCGGATCGGCCAGCGCCTGAAAGAAGCGGGCGACGGCGCGGGCATCATCCAGGGGGAGAATGCTATCCTGGGCAGACGTTTCGGGAATGAGGGTGGCGGTGGACATGAATTCTCCTACGCGCCGAACATGACGAACCTTACAATTTCGAACGTTCTCATGTACACCGTATCAAAAAGCCCTGACCTTGTCAACCAAGCCGGAGGCAGCGGGTGCGGGCAGGCGCATTTCAAATTGGGGGCGGATCTGAACACAAGTGACATGAGGCCGTTTCGGTGAAGGAGGGGGATGGTCGGTTTGTGCCGCCAGACCCTCCATGGCGCATCCGGCACGTTCTGCCCGCAGCCCCGTGTTGTTCTCGACGATTTAGCGGATGCAGCACGAAAGTATCCGGCTGCCGAAAAGCATGTCGAGTGAACGGACAGTGGACATGCCGAAATCCGATTTGATTCCATGAAAGACCCACAGGCTATCCAAAACTAACCCCAAGAATGAAATGCACCCCTGCGAGCGATCTGCTTGACAGAACGGCGGGAGATATGTTATACACAAGGTGAATGCAGATTGTATACATTTTACATACAGTACGTTTCTTGAAAGCTGTTTTTGATGAGTCACGGCATCGAATCGCTCGAAGCCTACATTCAAGCTCAGCCAAAGCCGCTGGCGAATGCGCGAAAGCTGCGTGACCAGGTGTACCAACGGTTGGCGGATGCTCTCCGCAACGTCGATCTTGAACCAGGGCTGCCGCTGCCGGAAACGCGGCTGTCGCAAGTTCTGGAAGTCAGCCGTACCCCGGTGCGCGAAGCGCTGCAACTCCTGGCTGCCGACGGCCTGATCCAGATCACTGCCGGGCGCGCCTTTACGCTGGCTGCCCGCCCGGCCCAGGAGCTTTTCGATGCGCTGCGCGTGCGCGAATTGCTGGAACCGGAAGTGATCCGGCTGGCGGCGCAGGCGCTTTCACCCAAACACATCCAACTACTGCAAGAACTGACGCACGAGATGGCACAGGTCGCTGCGCGGGGCGACCGTCCGGCCTGGTCGCGGTTGGACCGGGAGTGGCACGAAATCCTGTGCAACGCCTGCCCGAACCAACTGCTTGGCCAGATGGTCTTGCAAGCCCGCAACCGGATGCAGCAGCGCGGTTCAGACGATCATGTGATCGACCAGTATCTGATTGACGGGACGCGGGAACATCAGGCCATCGTGGATGCGATTGCTGAGCGGGATGCGGAGAAGGCTCGCCAGCGGATGGCGCATCACCTGGAAGAGGCCCGCGAGAATATGTTCAGGAAGCTCATCCGGCGCTAGGTTGGGTTTGGACAGAAACACCCCCAGCTGTTCGATCCACGTTACAATAGGGGGAAACTAAGGTTACGGTTTTGTTTAGTATGGTTTATTGCACACCTCGTTTTGAGTTTCCTATCGTTCTCCATCGCTGTTCCCGCAGTGGAGGCGGCCTGAGCGCGCGTCCGCTGATTCTGGTTTGCTGCCCATCAGGATATGTGCTGAAGGGAGGTTGACTCATCTGCGATCACCTGAATAGGAATGAACTGTTCGCGCACAAGAAAATGTCTCAAAGCAAGGAGCAAGCTGAATGGTTAAGAAGAGTCTGTTCTTGATGGTGGTTTTCGCCCTGGTTCTATCGGTCGGCGTGGTTTCGACCAGCGCACAGGGCATTACCGAACTGACGATCTGGTGGGCGCAGTGGTCACCGGCGGACTTCCTGCAACAGGTGGGCAATGACTACGAAGCTGCGACCGGCATCAAGGTCACGGTGGTGCAGACTCCGTGGGGCGACTACTACAACCGCGTCGGCACGGAATGGGCGGCCAAAGGCACGGCTTTCGACATGGTTGTGGGCGACAGCCAGTGGGTCGGTCAGGCTGTGACCCAGGGGCACTATGTCGATCTGACCGAATTCATGTCGAGCAACGGGATCGACAAGACCGTGACCCCGGCGACGCTGACCTACTACGGTGAGTATCCGGCGGGTTCAGGCCAATACTATGCGTATCCGACCGAGGGCGATGCCAACGGTTGGGCTTACCGCAAGGATTTGTTCGAGGACGCGCAGAACATGGCCGACTTCAAGGCGAAGTATGGCTATGACCTGGGCGTACCGAAGACCTGGACGGAACTGCGCGACATCGCCGAGTTCTTCACCCGTCCCGATCAAGGTCTGTACGGCGTCGGCGTGTACACGCAGGACGACTACGACGCGATCACAATGGGCTTCCAGAACATCTTCTTCAGCTATGGTGGCGACTGGCACGATGGTACGTTCAACACCCTGGGTGTGGTGAATTCGCCGCAGGCTGTGGCCGCGCTGGAACTGTACAAGGAACTGTACAGCTTCGCGCCTCCCGGCACGAATGACGCCTTCTTCCAGGAAATGAATGATGTCTACCTGAACGGGCAGGCGGCGATGATTATGAACTACTTCGCCTTCTTCCCGGTGCTGAACAGCGACCAGAACCCGTACAAGGACAGCACGGGCTACTTCTCGATGCCGGCTGGCCCGGATGGGAAGCGGTTTGCGGCGCTGGGCGGTCAGGGAATCAGCGTGAACGCCTACATCGCCGATGATCGCAAGCAGGCCTCGCTGGACTTCATCAAGTGGTTCGCGCAGGAAGATGTGCAGAAGCGTTGGGCGGAACTGGGCGGCTACACCTGCAACATCGCGGTGCTGGAATCGCCGGAATTCCTGGAGATCGCCCCGTACAACGCGGCTTTTGCTGAGACGATGACCTTCGTCAAGGACTTCTTCAATATTCCGGAGTTCGGCAAGCTGCTGGTCCCGGCACAGACCAACCTCGCGAACTATGTGGTCGCCGGCCAGGGCACAGCGCAGGAAGCGCTGGACAAGATGGCTGAAGAAATGGATGCCATCCTCGTCGAAGCGGGCTACGTCCAATAGGTCTGGCTGGCGAAGGCCGGTCAAGCCCTCATCTTGCGGCCCTTCTGCCTTGTGGAGAAGGGGAGAAAACATCCCGGTCGAGGGAAGAGACCCGTTCGCCAGCACTGACAATCCGGGACGCAGATCGGCTCATTCCATGTGAAGTATAGGGGGGCGGCGCAAGCTGCCCTCCCGCAACCGCAGAGGACTTCCGGTTTATACTATGAGTACCCAGCAAACGAGTCTTCCGGTCTCGACCCAGCTCTCATCTTCGACAGGCCGACGGTATCTGAGCGATGCGCGGATCGTGCAGTTGTTCATCCTGCCGACGGTGATCCTGTTGATTCTGATGAATATATTCCCGTTGATATACAGCCTGTTTTTGAGCTTCACCAAATTTTCGGTGATTTCGGATGTGCCGCCGGAATGGGTCGGGCTGCAAAACTACCTGACGATCCTGAATGACCCCGGCTTCTGGAACAACTTCGCGCTCACGGGGCGTTACGCGCTCGTTTCGGTCGCGCTGCAAACACTGATCGGCTTTGGGATGGCGCTGCTGCTGCGCTCGAAGTTCAAGGGGAGCGGCCTGCTGACGACTATCATCCTGATCCCGATGATGCTCTCGCCGATTGTGGTGGCCGTGTTCTGGAAATTGATCTTTAACCCATCGTCGGGCATCCTCAACTACCTGCTGGGCTATACGGACATCAATACATCGCCGCAGTGGCTTTCGCAGCCTGATCTGGCGCTGTGGGCGATCATCATCGTCGATGTGTGGATGTGGAGTCCGTTCGTCATGCTGCTGGCGTTGGCCGGACTGAGCGCCATTCCGGAATACCTGTATGAAGCCGCCGCTATCGACCGGGCGAGCGCCTGGTTCCAGTTCCGGCGGATCACACTGCCGCAGGTCATGCCGCTGCTGTTGATCGCAGTACTGTTCCGCACCATCGAGGCATTCAAACAGTTCGATCTGGTCATGGGGCTGACGGGCGGAGGGCCGGGAGACAACACTGAAACGGTCTCGATCCAGTTGTATAAGCTGGCCTTCCAGGGACAGTACGATACGGGCATGTCGAGCGCGTTGGCCTACATTATCCTGGTCATCATCATCGCCGTCAGCAACCTATACATCCGCCAGTTGAACAAGGCCAGAGGATCATAAAATGGCCGTCCAATCTGCCCCCAGCCGTGCTCCTGTCAATTATTCCACCCGCGTCGATATGGTCGGGCTGCGCCCGCGCGTGACCGGCGCGATTCGTGCGGTGGTCGCAGTCATCATTGCGCTGATCACGCTGATCCCGGTCGTTTGGATGGGCATGACGGCCTTCAAGTCACTGCCCGACGCGGTATCCGTCCCACCGATTGTGTTCTTCACGCCGACAATGGAAGGCTTCGTCAGCCTGTTCACCGAGTCGCGGCAGCTTTCATCCAGCGAATGGGATGCGTACAAGCAGCGCACTGACCTGAGCTGGGGTGATCAAGTGCTGCTGGCGCGGCAGCAGACGATCACCGGGCCGAGCCAGTTTGGGACGCAGCTGCTCAATTCGATCATCATCGCGGGCATTTCGACGATTCTGTCGGTCGGCTTCGCGGTGCTGTCGGCCTATGCTTTCAGCCGCTTCAATGTGCCGGGCAAGGATGATCTGCTCTTTTTCATCCTCAGCCAGCGTATGCTGCCGGCGGTAGTCGTGACCGTGCCGATCTTTCTGATGTACCGCCAGTTGGGGCTGTACGATACCCATGTGGGTATGATCCTGCTGTATACCAGCTTCAATCTGTCGTTCGCGGTGTGGCTGCTGAAGGGGTTCATCGACGAGATTCCGCGCGAGTACGAAGACGCCGCGCTGGTCGATGGGTATACGCGCCTGCAAGCCTTCCGCAAGATCGTGCTGCCGCAAGCCACGACTGGAATCGCGGCCACGACGGTTTTCTCCTTCATCTTTTCCTGGAACGAATATGCTTTCGCGCTGCTGCTGACTTCCAACAACGCCCGCACCGCGCCGCCGAGCATCCCGCTGATCCTGGGCACGGGCGGCATCGAATGGTCTACCATCGCCGCCGGGTCGCTGATCTTCCTGATCCCGGTGGTGATTGTCACCTTCGCGCTGCGGAAGCACCTGCTGCGGGGCGTCACTTTCGGCGCGATCCGCAAAGGCTGAGGCAATACATCATCATGGCAACGATAGAACTCAAGCGCGTCGAGAAGAAATTTGGCGAGAGCTACGCCGTCAAGCCGCTGGACCTGACCATCAAAGACGGCGAGTTCGTCGTCCTGCTGGGACCGTCCGGCTGCGGCAAGACCACGACGCTGCGGATGATCTCCGGCCTGGAGGCTGTCACCGCCGGGAATATCCTGTTCAACGGTCGGGATGTCACCTGGAATCATCCCAGCGAACGCAACATCGCTTTTGTCTTCCAGTTCTTCGCGCTGTATTCCCACCTGACTTCGCGCGACAACATCGCCTTCCCGCTCCAGGCCGAGGGCATGGCCCGCGGGGAAATCAAGATGCGGGTGGCCGAAGTCTCCAAAATGCTCAAGATTGACCATCTGCTGGATAAGCATCCCGGCAGTCTGAGCGGCGGCGACCAGCAGCGGGTGGCGCTGGCGCGGGCGCTGGTGCGGCGGCCGGCGGCCTTCTTGATGGACGAGCCGCTGGGGGCGCTGGATGCCGAATTCCGCGAATCGATGCGGGCGGAGATCAAGCAGCTTCACATCGACCAGCACGCGACAACGGTCTACGTCACCCACGACCAGATCGAGGCGATGGCGATGGGCGACCGCATCGTGGTCATGTCCAACGCTGAGGTGCAGCAGTCGGCTTCCCCGGCTGATGTTTACCATAATCCGGCCAACCTGTTCGTGGCTCGGTTCATCGGCAGCCCTGGCATGAACCTGATCCCTGGCCGCCATGAAGACGGAACGATCCATATCGAAGGCGGCAGCTTCCGGGTCAGCGAGGGGTGGCGGGCAGCGCTGGGCAAAGGGCTGGACAAAGACGGCAAGGTGATCGTTGGCTTCCGGCCCGAAGCGGCCAGCATCGCTGCTGACGGGGCGCTAACCGGGGTGACCTACGCCAACGATATGCACGGCAGCTACAGCGTGCTGCACGTCGAACTTTCCCGGGACCAGATTGTCCATGTGCGGGCGGACCGACGAGCTGCCTACAGCATCGGGGAGCCGCTGCGCTTTGATCTGAATCTCAAAATGGTGCGCTTCTTCAATCCAGCGACGGAGAAGGCACTGCGCGAGGAGTTGGTGTCATGAGCGACGTTCGACTCGACCACATCACCAAACACTACGGCGATACAGTCGCCCTGGCGGATGTCTCCTTGGAGGTCAAAGACGGCGAGTTCTTCGTCCTGTTGGGGCCGACGGGCGCGGGCAAGACCACCACGCTGCGGGTGGTCGCTGGGCTGGAGAAACAGAATGCGGGCAGCGTACTGTTCGATGGGCGTGATGTAAACGAACTGCAACCTGCCGACCGCGACGTGGCGTTCGTCTTCCAGCAGTATTCGCTCTACCCGAATATGAGTGTGTACGACAACCTGGCCTTCCCGCTGCGGTCTCCGCTGCGGCAGACGCCCGAAGACGTGATCCGCCGCCGCGTGACCGAGGCTGCCGAAAAGCTGCGGATCAGTCACCTGTTGGAACGCAAGACGGCCAAGCTCTCCGGCGGTGAGATGCAGCGCGTCTCGATTGGACGGGCGATAGTGCGCGAGCCGCGCATCTTCTTGATGGATGAACCGCTCTCCAACCTGGATGCCAAACTGCGCGAAAGCCTGCGGGTGGAACTCAAGCACCTGCAGAAGGTGCAGCACAGCACCACGCTGTTTGTTACTCATGACCAGATCGAGGCGCTGACGATGGCCGACCGGATCGCTGTCCTCGATCACGGCCACATTCTGCAAATCGGCACACCGTCGGACATCTACGACCATCCGGCCACGACAATGGTCGCGCAGTTGGTGGGGACACCGCGCATCAACCTGCTGCCGGCCTGGCGTGAGGATGGCACGCTGGCGGTGCGGCAGACCGGGCTGAGCGTCCCGGCGCGGAGCAATCTGCCTGCTGAGGTGCTGCTCGGCATCCGACCGGAGGACATCCAGTTAGGGCGCGGCAACTTCAAAGGCCAGGTGGTGCTGACCGAACCGCTGGGGGTCGAGAGCATCGTGCATGTGCGCTGCGGCGAGCAAACACTGCTGAGCATCGTGCCGGGCGTTTCGCCCTATGGGCTGGATGAAGAAGTGCGCTTCGAGATTGTGCATGACCGCCTGCACTTCTTCAGCAATGACGGCCTACGCCTGAACTGACACTCTTCCTTCTCTCCCTCCATAAGTCCCCCTCTCCGTGCAGCGGGGAGGGGGACAGGGGGCAGGGATGGTACGGCGCTCGAAAGGATTTTGATCGCAATGCCCGGAGGGCGATCTGTGAACGGGATTGCTTCCAGGCGATAAGACGAAAGCATTTCAGGAGAAATAATCATGCGTTTTGGGGTGAATACCTGGGTGTGGGTTTCCCCACTCACTACGGACGAACTGAAGCGGTTGGCTCCGCTGGTCAAGGGGATGGGCTTCGACTGGATCGAAATCCCGCTGGAGAGCCTCTCCGACCTGGATCATAAGGCGGGGGCGAAGATCATCGCCGAGCAGGGATTGGGCGTGAGCACCTGCGCCGCCATGGGGCCTGACCGTGATCTGGTCCATCCTGATCCGGCGATTCAGGCCAACGGCATGGATTACATTCGCGGCTGCATCGACGCGACTCAGGCATTGGGCGCGACCAATCTGGTTGGGCCGATTTATTCGGCGGTCGGGCGCGTCTGGCAGCAGACGGCCGAGGAACGCGCCAAGGATGTCGATACACTGGTGAAGAACCTACGCAGCCTCTCAGAATACGCCGGGGATCGCGGCGTGGTGCTGGGAATCGAGCCGCTCAACCGCTTCGAGACCAGCTTCATCAACCTGTCCACGCAGGTGGTCGAGGTGGTGGACCGGGTGGCGCATCCGTCGTGCCGGATCATGCTGGACACCTTCCACATGAACATCGAAGAGAAGTCGCTGGGGGCGGCCATCCGTGCTGCTGGATCGCGGCTGTGCCATCTGCACGCCTGTGAGAATGACCGAGGCGCGCCAGGCAGCGGCAACGTCACCTGGGGCGAAGTCGCCCAGGCGCTGCGCGACATCGGCTACGACGGCCCGGTGGTGATCGAATCCTTCACCAACAAAGTCAAAAGCATTGCCCGCGCGGCGGCAATCTGGCGTCCGTTCGAGGCCAGCCAGGACGCGCTGGCGCAGAATGGCGTCAACTTCCTGAAGAAACTGCTGGCCGCTTGACGGCCGATCAAGGAGCGGAGCATCCCATGTCGAGATACCTGGGGCCGATCAAGTGGTTGGGCGGAATCGCGGTTGTGATGTTCATTCTGGCTTACATCTTCGGGACGTGGGTTCCGGGCATGGTAGCGGAAGAAACCCGCAACAGTGTGCTGTTCCATGCTATCCCGTTCTTCTTCGCCTTTGTCGGCATCCTGCTGCTGTACATCCTGCTGATCGTGCTGGCGGCGCGGCGCTTCAACGGCAAGATACCCGGACGCACCTACAAGGCGATGGAGTACGTCATCATCGTCGGCATCATCTTCGGGACAGTGTGTCTGTTCAACCCATGGAGCTTCATCCCGTATCGCTACGGCTTCCTGGTGCTGCTGTTCTCGACGCTGGGCTTCATTCTGTGGAGCCACATCATGGCGCCGCGCGCTGTCTATGACGACAGCATCCCACCGCTGACGCGCCGCCAGCACCTCATTGGCGCGGTCGCGGCTGTCGTCCTGATGGTGGCGCTGAACGCCGCTGCGATCAGCAGCAATGCGCCGAGGGAACCCTACGGCATTCGCCAGCGCGTCTGGAACACCTACGATGACGCCCGCAAGGCGCAGATCGCCAACGAAGCCAACAGCAGCTTCAATCAGATTGAGATGCCCTTTCTGATCCTCTTCAACCTGTTTCCTGGCGCGGCGGTGTATCTGATCGGGCGCGAACTGGTCGGCGGGGAACGCCGCCGCCAGCCCGTCATCCGCCCGGCAGCGGCAGTGGGAGATTGAGGGTGTAAGACTCCCGGCGCGGCGTGGAAAAGATATAAAGACAGTCTGACTGAAAAGGCAGAGAAAAAGGAGATCATCATGGCAAGACCTGTTACCCTGTTTACCGGACAATGGGCCGACCTGACGCTGGATACGCTGGCTCACAAAGCGAGCGCGATGGGTTACGACGGTCTGGAACTGGCCTGCTGGGGCGACCACTTCGAGGTTGATAAAGCCCTGGAAAGCGACAGCTATGTCAAGGGGCGCTGGGAGATTCTGGAGAAGCACGGGCTGAAGTGCTTCGCCATCAGCACGCATCTGGTCGGCCAGTGTGTAGCCGATACGCTCATCGATGAGCGCCACAAAGCCATCCTACCACCGCATCTGTGGGGCGATGGCAAGCCGGAAGGCGTGCGCCAGCGCTGCGCCGAAGAGGTCAAGAAGACAGCCCGCGCCGCCGCGAAGTTCGGCGTGAAGGTGGTCAACGGCTTCACGGGCAGCCCGGTCTGGCACATGCTGTATTTCTTCCCGCCGACGACCGACGCCATGATCGAGGCTGGCTACCGCGAATTCGCTGATCGCTGGAATCCGATTCTGGATGTCTTCGATGAAGTCGGTGTGCGCTTCGCCCTGGAATGCCACCCAGCGGAAATCGCCTACGACATCTACACGGCTGAGCGGACGCTGGCAGCGCTGAATCACCGCCCGGCTTTCGGCTTCAACTATGACCCCAGCCACTTCATCCACCAGCAGTTCGATCCGGTCAACTTCATTGACCGCTTCCCGGATCGCATCTACCACGTCCACGTCAAGGACTCGCGGGTGAACCTGAACGGCTGGAACAGCATCCTGGGTTCGCACATCCAGTTTGGCGATCACCGCCGCGGCTGGAACTTCGTCTCGCCGGGGCGCGGCGACCTCGACCTGGACGCGATGGTGCGGGCACTGAATCGTGCTGGCTACACCGGCCCGCTGTCGGTCGAGTGGGAAGACAGCGGCATGGATCGGGAACGCGGCGCGTCGGAAGCGGTCGAGTTCGTCAAGCAGAATGATTTTGCGCCGTCGAGCATGGCTTTCGACGCCGCTTTTGAACGCAAGTAAGGGGAACAGCCATCATGCCTGAAGAAGTTGGTTTCACTACGATGGCGGGCGCGAAGGCCGAAGGCAGCGCGCCCGAAATCGGCGTTGGGATGCTGGGCTATGCCTTTATGGGCAAGGCGCATTCCAATGCGCTGAAGAAGCTTCCTTATATGATGTATCCGCCGATTGCCGTGCCGCGCCTCCAGGCGATCTGCGGCCGGAATGAAGGCGCGACGGCCGAAGCTGCCAAACGCTTTGGCTACGCCAAATACTATACGGATTGGCGCCGGATGATCCGCGACAAGAAGGTCGATGTCTTCGACAACGGCGGGCCGAACGATACGCACGCGGTTCCGAGCATCGCGGCAGCCAAAGCGGGCAAGCACGTCTTCTGCGAGAAGCCGCTGGCGCGGACGGCCTCAGAAGCCTACAAGATGCTGGATGCCGTGCAGCAGGCGGGCGTGCAGCATATGGTGGCGTTTAACTACCGCTTCGTCCCGGCTATTGTCCAGGCGCGGCGGCTGATCGAAAGCGGAGCGCTGGGACGAATCTTCCACTTCCGCGCCGTCTATTTGCAGGAATGGATCATCGACCCGAAGTTTCCGAAGATCTGGCGGCTGGATGCCAAAGTCGCGGGCAGCGGGGCGCTTGGCGATCTGGGCGCGCATGTGATCGACCTGGGCCGCTTCCTGGTCGGCGAGCCGTCACGGGTTATGGCGATGACCAAGACGTTCGTGCCGGAGCGCCCAATGCCGGATGGCAAGGGAATGGGCAAGGTCGATGTGGATGACGCTTTCGTCTCGCTGCTCGAGTTTGAGAACGGCGCAGTCGGCACGGTCGAAGCTTCGCGCTTCTGCCACGGCCGCAAGAACTACAACTGCATCGAAATCAACGGCGAGAAAGGCTCAATTCGCTTCAACCTGGAGCGGATGAACGAGCTGGAAGTCTTCTGGGCGGGTGAAGACCCGAAAGAAACACGCGGATTCCATGATGTTCTCGTGACCGAGAGCTTCCATCCCTACTGGGAAAACTGGTGGCCGCACGGACACATCATCGGCTGGGAACATACCTTCGTCCACGAGTTCAACCACTTCTTCGGGGCGATCCTGGGCAAGTGGAAGGTCGAGCCGTATGGCGCGTCCTTCGTGGATGGCTACCGCAATGCCGTCATCTGCGACGCTATCGTCAAGTCGTCGAAGAGTGGCCGCGCGGTGGATGTGAAGTATTAAGCGAAAGAGGGTGTAGGGGTACGGTCAGCGTACCCCTACGATCCGAAGTGGGGCGTTCCGTTGGGCGTCCCTACGAATCGACGGCGCAGGGGCCGGAGCAAGAACCGATGACCACGACCATCGCCATGATTGGCGCGTTGGATACTAAAGGAGCCGATTTCGCCTTCCTCAAGGCGGAAATCGAGCGGCGCGGCTTCCAGACGCTCATGATCGATACGGGGGTCCTCGGCCAACCGGCGTTTGTGCCGCAGGTGAGTCATGAACAGGTGGCGGAAGCGGGCGGCGCGGCGCTGGCCGATCTGGTTGCCCGCGCCGACCGGGGCGAAGCGATGGCGGTGATGGTGCGCGGCGCGGCGGTCATCGCCCGGCGGCTGTACGATGCCGGGCAGATTCACGGCATCATCGGCATGGGCGGAGGTGGCGGAACCTCGATCGCTACGAGCGCGATGCGGGCGCTGCCGATTGGCTTTCCGAAGGTGATGGTCAGCACGCTGGCCTCCGGCGATGTCAGCGGTTTCGTCGGCCTGAGCGACATTGTGATGATTCCCTCGATCATCGACGTGAACGGGATCAACCGCATCAGCCGCCGGATTTACACCAACGCTGCCGGAGCGATCTGCGGCATGGTGGGTGGAGAAGTGACAGCGGGCGAGGATAAACCGACC
>CAZKXW010000007.1:13149-85140 GCA_964556745.1 uncultured Anaerolineaceae bacterium
CTACCTGGCGACCGTCGCCGTGACGATGTTCGGCAATACGACCCGCGCCGTCAACACCGCCAAAGCCCTGCTGGAAGCGGCCGGATACGAGGTGTTGGTCTTTCATGCTACCGGCACGGGCGGTCGTCAGATGGAGGCGTTGATCGCCGACGGTCTCATCAGCGCCGTCCTCGACCTGACGACCACGGAGTGGGCTGATGAACTGCTGGGCGGCGTCCTCAGCGCCGGGCCGCATCGTCTGGAAGCGGCGGCGCGGCAAGGGCTGCCGCAGATCGTCGCGCCCGGCTGCCTGGATATGTGCAACTTCTGGTCGCCGGAGACGATCCCCGCCCAGTACCAGGATCGCAGGTTCTACGAGTGGAATCCCAACATCACCCTGATGCGGACAACGCCGGAGGAGAATGCCCGGCTGGGGGCGATCTTCGCCGAGAAGCTCAACGCCGCGCGCGGGCCGCTGGCGGTCTACATCCCCTGGGGCGGCTGGTCCGAGATCGACCTGCCCGATAAGCCGTTCTACTGGCCGGAGGCGATGCAGGCCTTTGTCGCCGCGCTCAAGGCCAATCTGCGACCAGATATTCCGGTGGTCGAAATGCCGCAGGACATCAACGATCCGGCCTTTGCGACGGCGGCTGTCGAGGCGCTGTTGACAATGCTTAAATGACTGGATAAAAGCGGAAAAGGATACGCATGGCTTTTTCACGCGAGACCATATTGAAACGCCTGCGAGATCAACTGGCCGCGGGCAAACCGATCATCGGGGTCGGCGCCGGCACGGGCATCTCGGCCAAGTTCGAGGAACTGGGCGGGGCCGACCTCATTATCATCTACAACTCTGGGCGCTACCGGATGGCCGGACGCGGCTCGTTGGCCGGGCTGATGGCCTACGGCGACGCCAATGCCATCGTCATGGAGATGGCCGGGGAAGTCCTGCCGGTTGTCAAGAACACGCCGGTGCTGGCGGGGGTCAACGGAACCGACCCATTCCGGGTGATGCCCTACTTCCTCAAGCAGATTGAGGAGATCGGCTTCTCCGGGGTGCAGAACTTCCCGACCGTCGGCCTGTTCGACGGCGTGTTCCGCGCCAATTTGGAAGCGACGGGCATGGGCTATGACAAAGAGGTCGAGATGATCCGTCTGGCTCACGAGCAGGGTTTGTTCACCTCGCCGTATGTCTTCAACCCGGATGAAGCCCGCGCGATGGTGAAGGCCGGAGCCGATCTGATCGTCTGCCACGTCGGGCTGACCACCGCCGGCAGCATCGGCGCGGGCGTCGCGCTCACGCTGGATGAGGCTTGTGGCAAGGTGATGGAGATGGCCGAAGCAGTCTGGGCGCTGCGCCCGGATGCGCTGGTGATCTGCCACGGCGGGCCATTCGACGAGCCAGATAACGTCGAGACGGCGCTGAAGAACATGCCGGGCATTTCCGGTTTCTACGGCGCATCCAGCGCCGAGCGGCTGCCGACCGAACGCGCCATTCAACAACAGGTGGCGGCTTTCAAGGCACTGCCGCCCGCGCCGCCGCGAGTACGGTGATACCGGGCAGTTTAGGGCTGCCTGTACACGAATGGGATCAATGTTTTGCTTATTGAAGGAGAACTTCGCATGAAAATCTGTATGCACAATTGGATGCGCCCGGAACCGATTGAGACCACCATCGACCGCATGAAGCGGCTGGGATACGACGGTATCCAGATCATGGGCGAGCCGCGCAAATATGACTGGAAGCATGTCCGCGGCCTGCTGGATAAGAACGGGCTGAAGTGCTTTGGCTCGGTCAGCATTATGGTCAAAGGCCGTGACCTGATCCACGGTGATCCTTACTATCGCGAAATGACGGTGACCTACCTGAAGGAATGCCTGGACATGGTGGCGGCGCTGGGCGGTGACATTTTCACGCTGGTTCCCAGCGAAGTCGGCAAGATCATCGCTATGGCCGATGCTGAAACCGAGTGGGGCTGGGCGGTCGAGAACATCCGCGAAGTCGCGCGTCATGCCGCCAAGCACGGCATCCGCATCGGGCTGGAACCGCTCAACCGCTTCGAGACCAACTTCCTCAACCGCCACGATCAGGCCATCCGGCTGATGCAGGATGTCAACGAAGCCAACGTCGGTGTCTGCCTGGATGCCTTCCACATCAACATCGAAGAGGCCGATCCCTACCAGGCCATCCTGACCACGGGCAAGCATCTGGTGGATTTCCATGTGGCGGATAATAACCGCTTCCCGCCCGGCAGCGGGGCGCTTGACTGGCCTAAACTGATCAGCACGCTCAAGCAGGCTGGCTACGACCAGCAGTTGACCGTCGAGTTCGTCGTGCCGATGGATCGCTCGCCGCTCGCCAAGAAGGGCGAGGCCGCTGGGACGACTGCTACTGAAGCTGAACTCAAGTTCATCCGCGACCACGGCAGCGACCTGATGAGTGACGCCGAATACAGCAGCTACGTCGAAGCGTCGATCAAGCACCTGCGGGCCAGCGGCGCGTAGGCTCCTCACCCCCTGACCCCCTCTCCAGGCAATGGCAGAGGGGGAACGGATGCGATCAAGGTGGATTTGATGATGGCAACGGTGCTGCTGATCGGCACGCTCGATACCAAAGGGCCGGAAACTGCCTACCTCCGTGACCAGATTCGCGCCCTGGGCTGCGATACGCTCGTGTTGGATTCAGGCATCCTCGGCGAGGCCGTCGGCATCACGGCGGACTTCGACCGCGCCACAGTCGCCCGCGCCGCCGGATCGACCATCGACGCGCTGCGCCAGGCTGGAAGCCGGGGCAAGGCCGTTGAAGAGATGCTCAAAGGCGTTCGCCAGATCGCGCTCGACCTGCTTGGCGCAGGCCGCATACACGGTCTGGTCGCGTTAGGCGGAGCCGAAGGCAGCGTACTGGCCGCTGCCGCTGCCAAAGTGATGCCGACCGGCTTCCCCAAGCTGATCGTCTCGCCGATTGCCTCCGGCCACCGCAAGTTTGCGCCCTTCATGGGCACGAAGGACGTGCTGGTCATGCACTCGGTCGTGGACATCCTCGGCCTGAATCCCATCAGCCGCACGGTCTTCGACGCGGCGGCGGCCGCTATCGCTGGGATGGCGCAGGCTTATCAGCAGCGCGGTACGCATCTGGCCGAACATACCCAGCGCCGCTCGGTCGCCGCCACCATGTTGGGCAATACCACCCGTCCGCTGATGCACATCAAGCCGCAGATCGAATCCCGTGACATCGACTTCGTGATCTTTCACGCTAACGGAGTCGGCGGCCCGGCCATGGAGGAGCTGATCGCCCAGGATCAGTTCACTGCCGTGCTGGACTACACCCTCAGCGAAGTCGCCGGGCAGATCGCGGGCGGGTTCCATATCGGCGGCCCGGATCGCCTGGGAGCGGCTGGACGCGCTGGCATTCCGCAGGTGATCGTCCCTGGCTGCCTGGATTTCATCGTTTTTGGGGCGAAGCACGAAGTCCCCGAAGCCTTCCGCGACCGCCCGATGTACTATCACAACCCGGAGTTCACCCTGGTGCGCGTCACGCCGGAAGAGCAGATGGCTGCCACCCAGTTCGTCGTCGAGAAGCTCAACCAGGCGGCCGGCCCGGTCACAGTGGTAGTCCCGCTGGGGGGCGGGTCGGTCATGGATATCGAAGGCGGGGCGTTCTGGCAGCCGGAGGTCAACCGCCGCTGCTGGGATGCGCTGCGGGATGGTCTGAAAAAAGAAATCCGTTATCGTGAAGTGAATGCACACATTAATCAGGCGGTCTTTGCCGAAGCAGCGCTGGATGAACTCCTGCGGCTGATCGGATGAGACCGTGTTTGGTAAGGAGCTAATGATGTCACCGCGCAAGACGAAAGAGTTGGGGTTTCCCTCGTTCTGCCTGGGAGACCTGAGTTACGTCGATGTTCAGGAATACCTCAAACATTCCGACACGATCCTGATCCCTAAAGCCAGCCTGGAGCAGCACGGCCCGCATCTGCCGCTGTACTGCGACTGCATCACCGCTACCGAAGTCGCCACCCGCGCCGGCGAAGAAGCCGGTATCCTGTACACACCGACGCTGTGGCTGGGTTATTCGCCGCAGCATATGCGTTCGCCGGGTTGGGGCGCGGGCACGATCACGCTGCGGGCAGATACTTACCTGAATGTACTCTACGATATTGGCCGCAGCTTGATTCATCATGGCTTCAAGCGGCTGATCTTCGTCAACGGCCACGGCTCGAACGTCAAGGTGGTCGATCCGGTGCTGCGCCGTCTGCGTTATGAAACCGGTGCGCTGATCGTCTACTACAAGCCCTACGCCGAACGCTACATCGGCATGTTGAAGGACGTGCTGGAAGGCCCAGTCCAGGAGACCCCTGGCTGGCACGCGGGCGAACTGGAAACCTCGCAGGTGCTGGCGCACAATCCCGAACTGGTGCGCCTTGACCGCGCCAAGACCGACAAGGCGCATGCACCCCACTGGCTCGGCCCGGCCTGGGCGAAGAACGACGGGATGCCTGATGCTGAATTCCAGGGCTACCAGTATTTCAACTTCCCCTTCGATCACGAAGAATTCACCGACTCCGGCGTGATGGGCGTTCCCGAACGCGGCACAGCCGAGAAGGGCGAGATCGCCTTCCAGCGCTTCAGCAAGCACCTCATCGATGCCGTCGAAGAACTGGAAAAGATCGACATCACCATCAAGAACCAGGATTGGACTGAGGGTAAAGCATGGCTGCCGTAGCTGCCGATGGATTGATCCAGCGCCTCAGCGCGATTGTCGGAAGTGGCGCGGTCATGGCCGCGCCGGAGGCCCGCGCCCAGTACGGCAGCGACCAGTGGTGGTACGCCATCGCCTCGATGGGAGCCGGGCAGCCCGTCAGCCGCCCGGATGTGGCTGTCCGCCCCCAGACCCCTGAACAGGTCGCCGAGATCGTCAGGCTGTGCAATGAACTGCGCGTGCCGATCACCCCATGGGGGGGCGGCAGCGGCGTCCAGGGCGCGGCCAACGCTGACCGGGGCGGGCTGGTCATGGATTTGCGCGGCCTCGACCGCGTGCGTTCGGTTGATCGCAAGTCACTGACCTGCGTTGTCGAGGCCGGCAAGGTCGTCCGCGACTTCGAGGCCGAACTCAACGCGGACGGCCTGTGCTTCACGCACTATCCGGCTTCGACCGAGTGGGCCACGATTGGTGGCTCGATTGCCGCGCGGGGTTCGGGTGTGCTGTCTACCAAGTACGGCAAGATCGAAGACCACGTGCTGAATGTCGAGTTTGTCACGCCCACCGGAGAACTTGTCCAGACGCCGGCCGTACCGCGTCACGCCGTTGGGCCGGAACTGACCCAACTGCTAATCGGCTCGGAAGGCACGCTCGGCATCATCACGGCAGCGACGGTCAAGCTGCGGGCGCTGCCCAAGAAGCGCGTTTTCCTGGCGTTCAGTTTCGCCAATCTCGCCGACGGCATCGAAGCCGGACGGCAAATCATGGTGACGGGGCTGCGGCCGCCCGTCGCGCGCCTGTACGATGTCCACGCGGCTTCACACAGCCTGTCCCGCGCCGTGGATGTTCCCCTCTCCGAGCCGACCTTTGTCCTGATGTTCGACGGCGAGTATCCCGCGCTGGTCGATCTGGAAGCGGCGACTGCCCGCGACATCTGTCTGGCGCATCGGGGCAAACTGCTGCCGGAGCGCATCGGCGAATTGTGGTGGGAGCGGCGCTACATCTTCTACTATCCGCCCTATGCGCCGGAACTGCCAAGCCTGTGGGGCACAATCGATGTGGTGGCGGACTTCGCGCATATCGAGGCGGTCTACCATGCGACGACCGAGGCGATCCGCGCGGTCGTGCCAGCCCATTACAACCTGTCGCTGAATACGCATCTGTCGCATTGGTACGAATGGGGATCGATGATCTACGCCCGGATGAAGATTCCGATTGGCCCGCCCGATCTGGCCGAGGCCAAAGCCCTGCACGATGCCATCTTCCGCGCGGGAACCGAGGCGGCCATGAAAGCCGGGGCGCTGATGAATGACCATCACGGCGTTGGCATCCGGCTGGCTCCGTTCATGGAAGCGCAGTACGGCGCGGGCATGGGCACGCTGCGCCGCATCAAGCAGGCCATGGACCCCAACAACCTCCTCTGTCCCGGCAAGCTGGGGCTGTAGAGGCACGATTCCGCTTCAAGGGCGACCCAGCGGTCGCCCTTACTCCCCCTGCCAGCCGAGAAAAACGATCTGCTGCGTCAGGCGCAGCACCCGACGCAGCGCGCTGCCATCCGGGCGCACGACGTACAGCGCGTCGGAGCCATCCCGCCGCGAGATGAAGGCGATCTGATCTCCGGCTGGCGACCAGGCGGGCTGCCAGCCTCCGCCTTCGGTAACCTGGCGCACTTCGGAGCCGTCCGCCCGCATGACGAACAACTCACCGCGTCCGTTCCGCGTGGAGACGAAGACAATCTCCTGCCCGTCCGGCGACCAGGATGGTTGGAAATCGATGGCGGAATCGCGCGTCAGGTTCGTCAACGCGCCGCTGACCACATCCAGCAGGTAGACTTCGCCGTTGCGTTCTTTCTCCGACCGAAAGATCAGCCGCGTTCCATCCGGCGACCAGGCCAGATCGCCCGCCGCGCTCAGCCGTTCGGTCAGGTCGTCGGTCGAGCCATCGCGCAGATCGAGCAGGAAGATGGTTGCGCCGAAACGCGCCGCCCACAACCGGAACAGGATGCGCTGCCCATCCGGCGACCACATCGGGTAAGTGTAGGGCATCAGACCGACCCGCGTGCTGATCTGGCGCTGCCTGCTGCCATCCCAGCCCATCCGGTAGAAGCGCCAGAATCCATCGCGCGTAGACCAGAAAGCGATCTCCTGCCCATCCGGCGACCAGACCGGCAGCCGGGTGGCCGAGCGGCGGTCGGACTCGAACAGCACCTCGCCCGCCAGGGTGGTGATGAACAGCGCCCGCTCGCCGTCACGGTCTACCTCGAAGAGGATGTGCTGGCCGTCGGGAGCCAACTGGGGCGGATTGATCAGGCGGTAATCCGGCGGCGAGGCCAGCCGCGCCGTCAGCCCGCGTTCGACATCCAGCCGGAAGAGCGCCCCGCGCCCTTCGGCGAACGACCAGTACAGAAGGCCGGGCGACTCGCGGGCCGCCCACCCGCCGAGGTGGCTGGCCGCGGCCCCGCCCAGCGTCCCACTCACCAGCAGGATCAGCGCTGCCTTCCAGATTGTCTTTTGGAGTGCCCGGCTGTTCATCGTCCCCACGCCGCGATCTGATCTTCACCCGTCTGCCCATCTATGCTATCGTGTCTGGGCGCGATCTACTACGACGAGTCCCATTTCACGCCGATGTCTTATCGTTCCATCGTCTTCATCGACCTCGACGGCACGCTCATAGTCAACCCCTTCGAGACGGCCGTCTGGCCGTCTGTCACCGCTGAACTCGCGGCCAAGACCGGGCTGCCCGCCGAGTCGCTCATGGCCGAGATCGCCGCCGAATACTTCGCGCGGCAGGCGGATGAGTCGGTTTCCGCCATCGCTGCCATGGATTGGGACGACATCGCCCAGACGGTCGCCCGCCGCCGGAACGTCAGGCTGGAGGCCAACTGCGTCGCCCTGGTCGAACAGCACGCTGCCTCGCATTCCACGGCGCTGGCTTTCGCCCATGAAGCCCTGCACGAACTGGCCGCGCCGGGGCGGGCGCTGGTCGTCGCCACCAAAGGGCTGGCCCGCTATCAACGACCGGTGCTGGAAGCGCTCGGCCTGACGCCGTATTTCACGGCATTCCTCACGCCCGATGTGCACAACGGCCTGAAGAAGCACCGCCGCTTCTTCGGCGACTGGCCGGAACGCGCCCCGCTCAGCATCATGGTCGGCGATCTTTACGACGACGATGTCCGGTATCCCTCCGGGCATGGCTTCCGCACCATCTGGAAGCCCGGCTCCGCCCGCATCCCGGCTGAGCTGCACGCGCTCGACCCCTTCGAGCGTGCCCGCCGCTATCCTTACGCGCCCGACCAACCGCACCCGGCCACGGCGCTGATTCTGTCCCTGCGCGAACTCCCCGCTGCCGTCCGGGCCATCGAGGAGCAGGCGGGACGATGAAGGTGGCCATGGACATCGCGCTTCAGTGGAGGGAACGGTAGTCACGCCTCTGGGAAAATAGAAAGCCGTCCATTTATGAAAATAGTGTAAGATTTCAGAGTCTCAAGGAAACTGTCGAACAACACCGTTTATGATGGGGACAGTTCATTAATGTCATGCTGCCTGATCGGTAGTTACAAAAGGTGCAGTATCATGCCCATCACCGTTGAGTGGGGAAACGCAGAGCAGACCATCATTGTCATCCGCTATGAGGGCCGCTGGGACGTCAAGGATGTGCACGCCGGGCTGGACAAAGTATTCGATATGCTTGGCACGGTCGATCATACCGTCGATTCAATTGTGGATATGAGCCAGTCGAAATCGTCGCCGACGAACCTGCTGGCGGCGGCCGGGCGGGTGGAACGGAAAGCACCCAACACGGGTCGAACCGTGATCGTCAACGTGAACACCTATCTGAAGGCGATTGCCGATATTGCCCGGTATGTGGCTCCGAAGACGGTCGGGCGCACCTACTTCGTCAAGTCGCTGGAAGAGGCCTACCAGGTGCTATCGGTCAACGAGAAGAGTTAGTCCGGCAACTGCCTGAGATAATCCTCTCCTTCAAAAATCATCCGGTTCAGCACAGCCTCGGCCTGCTCTTCAGTGGAGAGCAGGCCGAAATGTTCACGGGCGAGGGCAACCAACCGGAGGGACCCGGCCACGATCCGCTGATTTTCCGGGGCAGCGAGCAGTTCGTCGAGGGCGGCGGACGGATCCGGCTGGAGCTGGACGCGGGCACGGCGAAGCTGAGCGGCTGCGGCGAGCGCATCCGCTTCCAGGCCGCGATGTCCCGGCGCGCGGGTCAGGATGATCCGGCAGGCGGGGTCATCAAAGTGCGCCAGATAGTCCCGCGCCTGTTTATCCCGCAGCATCCCCACCACGAGACAGACAGCACCCCCATCCGCCGTCAGGGTTCGGCGGAGACGTTGGGCGCTGCCGGGGGTATGGCCGCCGTCGAGCAGCAGCTCATGGCCGCCAGCCTGCACCCATTCCAGGCGGCCGGGCAGCCGAACGCTGGGGGCATTATCATCGAGCGGGGTGGGGGCTAAACCGCGCTCGACCAGGTTGGCGCAGGCGGCCTGCGAGAGGCGATAAGCGGGGACGATTTCCAGGGTGGCGTTCGAGATCGCGGCTTCCTGGGCGATGACATCGCTGACCAGCGGGGACTGCTCGGTCGAGATGACGCCGCCGTCGGGCTGGATGATGCCGGCTTTGTGCCAGGCGATGGACTGAAGGGAGCCGCCGAGCATCTGGATGTGTTCCATCTCGATGGGGGTGAGGACGCCGAGGATGTTGGGGACGGTGTTGACGGCATCGAAGCGGCCGCCCATGCCGATCTCCAGGATGGCGAGGCGAACGCGGCGGAGGCTGAACCACCAGAAGGCCAGGGCGGTGGTCCGCTCGAAGGTGCTGAAGGGATGGGCGACTCGTTCGGCGGCGCGGGTGACGACCTGGACGCCTTCGATGAACTCGGCCTGGGAGATGCGTTCACGGCCGATGACGAAGCGCTCGCGGATGCTGTGGAGGTGCGGGCCGGTGAAGAGGCCGGGGGTGAAATCCTGGTCGGGCTGATCGAGGCGGGCGGCGATCTGGAGGCAGGTCGTTCCCTTGCCGACGGATCCGGCGACCACAACGGCGGGGAAAGCTGCGTGGGGGCTGCCGAGCGCGGCCAGGAGGCTCCGCATGGGGGCAAGGGAGCGGGGGAAGTGATCCGCGCGGACGGGTTTACAGAGGGCGCGGAGGGCGTCAGGGTAGTCCATGTTTGGTTAGCCGATAGCTATTAGCTTATAGCAGACCGGAAAAGTTAATAGTTGATAGTTTATGGTTGATAGAAAAAATGCGAGTCAGTGCCAGACGGACAAATTGGCACAAATGGCAGCAAGGGCAACATGGCAATTCTGGGCCAAAGCCCTGGCATGTAAGCAGCTTTTGCCAGAAATGCTGCAAATGTTGCAGCTGCAACTGCGTGAAATTTGCAACTGCAACGGGGTGCGAAATTCGTGCATTATAAGTGTGTGAAGGTGCGATGCGGCGGGCGGCGGGCGGGCAGAAGCCCGTCCCTACCCGTCCGTAGATACAGGGTAGCACAAAATGGGCGGGTTAGGGTGACATTTTGGTCACTCTTTTGAGGGGAAACGGATGGAAAGGGGAAAAAGAAACCGCCGGATGTGGGCGGGAGGACATACGCGCTGCGCGCTAGTCCTCCCCTACGAAAATCAGGCATCTTCTTGCTCTGCTGCGGCGATACAGCCCTCACCCTGTCCGGGGTGGGTTTTTCACGATCCTCACCCCCAGCCCCTTCTGCCACGATGTGAAAGCAGGATTTCCGCCGACTTTGATCAAGCAACCGCTGGCCGGGATGGGCTAACCGGGTAAGCAGGGGCGTGTTATACTCGGAGCCGCTTTCGTATTGCCATGATACCTAGGAGGGCTGCTCCCGTGACTTCGAACCTGCAAAACCTTGCCATCAATACCATCCGCACGCTGTCCATCGACGCGGTGCAGAAGGCCGACAGCGGCCATCCGGGTTTACCGATGGGGGCGGCGCCGATGGCCTACGCGCTGTGGACGAACCACCTGCGGCACAATCCGCGCAACCCCCAGTGGGCCAACCGTGACCGCTTCGTGCTGAGCGCGGGGCACGGCTCGATGCTGATTTACTCGCTGCTGCACCTGACGGGCTACGATGTGTCGCTGGACGAACTGAAGAACTTTCGGCAGTGGAAGAGCAAGACGCCCGGCCACCCGGAAGTGCATGAAACCCCCGGCGTTGAAACCACGACTGGGCCGCTGGGACAGGGCGCGGCCAACTCGGTCGGGATGGCGCTGGCGGAGGCGTATCTGGCATCGGTCTACAACCGCCCCGGCTACGACATCGTCGATCACTATACGTATGCGCTGGTGGGCGACGGCGATCTGATGGAAGGCGTGTGCATGGAGGCAGCGGCCATCGCCGGGGTGTGGGGGCTGAACAAGCTGATCTGGCTGTTCGACGACAACCTGACGACGCTCGACGGCCCGGCGGCGATGATCGCCAGCGAAGACACCGATGCCCGTTTCCGGGCGTTGGGCTGGCACACCGTGCGCGTTGAGGACGGGAATGATGTCAGTGCCATCAACAACGCGATCTATGCGGCCAAAGCGATGAAGGACGCGCCGACGCTGATCTTGATCCGCACGGTAATCGGCTATGGCAGTCCGAACAAGGCGGGCACGAGCAAGGCGCACGGCTCGCCGCTGGGCAAGGACGAGATCAAGCTGGTCAAGGAGTTTTACGGCTGGCCGCAGGAAGACTTCTATATCCCCGGCGAGGCGCTGGAACATTTCCGCGAGGCGGTGGATCGCGGCGCGGAGATGCAGGCCAAGTGGGAGGCGCAGTTCGAGGCTTACCGCAAGGAATATCCTGAACTGGCAGCGCAGTTCGAGCAGGGGCAGCGCGGCGAACTCCCGGCGGGCTGGGACGCGGATATCCCGGTGTACGGCGAGGGCAAGAAGTACGCGACGCGGAATGTCAACGGGGATGTGCTGAACGCGATTGCGAAGCACATCCCGACCATGATCGGCGGCGACGCCGACCTGGCGGGCAGCACCAAGACGCTCATCAAGGGCGCGGAACATACGGGCAAGGGCAAAGCTGCCGCCCGCAACATCCGCTTCGGAGTGCGCGAGTTCGCCATGGGGGCGATTGCCAACGGGCTGGCGCTGCACGGCGGGATCATCAAACCCTACACGGCGACGTTCCTGACCTTCAGCGATTACATGCGGAATGCGATCCGCATGGGGGCGCTGATGGGCCTGCCGGTGGTCTACATCTTCACGCACGACAGCATCGGTTTGGGCGAAGATGGCCCGACGCACCAGCCGATTGAGCATGTGCCGACGCTGAGCGCGATCCCTAACCTGACGGTTCTGCGCCCGGCGGATGCTAACGAGACCGCGGCGGCCTGGAAAGTCGCGATGACGCTCAAGACTCCGGCAGCGCTGATCTTCACACGGCAGGATCTGCCGGTGCTGGTGGGCGAGCATGTGCGCGAGGGGACGGCAAAGGGTGGCTATGTGCTGGCCGACTGCGAAGGGACGCCGCAGGTGATCCTGATTTCGCGGGGGAGCGAAGTTCACATCGCCCATGAGGCCTACAAGTCGCTGATGGCCGAAGGAGTCCGCGTGCGGTTGGTCTCGATGCCGTCGTGGAATCTGTTCGACCAGCAGAGCGCGGCCTACAAAGAGAGCGTGCTGCCGAAGGCGGTCCGCGCGCGCGTGAGCATCGAAGCGGCGGCGACGATGGGATGGGATCGCTACGTGGGGCTGGACGGCATCGTGCTGGGGATCGACCGTTTTGGGGCGAGCGCGCCGTATGAAATCCTGTACCGGGAGTACGGGATGACGGCCGAGGCGGTCATCCAGGCGGCCAAGTCGTTAATTCAGAATTGAAGCCCAGCGGCACAGACGACACAGAGCAATACAGAAAGGGCGGGCAGAAAAGGCCCGTCCCTTTGATGATGGTCGGTTTCAGGCAGGCAGGGCAATGTATCTGGCTATCGACTTTGGGGGGACGCGGACGCGGGTAGGCTGGTTCTCGGCGGCGCTGAGTCTGCTGCAGCGGGCAGAAGCGCCTTCGCAGATTGAAGAGCCACCGGAAGCGGTGATCGCGCGGATCATCGCGCTGGCGCAGTCGGTTGTGCCGCCGGGCGAGATGCCCAGTGCCACGGGCCTCTGCGGGCCGGGGGCACAGGCCTACACAGGAGTCATCCTCAACGCGCCGACGCTGCCGGGCTGGGAACGAGTCCCACTGGCGGAGCCGATCAGCGCGGCCTTCGGCGGCGTTCCGACCTTCATGGAGAATGATGCCAATCTGGCGGCGCTGGCCGAATACCACTTCGGGGCGGCGCAGGGCTGCGATCCGGCGCTGTACCTGACGGTCAGCACCGGGATCGGCGGCGGCGCGGTGATTGGCGGGAAGCTGTTCAAGGGTTGGCGTGGGTTGGCAATCGAGCCGGGACATATTCCGTTCGTCATGCCGGATGGGGGCATCCTCGATCTGGAACGGCTGGCATCGGGGACGGCTATTGGGCGGCTGGCGCGGGAACGGCTGGCGGCGACGGATAGGCCGTCGGCGCTGCGCGGTCTGGCGCGGGTGGATGGCAAGGCCGTGGGAGAAGCCGCGCGGGATGGCGATGGGCTGGCGCGGGAGATAATCGAGGAGGCGGGGCGCTGGCTGGGGCTGGGATTGGTAACGCTGGCGCATCTGTTCAATCCGCAGGTGATCGTGCTGGGGGGCAGCGTGGCGCTGTTGGGTGAGCTGATTCTCCAACCCGCGCGGGAACAGTTGGCCGCGCATCTGTTTGACCCGGCGTTCAACGATCCCGATCTGCTGCGGCTGGCGGCGCTGGGCGATGATGGGGGTTTGACGGGAGCGGCGCTCTATGCCCGCGCCCGGCTTCAGGAGACGCGGTTGGCGGATTGATCCGCGATCCTAGAAGAGCAGCTCCATTTCCGTGCGGCGGAACATCTCGATATAGCCCATCTGCTGGTAGATCGGCCAGGAGAGTTCGTGCAAGGGCAGATTCTCGATCTTGGTGTCCTGTTCAGGATGGGTGCGGTGAAGCGCGTAGAGCAGATTGCGCATCACCTCATCGCGCGCGAGGGGGGGGGTCTTGGTGACGACGTGGGTGATCTCGAAGGGGGTGAATTGATAGACCAGCCAGCCGGTATAGCCGTTGGGCAGACGCACCTTGATGCCCTGGAGGTTGGTCAGTTTGACCAACGAGGCGTTTTCCGTCACCCAAGAGGCGCTGCCGGTGCGCTCGGAAAGGCAGGCATAGACCTCTTCACGATCCATCTGGCGGATGACCGAACCGGGCGTGGGCGGGGTATCCGGCAGGGGGGCAGGCGGGCGGCGGATAACCAGCAGGTCACGCACGTCCCGAAAGCCCATTTTCACGAAGAGGCTGTGCGCCGGGATATTGCCCTGGATGACTTCGAGCTGAATCAGGCGCGGGTAGTAGTGTTGGGCAGCGTCGATCATCAGGCGCATGAGGAATTGGCCCATATTGCGGCCGCGCCGCTCCGGGATGACACCGAGGCGGGTGATCCAGGCGCGGTCGCCGCGCAGGCCTAACATGCCCAGCCCGGCCACCTGCCCCTGCGAGTCAAAGATGACCGGGGAATCGTCCAGGTTGATGTCATAGGTGCGGATGTAAGACTGCATCCGCTTGGCATTCATCGGCATCGGCACAATGTAATCGACGCGCGTATGGTTATAAATGTCGGCCAGTTCTTCCGCGCTGAAACTGCTGGCAGGCACGTGGTCGTAGCAGGGTTCGTGGGTGGTCACGGGCGGCGGTCCAACGTCATGCATATTGTTCTCTTGAGTCCCCCGGCAAAGTCGCTATCCGGCGTTGGGGCTGGACGTATCCTCGGATGATGGCGCGGCAGGTATTTGGGCATCCTTCGGCGGCGCGTCTGGCGATGAGGCCAGTTCTGCCGCCGGCGGGGAGATAAACGCCTTGACCTGTTCGGCGAAGCGGCGGGTATCGATGGGCTTGGTGATGACGCCATCGCAGCCGTAGGCCTTGGCCATCTCGGCGACGCGGTCTTCCGGCCAGGCGGTAAAGGCCACCACCTTGACCTGCTTCAAGGCCGCCCGCTGGCGCAGCATCCCGACGATGGTCTGGCCGTCGATATCGGGCAGGCCCATATCGACCAGCACGACATCAGGCGCGTCGGCGAAGACCTGCATCAGACCGTCTTCGCCGTTATCGGCCACACGGACATCGTGTCCGGCGTGCTGCAACAGTTTTTCAGCCAACCGCGCGTTGTTCGGATTATCCTCGATGATGACGATCCGGCTCACGCCCCTGCTCCTTACTTCGCTTCCGGGCAGAACAGCTCGCGCCTGATTTTATTGTAATGCATCTTCGATGACGTACAGGAATTCGCGTCGATTGAGAGTCCCTTTTTCCAGGATGGAAACCGCCTGTGCTCTGAGCTGATGGCGCTCCTCAGGATCCAAGGCTTTGGCAGAGATGACCACCACCGGGATGTCGCGCAGCGCGCGGTCGTGCTTGAGGGTGTCCAATACGGTCAAGCCGTCTATTTCCGGCAGCATCAGGTCAAGCAGGATCAAGTCCGGTCGATGCTGGTGGACAGCCTTGAGGCCATCGCGCCCATTCGAGGCTTCCAGGATGCGGATGTTACCCTGGCTGCTCAGCAGGCGGCGCGCCAAGCGCATATCGTGGGGATTATCCTCGATGATGAGGATGGTTGGCGAGTCCACTGCGGGGGCGTGGGACTTCGCGGACTCCTGTGCCAGGTCTTGGGATGGCTGGACCGGCGCGCCGGGCAGTTGATGGCCGAGCGCGGCGACAACCTGTTCGAGAAGATGGCGGCTGTCGGCCTCGCCCTTCGACCAGATTACTTCGGTGTATTCGTGCAGCAGGCGATCTTCCTGCTCGCTGAGGTTGCGGGCGGAGGCAACGATCACCTTGATCCCGGCAGTATCCGGGCTGCGCTTGAGGGTCTCCAGCAGCGTGAAGCCGTCCATCTCCGGCATGGTCAGGTCGGTGATGATGAGGTCGGGGCGGTGGTCGTGGAGGAGCTGGAGCGCTTCCAGGCCGCTGCCGGCTTCATAGATGCGGTAGTTTTTGCAGCGCTGAAGCAGTTTGCGGATCAGGCGGCGGTCTTTGGGGTTGTCATCGACGACCAGGATGCTGGTCACCTGCTCGTCGAGGCTCTGGATGGCAGCATCCAGCCCTTCGGTCAGGCTGTAGCGCTCGGCCTGCGCTCCCATACCGTGAAGCTGCAAATCCAGCACATAGCGGTCGCCGAGGATGTGACTCTCGGCGCTGAAGGTGTGGCCGGAGCCGTTGACGACCACGGTTTCGTCCGGGCGGATCGTCCCGTCAGTGAGCATCTGTTCCAACCCGGCGAAGGCGACCGCTGTGGCAGGTTCGACCGAAATGCCGGCTTTGCTCGCCAGACGGCGCATGGCGTCGAAGGTGCGGCCGTCCTCGGCAGCGATCATCACCCCACCGTTGGACAGCACGGCCTGGCGCAGCAGGCTGTAGCTGAAGCCCGGATCGCCAGTCGCCAGCACGGCGATGAGGGTCTGGGGGATGACCGGGGTAGCTTTGGCTTGCCCGGCCTGGAACGCCGCCACCATTGGGGCGCAGCCGGCGGCCTGGACGATGCCGAGTTTAGGCATCTGCGCGATGAAGCCCATCTGGAGGAGTTCGCTGAAGCCCTTCCAGACCCCCAACGGGCCGATGCCGCCGCTGACCGCCTGAATGTACCAGTCGGGAGCGCGCCAGCGTCCGGAGGAATCCGGCCCCAGCGCTGCGCCCAACTGCTCGGCAATCTCGAAGGCCAGCGTCTTCATGCTCTCTTTGCCGGGGATGGATTTGGCGCCCTGGTCGAAGTACAGCCCTTTGCGGCGGGCGAACTCAGCGGCGACGTGTTTGGTTTCGTCATACGTTCCAGAAACCTTGACGACCTCAGCGCCGTAGAGGGCGGCCTCGCGCATTTTCTCAGCCGGGACCTGGCTGGTCACGAACAGCCACAGGCGAATGCCGGCGCGGGCACAGTAGGCGGCGTAGGCGGCCCCAGCGTTACCGGTCGAGGCCAGTACACACTCATCGATCCCGGCGCGCCGCAGGGCGGTCACCGAGAGGGCCGCCTGCCGGTCTTTGAAGGAACTGGTCGGTTCCTGACGTTCGTCTTTCATGAACAGATGCGGATGGTTGAACAGCCGTTCGTAGTTGTAGAGGCGCGTCAGCGAGGTTCCGCCTTCGCCCAGGGTGATTTCAGGCTCAGGTTCGCTCAGCGGCAGCAGTTCGCTGTAGCGCCAGAGCGAGCGTCCGCGTTCAATCAGAGCAGCGGGCCAGAGACCCGCCGCCGTTTGGAGGTCGTAGCGCGCGTCCAACCAGGGCGAGCCGCAGCAGGCGCAGGCTTTGGCCATGGGGTCGGGCGGCATCGTGTGCCCGCATTCCAGGCACACGATGCGCTCGAATAACGATGTCATTGTCACCTCAGTTCACGACGGGCGTCGTCTGCGTAATGCGTTTGCTGACGGGCAGCGTGAACCAGAAGGTGGAGCCGGCGCCCTTTTCGCTTTCAACGTAGATTTCACCGCCGTGCATGTGGATCAAGTGGCGGGTGATGACCAGCCCCAGGCCGGTTCCGCCGGCGCGGCGGGTCGCTGAACCATCCACCTGATGGAACTGCTGGAACAACCCCTTCATCTCGTCGGGGGTCATGCCAATGCCGCTGTCCTTGACGCGGATAATCACCTGCCGGTCCTGGTCGTATTCCAGTTCGACGCGCACTTCACCCTGTTCGGTGAACTTGATGGCGTTGTTAACCAGGTTGAGGATGATCTGGCGCATCCGCACGGGATCGCCCGTTACAGCCGGGATGTCGTTGAGCGGTTCGATGTTCAGTTCGATCCCCTTGTTCTTGGCCAGGATCGCGCAGGTGTTATGGACGTCTTCCATGACCTGCATCAGGTTGGCTTCGCGGCGGTCGATCCGCATCTGGCCGGCTTCGATCTTCGCCAGATCGAGGATGTCGTTGATGATCGAGAGCAGGTGCTTGCCGCCGCTGTGGATGGCTTGCACGTCTTCGATGGCTTCTTCGGACAGGTCGCCGTCGATACCGTCGATCAGCACTTCGGCATAGCCGATGATCGAGTTCAGCGGCGTCCGCAGTTCATGGCTCATGTTCGCCAGGAACTGGGACTTGAGGCGGTCCAGTTCGCGCAGGCGTTGGGCGGTCTGCTCCTGTTCCTGGAAGGCGCGGGCGTTTTCGACCGCCACGGCGATCTGGTCGGCGAGCGCAGTCTTGACGCGCACATCTTCACTGCTGAAGCGGCCAATGATGCTGGCCTGCACGTCCAGCACGCCGATTACCCGGTCGCCGACGATGAGCGGCAGCGCCAGTTCGGATTTGGTCTCCGGCAGCAGGGGGTTTGGCAGGAAGTCGGGTTCCTGGGTGACATCGTTGGAGATGACGCCCTGCCGGGTACGGGCGGCACGGGCGACCAGGCTGTGTTCGCGGCCCAGCGGGATGGCGTGGTTTCTGGACTTCATCGTTTGGCCGGCTTCACCCGCGCCTGCCGCCAGCACGAGGTTCTGGCCTTCTTCGTCCAGCAGGTAGACATGCGCGTGATAGAGATCGAAACGTTCTTTGGTGAGATCGACCACGGCTTGGAGCAGATCATCCAGGTTAAGCAGCGTGGTAGCAGCCGCGCTCACCTGGGCGACCGTTTCCAGTTCGGCGGCGCGCTGGCTGATCTCCCGCGTCAGATAGAGCCGTTCCAGGGCGACCGCGGCCTGTTCGACCGCTGCGCGGAAGATGCGGCGGTCGCGCTCGGTGAAGGAGTATGGCTCTGGAGAAGAGATGTTGATCGATCCATGCTGGTGGTGCTGGATGTGGATGCCGGAGGCCATTAGGCTCATCACGCCGGCGTTGTGGTAGACGGCGCGGGTCATTTCGTCCAGCGTGGGATCGGCGGCAGTGTTTTCGATGAAGGTCTCGTCCTGATCGGTCGAGAACAACGGTGAGCCGCTGACATCCAGCGGGACCTCGATGCCGGCCATCGACGAGCCATCCGCGCGTTTATCGGCGATGACGCGGTACATGGTTAGGCTGCCATCGGCGTCGCGGATCAGGTCGCCGAAGGTGACATTGGCGTTCGGCATGGGCGCGACATGGCTGGCGAACGTATCGACGATGGTTTGCACATCGGATGCTTCGTTGAGCATGGCGCTGACCTGGTAGAGCGTATCGGACTCTTCCTGGGCGTGTTTGCGTTCGGAAATGTCCGTGCGGATGGCGATGTACTGGTAGGGTTTGCCGTTTTCATCCATGAAGGGGACGATGGTCGATTCGACCCAGTAGAAGCTGCCATCCTTGCGCTGGTTACGGAATTCGCCCTTCCAGACATTCCCGTTCGCCAGTGTGACCCATAGATCGCGGATGTATTCCTTGGAGTGGTAGCCGGAGTTGATGATGCGGTGATCCTGGCCGAGGAGTTCCTCGCGCGAGTAGCCGGAGATTTCGCAGAATTTATCGTTGGCGTAGAGGATGATGCCGCGCTGGTCGGTGATGGCGACGATGGAGTGTTGATCGAGCGCGTCGCGGATGTCGCGCACCTGTTTTTGGGCTTGCTGCACGCGCTGGAAGGCGCGGGCATTTTCGACCGCCACGGCGATCTGGTCGGCCAGAGCCGCCTTGACGCGGATGTCCTCGTCCGTGAACCAGTTGGTCTGGTTGGCCTGCACGTCCAGCACGCCGATCAGCCGGTCGCCGACGATGAGCGGCAGCGCCAGTTCGGACCTGGTTTCCGGCAGCAGGGGGTTTGGTAGGAAGTCGGGTTCCTGGGTGACATCGTTGGAGATGACGCCCTGCCGGGTACGCGCAGCACGGGCGACCAGACTGTGTTCGCGGTTGAGCGGGATGGCATGACCCTTCTTCTTCATCTGCTGACCACGTTCACCCGCGCCTGCGGCCAGAGCGAGACGCTCGCCGGCGCTATCCAGCAGGTAGATGTGGGCATGGTACAGGCCGAAACGTTCTTTGGTCAGATCCGCCACGGCTTGCAGCAGGTGATCCAGGTCGAGGATAGTCGTGGTGGCCGCGCTCACCTGGGCGACCGTTTCCAGTTCGGCGGCGCGGCGAGTAATTTCGTCGGCCTGGAAGCGCCGTTCCAGACCGATGGAGATCTGGTTGGCGACCGCGCGGCCCAGTTCGATCTCTTCTTCGGAGAAGGGATGCAGGGCGCGGGTGTAGTTGAGGAACACGACGCCACGCACCGCGTTGGAAGCCATAACTGGCAGAGCGATGACCGATTTGATGCGCAGCCGCTCTTCGATGAGTTCTTGCGGGAAGCCGGGATAGGCGCGGGTGTCATCGACCGGTTCGACATCGCGGTTGTTGAGGGCGGCCAGACCGTTCGGGTAGGTTTCGGCTGAGGCTACATAGGTCTGGGCGATCTGGCTGTCCATGGCGTCGCCAACGCCGTAGCGCCCGCGCCACATCCGGGCTGCGTAGTCGAATTCGGTATAGACCGCATTATCCGCATTAAACAGGTCGAGCGCGATGCGCATCGTACCTTCCAGCATCAGGTCAGTATCTTCCGCCACGCGGATGATTTCGGCGATCTGGCTGTTGGCCTGAAGGTCGCGGAGGCGGAATTGGGCGGCGCTGAACTGCTGGGCGTTCTGCACCGCCACACCGATCTGCCCAGCCATCAGCTCGAAGACGCGCGCGAGGTCTGAGGTGAAGTAGTTCGGGGTATCGCTCTGGACATCCAACACGCCGACCACGCGGCCGCGGGCGATCAACGGGGTCGCCAGTTCGGAGCGCGTCTCCGGCAGGAGGGGATGTGGCAGGAAGGTCCGCGACTGCCGGACGTCGGCGACGATCACGCTCTTGCGATCGCGGGCGGCGGCGGCCACGATGCTCTGCATGTGATCGAGCTGAATGCTGCGTTTCTCGCTGACCATCTGCTGGCCGATCTCGCCGGCGCCAGCGCTCAAGCGCAGCACCTTGCTGGAGTCATCCAGCAGGTAGATGTGGGCGTGATACAGGTTGAAGGACTCTTTGGTCAGGTCAGAGATCGATTTCAGCAGGATGCCTGGATCGAGGATGGTCGCAACCTGCGAACTCACATCGGCAGCGACGAGCAGATCGCGGGTTCGAGCGGCTATGGTCGATTCCAAACTGGTGATCAACTGCTGGAGTTCTGCCGCCATGGCGCGGAAGGCTGCGGCTAGCAGACCGATTTCGCCGCGCGAGTGGATCGGGATGGGGGTCGAGAAATCTCCGCTGCGAAGCCGCTGGGCAGCGCCTGTCAACACCTGAACCGGCCTCATGATCTGTCCCGACAAAATGTAGATGATGATGGCCGCCACGACCGCGATCACCGCCACCAGCAGGGCCGTCCGCAGCGCTAGATCGTTCAACGGCGCGTCAATTTCGGCCATCGGCAAACGGCCCACTGCGATCCAATCCTGCGAGCCGCTGAGCGGCACATAATTCATCAGCGATGCGCCAGATTCAACATCTTGCTCGACCAGGCTGCCGCTTTCGCCGCGCAGCGCCGCCTGTACCGACTGCATATTGCTCACATCGCTGAACAGGGCGCTGGGGTGGGAGTCGCCGACCACGCGGCCTTCACGGTTGGCGATAAAGACTTCGCCCGTCTGCCCGACTTTGGTCGAAGACACGATATCAGCGATAGACTGCTGATCGATATTGGCAGCGACCACGCCGACCAAGTGCCCGTCTTCATCCCGTATGGGCCCGGCCAGCGAAATGACGAACCGCTGGTTCTGGGTGGAATAGTACAGGTCGGTGATAATGATGCTGTCCTGCTCCATCACGCGCTGGAACCACATCTGATCGGTTTGGTCGCCCAAGGTGTTATCGGTCGCCGTGATGATCTGGCCGGTCGGATCGGTGAGATAGATGGCCGTGTAAACGCCGTAGGCCTCTTTGACGGTATTCAGATAATCGCGTTTGGCTTCGAGGGTGTCTTCATCGCTGATGAGCGTCTCGGCTTTGGACATGACTTCGATATCGCCCAGGCGTTCGGCCAGGAAGCGCTGCACGTCGCTGCCAACGGCGGCGGCGATGCCCTGGACGCTGCTGCCGATCTGATCCTGAAGGGCAGCGCTCCACTGCCGGTAGGTTCGTATACCCATCAGGGTAACGGGGATCAGCGCAGCGAGGAGTGTAAAGGCAAAGATACGCCAGCGGAAACTGGCATACCAGGGGACGCGGTTCATTTCAACTGCGGTCATGGATTACCTCGCCTGCTGCTGGAGAGATTGAACGAACGACGGATCGAGGATGGCCTGCACATCTACCGCCTCTTTAATCAGCCCAGTTTCCATGAAGATCTCCACGGTGATCTTTCCGCTGACAAAGGCGGAACCACTCTCTTGGTAGGCAGGATCCATGGCTGTGCTGTTCTCTGATGCCGAATACAGCCGCAGGAGCGTCATACTGTCGCGCATTTCATCCGGACTTAGGCCAATCCGTTCGCCGACCAGCGCATTGCCTTCTTCTGGATTGGCCGCCCACCAGACCTGGGCCGCGCTGAGAGCCTGGACAAAGCGCTGGATGCGATCCGGGTCGGCTTCGATGCTTTGCTGCTGGAAGGCAATGACATCGATGACCATGCCGGGCAGTTCGGCGCTGCTTCCCAGAACAAATGCCCCCTGTTCGACAGCCTGTTGGGTGAAGGGGGCGTAAGTATGCCCAGCGTCAATCACGCCAGCAGCCAGCGCATCCGGAACTTCGCTGGGATCAAGGCTGATCATCGTGAAGTCCGACGCCTGAAGCCCCGCCTGTTTGAGAAGTGCCAGGGTGAAGACCTGTCCGAATGTGCCGTAGGCCATGCCAATCCGTTTGCCGCGCAGGTCAGTCAGACGCTCCACATAATTGGAGACGAGAACATCGCCGCCAATCGATTGATCGGTCAGCCAGACCACCCGAAGCGGCACGCCGGCCGCAGCCAGGGCAATGGCGTCGCTCAAGGTCGAGACACCACCATCAATGCGTTTCTCGGCAAAAGCCTGGGTGGTCTGAAAGCTCGCGTCAAACGGCACCAACTGCACATCGATGCCCTGCTCCTGGAAAAAGCCCCTGGCTTCGGCGATATAGAGGATGCCAAAGCCCGGCCAGGGATCGACGCCAACGGTGAGCGTATCGCGTGAGGCCTGAGCGGGGGCTTCTGCCTGGATCACCTGGACGCTGCCCGCCAGGGACAGCGCCGCGAGCGCAATCCACAGCGCGCTTTTCAATTTCGACATACCTTTCCATCCTACTGGTGAGAAACTAGTCATGCTGGGCCCTTGATCATGGCGACCGGAATGTTCGTAACTCATGGGGGAAGCATGCAAAGGCGAATGATTCTTGCGCGGGCGATCCGCCGGGTCACCCCTACGATGATTTGCCTTTGATTGGGTTTTCCCATCATATGACGCAGCGCGGCGGTCATTCTGCCCTCACTCCTCGCCCTCAGGGAGAAGGGCGACCTGCGCGAGATACGTTCGTAATCTTCACAAATTGTAGGGGCATTCCTCTGCCGCAACCATTGAGACTGCCCCCGGCAAAGTTTGGATTACTTAACGAAGCATTGCGGGTTACAGATTCGTTCATGGGGGAACGCCGTGCCGCGGTCTTTGTGTTTTTGGTGGAAAACCGTGTTACAATCCAACGAGTGATGAACGTCTTCCTTGTGGGTGCAGGAGAATTTGTCGTGGCGAAGTCACGAACTGAACAACTTGTCGAACGCCTGCGCGATTTGCAGGCCAGCTCCGGTGACGTCGAAGCGGCCGCCATCGTCAGCGTGGATGGCTTGAGCATGGCCTCTTCGCTGCCCGGCCACATCGAAGAAGATCGTGTCAGCGCGATGTCTGCCGCCATGCTCTCGCTGGGCGAACGAATTTCATCGGAATTGGGACGGGGCGGCTTGGAACAGGTCATGGTCAAAGGCGAAAACGGCTATGTCATCCTGACGGCCGTTGGCGAAGAAGCCGTGCTGACCGTCCTGGCCCGCAAGGAAGCTAAGCTCGGTTTGATCTTTCTGGACGTCACCCGCACTGTGGATGCGCTCGAGCAGCTTGTGTGATCCAAGACGTTGTGCTGCAAACCAGTCATCTGTATTACCCCAACCGAATCGCGCGCTATTTCTTCGACGCGATGGACGACGTGATGGGGCAGGTTGGCCTGAATGCGGTTCTGACTCTGGCCGGTCTCGATTCTTACGTGGGCACACCGCCGCCGGATAATCTGAAGCGCGAATTTGACTTTGCGGCGATGGCCGCCCTCAACATTGCCCTGGAACAGACTTACGGCACACGCGGCGGCCGGGGCATCGCCATGCGAATTGGGCGGGCCTGCTTCTCGCAGGGGATGCGAAGTTTCGGCGCGCTGGCCGGGATCAGCGACCCGGCGTTCCGCGCCAAGCCGCTGGAAGAATGTGGCGCCTTGGGGCTGAAGGCCCTGGCGCACGTCTTCAACACCTTCAGCGACCAGGGATCGCGCGTCGAAATCGACCAGACGACCTACCGCTTCATCGTCAATCCCAGCCCGGTAGCCTGGGGCCGCACCTCGGATAAACCGGTGTGTCACGCGCTGGCCGGCATCATCCAGGAGGCCATGCGCTGGGCATCCAACGGCCGCGAATACTATGTTTTCGAGACGGCCTGCCGCGCCTGCGGCGAGCCGGAATGCGTGTTTACCATCAACAAAACACCCATCGCCTGAAACTGAAGGGGGCCAGCGTGACCGACAAGCCCACGATTCTGATCGTCGAGGATGACCTCGACCTGGCCGAGATGCTGAGCGCCTACTTCCGCGTCCAGAACTACGAGGTGCTGACGGCCGCTTGGGGCAAGGATGCCATCGAGATCAGCCAGGATGCCCGGCTGGCGCTGGTTGTCCTGGATATCCGGCTGCCGGATATTGACGGCTACGAAGTCTGCCGCCAGCTTCGCTCGCAGCGCCGCACCGAGAATGTGCCGGTCATCTTCCTGACCGAGCGGCGCGACCGCGTGGACAAACTCCACGGTCTGGAACTGGGCGTGGTCGATTACATCACCAAGCCCTTTGATGTTCAGGAACTGCGGCTGCGCGTTCGCAACGCCATCAGCCGGGCAGCCCGCCAGACCAACACCAATCCCGTCACCGAGCTGCCCGAACCTCAACTGGTCGAAGAAAAGCTCAACAGCCTGGTCCTGGCCGACGATCCCTGGTCGCTGCTGCTGATTTCGGTGACGGGGTTGAGTACCTACCGCGAACGCTACGGCTTTGTGGCTGCCGACGATGTGATGCGGGCGATCACGCTGATGGTGCGGAATGCTGTCCGGGAGTTCGGGTTGGAGGACGATTTCATCGGCCATCTCGGACCCGAAGACTTTCTGATCGTCACCGGGCCGGAGCGCGTCCACTTGATCCGCCAGCGGGTCGAAACCCGCGTCAGCCAATCCAGCGAGTATTTCTACCCGCTGCGGGATCGTGAAGAAGACGCGGCGCCGAACGTGATTGGCCTGCGCTTTGGCCGGGTGGACTCGGCAGCCCGCGCTTTCCAGGACGCCGCCGATCTGAAGCAGGCGCTTTTCGCTGACGCCGGTTTCGCTTAAGCCGCGCCGCGCCGAGACCCGCATGACCAAACCGTCATTCAAAGCCGCGCTGCGTTCCAGTCCGGTGCGCCCCATCTACTTCTGGCTCGCCAACCGCTACCGGGAACTGCGCCGCCTGTTCATCTACCCGCCGACGGCCCGCGTCGGTGCGGTCGATTACGACACCTATTGGGAGAACAAAGCGCCTGACCAGTTGGGTGAGCTTTCGCCCTGGCGGCAGCGCCGCGCCCAGGTCTTCACCGATCTGGTGGCCGAGGGCGACCGGGTGCTCGATCTCGGCGTAGGGGATGGGGCGCTGCTGCGCTACATCCTCCAGCGCAAGCGTATCCAGGCTTTCGGGCTGGATGTCTCGCCCAGAGCGGTGGAGTTCTGCCGGGCCCAGGGGTTGGAGGTCGAACTGGCCGACCTGAACCAGCCGATCAGCGCCTATCTGCGCCAGCCCTACGACTTCATCATCTGCTCGGAGATCATCGAGCATCTGCCCGACCCCGAATCGCTGCTGAACAACCTGCGGCCGTTTGCCCGGAAGGGCATCATCATCTCGATCCCCAACACAGGCTACTACCTGCACCGGCTGCGGCTGCTCTTCGGGCGCTTCCCGCTGCAATGGGTGGTGACGCCCGGCGAGCATCTGCGCTACTGGACGCGCGCCGATTTCCACTGGTGGGCGCGGCAGATGCGCTTCGGCATCGTCCGCGAGGTCGCCTATGAAGGCGTGCGCGGCCTGAAGCGGTTCTGGCCGAGCCTGTTCGCTGCTGCGTTCGTCTACCAATTGGAGGACTCAACACAGGCCGAGTCCCCGTAAACGAGCATCACAACCGCAGCGGGGGAGACCGAGAAATAAACGAGGGCCAGCGTGATGCTGACCCCCCTTCTGATTCAGGCGCGTTCCGGTGATTTTCCCATTAGCTGCCGGGAACGGGCGTCGGCACTTCAATTGACGGCGGGACGAAGTTCGGATCACCAGCCGCCAGGCTGTTGAAGTCGAACAGGAATGGACTGTTGGTCGGGACCAACATCAGGCTGACGTTGTCGCTGAGATTCTGCACGTAGAGATACTGGATCAGGCTGGGATTGGCCGCGATCTGCTGGCTGACCAGTTGGAGCGCCTGCGCTTCAGCAGCGGCGCGGATCTGGATAGCTTCAGCTTCACCACGCGCGGCAGCGATGGCGGCGTTGGCGCGGCCCTGCGCTTCGGTCTCAGCACGCTGCGCTTCGGTGCGGGCGCGTTCCAGGTTCTGTTCGGCGACCACCTTCTGCTCGATGGCTTCGGTGAAGGCATCCGAGAAGGTGATGTCGCGGACGAGCAGGTCGGTCAGTTCCAGATTTTCTTCGGCAAAGCGCGTAGCAACTTCATCGCGGATGTCATCGCCCAATTGAGCGCGGGCTTCGCCATAGATCTGCTCGGCGGAATACTTCGAGACGACTTCGCGCACCAGCGAGCGGGTCGTCGGGCGGACGAAGCCGGCCAGATAATTCTCGTTCCAATCACGGTAGAGATCGCCAGCCGTGCCGGGCACGATGCGGAAAATGACGGTGATGTCCATGCGGACGGTCTGGCCGTCGCTGGTACGGGCTTCCACGGCGTCGTTTTCGTTGGCGCGGGCACCCTCACCCAGTGTTCCCGACATGGTGTATTCCTGCTGCGTGATCGGGTAGGTGATGGCCACGCGCTGCACGACCGGGACGACGACATGCGTACCGCCCTGGCGAGGGGCCTCGACGTTACCGCTCAGGGTATTGATGACCACCGCCACCTGCGTCGGCTCGACAATGATGATGCCCTGGCTGACGATGCTGAAGAGCAGGCCGGCGATCAAACCGACCACCGCCAGCAGGACGCCGCCGCGTGCCGGACGCCCCTGCGAGGCCGATACGACGGCCAGCCCCGCGCCCGCCAAGAATAGAAGGAAGCCCACCAGGGCTAACGTTCCAAGTAATGCGCTGATACCACCCATAGCTTTATGCTGCTCCTTGTTGCAACTGCGTTCTCGAATTGACACGAGGCCGCCTATCGCGGTGATTATATCCACGACAGCGGCCGCATGATGCTCACTGCGCCCAACCCCCCAGAAATTGGGGCACAGCCCCGACTTTCTCCCTCATTCTCGCCCCAGCTCTCTCCAGTGCATGCGCTTGAAGCCGGCATCCAGGGGAAGAACCGCGCGAAACCGTCATACCACGCTCCAGCCCTCGACTCTACCCAGCCTTGCTTAACGCCCGATGAACGCCGTGCAGGATCGACATACGAGTTTGACGGCGGGTGCTACAATGACGGCGAGGTGACCCTCGCCCCGCGTCTCTCTATGGCGTGGACAGCCGAAACGGGATAAGCGGGTCATCGTCGCCTTTGGACGGAACCTACAGTCTATGCCCTCTCTATATACGACAATCGGCCCCTGGACGTTGCAGACCTTCACCTGGCTGGTGGCGGCGGCGGTTCTGGTCAGTTTGGCGCTGGCGCGGCGGCAGAGCCGCGGCGCGGTCGGCATCGACACGCTGCTGGCGGCGCTGGTTGGCGCGGTGATCGGAGCGCGGGCGCTGCATGTCGGCCTGCGCTGGGATTATTTCCAGGCGGCGCTCGCCGAAGCTGCCAACCTCGCCGCCGGCGGAATGAGCTGGCACGGCGCCGTTCTGGGTGGGCTGTTCGGGCTGGCGGCGATGCGGCAGATCGAGCGGCGGCGCGGTGTGTCGGTCTCGTTCAGCGCGGCGCTGGATGCGCTGGCCCTGGCCCTACCCCTCATCGGCCTGGCAAGCTGGACGGGCTGTATCGCCGCCGGCTGCGGATGGGGCCGGGAGGTGGATACCCTGGCGACCGCTCCGGCCTGGTTGGTCTGGGAGAGCATCGATGTTTACGGCATCCCGGCTCCGCGCTTCAGCACGCAGCGCTTCGGCATCGTCCTGTGCGGCGTCGTGCTGCTGATTCTGGTCGTGCTCTACGGCCGGCGGTTGGGTGAGGGCCGGCGTTTCTGGATTGGGCTGGCGCTGCTCAGCCTGGGGATGTTCGTCATTGGATTCTTCCGTGCCGATCCGGTGGCTTTCCTGTTCGGGCTGCGGGCCGATCAAGGGCTGGATGTGGCCTTGCTGCTGATGAGCCTGTGGGCGGCCCGCCGGAGAAATGCGTTCAGCCGCACAGTCTCCACGCCGCAGCATCACGCCCCGTGACGACAATCCCAATGCCGCCCATCCCCATTGCAGTCTTATGGCAGCGTGGTGAACTCCTCAAGATACGAATCCAGGTCGGATTCGCGCAGTTCCCCTAAGTGCCGGTAGCGGATCGTGCCGCCGGGATCGATCACGTAGGTGGTCGGCATGACCCGCACATCGTAGGCGTTGTAGACATCCAGCGACGAGTCTAACAGGATCGTCAGCCCGGAGATGCCGTTGTCATCCAGGTACGTCTGAATCTGCTCCGGCGTCTCGTTGACATTGACCGCCAGGATGACCGCCCCGTTCTCGCCCTGGCGTTCCTGGAAGCCTTGCAGCGCGGGCAGTTCCCGCTGGCAAGGCACGCACCATGTTGCCCAGAAATTCACAAAGACGACTCGACCGCGCAGGCTCTCCAGGTCATAGCTTTGCCCGTCCAGCCCGCTCAGGACGAAGCGCGGCGCGGGCTGGTCGATCAGTCCGCGGCCCTGCGGCACGATGGCTTCCAGCGTGGGCTGGGAATTGACGGCCTGCGGACGGGACGCCTCGGAGAGCGCCATCACCAGCGCCGCGATGATCCCCAGCACCGGGAAGATCACGAACAGGATCAGCACCGGAGCGGGGCGGCCGTGCGGCGGAACTGGCGGCGGTTGGGGAGTGATTTCGGGAACGTTCATGATGATCCGGTCTCAGGGAACCCAGCGGGATAGAAAAGCATCGTTAGAAACTTTGACCAGCCTATTGTTAGTCAGGTCCAGCGTCCAGACTTCCGGCAGGCCGGGGTTATTCGGATCCTCCATCGCCACCGGGTCGGGGAACCGCTGGATGACCAACTGTGTGCCAGTCGGGTCGAGCGAGAACAGGCCGTTCTGGTACAGCGGATCGTACAGCAGCGTTTCGACGCTGCCGTCGCTCGGATCAAGCCTGTAAAGCTGCTTGCCGCGCGTGAAACGGCTGTCGAGATAGCGCCGGGCAATCACCAGGAAGGAGCCATCAGGACTCCAGACCGCCGCATCATCATCGACCGCTTCCGGCGGAAAACTCAGCGGTCGGATTTCATTGGCGGCCAGATCGACCAGTTCCAGATTGGTGAAGGCCTGGTTTTCGGTCAGGACGGTCTTGGGATACACCAGTTGAGTCCCATCCGGTGAGAGTTCGCCGGAGTTGCCGTAATTGCTGGGAATCAGCACCGTGGTCTCGTCGCGGAAGTCGTAGACCAGGATGCTCATCGTGCTGGAGTCGAACACGGCCACGCGGTTGCCATCACCCGACCAGCGCAGCCCGTAGCCCAGAATCTGCGAGTCGCTGAACAGTGGGCGGTTGGTATAGGGCTGCGTCGTTAGATCGACGACCCAGATGCGCGTCGGGCTGATCCCGACCTGCCCGCCCAGATCGCTGTTAAGATCGACCCGCTCGTAGGCGATCCTCTGCCCATCTGGCCGCCAGACCGGACGGGCGCACTCCGCGTCCGAGCAGTCGGTGATCTGCTGAATCCCGCCCGTGTCCAGATCGAGCAGCTTGATGTCCATCGTCCCAGTGCTGCTGTTGCGCTCCGAAAAGGCGATCTGGCTCCCGTCCGGGCTGACGCTGTAGTCGTAGATGCCCGACGGGCTGAAGGTGATCTGCCGCGCGCTGGAGGGATCCGCCGGGTCTGTAATCCAGATGTTGAACGGTGGGCGGCTGGACGGGGCCAGATAAGCCACCCGCGGCCTGCGCACCGTAAAGCGGTAGCGGTACTCATCCAGCACCAGGCGGCCGGTCTCGCTGGCTGCGCCGGATTCCAGGATGACCTGATAGCTGCTGCCGGGGCGGAGCGCCTGATCCGGCTGGAACCGCAGCGTCGCTCCCTTCCAGGTGACCGTCCCGCTGACCTCCGCCAGCACATCAGGCGGCGTGGCAGCAGCGCTCTGCTCCGGCGCAATCTCGATGAGGCGCAGCCGCGCGGCTGCGCTCTCCCGGTTCATGGCCTCGCTGAATTCGATCAGCACCGCGCTGGTGCTGCGAGCCGTTCCCAACGGGCTGACCCGTTTGAGCGTCACCCCCACCCGGTCGCCGACCAGCAGCGTCACGCCGATCAACCCGACCAGCAGCAGCAGAATCGCGCCGACAATCCGGTCAAAACGGGTGAAGCGGAACCGGGTCAGGAATGAAGCCAGGGGCGAATCGGGCGGTTGAGCGACGGGCAGCGGCGGTTGGTTGTCCACCTGCATTCACACACTATCCTTCAAACAGCGACCGCCCAACGATAGCACAGCTTGAGGCGGGCGGCGAGGCTCAAGACAGTTCGTCCGCCCATTGCGCTCTCACAGCCGCCAGCCGCTCTGCGGTTCAATCTTACTATCTCCGATTATATATCGCAAAAGTAGACAAAATGTCACCCTAACCCGCCCATTTTGTGCTACCCTGTATTTACGGCAGGGTAGGTACAGGCTTTTGCCCGTCCCCGCCTGACGCATCGCACCTTCACAACCTATCGCCTGCGAATATCGCCATCCGTTGTTGTGGCAAGAATCACCGAGTTGCAGCTGCAACATTTTCAACATTTGCAACTTTTCGCCGATTTGCGCTGGCGGTATTTGCAGCGCTTCTGGCAGAACGCGGCTTACATTCAACGGCTTTGGCACAAAACTGCCGTTCCGCGCCTGCCGCCATTGCCGCCATTTGTGCCAGTTGGCCCGTCCGACACTGCCGACAACAACGACATTTCCGACAATTGGCCTTCTCTGGCTATCAGCTAAAAGCTAAAGGCTATCAGCTACACCGACAATTCTCAGGATTCTCACGTTCTCATTCTTATCATTTCTCTCATCGCCGCTGCCCGGAACATCCTGTATGCCTAAAAGCTGTCAGCTAAAATATAACCATAAACTATCAAATATTAATTTCTTTCACCTTGACGGCTGCATCTCTGCGATGGAGCGTGTCTGCCCCAAAATCAGTCCTTTGACCGACTAGACGCCGGCTCAAAGTCGTGCTATAGTGACTGGGAAGTGCCTTGCATTTCAGTGAACTCAGTGTAGGTGTTTGATGACTACCGTAGTGATCGGCGCTGGTTTCGCCGGACTGACCGCCGCCCGTGATGTGTACCATGCCGGGAAGCAGGTCGTCGTGCTGGAAGCGCGTGATCGAATCGGCGGGCGTGTCCATACGGAGCGCCGCTTCGCAGGTTTCCCCGTCGAGTTCGGCGCGGAGTTTATCCACGGCGATCTCGTCCCCACGTGACTGCTGGTCCGAGAACTCGGACTCCGCACACAGCACTGGCGCAAACAAGAAGAATCGCTCGTCCGCCTCGCGGATGGGTCGCTGCGAACGATGGCCGAGGCGCGACGCCTCTACCCCGACTTCGACATCACCCGTTCCTGGGCGCTGCCCGACGTACCCCCGCTGCCGGATGAAGACCTGGGCCGCTATCTGACGCGGTTGGGCTTCAGCGAGGCGCAGCTTCAGTACACCCGGCGCTCGTATGGCAACGCGACCGGCGAGGCGCTGGCCTTCATCAGCGCGGAAGCGGCCCTGGCCGAAATGCGCGATACGACCGGCGGTCAGGGCGATTACCGCATCCTGGATGGCTACGACTCGGTCTATACCCATCTGGCGCGAGGGCTGGACATCCGCCTGAACACGCCCGTGACGCGGATCGAGTGGTCGCCAGACGGGGCGCGGGTCATCACCGCGCGGGAGTCCTTCGAGGCGGAAGCGGTGGTCATCACCATCCCGCTCGGGGCGCTCCAGGCCGGCGTGATCGAGTTCGCTCCGGCGCTGCCGGAGAGCAAGCAGCAGGCCATCCGCAGCCTCAGAATGGGGCCGGGGATCAAGCTGGTCTACCGCTTTGCCGAGCCGTTCGCCGCGCCGGAGACGATGGCGCTGTACAGCGCCCTTAATCCGCCGATGTGGTGGACACCCGCCGTCGGTCATGGAACTGGCGAGGTCGTCTGGACCGCCTTCTGCACCGGGGACTGGGCGCGGGAACTGCTGGCTCTGGGCGATGAAGGCGCCTTGATGAAGGCGCTGGAGACGCTCCAGGCGGAGTTCAACCGCCCTGACCTCTCTCCAGTGGACATGCGCCTGGTCAACTGGCCTGCCGATCCGTATGTACGCGGCGGCTACAGCGTGACCCCACCGGGACAGGTCGCAGCCCGCGCGGAACTGGCGCAGCCAGTCGCCAACCGCTTGTTCTGGGCGGGGGAAGCCACGGCTCCCCTGCCGCACGTCGCTACCGTGCATGGCGCTTATCTCAGCGGCCAACGCGCCGCAAAAGAAGTCCTGGCTGCGCATTGAGCGCCTCCAGGCAGTTCGTCCAATCAGAAGGAAGAGGACTCGTATGGACGCCAACTTAACCCCCAGCATCGTTCGTAACCGGCTCAGACAGAGCGGGGCGACCCCTATCGTGGTGCGACCTGCTTCTGTAGAACTGGTCGATCTGATGGAACGATGCCACCAACAGGCTTATGGTTATGGGCCAGATCAACTGGACGCCGAAAGCCTGACCGCGGAGAAATTCCGCAGCCACCTGTCTGTTTTCCCCGAAGGCCAGTTCGTGGCGCTGGACATCCGCAGCCGTCAGGTTGTGGGCACGTCCACCAACATGCGCCGCGACTTTGATTTCGCCAGAGACTCGGCGGTCTCCTGGGCGGAACTCACCAAAGACGGCTGACTGACCACCCATCAACCGGACGGCCAATGGCTGTATGGGGTGGACACAGTGGTTCATCCGGATTATCGCAGCCAGGGCGTCGGCGGACAACTCATTGAAGCGCGTTATAACCTGATCCGCGCCTTGAATCTGCGCGGCTTGGTCGCGGGCAGCATGATCGTGGATTACGGCAAGGTCGCCGACCAGATCAGCGCCCAGCAGTATGTGCGCGAAGTTGTCGCCGGACTCCGGTTCGACTCCAACCTGAGCAAACAACTTCGGAAGGGCTTCAAGGTCTATGGCCTGATTCCGAATTACACCATTGATGTGAACTCGCGGGGCTGGGCCGCCCAGATCGTCTGGGTCAATCCCGACTATCGTCCGGCGCGTCGCATCCATGTAATCCCGACGCCGCGCCGCGCGGGTTCGCTGCTGCGTTCCCTGGGACGAGCGCCGCTCCTCCAGGGCATCTGAACAACGGATTGGTTCCCCGGCCTCTATCAAGAGTGCCGGGGAGCCAGATCGAACCGACCGATGGAATCAACCTTTAGTGGAAACCTGGAATCAGAAAGAAGCCAACTCATGAGTACCTCGGAAGACCCTGCCCATTTACGCGATTACATCGCCATCCGACCCGCGTCGGCAGACTATGCCGGCCAGATGGAGGCGCTCCAGGCGGTTGTTTACGGCGTCGATCCGCGTGACGAGCGCCAGATGACGCTGAATGCCGCCCATTTCCGCCAGCATTTGTATGTGTTCCCGGAAGGCCAGTTCATCGCCCTGGATACGCGCACCGATACGGTCGTCGGCGTGACCGTCAGTATGCGGATCGCCTTCGATCTGCGCCGGCCGGTGCTGCGCCCCTGGTGGGAGCTGATCGGCTACGGCTGGCTGTCTACTCATGTCCGCCACGGCGCATGGATGTACGGCGTCGAGTCGTCGGTGCATCCTGACTATCGCGGCCTTGGCGTCGGCCGGCGGCTGATGGACGCCCGCAAGTCCGTGCTGCGCCGCTTGAATTTACGCGGCATGGTGGCCGGCAGCGCCATCATTGACTACCACAAGGTTAGAGACACTATACCTGTCGAAGAGTACGTGGCCGATGTGGTGGCCGGGCGGCGCTTCGATACCAATCTGTCCAAGCAGCTCAGGATGGGCTTCCGTGCCCATGCCATCATCCCCAACTATCTGATGGATTGGGACTGCCAGGGTTACGGCGTCGAAATTGTCTGGGACAACCCGGACTATATTCCGGCGCGGCCAGTGCGCCGCCCCGTGCTGGGCCAATCCATCCCGCTGGGGCTGTAGACCGCGTTCACTGTAAAACAGGAATAAAACAGGGCGTTCATCACATTGAGCGCCCTGTGGGATAGTCTAACCGGATCAGATCAGTGTGCGTGGGAGATGGGCACGCCCATCATGCCAGCTAGCAGCCGCTCCATAGCCATTGTATGGCTGCACACACCGCGGCTGTGGAAGAAATCGCAGTCGCAGTGCCACTTCTCGCTGGCGATGCCGAAGTTGTGATCGCTGTTTTCGCCGTGGAAGGTCACGTCAAACGAAACGAACCGGATGCGGTCTTTTTCATCCGAGTAGCGCTTGGCTTTCTCGATATCGCTGACCACATTCTGGCCGGGGCCATAGGGCAGCGGGGCGCGCTTGAGCATCGGTTCAAGGAGTTTTTCCAGCGCCATGCAGTGCGGGCAGATGTGGTGGGACTGGAAGCCAGGGCAGGAGCAGTGCCAGCCATTTTCGTTGAAATCGACGATGTAGCTGTCGTTGTCACCGCGGAATTCGACCTGAAAAGCACGGAAGGTAATGCGGCGCGGTTCTTCAGCATAGCGGCGGGCTTTCTCGATCTTGCCGATCATCCCGTAGTCCATAATGCGGGTTGCCTCCTTAGTAGGCCAGACTGTACGATATACTAAAAGCACACGCGCGGCCTGGAAGCTCCACAGCCGCGCGTGATTAAGTCCTGATGAAACGATGTTGGCCCGGATACACTCATGAGCCGCAGCTCTCCTTTTCGCCAACCTACTTCCAGTTTAAGCGGCTTTTAAGCGGTTGTCAAACGAAGGTCAAGGCAGCGTGGACACGAACCACACAGAATTGGGGGTACAATGATCGGCGCGCAGGAACACCGTGAAAAAGCTGGCCGTGGCCCGGTGACAGCCGCGATTGTCACCGTCAGCGATACGCGCACGCCGGAGACCGACCAGAATCGGCGCTACCTGGAGGCGCGTCTGGGTGAACTGGGCCATCAGGTGGCGGCCTACCGGCTGATCAAGGACGAACCGGATCAGGTCGAAGCGGTGATCGATGAACTGACAGCGATGCCCGGCGTGCAGATCATCCTGTTCAACGGCGGAACAGGCATCAGCCCGCGCGATACGACCTACGATGTGGTCAGCCGCCGCCTGGAAAAGACGCTGCCGGGCTTCGGCGAACTCTTCCGCATGTTGAGTTATGCCGAAGTGGGCGCGGCCGCCATGTTCAGCCGGGCGACGGCGGGGGTCTGCCGGGGGACGCTGATCGTCTCGATGCCGGGCAGCCCCAACGCGGTACAGGTGGCGATGGAGAAACTGATCCTGCCAGAGATCAACCATCTGGCCTGGGAGATCGCCCGCAAGGGGTGAGAAACGCCACAGAGAGGCCAGCGGCCTCTCTGTGGTTTTTGTGCTATGGTGCTGTTAGCTGCCCGTCACCACGGGGAGTTCAGCGGCTTTCCAGGCAGCGAGGCCGCCAGCCATATTGCGGACGTTAGTGTAGCCGAGCAGACCAAGCTGGGTGGCGACGATGCCGCCGCGATAGCTGGAAGCGCAGTAGACGACGATGTTGGCGTCCAGATCGGTGGGCATTTCGTCCAGGCGGGCGAAGAACTCGTCCACCCACACATGCGTCGCGCCTTCGATGTAGCCTTCGTCCCATTCCTTCTGACTGCGGACATCCAGCAGCAGGTCGGGCATGGTCTCGAACATCTCTTCAAAGAGGTCAGCAGGTTTGACCGCGCCCCAGTTTTCTGGCAGGTTGGCGATGTACGCGCCGACATATTCGGCCAGCGCCGGGTCGATTTCGGCGGGCATTTCGCTCACTTCGGCGACGGCGGGTTCTTCCACGACCGGCAGTTCTTCGCCGACCCAGGCATCAAAACCGCCCTTGAGGACTTTGACATTGGTGTAGCCCAGGATTTGCAGCGCAGTCATGCCGATGGTCGCGCGGAAACCGCCCTTGCAGACGACCACAATCGGAGCATCCAGATCAGGCAGTACGTTGAGGTTCTCGCCCAGAGTGCGGAGCGGCACGTTGATCGCGCCTTCAATGATGCCGAAATCATCCACTTCCTTGACTTCACGCACATCCAGGATGACCACATCCGGGTTCTCGGCCAGCATGACGGTGAAGTCTTCCACTGCCAGCAGGCCGTAGCCTTCCGGCAGTTTTTCGTTGTAGGCTTCCAGGCGTGGCATCAGCAGATCGTTGACAACATCGATCTCTTCGGTCGTCTGGGCGAAAGCCACCGTCGGCAGCAGCAGCATCGCCACAACCAGAAGCCGGATCAAAGTACGCATGTTCACAAAACCCCTTCCTTGAATCGATAGATATACTGCTTTACCGCTGCCTAATGTTCAGGCGGCGGATTTTCAACCGCGGTCAGTCGGGCAGATCGCCCGGATCGACAATCACGTCCCGGTTGGCACGGCGCTCACTTCCATCGACTGCGCGCCGCGTCAGGAACAGGTCCTCGTTCTCGTGACAGGCATCACAGCTTTCGGTCTGGGGGGTGATGCGCTGGATGTTATGCGGCGTCGCGGGCACCCAGGTGGGCTGGTCATCGAAGTTCGGCAGCAGGTTTTCGCCGTAGAAGCTGAACGAGTCGGGCGCGATGGGTACATGGCGCACGGTCACGTACTCGTAAGGCCGTTCTTCGGTGGGATTCGGGTTGCGTCCAATGTAGAAGCCCAGGAAGCTGTTTTCCACCGTGTAAAACGGGATGCCCTCTTCATTCTGCTCGACGTGGCAGTTCACGCAGTTGATGTACGTCGTGCTGTGGCAGACCTGGCATGAGAGATCATCCGGGTCATGAGCCGCGTGCATCTCGATCTCGGCGTCTTCATCACCGATCACGATATCCTCGTGGCAGTCCTGGCAGGCTGGTTCCTGCGCCCCGTCGTAGCGGCTGGTGACGCCGGGTTGAGCCATGCCGTGCATCGCATCGGCAGTATGGCACTCCATGCAGTCCATGCGCGCGCGGAAGTGAACATCGCTGGGCGCTTCTTCGTTCGCGCCGTAGTATTCATTTTTCACGCGGCTGCCGTGGCAGGCGGTGCACTGCCGCCCCATCGAGGGCGACGGGCTGAAGACATGCCCGTTCACCAACCCGCCGCCGACGTTGGTCGGCTGGCTGACATGGCAGTCACCGCAGGAAGCATGACACTGATTGCAGTGATTAGATTCCATTTCCTCGAGCGCGGCATGATTTTCAGGCGCGCTGCGGGCGTAGAGCGCAGCATCATACCCCGACAGGGTATTGTGCAGGCTGGCGAAAGCTGGCTCGGCCACGTCCACATGACAGCGGCCGCAGACTTCCGGCGTGGTAATGACTTCAGTCACGAGACCTTCGTGGGCGGCATCGAAATCATCCACCGATTGGCCGCCGTGGCATTCGGTGCAGTTGATATACGAATGAACGTCATCTCCAAACTTTTCGGCGTCGATCCAGACGCGCTCCCATGGCTCCACCGGAGCCACGGAACCCCCTCAGCCAGGCCCTGAAGACAGGGACTCGGCCTCCTCTTTTACCGGAATGGCTAACTCTTGTAACCGCGTCTGGTCGGTATGGCAGGCGAGACATTCGGCATCTGTAAAGGGTGGGATGTCCTGAAGCGGACTGGCTCCAATGCGCGAAGGGGTGCTAACGAGAAGGGCGAACCCAACGGCGATCAGGGTGCTGCCTCCCGCGAGCAATGCCGAAAGCAGTCTGCGGTGTGGCATAGTCGGATCCTTTATGGGAAGGGCGCAAAATACTACAGTTTGACTTCCCAGTACCTTCAACCCTATCAAAACCGCGCCGAGAGTCATTAGTGACAAATGTCACAATCGGCAGTGAAATGTCACATTTTTTTACTGATTCAGGGAGTAATGAGGGGATGAGACGCGGCGGATGAGTCAGCCTGCCAACACACGCAGGAGTGTTTCCGGGTCTATATTGCCGCCGGTGAGGACGATGACCGTCGGACGGTCATCAAGCGGCAGCAGGCCGGATTGCAGCGCCGCGACCCCGACTGCTCCACCGCCTTCGACGATCCAACCGGCGTCGAGCGCCAGCCAGCGCATGGCCTGGGCGATAGCCGCCTCCTCGACCAGCAGCACCCGATCCACGACGCGGCGGGTCAGCTCGAAGGTGATCGAACCGGCCTCGATCTCGCCGGAAAGGGCTTCTGCCAGCGTATCGTAAATCTGCGGCAGCGATCCTCCGTGGATAAAGTTATAGAGTGCCGGGGTACAGATCGAACACACGCCAATGACTTCGATGGCTGGACTATACGCTTTGAGGGCCAGCCCGATCCCGCTGATGAGGCCGCTGCCGCCCGCTGGGACGACCACGCGGGCCACATCCGGCAGATCATCCAGAATTTCCAGCGCAACCGTGCCGCCTCCCGCCACGACCCGAGGATCGTTGTAGGCCGATACGAACGTCCAGCCTTGAGCGCGTTCCAGCCGCCGCGCTTCGGCCTCGGCTTCTTCATAGGTATTGCCGAACAGGACAACTTCCGCGCTATAGCGCCGCACCCCTTCGACTTTGCGGCGGGGGGTATGGCCGGGCATGAGGATGCGGGCGTGGGTGCCCAGCAGGTGAGCAGCGTAGGCGAGGCCCTGCGCATGGTTGCCTGATGAGGCCGTGATGATGCCGCGGGCACGTTCTTCGGGCGTGAGGGCGAGCAGGGCATTCAGCGCTCCCCGCGCCTTGAACGAGTGGGTGCGGTTGGCGTTCTCCAGCTTCAGCCAGATGTGCCCACCTAGACCAGGAGCTTGTTCCAACAACGTCGGGCGCAGATAGGCGCTCAGACGGCTGCGGGCCAGATGAACATCGGCAGCGGTGACGATGGGATCGGGTTGAGACATGTGCAATCCTTAACGATGAGCTATGCCCGAAAGCACGGCATGAACGGCACGATAAGCTACAGCAGTGGTCAAGCTGGCCATGTATTTCTCTGGTCCCCAGCCCCTACCTTGGAGCGTGGTGGCGGTAGGCGTCAAGCAGGCGGGCGGCGGCAGCGTCCCAGGTGAAGCGCCGCGCCCGTTCCCGCCCAGCCACGCCCATGCGTTCCGCCAGCGCAGGATCATCCAGCAGTTGGAGGATAGCCCGCGGCAGTTCCTCGGCCAGACGCTCCTGACCGACCAGCAGCCCGGTGATGTTCTCCTCGACGGCCTCCTCGATGCCGCAGTCGCGCGTCCCGATCACGGGCAGCCCGGCGGCGCTGGCTTCGAGGTGCGCCAGCCCAAAGCCCTCGAACTTCCAGCCTTGGTTGAGTGAGGCGCCGGCGAACAGGCTGGCGCGACCATACCACCCAAGCAGTTCCGCCTCAGAAACCGAGCCGAGCAGTTGGACGCAACCGCCCAAGCCCAGCCGCTTGACAGCCGCCCGCACCTGGGTGGTATAGGTCGGCTCCGCATCCAGCGCCCCGGCGATCACGCACTGTGCCGCCGGGAATCGCTCCAACACGGCGGGCGTGGCTTCGACCAGTTCAAGTGTGCCGCGCCGGGCTTTGACTGCGCCCACCGACAGCAGAGTCGGCGGCCCGGCGATTCGGCGTGAGATCGAGGCGAAGCGTTCAATATCTACTCCATTGGGGATCACCTCGGTTCGCAGACCGGGCAGAACGCGCTCTGCGACCGAGGCGGTATAGCGGCTGACGCAGACCAGCGTGCCGCGCCGGAAGGCCCAGGCATACAGACGGTCGAGCGGCGGACGTTCGATCCGCGGCAGGTGGACATAGCTGCCGTGCCCAGTGATGAACAGCGGGCGGCTGCCTGCGACCCAGGCAGCCAGCGGCGCGTAGGGTTCCGCCGCGCAGTGGATCACGTCGCAGCGGCGCAGGGCAGCCCGCGCTGCCGGATACGCCGCCAGCAGCCGCAGCAAAAATCCACGCTGCCGGGGAACCAGCGTAGGCAGCAGCGGATGAATCCGCTCGGCGGTATCCGCAGATAGATTGGCCGCGCAGACCACCTCTACCGCAGCGCCTGCCCGTTCCAGCGCGGCGATTACGCCCTGCGCATAGCGTCCCCAGCCATGACGTGGAGAGAGATCGGTCGCCAGCACGCCAACGCGCACTAGAGCACCTCCACCGGGTCGATGTCAATATGCCAACCACGCTGATGTTCCAGACCACGCAGTGCCGCTGCTGGATCGCTGCCGCGCAGCAGCACATGCCAGCGATAAACACCATCCACCCGGCTGAAGAAACACGGAGCTGGGCCGATGATCTCCATGCCGGTGATCTGCCGTTCGGCCAACCGCGACCGCAGCAGCTGTGCCGCCAACTCGGCCTCGGAACGTGCCCGCGCCTCGCTGGCATCGCGAAAGACAATGCGCGCCAGCCGCCGGAATGGGGGATAGCCCAGATCGCGGCGGTAGGCGATCTCCTGAGCATAGAAGCGCTGGAAGTCGTGACGGGCTGCCGCCTGCACCGCGTAATGCTCTGGCTGGTAGGTTTGCAGCACGACCCGCCCGCCCAATATACCGCGACCGGCCCGCCCTGCCACCTGGGTCAGCAGTTGAAAGGTGCGCTCGCCTGCCCGGAAATCCGGCAGGTTCAGCCCCATATCGGCGCTGACTACACCGACCAGCGTCACGCGCGGCAGGTCGAGTCCTTTGGCGATCATCTGCGTGCCGATCAGCACATCGGCTTTATGGTCGATGAAGCGCTGCAAATAGAGTTCGTGGGTTTCCGGGTTGGTGGCGGTATCGGCATCCCAGCGCAGCGTCCGCGCCTGGGGATAATGTTGGTGGAAGGCCTGCTCGATCTGCTGCGTGCCCGCGCCGAAATATTTGATGCGCTTCGAGCGGCAGACCGGGCACTCGGTCGGCTGCGGTGTCTGATGTCCGCAGCGGTGACAGCGCAGTGCCTCGCCCTGGCGGTGATAGGTCAGCGGGGTATCGCAGTTCGGGCAGGTGGCGGCTGTGCCGCAGTCCCGGCAGAAGACATAAGTCGCCTGCCCGCGACGATTGATGAACACAATGGCCTGTTCACGGCTGCTCAGCACCTCTTTCAGCGCCGCGTCCAGCGACCGGCTGAAGATCGAGGTATTGCCGGACTTGAGTTCCTCGCGCATATCGACGATCTGCACGGGGGGCAAGTCAATGTGGAGCGCGTCCGGGGCGGGCGCGGGTGTATAGCGGGAAAGCAGCCCTTCGCGCTCGGCCTGTTCCAGGATGCGGATGCGGTGGCCAAGAATGCGGCTGGGCAGTTCCAGCAGACGCAGTTCGCCGCGCTGCGCCCGGTAAACTGTCTCCACGTCGGGCGTGGCGCTGCCCAGGATGAGGGTGCCGCGGTTCTGGCGCATCATCTGTTCGGCCACATCGCGGGCGTGATAGTAAGGCGTCTGCTGATCCTGCTTGTAGCTGGGATCATGCTCTTCGTCTAGAATAACCAGCCCCACATCCGGCAGCGGTGTGAACAGTGCCGACCGCGCCCCGACGATCACGCTGACTGCGCCTTCCCGCGCCCGCCGCCAGGTATCGTAACGCTCGCCTTCGCTCAGGCGACTGTGGACGATGGCGACCTGACCGGGAAAGCGCCCAGCCACCCGCCGGATGGTCTGCGCCGTCAGCGCGATTTCGGGAACCAAGAAGATCGCGCCGCGTCCCTGCGCCAGCGTCAGTTCAATCGCTCGCAGGTAAATTTCGGTCTTGCCGCTGCCGGTCACACCATGCAGCAGGAACGATCCGGCCTGAGAGTCAGCGGCGGCGCGTCCCCAACCCCAGCCTTTGATGTGAGATTCGATGGCGTCCCAGGCAGCGGCCTGCTCGAGGGTGAGGGGCGGTGGCAGCGTGGGGATGAAGTCGCGGTCGGCCAGCGAATCACGCCAACTGGGTTTTTCACCCAGAACGACCAACCCTTCGTCTTCCAGGCGGTGCAGGTCGTCCAGTTTGGCTTCCGTCTGAGCATAAAGCCAACTGACTTCAATCGGCTCGCGCTGCCGCGCCAGCACTTTGAGGATATGCAGTGCCCTCTGGCCACCGCGCAGTTCGATCAATCTGGCATCAACCTGTTCGCGGGGAATCCGCAGCATGACCCGCGCCGGGCGAGTATCCCGGTTGATCGTCACCAGCCCCATCTCGTCCAGCTTCTTGAGCGGGCCGTCCGTGGCAACCCCGGCGCTTGCCAGCAGGTCGGTGATGGTGGGATCAGGCTGGCGCATGGCGGCTAGCGCTTCCAGCAGATCCGCCCGGCGCGAGTCCTTGCCGAGATGCCGCGCCACGGCGTCGATCTGGTTGGGGTGGATCGTCAGCGCTGCCGTCTCGACCGTGCGGGCACGGACGCGCGGCGGCAGCAGGATGCGCTCGACGTGGAGGATGCTCTCCTTCGCCAGCCTGTCGACCGCCGGACGCCAGTGCTTGCCCTGGAGCGGCCGGGCGGTGTCCAGCCGCCGCCCCAGCGCGACTCCGCCGCGTCCCCGCAGCCAGTCGATCACGGCCTGCTCGACGGCATCAGAACTGGTCGCCGCGTCATTCAGCAGCGTGATGCGAATATCGCGTCCGCCGGTTATGCCCGGCGGGAGCATCAGCCAGAGGCACGGGCCAATAGGCATCAGGCTACGCTGGCTGATCCAGCGCCCCAGGTCGATCTGGGCGGTGGTCATCACTGGCTGTGGGTCGAGGATGGCGTGAATCGGCTTGGTTTCCTGGATGGCGGACTCATCGCGCAGCGCCACGATGATGCCGTGCTGCTGCGAGGTAGCGAAGGGAACCTGAACCAACTGGCCGACCTGCGCGAGACCGGCCAGTTCGTCAGGGAGGTGGTAGTCGAAGGTCTGGTGAACGGCGGCATTCACCGCGATTTGCGCATACATGCCGCTCATTCTAAAAGAGGTCTTCGTCCCGAATCAAATTCTCTGATTCTCACCCCCCAGTCCTCCGTCCACGAAGTGGACGAGCGGGAGCATCACAGGACCGGGAATGAAACGGGGGTCAGCCTACGGTTTGATCTTCTTGAGGAACGGAATGACCGCCTCGCGGCTCTGCAACTCGGTGATCGTATCCCGAACTGCGAAGAGCGCCTGCTGCTGATCGGGCGGGTAGCTGAACCCGATGGAATGGTGATCGTGACGGATGATGGTCAACTGCCACCATCCCCGTGTCATGAACTGAGCCTGATGGACGTAGACACCCATGATGTAATGAAGGGGGATCACTTCCGGTTGGCCGAACAGCCGGGACAGGACATCGGTGCGGGTAATGACCAGCCTGTCGGGGTAGAGTTCAAGGGTGTGGAAGTAACCCTGGGCTGTTTTGAGCGGGGTCTGCGCTTGCGGGACTGCTGCCGTCGCCATACGCATCGCTCCTTGCATGGTTCCAGAGGAAACATGACAATCTGCCTTAACTTCATCATAACCGCTATACTGGGCAGACGAATAGGCGCTTTGGCAGGTTTCTGCGCCGCCAGATGTCACCCGATTCGGGCGAATCTTCGCGCGCGATAAGGAATGATCGATGACTGACGACTACCGCCACATGCTTACTCAGGCTGTTCTGGACGAAGATACCTTTGTGCAGATGACCTGTAAGGGCAGCATTGGGCCGGGGATGCCCTGGCGCCTGGTCAGGGTGCGCCCGGTGCTGATCCGAGGGACACGCCACTGGCAGTTTTCGCACTTCGACGCCCGGCAGGATCACACCCGCAATTACACCGAGGCGGATGTTTCGGCGCGGCTGAATGAAGTGCTGGCGCTGCCGTTCAGCAGTATTCAGCTTGAGACAACGCTGGAGACGATCAACGTGCAGATCACCCGCAAAGGCAAGGCCATCCTGCACCGCAGCACGCCCCAGCGCGTCCACAGCGCTGATCTGCGCCACGACGCGCCCAAATACCTGCCGCTGCCGGATGGCCAGCCGGATGCCTACCTCCAGAAAACCGGCATCATGACTGCTGAGGGGCGCGTCAAAGCCGATATGCGTGACAAGTTCTACCAGATCAACGAATTCCTCAAGATGCTGGATCACACCGGGGTGTTGGAGGGTTTCGGCCATACACCCGTCCGCATTCTGGACTGCGGCTGCGGCTCGGCCTATCTGTCGTTTGCGGCCTACCACTACCTGAACGACATCCGCGGCATCCCGGCCAGCTTATCCGGCGTTGATACCAATGCCGGGCTGGTCGAGAAGAGCAACGCCTACAGCCGCGATCTGGGCCTGAACGACGCCTGCTTCTATGCCGCGCCGATCATCGACTTTGTGCCGGAAGCCGCACCGGACATCCTGCTGGCGCTGCACGCCTGCGATACCGCCACCGACGAGGCGCTGGCACTGGGCATCCGCCAGCAATCCCCGGTGATCCTATCCGTGCCCTGCTGCCACAAGCACCTGCACCGCCAGTTGGAATCGCGCGCTCCCTTCGACCCGGTGATGCGGCACGGCATCCTGAAGCAGCGCCTCGGTGACATTCTGACCGACAGCTTCCGCGCCTTGATTTTAAGGATCATGGGTTACAAGACCGATGTGGTCGAGTTCATCTCGTCGGAGCATACCAGCCGCAACCTAATGATCCGGGCCGTCCGGAGAGCCTCATCCGGCGCAGACCCCTTCGTGGACGAGTACCGGGCGCTCAAAGCCTACTGGAACGTCACGCCCTATCTGGAGACTCTCCTGGGCGAGTCCTTCGCCAGTCTGCTCTCCCTGCCCTGAAAATGTCTCAAACTCTGGTTATGATTCTGGCGTCAGGGTAGTTGGATTCTTTTGGTCACATCCCGCCAAGGCTTCGAGTTCGCTGAGGCGCTGGTCGAGGTGACCGACGCGCTGGATCATGCCCAGCGCCTCGAAGATCAGCCGCGCCGAGCGGAAATGTTCCAGCGCTTTCGCGGTGTCGCCCAGTGAGTGGTAATCTTCCCCCAGGTCGGCCAGCCCATAACCTTCGCCGCGCTTGTCGTCCATCTGCCGGGCAATCGCCAACGCGCATTCATGCTGCTGGATGGCCGCCGCGACCTGTCCCTGATCGCGGTAGGCGTCGCCCAGCCGCCCCAGGTTGATGGCTTCGCCGCGCTTGTCCCCCGTCTCACGGGCGATGGCGAGCGCCTGCTGGAGGTACTGCTGTGCCAGATCGAGGTGTCCCATACCCCGGTAGGCATCGCCCAACCGCCCCAGATTGATGCCGATACCGCGCCGGTCGCCCGTCTCGCGGGCGATGGCGAGCGCCTGCTCGTAGGTCTGTACGGCGCTCTCCAGCCGCTCCTGGTCGCGGTAGATGTCGCCGATATTGCCCAGGTTGATCGATTGGCCGCGCAGATCACCGCGGGCGCGGGCAATGGTCATGGCCTGTTCAAGGTGGCTCAGCGCCTCGTCCGCGCGTCCGATCAAGCGATAGGCAATCCCCAGGTTAGCAAGGTTGATACCCTCCGAGAGCGTGCTTTTGTTCTGCCGGGCAATCGTCAAGGCCTGCTGAAGATGCTCGATGGCCGGCCCGGCCTGACCGAGCAACCGGTAAGCAATTCCCAACCGCCCCAGCGTGACACCCTCGCCGTAAGAATCGTTTAGTTCGCGATAAAGCTGAAGCGCCTGGCGGTAGTGTTTCATAGCCGTCCGCACCTGTCCCAGGTCGCGGTAGGCGCTGCCCAGATTACCCAGGAATCCGGCCTGCTGCTGCTTCTGATGCAGCAGTTCGCTGGCTTTGGCCGCCTGACTGAGTAGGGAGGTGGCGATACCGGCGTAGCCTTGCAAGTGCAGGAATCCCTCGGTGCTGTCGCTGTCGAAGCTGCGGTAGAGCAGCTCAGCGAAACGCTGCACTTCGGCATAGCGTTCGACGTTGATCGCCCAGTTGACCGCCCCGATGAAGTTGTCCAGTTCCGAACGCAGTGCGGCGAAGTGTTCCGGGCGCGGTTCGTGATGGCGTTCGAGGTGGTCGAGGCAGATGTCCAGCGCCCGGTGATGCTCGGCGTCGCCCAACTGCGAGCGGGCATAGCTATAGGCCAGGTCGTGGATGCGGTACTCGACCGCCCGGTCGCTGCTCTCGGCCACGCGCTCGGCCAATCCGCGACGCTGCAAGAGCGTGAGCGCCTCCTCGACCGCTGGGATATCCTCGCCTAAGTACAGCGCCAGCATCTCCGGCGTAGCACTGGACGTGAAGAACGCCCCGAATGCCAGAAACACTGCCCGCGCCGCTTCCTCGAGGCTGAACAGGCTGGTGTTGAGCAGCTCCTGGATGCTGGCGCGACCTTCTTCTTCCATGCCTTCGGGGGCGGTTAGCTTCCACGGATCGGCGGCGATCCGGCTAAGCAGTTCGCCGGGCGTCAATCCATCGAGCGATAGAGTCAGCCCAGCGACACGCACGGCGTAGGCGTGGTCGCCCAACTTCTCGCACAGGCTGTGTGCGTCCGGGTCGTCCATCCATTCCGGTTGGCCCTGATGCGCCAGCAGTTCCAGGGCCGCCTGCCGCTCTAGCCGTCCCACGTCCAGGCGCGTCAGCCCGGTGAAACGGTTGCGTGATGTGACCAGTACCGAGACGCCCGTCGGGAATACATTCACGTTGAGCAGCCCTTGCAGTGCCCGTGCATTCCACACATCATCCAGCACCACCATGCGGACATTGTTTTCCTGAAGCAGCAGACGGATCACACGGGCTTGATTGGCGATGCCGGTTTCTTTGAGGATGGTCTGTTGGGCGTTGAACGGCCGCGCCAGCGCCGCCAGTATGTCATCGCGCTCGGCGGAACCTGCCCGCAGCCAGATCACCGCGCCTTTGTGCGCCGCGATGCGCTCGGCTGCCACTGATGCTGCCAGCGCCGTCTTGCCCATGCCGCCGAAGCCCTGGAGCAGCACCCGCTTGCCCTTGTCGAGCAGCCCATGCAGATCGCCAATCATCCGGTCGCGTCCAATGAGCGTCTCTGGACGGTTGGGGACATCATCAGGCAGCGTCGCCAGGATCGCTTCCAGTTCGCCACCCCGGACCGTGCGCCACTCCTGCCAGTTGACCAGCGCCATCATCAACTTCTGGCGAAAATCATCCACTGTGGTGAACATGGCGCGGATGACGGCCTTGTCGATCCGCGCTTTGAAGGCGGCCAGACGGTGGGCGTTGCGACGCTCGATAGCCCGCTTGGGCCAGGTATACGTCGGATCGACAATGAAGCACAGCCGCTCCAACCCACGCTCCCCGGCGTAATCGAACTCGACTTCCGTGACGCTGCGGTCATAGCCGTCTTCAATATAGCCATAGCGGTGCGCGATGATGCCAACATACAGATCGGCTTCTTTGAGCTTGCGCTTGCTGCCCTCAGACGCGCCCACGCCCATCGCCTCGAAGTTTTCCATGGCGATGGGTATGAAGCCCAGATTGGCACAGACTTCGATGGCAGCCTGACGGTAACGCTTCAGGTCTTTGCTGGTACTGCTGATGAAGACACTTCGAGCCATGCGGGTTTGGGTTTCCGTGTGTTCATGTGATGGATGCGCTCACTACTCGTCCGTATCTTACGCGATACGCCACGCCTTGAACAAGCACAGAAATCCTAACAATGTCCGTCATCGGGCAGCGGCGGCTTATCGCAACCGGCTGAAATCTAGAGAAGCTGCGATTGTCCCATTCGAGGGAGGGAGGAAGAGCTTCTGCCCGTCTGTCGCCGATGGATATCACGCCCAATTTGAAAAACGTCCTTCACAACCGCTTGATTGACGTATGTCGCCAGAGGGCTACAATCTAGAGATTGGGGAAAAGGTTAACAGTCGGCCAGGCTAAATCTGAAGCTTATGCCCATGTTTTTGTAGGAACGCGCAGCGGCTCATCAGAGATTTGTACCTTCGACACGTTCCTGGATAAATCGCGGCGATTTACAGGAAAGCAATTCTATGGCAGTTCTGGTCATTGATATCGGCACTTCATCTGTCCGCGCGCTGCTCTACGATGAGGAGGCTGCACCCATCCCCAGTGCGGCCGCCAGCATCCCTCATCAGCCCCGCAGCGATGCGCCCGGAGAATCCACCTACGATGCGCTCGAAATCCGCGCTCGCGTCGAATCCTGCATTGACTCCGTAATGCAGCACCCCGCCGCCGCGCACATCAGTGTAGTTGGTATGGCAACTCTGGCTGGCAATCTGCTCGGTGTCGATCACAACAGCCAGCCCGTTACCCCCGTCTACAGCTACGCCGATACTCGCTGCGCGGCGGATGTGGCCGTACTGCGGGCCACTCTGCCCGTCGAGTCGATCCACCAACGCACTGGCTGCCTGATCCACACTGCTTATCACCCAGCTCGACTGCGCTGGCTTTGGCGGACGCAGCCGGAACTATTCCGGCAGGCCGATCAGTGGACGGACATCGGAACCTATCTCTACACCGCCTGGTTCGGCGACGCGCCTTGCAGCTATTCCATCGCTTCCTGGTCGGGGCTGCTCAGCCGCAGCAATCTGGACTGGTACAGCATCCTGCTCAGCGAACTGCGGATGGACGAAATCGGACTGCCGCCCCTGGCCGATTACGGCGACTGCGTGCAGGGTCTCCTGCCGGATTACGCCGGGCGCTGGCCCGCCCTGCGGGAAGTTCCCTTTTGTCTGGCAGTCGGCGATGGCGCGGCGGCGACCATCGGCTGCGGTTGTACTGATTCGTCGCGGATCGCGCTCTCGTTGGGTACAACAGCCGCGCTGCGCGTTGTCTCTGATGACATCCTGCCGGCTGTGCCAGACGGCTTGTGGAGCTACCGAATTGACGCGCGCTATCACCTGATCGGCGGGGCGACCAGTGAAGGTGGCAACCTCTTCCAGTGGGCACAGCGGACCCTCCGGTTGGATAGTGATCCGGCGGCACTGGATGCGGCCTTGCTCGGCCGGATGCCGGATGAACATGGCCTGACCGTGCTGCCGCTGCTAGCCGGGGAACGCAGCCCTGGCTGGTCGCTGGATGCCACGGGCACGATTACAGGGCTGCGCCTTTCGACCACCTCCACCGACATCCTGCAAGCCTTGATTGAATCGGTGGCCCTGCGGCTGGCCCTGGTGGCTGAGCAGCTTGGCCCGCTGGCGCGGGCGGATGCGCCCGTCATTGGGGGAGGTGGAGCGCTGGCCGCTTCGGCGGTCTGGCCGACCATCCTGGCCAGCGCCCTCGACCGCGTCGTTTATCTGACCAATCTTCAGGAAGTCACTGCGCGGGGGATCGCGGTGCTGGCGCTGCGGGCGCGGGGGATGATGACCCTGGCCGCTTCTCCGCCTCCGATCACCACCGTGTTCGAGCCAGATACGCTGGCCGTCCGTGCCCTGCAAGCGGCGCGGGAACGCCAGACGGCGCTCTACCGGCAGATGGTCAGCGGCTGAGTCAAGCGATCAGGCAGCTGCCAGAGGGATGGCTGGCTGGCGAAGAACGATCTGAATGACCGGTCACGGCAATAAGTTGGCGCAGCACAGCGTTGCTCTCGATGTGGGTTACGGGGAACTCCTGGATCAGCGGGCTTCAGTGCGGTAATCGTCACGCGGCGGGGAAAAGGCATCGATCACCAGGCTATCTACCAGGACGCGGACGCTGTGGATGATGCCGCCGGGGATGGCGTAGCTGTCACCGGGTAGGCAGATGCGGGTTTCCTGCCCGATGGTGAATTCGAGCTTGCCGAACACCACATAGCCGACCTGGTCGTTCTTGTGGCTGTGCGCCGGAACCACCGAGTCTTTCTGGAGGAAGAACTCGCACAACATGGCTTCGTCGGTTGTCCCCATCGTGCGGCGGTGGACGCCCGGCAGCATCTCTATTTGCCCAACGTCTTTTGGGGTGATGAAATATCCGTCGCCCATGAGTAAGTCCTTTTCTGGCGCCATAGGTCGCGCCTTCTCATGCAGTCCGGTTTTCTGCAAGGCGTTCATATTATGCGGAGGCTGTGCTATATTGTCCACACACCTTAGCAGTCCGCTTTTGTTAGTGCCGTGAAAAGTAGACGACGTAACCTGGAAATCAGCATCGCAGTTGTTTCCGAGGAGCGCATGTTATCTTGAGTCCCTGGCCCCGCAAGCCTGTCATCTACCAGATCAACACGTGGGTCTGGTTGAACAGCCTCAGCCGCACCTTCAAACGCCCGGTCACGCTCGCCAGTATTCCCGACAAAGTCCTGGATGAACTTGCCGGGTATCACATCGATGCCGTCTGGCTGATGGGCGTCTGGCATCGCAGCCCGGCTGCCCTTTACAGCGCCCTGAACTACATCCACGAGTACCGGCCAGCCCTGCCCGATATCACCCCCGACGATGTGACCGGTTCGCCCTATGCCGTCGGCATGTATCAAGTCGATGAAAACCTGGGTGGGCGCACCGGGTTAGCCTTTCTGCGAGGACGCCTGCGGGAGCGCGGTATCCGCCTTATCCTGGATTACGTGCCTAACCATATCGCCACCGATCATGCCTGGATTCGTGTCCATCCCGACTACATGGTACAAGGCCGCCCGCACGATCTGAAAACCCGTTCCAGTGATTTCTTCCAGACCAAAGATGCCTTTGGCCGTTCCTATATCGTCGCCCACGGGCGCGATCCCTATTTCCCCGGTTGGATCGATACCGCCCAGGTCAACGCCTTCGATCCCCATCTGCGCCGGGCAGCGCTGATGACGATCCTCGACATCGCCAGCCAGTGCGACGGCATTCGCTGCGACATGGCGATGCTTATGCTCAACGATGTTTTCGCCCACACCTGGGGTGGCTATGTCGGCAGCCGCCCCAGGACTGAGTATTGGGATGATATTATCCCACCTGTGAAGAAAGCCTATCCTGACTTCCTCTTTATGGCCGAGGTCTATTGGGATATGGAGTCGCGGCTTCAGCAGTTGGGTTTCGACTATACCTACGACAAGCGCCTGTACGACCGCCTGCGCGAAGGCAGTGCTGGCGGCGTGAATGCCCACCTCATCGCACCCATCGATTTCCAGCGCCATCTCGTGCGCTTCATCGAGAACCACGATGAGCAGCGGGCTGCCTCTGCGTTTGGTGTCGGGCGCAGCCTTCCCGCGGCCGTGCTGATCTGCACCCTGCCGGGCGCGACTCTGCTCCATGACGGCCAGTTCACCGGGCGGCGCATCAAGCTGCCTGTGCAGATCGGACGCCAACCGGATGAACCCGTCAACAAAGACTTGAAAGCCTACTACCTTAAGCTGCTGGCTGAACTGCGCTCCCCGGTCTATCAGGAGGGGCAGTGGTGGTTCTTTCATGTCAATCCTGGCAAGGATGATGGCAGCCATCACCATCTCGTCGCCCACGGCTGGCGCAGCGATCAAGACCATGTGCTGGTGGTCGCGAACCTGAGCGATCACCGCGCGCATGGGCATGTCTCGCTGGCAGGTTGGCCGGAGGTGGCCTCCGGTCAGTGGCTGTTGGAGGATGTGCTGGATGGCAATCGCTATGAACGAGGCGGAACCAACCTGCACTCACCGGGGCTGTACGTCGATCTCCGCGGTTATCAGTCGCATATCTTCCATCTGCGGCGGGGATAAGCGGACAAGAAAGGGGCAGTCGTGTGGACTGCCCCGCTGTATTCGGAAGCTCAATCTACTGCGCTTTGGCCACAGGTAGAATCTGCTCGACGATTAATTCACCGACCCCATTCTGATACAGCCACAGGCCGTTGGTCTGACCCCGAAAGCTTGGTTCACCGCCGAGCTTGCCGGTCAGCTTGAAGCCGGAAGCCAGCCCGATGCCGTAGAGATTGGGCACAACCGCCCCGCTCTGATCTAGTACGCGGCAGCGATCATCCACCAGCGGCGGAGCGCCCTCGCCGGAAGCCAGCAGTTCGATGGGTGAACCGCTCTGATCCCAGATGGGCAGCGTGTTGGGGCGGTAGCCGAAAGCCGGGATGATGAGCGCGGCTTCGTCGAGAAGCGCCCCGATGTTGACGCTGTTGTTCTTCCCGGTACGATCCAATGGGATAAGGCGTACCCGTCGTTCCAGAGGGACGCCGCCGATCCCCCAGATGCGCTTGATGAGGTCGCGGCTGTCGAAGCGCAGCCCGGCCAACCGATAGAGGCGGTTGGTCACGGGGCAAAAATCCTCATCGGTGAAATCAGTATAACCTTCGGCCAGCGCTGCTTCCCGCGAGGGATAAAACAGGCGGAACGGCTCGCGGTGGAGGATGGTGATGTCACCCTCGCCGAAGTTTACCGCCACTTTGTTGAGCAGCACCCAGGCCGACGAGGTGGTGCTGTGCGATGCGCCAATGATGACTACCTTATGGTTGTCGCTAGCCTTGAGGCGGCGCTCGATTTCCGGGATGCCTTCGGTGCTGAGAACCAGGTTGGTCAGCAGCGCTTTATGGGCATATTTGCCGGATAGACTGAGTCCCGGAATGATCTCCGAGCCGAGGGTGCGCTCGCGCGATTGGCTCCCGCCCATCGCCATCACCACGTGTTCGGAAACGATGTCGAAGCTTTCGCTCCTGTCGCCATCGCGGGAAACGAAGCTCGTCCGGTAGCGACCATCAGGCATCTGCCGGATTTCCCGCGCCTCGGCACAGAGGATGAACTGGCTGATCGGGTGGGCGTCCACGACCTGGCGCAGCGCTATCCCCAGCTCGCCCATGAACTCTCCCACCAGACGCAGCGGAACCTGCCCGCCCAGATAAGGTTCCAGGGCGCGCTTGGCCGGGCTGTCGATGACCGCTCGCAGCGGGCCGTTTTCCTGACCTTGCAGGCATTCCAGGAAGGTATTGCACAGCGTATCCGAATTGATGCTGTACTGCCCGATCACACCGCGACCCATCTGGTCGGTACGATCCACGATGGCGACGCCGGTGTCGAGCAGCGCATCGAGGCGTCCCTGCTGAAGGGCGCAGACCAGCGGCCCCGTCCCGGCAGGCCCGGCCCCGATGATGAGCGTCTTGAAAGTGTTGTCGCCCTTCTTGAAGTGCATGTTTCCCCCTGCACAATCCCTCAAACCATGAAAAACGGATCGAAGCGGTACTGCCCCTGCAAGACCGAGTCGTACAGGCGCAGTCCCTGAATGGCAAAAGCTGATACCCAGACGTTGGCGTGGGGCATCAGTTCACCGCTGCTCAGGCGTCCGAAGTAGAATGCCCCGTTCACCCGCCGGTCATCGGATTCGGCTTGATTGCGAAGTATGACTGTCACCAGCTTATCGAGTTTGGCGCGGGTTTCTTCGGTCAGGGCAATGCGCCCCTCGCCGATGTGGATCGAGGCCAGACGGAGCGTCTGCCCCAGCACATCGACGCGCTCGTTATAGAGCGGTTGGCCGTCGTGGAAGTGGCGCGGCACATAGCCTTCGGGCGACTGCCAGCGCAGCAGCCATTCGGTGGCGCGGACGGAAGCGCTCAGGTAGTCCTCGCGGCCCAGGTATTTGCCGACTGTCCACAGCCCCTCGGCTGAATAAGCGTGCGGATGGGAATTTGTCCCGCCTTCCGTGGGGAAGGAGATGAAGCGGCCGTCCGGCTGCTGGAAGGTCAGCGCGATGTCGCAGGCTTTCACCGCCGCCTGAAGGTATTTGTCGTGCCGGGTCGCGTCGTACAGGTTCGCCAGACCGATGGCGACTTTGGTGTGGTAGCTGCCAGAACACAGCGACCATTCCTTGTCGGACTCGATCATTGTCCGCTGATCCACATCGTAGACCGCGTAGAAGGTGCCATCCGGCTTCTGCATATCCCGGATGAGCCAATCAGCCGTTGTGACAGCTGCGGCCAGGATCAGGGGGCGCTGCGTCGCCCGGTAGAGATTAACCAAGCCGCTGAGGATGACGCCTGTGTCGAAGGTATAGAGTTGGCTGTGCTTGAATTCGTAGCGCGACGGAACCAGCGGGAACAGGCAGCGAAAACCGCCATCCGGTTGATAAGCGGTGCGGACGAGCCAATCCCCGGCCCCGGTGGCGCTGTCCAGAAAGCGTGAGTCACCTGTCTCCTGGTAGAGATAGCACATCAGCGTCGTCAGATACCCGGTGATCTCCGAGTAGACATAGGGCATGGTCTGGGTATCCTGCTCGTACCAGCAGGCGAAGCCCTGGCTGTGCTGCGGATTGTCGCTGACCACCTGGACGCCCGAATTCAGCAGCCATTCAGCCGCCTGGAACGCCCGCTTGGAAAGGGCAGTTGATTCGGTGGAAACATGAGATGCCATTTGGGAACCTTCTTTGTTAACGAACTCTGGCCGTCCGCCGATGGCGGATCGCATCTTCGATGCAGACATCGAGCCGCTGGCCGATGACATTCCAATCGTATTTGTCTTCGATGAGTTTGCGCCCAGCGCGACGCATATCCTCGCGCAGCACTGGGTCGCGGAACAGCCGCAGCACAGCGTCGGCCAGTTCTCGCGGCGTATCGCCCGTGAGGATTTCGCGGCCTTCCTGGGCATCGACCCCTTTGGCAGCCCAGCGCGTCGCCACGATAGGCGTGCCCAGCGCCAGCGACTCAAACAGCTTGATGCGCGTGCCGCCGCCGACTCGCTCCGGGATCAGGCCGACCCATCCCGATTGCACAAATGGCCGCACATCACTGAGGTGCCCGACGTGAACGGCGTTGGGATATTTCGGCAGTTCCTCGACTCGCGTCCCGTCCAGCCGTCCAGCCATCGACAATTTCGCCTCTGGGCATTCGTTCAGGATCAGCGGATAAACCTCACCCAGAAAAAACTGCATGGCGTCGAAGTTGACGTAGTAGGTCAGCGCCCCGGTGTAGACCATCGAGTTCGGCTGCGGCGCGGCGAAGCTGCCGGTCAGCCGTTCCAGGTCGGCGCCATTGGGAATAACATCGATACGATCGTATCCGGGGATGACGCGGTGCAGCGGCTCGACTTCAGGCTGGGAGACGACCGTCACCCGGTCGTACTCGCGCATCACCTCACGCATATAGTTGGCCCACTTCGACCACATCAACTGCTTGCGCATCCGCTTGAGTGGGCTGGTTTCCCTCCCAATCTGATCGTAGAAGACGCTGATTTCGACCTCTTCCAGAATCTTGGGCGTGTTCGGGAGTCCACGGGTATACAGCGGCATATCGATCTGGCTGGCGATGACCGCATCGAAGGCGACCCGGCTTGCCATCTCCTGCACCACAGCATCCATCTGTGGGCTGAAGCAGTCCACCAGCGACCGCGGCTTGGAACTCAAAAAACCGGCCAGTGCCTTCATCCCGCCTGGATTGAAGTTCTGGTACGTCACGACATGGACTTCCCGGCAGTGTTCCTGCATCGCCGCGATCCGCGCTGCGTCTACCGGTTCATCCGCCGCTGTGAAGGATGCTAGATACACCTCGTGATGCTTGCCGAGGTACTTCAGGAGGTTGTAAATACGAATCTTCGAGCCGTTATTGGCTGGATATGGATACCAGCGCGAAAGAAACAGCAGACGCATCGTCAGTGTAAACCTTGTGATGAGTGGTTGGGCACAATCGGCGCGGGCAGGGTTTTCCCAGACTGCAAACGCCAGCCATGATCGGTCAGCAGGCCAGCATCATGCAGGATGGCACGGATGATTTGCAGGCTGCTGGTTCCATCGCCATATGGGTTGCGGACGCTGGACATGCGCTGGTAATGATCCGGTTCCTCGATGAGGCGGATGGTTTCGCGCACGATGCGGTCGGCATCGCACCCGACCAGTTTGGCCGCGCCCGCCTCGACGACTTCCTGACGTTCGGTGACTTCGCGCAGGATCAGGATCGGCTTGTGGAGGCTGGGAGCCTCTTCCTGGATGCCTCCCGAGTCGGTCATGACCAGATATGAACGGTCGATCAGTTTGACCATCGTCCGGTAGTTGACCGGATCGGTCAGGGTGATATTGGGAATACCACCGAGGATCTCATAGGCCGGGCCGCGCACATTCGGGTTGTAATGCACCGGGAACACGAAGTGGGTCGAATCCTGATAGCGGTCGGCCAGGGTACGTAAGGCCGAGCAGACGTTCAGGAAGGGTTCGCCAAAGTTCTCGCGCCGGTGGGACGTGACCAGGATCACACGTTTGCCATCCAGCACCGCCGAGACCTCATGCAGTGGTTCGTTGTGGACGCGCTGCGCTGTCATCAGGAGGGCGTCGATGACCGTGTTGCCCGTGACCAGGATGTGATCCGGGTTGACTCCCTCCCGGAGCAGATTCATGCGAGTCTGCTCGGTAGGCGTGAAGTAGAGATCGCTCATCAGATCGGTAATGCGGCGGTTGACTTCCTCGGGGAAGGGCTGGCGGCGGTCATGCGTCCGCAGCCCCGCTTCGATGTGCCCCAGCTTGACATTGTGGTAGAAGGCCACCAACCCGGCAGCCATGGCCGAAGTCGTATCGCCCTGCACCAGCACCCAGTCCGGTTTGGCTTCGGTCATCACCTGATCCAGGCCGGTGATGAGGGTCGCCGTCAGCCCGGAAAGGGTTTGGTTGGGCTTCATCACGTTCAAATCATAATCGGGCTTGATATCGAATATTTCAAGAACCTGATCGAGCATTTCACGGTGCTGGCCGGTCACGCAAACCACCGGTTGCAGCCATTCTCGGTACTCTTCAATCGCCTTGACGACCGGGGACATCTTGATCGCTTCAGGCCGCGTCCCAATCACCACCATCACTTTCATCACTTGGATTGATCTCCACCACCTATTTTCGTTATGTTCAATTGTTAATGACTGCGCCTTGCAATTGCCTTTCGCTTGGTTTGATGTCACGTAAATAATCCAAACAGTCCATTTCATACTACGCTCATGCAGAGATCCGGCGCGTTATAATCAGCCGGGATTGAATCCGAAAGCAGAGGTATTCATGATGGGACGCATCGCGCTGGTGACAGGGGCAAACCGGGGAATCGGCACGGAGATTTGCCGGCAGTTAGGGCAGTTGGGCATGACGGTCATCCTGACCGCCCGCGACTCGTTCAAAGGCGAAGCGGCGGCTGAGCGGCTCCGCGCCCAGGGGTTGGATATCCACTTCCAGCATCTTGATGTGCGGGAGCAGGCCAACGTCGAAGAAGCACGAGCGCGGGTGCTGCGTCAGTTCGGGCGGCTGGACGTGCTGGTGAACAACGCCGCCATTCTGCTCGACGAAGGCGTGCGCTTCCTGGACATTTCCTACGAGCTGCTCCAGACCACCTTCATCGTCAACACCTTCGGTCCATTCCTGACCTGCAAGGCTTTCATCCCCACTATGCGGGAAAACTGCTACGGCCGCATCGTCAACATCTCCTCGGAATATGGCCAGATGGCCCAGCAGACTTCTGATACCAGCGCCTACAAGCTCTCGAAGCTGGCACTCAACGGCATGACCCGCATCCTAGCCGAGGAACTGGTCGGGACAAACATCAAGGTCAATAGCATGTGCCCCGGTTGGGTGCGTACGGAGATGGGTGGCCCCCACGCCGACCTGAGTGTCGAACAAGGCGCCGATACCGCCGTCTGGCTGGCGACGCTGCCGGATGATGGGCCAAGCGGGGGTTTCTTCCAGAGGCGCGAACCGCTGGCCTGGTGATGGCCATATCGATGTTTTCGCCATTGCAGGCAGCGGTGTCTGGGTTTCAACGCGCAGGGAGACTGCGCCCCTTCTCTCTGGAGAAGGGGCTGGGGAATGAACAGGGCTGCTGCTAGATATGGCGGATGACCGACAGCACCTTGCCCTGAATCTGGCACACCCGCGGATCGACATAGATCGGTTCCATGTGGGGGTGGGCGGGCTGGAGGCGGATGCGTCCGGCTTCTTGATAGAAATACTTCAGGGTGGTTTCGCTACGGTCGGTCAGCCAGATGGCGACCATCTCACCATTCCGGGCAGTGTTCTGCTTGCGGAGGATGACGACATCGCCTTCGCGGATCATCGCGTCCACCATCGAGTCGCCTTTGACGCGCAGGGCATAGGCGTTGTTCGGGTCAGAACCGCGCAGCATATCCTCGGTGACTTCCATCAGGCTGTCTTCGTCGTAGGCATAATCTTCGGGTACGGGGACGGGCTTGCTGGCGAAGATGTTGCCGATCAGCGGGATACGTGGAGCTTCCAGAGCCGCCTGCACCGCGATTTTGCCATCGCTGCGCGGCTCGGTTCCGGGGACGACCTGCGTCAATTGCAGCCCGCGCGAAACATGCTGCGACCGTTTGAGGTAGCCGGCCTGCACGAGCTTGTTCAGGTTGTAATTAACGACCGAGGTGGATTTGATGCCTGTGTTTTCTCCGATCTGCCGGATAGTGGGTGGATACCCGTGATTTTCCAGATAATCCTGGATATAGCGCAACATATTGCGCTGCCGTTCGGAGAGTTTATTAAAATCCTTCATGGTCATATCCTGTTCTTTATCCTGTCGCGAATGATTGTTCTATTGAGTATAGGCGAACTCCTGTTCGGTTGTCAAATATTTGTTCGATTCAAAGCAGATTATGCTTGGCGTGAGGGTGAAAACAGGTCTTCGACCGGAATAGCAAAATAGAACCGAGGGGCGCAATCTCTGCGCCCCTGGCTGGCATGATGGGAGTGTGTTGGCACGGCGTGATTATGAGCCGGGGGTGGGTGTGACGGGGAGGCCGCCCATCGCCTGGACACGGCGCAGCATCTCGTCGGTGAGAGTCCCGGTAAGGCTCTGGTAAATTTGGTAGTCGGAGAGGGCTTTCTCGAATTCGCCGAGGCCGTAGTAGAGAGCACCGCGACGGTCGTAGCTGTCGGGACTTTCCGGTTGGATGCGGATAGCCTCGCTGTAGTCGGCTAAGGCAAGATCAAAGGCTCCCATGGCTTCGTGGGAGCGGCCCCGATTGTAATAAGCATCGGCGAAATCCGGCCGGTTGGCGATGGCTGTCGTGAAATCTTCGATAGCCTGCGGGTAGCCCTGAGCGCGGAACCACAGCCGCCCCCGCTGATAAAATGCTTCGGCATGGGTCGGATCGATGTCGATGACGCGGTTGTAGCTCTTCATGGCCGATTCCTGATCGCCGAGGGCGGAATAGGCGCGTCCCTGATTGTAGAGGGTATCGACGTTATCGGGGTCGGCAGCCAGCACCACAGCGAAGTCGTCCAGCGCCAGCTGCGGATCGCCGAGGGCGAGGTAGTTGCGTCCACGCTGGTAGTAGGCGTCCAGACGGGTTGGGTCAAGGATGATGGCTTCGGTGAGGTCACGGTTGGAGCTGACCAGATCGCCGAGTTCCTGACGGGCGCGGGCGCGGAGGAAATAGGCATCCGCATCCTGAGGGGCGAGGTGGATGGCCTGGCTGAAGTCATCGACGGCAGCCAGGAGGTTGCCCATATCCTGGTAAATGCGACCGCGCAGCATGAACGAATCGGCATCTTCTGGCTGAATGCGGATGGCGGTTTCCAGGTCAGCCAGCGCCAGTTCAAAGTCCTGGGTGAGGCGGTAAACGCGGGCACGTTCATAATAGAGACCGGCATCGTTAGGGGCGATTTCGATGGCACTGGCGAGATCGGCCAGTGCCTCAGGATACCGCTCCAACTGAGCATAGACGCGGGAGCGCTGGTAGAAGACATCCGAGTCAGGCTGGCCGAGGGCGATGGCCTGGGTGAAATCGGCCAGCGCCGCTTCCAGATCGCCGAGGCCGACCAGGGAACGTCCCCGGTTGTAAAAGGCATTGGCGCGGGCAGGATTGATACGGATCACTTCGCTGAAATCGGCGATGGCTTCCTCGAACTGCCCATTAAGGCGGTAGAGGCGTCCACGCTGGTAGATAGCGTCTTCGTAGTTGGGCAGCAAGCGGATGGCGGTGTCAAAGTCTTCGAGAGCGCCGACGGTATCGGCCAGAGTCACTTTCAGGCGCGCTCGTTCATAGTAAAGTTCGGGGTTGTCCGGCAGGAGATCGATGATGGTATTGAGGTCGGTCAGCGCCTTCTCGCCTTCGCCCACAGAAGCCCAGGCATTGGCGCGGTAGCGGTAAGCGTCGGTGTATTCGGGGGCCTGGTCGATGACGGCTGTGAAATCGGCGATGGCGCCCTCGAAGTCGCCGCTGCTCAGGCGGACCTGTCCCAGCAGCAGCCGGGCATCCATATCCTCAGGCCGACCTTCAACGACCCGCTCGAAATCGGAGATGGCGGCCGGGAAATTGGCGAGGCGGAAGTAGGCGACGCCGCGATAGAAGAAGCTGTCTTCATCTTCAGGATCGATGCGGATGGCCTCGGTGTAATCAGTGATGGCTTCCTGGTAGCGTTCCGCCTCAACAAGAGCGCGGCCACGGCGGATGTAGCCCTCGACTCCGCCGGGGTTCAGGCGGATGACTTGGGTAAAGTCGGCAATGGCGCGGGGCAGATCACCGAGGGATTGCCAGGCACGGCCACGGGCGGTATAGGCGTCTTCGTAGGTGGCGTCGAGGTCAATCGCCTTCGAGAAGTCATCGATGGCGGCCTGAGTCTGGTTATTGAGCATCTGGGCGCGACCGCGCAGAAAGTAGGCTTCGGGATTATCCGGGTCCAGGTTGATCGCCAGGGTGTAATCGGAGATGGCTTCGGCGTATTGGTTGGAGTCGGCGTAAATGCGACCACGCACGAGAATGGCATCGATATTCTGAGGATCAAGGTCGAGAACAACAGCAAGATCAGCCAATGCGCTGGGAAGATTACCCGTCTGGCGGAGGACGAGGGCACGGCGGTAGTAGGGATCGAAATCCTGTGGATCGATCTCAATGGCACGGTTGAAGTCGGCCAGGGCGTCATCAAAGCGCAACAACTGGCGGCGGGCTTCGCCGCGCTGGTAGTAGGCGGTGGCGTTGGCAGGCTGGGCGGTAATGACGACCGTGAAATCTTCTTCCGCGCCCATCCAGTCGCGGGCGGAGAGGCGCACCAAGCCGCGGTTGAAAACATAGTTGAGGCTGTCGGGATTCAGCCGTATGGCGGTCGAGAAAGACTCAACCGCGCCGGAGGTATCCAGCAGGATGTTGCGAACGTAGCCGAGATAGGCATAGACAACATCCAGGGACAAAACAGAAGCGCGGTTCTCGTCGTTGTTGACCGTTCGCAGAGCCGTAGCAAAGAGTGTTTGCGCGCGTTCGTACTGGCGATTGAAAACAGCCAAGATGCCAGTCATGACCTGAACAGTATAGAGTCCATCGCTGGTCGAAGTGACGATCATTTCGAAGTTCTCGATATCAAGGTCGAGCTTCAGCTTGGGGGCGATGAGGGGCTGCGGTTTCTTTTCGGCAGGCGGCAGGATGACGTTGATCCGCAGGATAAAGTCATCTACCCGCGGAAAAACGACCATGGAAGCATTGGTTTGTTCTAGCAAGGCGCGGCCAACGGAACGATCTGAGATGGGACGCGCCAGCGTGCAGACCGTCCCTGCGCCCGCGCTGGAGAGCGCAGCTTGAATCTGGCGCACCTGATTCATGACGGCGCTGCCGGAATCGCCAGCTTCGGAGGCGAGCGGCGCGATGATGAGCAGGATTTCGCCCTCAGAAGCGGGCGGACAGGCGGTCTGGATCAAGGGCTGCGGCGTCGGGACGGGTGTGCGCTCGGCAGCCTGCCCGATGCGATGGGAACTGGATGCCGCCTGAACATGAAACCCCGGGGCCATGCTGAATAGCACCAGGACGATCAGGGCAGCCAGCAGAAGACCGGGGCGAAGATCCCAAGAGCCGTAATTCGTGTTTCTCATGTCCTGCCTGCCTCATTTCGTGACCGGGCTGGACGACGCATGTGTCGCCTCTATGCTGCTGTTCTATTTTAATGGAAAATGAGAATCGGATCGCGCCGCGCGCGTCCCTCGGTGTCCAAGGTCAGAAGGCCCTCAGATGTTATGGTCCTGCATGGTGCTGCGGCCGTTAAGCGTGACGTTGGCGGTAGCCGCTCCCATGATGCGGTTAGCGAGAAAGGCATTGCGTTCCTGCTCGTGACCACGGACGCCAGCCGTCTCATCGATGCCGAACTGGGCGCGGATGTCGCCACGACTGATGACGGTATTATTGGCGACCATGCAGTCGGTTGCGCCGGAGGTATCGGTATCGTCGAGGATGATTTCGCTGTAGGTATTGTGCTGTTTCTGGCCGTTTTCGCGGACGAGATTGCCGATGACGGTCGTCCGGGCGCCGCCACGGATGCGAATACCGTTTTGCTGGTTGCGGAGAACAGTATTGTTGAAAAAGGCGTTGTCGTTCACCTCGATGCTGTAGAGGCCATCGCCGCCGTTTTCGCGCGACAGACTGCCAATCACCTCATTGGAGTGGGAGCCGTTCTGGATGGTGAAGCCGTTGCCCTTGTTTTCGTAGGCGAGGTTCTGGCTGAGGATGCAGAAGCGCGAATTGGTAACCAGGTTGAAGCCATGACGGTCGTTGTTGAAGGCGATGCAGCCTTTGACGATACTGGTTTGCACACCGTCCAGCGTGAAACCATCGAGGCCGTTGTGGTGAGATACACAGTCCACCAGGGTCAGGCGGGTAACGACCTCGTGCGGGTCGAAGCCGTAATCATGGAAGTGATGGGCTTCGACCCGCAGGCAGGAGATGTCGTAGTCCGATGTGGGCTGGTCGGGGATGACGCCGCAGTAGAAGCCAACCTGTTCGACTTCAGCCTGATTATCACGGTTGCCGTCGAGGGTCAGGTCACGGACACAGACATTGCGCGTACCACGGCCATAGGGTGTCCGCACGAGGCCGACGATGCGCGTGTTGGTGTTGTCGGCGATCTTGAGGACAGTTGTGCCCATGCCGGCCCCGGCCAAGGTGATGCCGTCTGTGAGCAGAATGGACTGTGAGAGAATATAGGTTCCGGACGGGATGAAAACCGTGCCACCATCGAAGCTGGCGGCATTGACGGCCAGCTGAACGGCATCGGTATCATCGGTACGGCCATCACCGCGGGCGCCGTAATCCTGAACGTTGAAGATCATCGGGTGATTTCCTCCGCTGTCCGGCGATCAGGCATTCATGGCGCGAATGGCGGTGACATCATTCATGGCGAAGTCGCTGGTGGCTGCACCGCTGACTCGGTTGGCGACGTAAGCGTTGCCGACCTGCAGAACGTTGCCGTCACCGGGGGTTTCACGAATGCCGTAGCGGGCGCGGACTTCCTTGCTGCTGGTGATGTGGTTGGACATGATGGCACAATCCACGGTAGGGATTGCCCCGTCGTCATCGATGAAGATTTCGCTGAAGCGATTGTGTTCGCTCTGAGAGTTGTCGCGTATGCGGTTGCCAACGACAGTAGTGCGGGCACAACCGCGCAGCCGAATGCCATTCTCCAGATTTTCAGCAATCAGGTTGTTGGAGATGACGTTGTCGTTGACACCAATGCAGTACATCCCATCGCCCGTGTTCTTGTAGGCCATGCAGCTGGTGATATGGATGTCGAAGGAGCCGTTCTGGATGGTAAATCCGTTGGCGTTATTCTCGTAGGCGATGTTCTGGTCGAGGATGACATTGCGCGAACCGGTGATGACGTTGAAGCCGTGACGGATGTTGTTGAAGGCAATGCAGCCACGGACGACGCCATTGATAATACCGTCCACGGCGAAGCCATCGCGGACGTTGTTATGGCTGACGCACTCGATCAGGAAGAGGCGGTCGGTCAATTCGTGCGGGTCGAAGCCGTACCCCTGGAAGCTGTGCGTCTCGACGCGCCAGCAGACGATATCCTCATCGGGGGGGCGGACATCGGCTTTGACGCCGGCGAAGAAACCAAATTGCAGGCCAGAGGACTGGTTGGCGCGGTTGCCGTCCAAGGTGATGTCACTGATGCGAACGTTGGTGAGGGGCTGGTCGCCGCGGGCGATCTGGGTGCGGATGACGCCGATGATATCGATGCCGACTTCATCACGGACTTTGAGGGTGGTCGCGCCCATGCCATCGCCGAAGAGGGCAGTGTGGCTGAGCATCTCAATCGAGGCTGAGACCAGATAGACCCCGGCGGGGACATAAACTGAACCGCCACCGGCAGCGAAAGCCGCGTTGACGGCGGACTGGATGGCGAAGGTATCATCAGTGGCGCCATCGCCGACCGCGCCGAAGTCCCGCGCGTTGAGGGCCAGGCCGGTGGGGTTGGTTCCGGGCGGCGGCTGCATGGCGGGGCTGAGGCCGAAAGGAAGCGCAGCAGCCCCAGCCGCCATCGTCTTCAAGAAAGCGCGTCTGTCTATCGATTGCATCGGCAAACTGATCCTCGAATTGAATTACTGGGCTGAATCACCGGGGATGGCCGCATTGGCGACCAGGACATCGGTGATATTGGACGCATCCAGCGCGATCTGGTCGTAGCCCCAGAAGGGAACCAACGTATCATCCGCGCGGACGATGGCACCCATCACCGAGGTATCGATGAGCAGGGTTGTCCGCTCCAGCGCCAGCGCCGCCAGATGCGCGCCAGGTTCGGTCACGCCGGTTGCCACAATCATATGACGATCCGAGTTCCAGGGCGAGTCGCTCGTCCAGATGAACCCGGAGTCCAGGGTGGGCAGGATGGCATTAATGCCCACGCCGGTCAACAGGTTAGCCTGACGGCTGAGCAGGTCGCTGAGTGCCTGACGCTGCACCGAGCCGAGGACGATGATGTTGGCAGTCGCCAGCACATCCTCGTCCAGCGCGGAGGGGGTCATCACGCGCAGCGAGCTAGAAGGATGGCCGTTAGCCCCCAGGAAAGCGACCAGACGCACCAACTGGTTGAGTTCAGCTTCGGTGGGCGCATCCGGAATGATGATGGCCGTCGGCGTGGCCGTTTGCATCGACAGGAAGGGGAACGGATAGCTCGCCAGACTAAAGTCGTCAGGCTGGCGTTCGCCCCAGGATAGGGTGGTATAAGCATCGATCTGCTGCCAGAGACGGATGACCGGAACGTCCGGGCTGGTCATGGCGCTGGCCGGGAAGGACAGGCTCAGGACGAGCGGCTTCTGAGGATTGGCCGCGACGATCTCGGCAGCAGGAGCCAGCGAGAGCGTGAGCGGCTGGGCGGCGGATGAGTCAATCTTCTGAACGCCGATGAGCGTGTCATTGAGCATGACGGTGATGGGTGTGCCGTTTTGCAGCAGGTTCAGGGCGGCGCTGTCGATGTGCAGGGTCAACTGAGCCGGATCGATGTTATCGGTGACGATCAGCGTGTACTGACGCTGGAACTGCCCGGACTCATCGGGGTGGGTATCGATGGTGTGGTCAAGCTGCTCCAGGCGGATGCTGGCCGGGCTGCTAGTGCTGACGGTCTGGAAGAAGGCCGTGCCCAATTCCTGTTCCATCATGGCGCGGGCGCCTTCGGCATCCAGGATTTGACCACGCAGGCGGTAAAGCTGATTGGGATCGGCAGCGGCCAAGACGATCATATCGCTGACATCCCAGGGGGCACGGGCGATGCGGATGGGGTTTTTGTCCAGCTCGGCGAAGGGTTCGGTGTCCATGAGGCGTTCGCCTTGGCGAGGATAGTCGTACATGCTGGCGACAATGCTGGCGACGTAACCCTCGGCGGGCGGACGGCCCACGGCGATCAGGTTGGAGATTTCGACTTCGGCTTCGGTCAAGGTGGAGGTCTTGACGACACGGATGAAGTCGGCCTGGCGCATGATTTCTTCACCCATGCGGGCGATATCCGGCAGGGCCGCATTGAGCAGGTTCAGATCGGTCGGATCGGCGATCGCGATGAAAGTGGTGCGCTGTTCGCCGAAGACGACAGGAAGCACTTCCAGCCCATCCTGGCCGGGACGGTAGAAATGGCCAACTTCGGCCAGGCCGGGAATATCGGCCACCCAGACATCCTGCGAACGGAAGGCAATGATGCCGAGAACAAACATGACCGCGGCCGTCACGGTGCGATAGACGTTGGTCAGCAGCATCTTGGAGAGGTTTCTGGCCTTCTGCCCGGCTCCGCGCGTCAGCCAGCCAGTTTCCCAGAGGGTGACAAGGGCATGGACTTTGACGACGGACAGGAAAATGGAAAAGAACGAATAGGCAGGCACGACCCAGAAGCGTTTGGTTTCCAGGAGGTAGGGATAAATCTTGATGGCGCGGCTGATGATCCACCAGATGGCGAGGATGCCTGCAGAGAGGTAGTGCTGCGTCAGGATCAGGATAGTCATGTACCAGATCGCCAGAGCAAGCGTGAAGGTGCTCATCATCCGGTCGAGGGTATAGAACATCATGATCGGGTTGCGAACCATCCAGGGCTTGCGCTGGAAGATGGCCCGCAGGTCGGAAAACCATGAATTCCGTGCCCAGCGAAGGCTCTGCGAAACGTAAACACGCGGGCTGGATTCGGGCCGTGTGTAGACTTCGCTATCGACGATGACGGCAGTATGGTAGCCGGCGTCTTGCAGGAAGGTGGTGAGGCACTTGTCTTCACCACCGCCGGTCTTGCGGATGCCGAGCCACTGTTCGTTGACCAGATTGGCGCTGATTTCCTTGAGCGGCCCGGCGAGGTAAGCTGAGCAGCGACCGCTCAGGCAGGACATATAACCGCCGACGGCCTGCCCGGGGGCTTCGATGTGATAACGGAGTTTAAGGCGGATATCGAAGAGGTGGTGCATCAAGTTCGCCGGTTGGTAGACGCGCTGCTTGACGGTAACGCCACCGATGCCCGGTTTGCTGAAAGTCTCCAGGATTGACTGCTTAACGCCTTTACCAAAGATGGTGTCACTGTCCATGCAGATGATGATGTCCATGCCCTCGACCATGGCGATGGCGGCTTTGAGACCTTTACGCTTGCCCTTTTCGTAGACGATCTCCCAGCGGATATCGATCTCACCGGCGTGTTCCTGGGCAAAACGGTCGGTCAGGGCCATGTTGTCATGTTCGCCCTGGTCGAAGGTGATGCAAACCTGGTCGATGCGTTCACGCAGGAGCGAATCCAGCACCTTCTGGAAAGTCTCTGGCGGCTCACCTTTGACGGTCATAGCCGCGCCGACCCGTTTATAAGGCAGTTCGCCCGTGGCCTTGATATCGCGCCAGCGCGCGGACAGCAGCAGCTTAAAGAGCCATGCTCCGTGGCGAATCGCGCCGATCACCCCGAAGGGGATGAGGGCAATGAGCGCTGAAATCACATCCTGAGACATGGGCTGTCACCCTACCATTCCGTTACACATTCACTCTGATTTAGGGCCGGCCGCTCACTCACTGCGGTCGGGCAAAGTTGCTTTATGAGAGAAAGAGGGGTGGGTTATTCCGCCCCGCCTTTCTTCAATTCGATCACCCGGAGACGCCCCAGGTGGGGTTAGTCGCCGGCCAGCGCAGCGCTCTCTTCGGCATCGAAGCGGAAGGGCATGACTTTCGGCAGAGGCTTGGCATCTGTCTTTTCCAGGACGGGCACCGCTTCGGAATGCGCGTCGTAGCCAAGATGCCCATTCGACGCAGCGGAAGCTGCGGTTCCGTTCGGCGCAGCGATGATCGCGGCATCTTCGCCGATCCAGGGAGTGACCGGCTTGGGCGCCGTTTTCTTGAGAACTGCTTCCTGGTACTGGTCATAGGCAGCAAGCGCCTGACTGCGCAGCTTGGCGGCGTTCATGCGGCGGAAACCGCCTTTGACGGGCTGGGGTACTGCGCCCTTCTCGGCCAGATCGATGAACATGTCGTTGACGGCACGGGTGGCGGCCAACTGCGGCATTTCGATGCCTTCCTGCTTGGCCAGGGCGAGGGTGGCAGCCACATCCTTGGGCAGGCATTTGCCGCCGTAGGGGAAACCGCTGGCTGTGCCGTACCAGCGATTCAACGCGCCTTCGCTCATGCGGATGGCAAGGTCGATGGCCTGCTGGCCGTCAATGCCCATCTGCTTGAGCATGAGGCCCATCTGGTTGAAGTAGGAGATGATGGTGGCGTTGTAGGTGTTGACGATGACCTTGCTGGCCTCGGCCACATCGACCGGGACGACCGACATCAGGCGGTCACGTTCGGGGCCGAGTTCGGCGCCGAGCATCTGCACAAGGGTCTGTCCAGTGCGCTCGTCGAGCGCGCCGATGACGACCTGCCAGATGTTGGATTCGTCTTCGTTGGCATCGGTCTCACGCAGGATTTCGGGCATGTGGGCATAGCCGAAATGGACGCCAGCCTTCAACCCGGAGTGGCTTTCGAGGCGCGGGATGATCTCGCGTTCAGAGAGTTTGGGCAGCATGGTACTGCGCATGACGACCATCGGGTAGTAGCCTTGATCAACGCGCTTTTTCAGCCAGGGGCCGATGACCTTCAAGCCTTCCCGCATGTAATCCAGGAAGATAGAGCCGTCGATTTCGGATTGAGGGGTCGAAATGGCGACGAAGAGCATGTCGGCGGTGCAGGCCATGAAATCATCCATGTGTTCGGCGGGAATGCCCTGAGCGCGGAGCTTGCTGATGGTCTCCGGGTTCACATCATAGCCAGTGATGGTGTATCCCCGGTTGTGCCAGGTGTGCAGAATTCCCTGCCCAACCACGCCGCTGCCAACTACCGCAAGCTTGATCTCGTGTTTCATGGTGTATTCCCCTTTATCCTTACCCAACGGTTTTCGTTCGATGGCTTGGAGCAAGTTTGTTCCAGACTGTCGAACCCTTCGCGCGCCGTTCAAGGCGCCTTGTTCTTGTCGCTGTTCTGAACACACAAAGGACGTGACCGGACGGTACATCCTAATTGTTCGTTCTGCGCATTCTGATCCTTGTTCCGAGTTCAGCAGTCTGTGAAGGCTCTGGCACTGCTAACGACGCAGAACTTGCTAGAAAGTTGCGGTCAGTCTCTCCGCTAACGTTGTCCTTGTGACCAGCGCAGTACAAAACTTTGCAGAACTGTTGGCAGGATACCGAGACAGCCTAACACTCAACTAAAGACCTAGAGACTGTTATTAAAGGGCTAGAATGCACATTTTGGGGGTTTTTCCACGACTAAAGTACTGCTTGACAGGCCATAAAACGAAAAAAGTGGTTACCCATGTAAGGAGGAACTGGGTCAGGAGATTTACAGAATTTAAGGAATCGATGAGAGTCGGGTTAAATGCTGAAAATGATGCGGGCGAATCACCGTGCAAGGTCGATTCGAGACCAGCATTCAGTTTACACAAGCCTCATCAGCGGCGGCGTTTTCCAGCGCTTCGCGGTTGACGCGGCCATCGCCGTTGTCTTCGATGCAGTTGCCGCGAATCAGGGCGATTTCGGCAGGCAGCGGCTCAAAGAGCGCGTTGATGCCGAAGTAAGCATTGTTCCGAATGATGTTGCCCATGACGACATTGCTGCGTCCGGTTTGGCCGGCGGCCGCGCTACCCGGCCCTAAGCGAATGCCGCTGCCCGCGTTGTGTTCGATGCGGTTGTTGACGATGATGTTGTCATGACCGTTGACGTTGATGCCGCCGCTTTGGGGGTCGCTGGTCTGGTACGCGCAGTAGTTGCCCTCGACCAGATTGAAGGAGGCGTTTTCCTTGATATCGACGCACTCGCTGCCGGTTCCATCGGGAAGGCCGAGGTTGAAGGTGTTGCCAGTGATCCAGTTGAAGCGGGTCTGGTCATCGGGCTGCTGGCTCTCGGTAGAGCCAATATAGATGGCCTCGCGGTTATCGCCGGTACTGCCGCCGCCCAGACGCCCACAGTATTCAAAGCGGCTGTCCTGAATGACATTGTGGGCGGCGTTCAGGCGGAGTCGGACGCATTCCTCACGGGCGTTGCGCAGGACGAGGTTGGAGAGGGTCAGGCGGGTGACATCGGCGGAGGCGACGTAAACCAGCTTCTTGCGGTAGTCGCCGGGCGTGTATTCGCCATCGATGGTGAAGCCGTTCAGGGTGAAGTTGCCGGTGAAAACCTCGACGATGTAGGTATCGCCGGCGCCGAACAGGACGGCGGCGGGTGAACCGGTGATGGTGATGGGAGCGGTGCTCGCCAGGCAGTCGGGGCGGTTCAGGTCGATGTCTTCTTGGTGGCGACCGTCGGCAAGCTGGATGGTAGTGCCGCAGGGAACCTGCTCCAGAGCCTGTTGCAGTGTTTGGAAAGGGGGGGCTTGGCCTGCGATTGAAGCGGGCACGTCCTGGCTGCCCAGGGCGGCGACAAAGGTCGGCAGGGGGTAGGCGGCCAGGCGGCGCGGCTGTGGGCTGATAAAGATCGCCAGCAGCAGGGCGAAGAAGCTGAGCGTAATCCAGGCGGGGGGAAGCAGGCGGTTCATGGGGAAGGCAGATCGATTATGGATAACGTGGATGGTGGTTGAACGACGGGCATCATAGCGCAGCTTAGCGGGCCGCGCCAGACATGAGCGGGGGCACAGCGTGGGGCAAAGGGCGGCCGGAGACGCCGGCAATCAGGTTCTCGGCGGCCATGCGGGCCATGTTATCGCGGGTGCGGCGGCTGGCGCTGCCGATGTGAGGAACGACGACCGCGTTGGGCAGGCTGAGCAGGGGGTGATCGGCGGGGAGGGGCTCCGGGTCGGTGACATCCAGGGCGGCCCCGGCGATGACTCCGTTCTGCAGGGCGTCAATGAGGGCGGGCTGATCGACCACGCCGCCGCGCGAGGTGTTCACCAGGATGGCGGAGGGCTTCATCTGTTTAAGGGCGGCCGCGTTGATGAGGTGGCGAGTCTGGGGGTTGAGGGGGACGTGGATGGTGACATAGTCGGACTGGCGGAGGAGTTCGTCGAAGCTGACGAGTTCAACACCCAACCGGGCCGCATCCTCCGAAGCAGCGCCGGGGCTGTGCGCGATCAGGCGCATATCGAAGCCGCGGGCGCGGCGGGCGACGGCCTGGCCGATCCGACCGAGGCCGAGGATGCCGAGGGTCGCGCCGCTCAGATCACCGCCGAGGAGGGCCATCGGTTCCCAGGTTTTCCAGCGGCCAGCGCGGATGTATTCGATGCCTTCGACGAGGCGGCGGGCCGCACAGAGCAGCAGGGCGAAGGCGAGATCGGCGGTGGCGTCGGTGAGGACGCCGGGGGTATTGCCGACGGGGATGCCGTGGGCATAGGCGGCGGAAACATCGATGTTGTCGTAGCCGACGGCCATCTGGCTGATGACCTTCAACTGCGGCCCAGCGGATTCGATGAGGGCGGCGTCGATGCGGTCATTGAGCGTACAGAGCAGGCCGGACTTGCCGCGCAGCCGCTCGCGGAGGACTTCATAGGGGGGTGGCATGATCTCCGGCCAGATGTCGGCGTCGCAATGGGCGCGGACGAGGCTGAGGCCGGCTTCCGGGATCACACGGCTGACGAAGACGCTGGGGCGCATAGTTGATCTCCATATCGCTATTCGATGACCGCTTTTAGGTTACGGCCAGACGGAATAAGTTAATCGTTGCTAGTTTATGGTTAGATTTTAGCCATACAGAATGTTCCAGGCAGCGGCGATGAGAGAAATGATAAGAAAAATAAGAAAAATAAGAATGAGAATGTGAGAATCCTGATGGAACGAAGCATTCGAATGCGAATGATGCTTGCACGAGCGACCCGGCGGGTCGCCTCTACGATGAGTCGCCTTTGATGTGGTTTTGCCCTAAGTGGTGCATCCGGTAAACTCTGCCCTCATTCCCCTGCCCCCTTTCCCGACGGGAGAAGGGGAAAAAACTTTCCGGGGGCGTCCCCCGCAGCCCTCTGTTTTTCTCGACGATTTAGCGGATGAGCTAAGTGCTTAGCCAAAGATTACAACAGTGTCGGTAATGTCGTCAGTGTCAGTCGCGGTCGTTGATCGTTTTGGGTTAATTCAGCACATACGGGACACTGATTCCTGCAACATCTGTTGCAGTTGTTGCAGCTGCACTTGTTGTGAATCGACGGCAACGGCCTTGCGTGTAAGGCGGCGACCGGGTTGGCGCGATGAGAATCTTGAGAATGATAAGAATGAGAATGGGCGATGATTCTCATTTGGGATGCTGTCCTCGCCAGATAAGCGCGCGGATTTCCACGTATCTCCACGATAGCATAAAATGAAGCGATTAGGGTGACATTTTGGAAAACCATTTGGTGTCCTAAAGATGCTTGAATAATGCGAAAGTGACGGACGAGTGG
>CAZKXW010000008.1:0-29034 GCA_964556745.1 uncultured Anaerolineaceae bacterium
AAGCAAAATCGCGTTCATCTCGTACCGCATCCGCAACTGGGCGATTTACGTCATAAACCTTGACGGCAGTGGGATGCGCCGCTTGACCGACACGCGCGTGCGCCACATCGAACCATCCTGGTCGCAGGATGGCCGGCGTCTCCTGTTTACGTCTGACCGCTGGGCACGCAACTTCGACATCTTCATGCTCGAACTGCCCAGCGGCCTGATTACTCAACTCACCAACCAGGCTTCCTGGGACGCCAATCCCGCCTGGACGGCGGACGGACAGCACATTCTGTTTGAATCGACCCGTGATGGCCAGTGGGATTTGTACATGATGAATGTCCAGAATGGAGCTGTGCGTCGCCTGACTGCTGATCCGGCGCGTGACGGCGATCCATCTTGACGCGCCCTGCGCTCAGCCTTCTTCCAGGCGATCCCTAGGCATGACCGGCGGATCCCCTGGTGGTTGCTTCAGCCTGATCCGCTGCCCATCGAACATCATTGAAGAGCCGTTCATGTCCCAACCTTTTGTCCGTGATCGCTTCACTTGGCTGACCTATGCCTTGTTGTGCTGCTTCGCTTACCTTCAGGCAGCGCTGGGGCCGCTGGTTCCGTTTCTTCGTGCCGAACTGAACCTGAATTTTACCGTTTCTGGCGTGTATATCAGCGCCTATGCGCTGGGTATGATCGGCGCAGGGCTGACGGGCGACCGTATCGCCAGGCGGATTGGACGCCGGCGCTTGTTCTGGGGCGGCGGGGCGGGCATGGCGCTGGGCGGGCTGCTGTTCACCCTGGGTCGCAGCGCCCCGGTCACCATCGTGGCCGTCCTGTTCATGGCGCTGCTTGGGTCGTATCTGCTGGTGATGATCCAGGCCGCGCTCTCCGACCATCACGGCATGAACCGCGCCTATGCCTTAACCGAAGTCAATGTCTTCGCCGTCTTGGGAGCCAGCATCGCCCCCATCCTGGTCGGTTTCAGCGAGCAGCAGGCTTGGGGCTGGCGCCTGATAATCCTTCTGGGGGCAGCCTTCTGGGTGCTGCTGGCACTCACGCAGTGGAGGGTGCCTGTGCCGGAAGCCCCCCGTGCTGACTCGCCGATCCGCGCCGCGCCCAGCGCTAAGCTGCCGCCCATCTTCTGGGCCTATTGGCTGGTGGTGTTCATCTCGACGGCGGTCGAATGGAGCATGATTTTCTGGTCATCGACCTATATGGAAACGGTCGCGGGACTCAGCCGGGAAGCCGCAGCCGCTTCAGTGGCGCTGTTCACGGCCGCCCAGTTCATCGGACGCGCGTCCGGCAGCTACCTGACGCGGCGCTATCACGCCAATCGCCTCCTGCTGGTGGCTGGGGCCATTGTTGTGATTGGTTTCCCGCTCTTCTGGTTGGGGCGTAGCCCGTGGCTGAACGGCCTCGGTCTGTTCATCTGCGGGTTGGGGGTCGCCAATCTGTACCCGCTGACACTCTCGGTGGCTTCGACCGTGGGCCTTGCGAACCCCAACGCGGCCAGCGGACGCATCTCGTTTGGCTCCGGGCTGGCGATCCTGGCCGTGCCTCAGCTTCTCGGCGCGCTGGCGGATCAGTCTGGCATTCAAAGCGCCTATGCCATGGTCGCGCCGCTCGCTGTCGGCATTCTGGTGGTCATCTGGTTCGCCAACCGGCAGGCAGGCCGCTATGTTCAACCTTGAGACAGAACTCCTCAGCCGTTCCGCCGCCGATCTGACCCCTCTTGTTCGCCGCGCCCTCGATCTGCCCGACAGTGCCGCGCTGGGGGACCTCAGCGCCCAATGGCAGCAGCTCAGCGGTGGAGTCGGCGGCGGGATTGGTGGCACGGCGGTGTACCGGGTATCGGGCACGGCTCAGGTAGACGGCCAGCCGCGCCGCTGGTCGCTCATCGCCAAGCTGCTGTACGCCCGCCCTGACGAAGACCCCCACTCCAGCCACTACTGGCGGCGCGAAGCATTGATCTACCGTTACGGTTTGCTGGAAAATCTGCCCGGTACGCTGGCCGCCCCGCGCAGCTTTGGCGTCGAGGATATAGACGATGCGGCCTGCCTGGTCTGGATGCAGGCCATTCAGGATGACAGCCCTGTCCACTGGTCGCTGGCTGAGTTCGGTCTGGCCGCCCGTCACCTCGGCGAATTCAACGGCGCTTATCTTGCCGGCCATGCCCTGCCGGATGCCCCCTGGCTCAGCCGGAACTGGATTCGCCAGGATGTGGCCCGCTTTGCCAGCCAGCTTTCCCGGATGGAACCGTACCGCCGCCACCAGCCCATCCGGCGCTGGCTGCCTGACGACGTGATGATCCGTGCCGCGCGGCTGTGGGACGACCGCCATGTGTTCTTGGATGCGTTGGATCAGCTTCCGCAGACGCTCTGTCACTACGACGCTTTCCGCCGCAATCTGCTCATCCGCCAGCGACCGGATGGCCGCCCGCAGACCGTCGCGGTGGACTGGTCGTTCTTGGGCGGCGGCCCGCTCGGCGCGGAACTCGTGGCGCTGTTCTGGGTCAGCTGCGTCTTCGCTGAAGCCAGGGCGGATCAAACCCAGGAACTTGACGCCTGCATATTCGAAAACTATGTCGAGGGGTTGCGCGCGGCTGGCTGGCAGGGTGATCCGCGGCTGGCGCGGCTGGGCTACACGGCGGCCATGGGACTGCGCCGGCTGGCCGGCATGGCGATCAATGCGCCGGTGTTTGCCAGCTTGATTGAAGCAGGCGGTAGCCTCCCGCCGGAGCGCCTGGACTGCCTGATCGCTGCGGGCGCGCAGATCGAGCGCGGGGTCGAAGAAGCCCGTGCCTTGATCGATCTTGTCGGATAATCAACGAACGGATTCAACCTTTTGCCGCAAATACATCATGCTGGCTGCTGACAGGTAAACCCAACCCCGACGCATCGTAGGGGCGACCCGCCGGGTCGCCCGTGCCAGCATCATCCGCATAGGAATGCTTCCCGCCATGACCGCTGCGCAGTGGAGACGGGGTTGGGGGTGAGGATCAGGCCATCCACAAATACCTTATTGACAATCCCGCCAAATGGGAGGATGCTTTACATAAGGGATTGTATGAGAGTGAAAGGCAAAACCACTTGATGGATTTGGTCGAACAACTTCATACAGTGCTCAAAGGGTTTGCCGATTAGAGCAGACCGAAGCACCCGGTAGGGTGTTTGAGGAAACCGCAGACTTTGAATCGCAATCGCGCTGGTCGTCCGGCGCGATTGTTGTTTGATTCACCCTATCCGCTGTACCTGAATTCGCAGGACGAAGATCACCATCCGCCTCCACCGCCGTCCATAGCGCCCGCTTGCGGCATAGAATGAAGACAGAAATACTTGCTTTCTTTGCGTCAGGAGCGTTCTATGAACCGCTGGCACATGCTGCTCTTGCTCTTCTTGGCAGCAGCCGGACTTCTGCCGGTGGCCCGCGCCCAGGAGGGCGACAGTTGCCCAGTCTTTGTCACTGCCGCGCTTCAATCGGTGCAGATCGCCTGTGCGAATGTCGGCCGCAATCAGGCCTGTTACGGCAATACTGCCGTCATCGCCGAGTTCTGGCAAGAGCGCGACGATCTTCTCTTCAGCGCCCCCAATGACCGCGTGGCGCTCGTCGATCTACGCCGCCTGTCCACTGCCCCCCTCAACCTCGACAAGCGCCTCTGGGGTGTGGTCGTCCTCAAAGCGCAGGCCAACTTGCCCATGACCTTGCCCGGCCAGGCCATCACCTTCCTCTTGATGGGCGATGCCACCCTTGAAAACGCCGTCGAGCCGGATGCCGCTCTGCTTCCTGTGATACCCGTGCAGGCGGTCGTTGCCTCCAACGCCAACCTGCGCAGCCTTCCTTCCACGACCTCTAACATCATCAGGAAAGTCAGGGCAGGGGAGACCCTGGCTCTGGTCGGCCTTAATTCCGCTGCCGACTGGTACGAAATCGAGCAAATCGATGGAACCCATGCCTGGATTCGGAGCGACCTTGCCACGGTCGCGCAGCCCGATTTGCTCGCTGATCTGCCCGTTGTGGATGCCTCCGCCCCGCGTTTTGCCCCCATGCAGGCCTTTTACTTTAATAGTCAATCCGGTGATCTTGCCTGTAGCCAGGCCCCCAATGCCCTCGTCATCCAGAGTCCCGAAAATTTCAGCGTCCTCCTCAACGTCAATGGCCTGGAAATCCGCATCGGCTCCACTGTGCTCTTCACCTCGTTCGTCCAGCCCGATGGAACCCGGCTGCTGGTCGGAACGCTCCTCGAAGGCACGCTCGATGCCCGCTATCAGGCTTTCGCCCTGGACTTGACCCAACCCGGTCAGACCTTCGCCGTCACCCTGAATGCCGAAGGGCAGGTGGATGAAACTTCCCGCTTGGTAGACCTGGGCCTGAATGCCACCGTCACGGCCAACATTCAGGCCGGCTGCAGCAGCGTGGCGGCCAATCCCTTGCTGCCCGCGCCGCTGCCGCCCAACGCCTGTGATTTCGTCGTGAGCTATCAGACCACCTCTAAAACCGGCGGTAGTGGCGATCTCAGCGATATCGGGCCGGGCGATCCTTGCACCCTTGCCGCGGATCGGCTGGCGAACCTCCGCGGCGGGCCGGACGTCAGCTACCCTTGGAACGGCCAGTTGCTCGAAGGCGAAAGAGCCGTTCCCGATGGTTATGCCCTCGACCAGGCCAACCAGCGTTGGTGGCGCTTATCCAATGGCCTCTGGGTCAGGGGCGATCTGGTCGCACAGGCCGGCGCTTGCGACTCCCTGCCGCTCATTACAATGGTGCCGGAACCGCCTCCACCGCCGCCTGCCGGTAGCCAAATCTACGAGATCACCCACAGTTGCGCTGATCTCAACAACGTCCGTGCTGGCGAGACCATCGTCTTCCAGCGCGGCATTGGTCGCTGGCCGACCCCCGAAGAAAAAGCTGCCGCCATGGCCGGCGTCACCGCCACCATCACCATCGATGGCACACCTCTGGAAGTCTACTACGAGGGAACGACCCTGCACACCGGCGACGGCGCGCCAGATGGCTACGGCGAGCGTGCCCGTGCCAACTGGACGGCCACGCCCGGAACCCACACCGTCTCCGTTTTCTGGTCGGCCTACGCCGGCTCCGATAGCTGCACCTTCACCATCACGCGCTAAAACGCAGAGAGAGGGCCGCCCGCCCTCTCTCTTTCATCTTCAGATGTGAGCCTGCCCCGAACAGGACCCCCAATTCCTGCCCAAAGAGTGACAATAATGTCACCCTTTCCATCCCATTTTGTGCTATCGTAGTGTTAGTGGCAGGAAACTCCCTCTCCCAGCGAGCGAAGCGAGCGTTCGGGAGAGGGCCGGGGTGAGGGCTGCCCGCCGCACCTTCACAACCTATCGCTTGCGAATTTCGCAGCCCATCGTCGCTGTCATTGGCGCCAATGCGCCCGTCCGGCATGGACGACATTTCGGACGATTCTCAAGATTCGCACATTCTCATTCTTACTTTTCTTATCATTTCTCATCTATCATCGCGTTTTACTATCAACTATAAACTATTAACTACGAAATAACCCCCCGTTCCCGCAGGAATACCTCTACCTGCTCCCGGCTGGGAATCCCCCGACGCCCACCCGGCTGTGTTGCCTTGAGCGCAGCCGTAGCCGCCGCGAACCGCACCCGCTCCATCACCGGCATCCCCCAGTTCAGCGAGGCCGCATACGCCCCGTGGAACACATCCCCGCACCCCGTTGTATCCACCGCCTGCACCGGATAGGCCGGCTGGTGCATCGGCGGATGTTCCCCGTCGTAAGTCCACGACCCCTGGATCCCCGCTGTGACGATCACTACCGCCCGGTCCGGCCTCCACAGCGATTGCGCCGCTTCTGCTGGGTCTGCGATCCCCGTGTACCGCGTAGCGAACCCCATCGAAAGGATCAGATGGTTCACCAGCCCCACCAGATCATCTACCCGCGACGAGGCATCAATCTCGAAGTCCCCAACCACAGGAATCCCGGCCTCCCGTGCGACCCGCGCCATCCGTGATTGCCCCACCAGCCCGAAGTCATCCACAAACAGTACCCGCCCCCGCCGGATCGTGTCCGCATCCGGCAGCACATCATCTGCTCCGATTCGCCCGCGCACCTCGTAGAGGATCGTCCGCGTTCCCTGTTCGTCAACGATGATGTGGGCATGGATTGGCCGCGCATCTTCCCGGTGAATCACCAGCGAAACATCGATCCCTTCTCGTGCCAGATCCTCTTCTACCCAGCGCGAAATTTCGTCGTAGCCCAGCACGCCCGCGAAGGCCGTTCGTGCCCCCAGGCGTGCTGAGGCCACCATTGCCGTCGCGCACAACCCCCCGCCGTGACGTTCCGACCGCAGGATGGGCTGCTTGGTATCCTGCACCGGGAAGTGATCGACGAAAAGCAGATCATCCACCGTCGCGCTGCCGGTCCCGATCACATCCCACTGCGTGTTCATTAGCCCATCAACTCCAGCGCTGCATCCACTGGCTGCCCATCATGAATCACTGCCTGGAACGCCCGCAGTGCCCCCGTGATGTTGTTGTCTCCCCAGATGTTCCGTCCGATCACGCCGCCGCGCACCCCACATCTGACCGCCTCCTGCATCAGCGCCAGCGCGTCTCGCAGGGTAGGGGTCTTCGGCCCGCCCGCGGCCACCAATGGAACCGGGCAGTCCGCCACGATCTGCGCGTGCGCGGCTGGATCGCCGCTGTACGGAACCTTCACCACATCCACGCCCACCTCGACGATGCACCGCACTGCCCAGGCGATGTCCTCCGGCCTGTAGATGATCTCCATCGCCGGATTGCGTGGATATACATGACAGATCACCGGCATCTCCAACCGCTGGCCCTCGCGCACGCAGTCGGCCACCACCCGCAGGTAGTGCGCTTCGCTCGCCCCACGCACAAATGCCACCACGGCGAAAGCGTCCGCGCCCAGCCGAACAGCGTCTTCTACTGTAGCGAACTGCTCAATGGCCGTATCGTCCGGTCGAACCCCGCTGCTTTGCAGGATCAGCGGAATTTTCCCAGCATATTGTCCCCACAGCGACGCGGCAATGCCCTTGTGCATCGTCACCGCATCCGGCTGTCCGGCCATTACCGCTTCTAGCGTCGAGCGGATGTGCCGTAGTCCCGGCGGCAGACCCAGGTTGTATACCATGAAGTGATCCACGGCCACCGAACACAAATTGCCGGAGGGATGCGCGAAAATACGGTTGAGGCGGATTTGTTTGCCCAGTCCCATGAGATGCTCTTCATCCTTTGTGGTAAGTCTTCGAGATAGGGAGGAGTGCTGCTGCGCATCCTCCCTTGAATGCCTGAAATTGGGCGGCGGTTATTCGGGTGGGGTGTACGAGGCCAAGGCGCTGTCCAGGATGCTGAAAGCTTGTCGTCCCATCGGAACCAGCGGGTCAGCCGCCGACCCGGATAGGCGCGGAACCGCGACGCGAATATAGATGTTGTCCCGCACGAAGATCGCATCGCGCCCATACGTGCCCTGGCCAAAGCCGTTCGGCTTCGGGAACTCGTCGTTTTCCTTCAACTGCACCTGCTGTTCAATCGAGGTCTTGGTGCGCTCGAAGACCGACAGCGCTACTTCGTTGCTCGGAAACACGCCAAAGGTCAGTTCCATCGCCCCGCCGCCCGGCTCGATGAAAGCCAGCCGCGCTGTGGCCCCACCATCCCGTTCTACCCAAGTGATTGCTGCCGCCGGGTCACGCCGCCACGCGATCGTCCCAGCCGTGATGTTACCCGGAATGCTGCCGACGATGTGTTCCAGCAGCAGTCGTTCCGGCGCGACTGCCGGAGCCTCAACCGTGGCTTCAGTCACGCTTGTGCTCGCTGCGTTGGCCGTGTCCTCCCCGACCACCGGAACCGTGACTGCCGCCCCGTCACTCAGAATTTGCGCCAGATTTAGCCGCGTCAGATCCGCATTCTCCGCAGCTCCTCCCGCCGCATCGATAGCATCCTGTACCCGGCTGCCCTGGATCAGTTCGACCACTTTGGGGTCATTTACCGCGCCCTTGACATCGACTTTGATCGTCGGAACGGGCGTTGGAATCGGTGTCGGCGTGATGTCGAGGTTCTCTGGGGCACACGCCGCTACCAGGAACAACGCAGTCAGCAGCAGGAGAATAAAGAAGCGTCGGTGATACATAACCCCAAATCGTCCCTTCTTGCAGAAAACCTGGCCACTTTTGGCCTAAGAGTACCTTATCGATCTGCCGCTTTCAACCATTCGGCACGCCTCTCCGCAATTCCTCTGTGACTGTGCCGTGGAATTCGTTTTCTCTAAACCTTATTCCCTGCTCTGTTACAAGCATCACGAAATCCTATGGCGACCACCTGCGTCCCGCATGGTTTCCCCCTCTCCCAGCGGTACTCCGCGTTAGGGAGAGGGGGCCAGGGGGTGAGGGCTGTATCTTTGCAACAAAGCACCTAATCCCTGCTAATCATCCCCGGTCGTCACCAGCCGCAGCCGTTCCGGGACTTCACCCGTCATCACCATTTGCGCCACTTCCATCTCACCAACCTCGTCTTTGCGGAAGTCGCCGACTTTCTGCCCGTGGCTGATGATCGTGAACCGGTCGGCCACCTTGTGAACATGGCCGATGTTGTGCGAGATGAAGATCACCGACATGCCGCGTTCTTTGGCCGCCCGCGTATATTCCAGCACCTTCGCCGTCTCGCCGACCGAAAGCGCCGAAGTCGGCTCATCCAGGATCAGCAGCTTTTTGCCGAAGTACACCGCCCGCCCGATGGCAATCGACTGCCGCTCACCGCCGGAGAGCGATCCAACCGGCTCATCCGGGTTGCGGATGTGAATGCCGATGTCCAGCAGGGCTTGACGGGTGCGGTTGGCCATTTCCTGTTTGTCCAGCACCTCGAATGGCCCGATCCGCCGCGTGATCTCCTGGCCCAACCAGAAGTTGCGCGAGATGCTCATCAGCGGAACCAGCGCCAGGTCTTGGTAAACGGTTTCGATTCCAATCGCTCGCGCATCCTGCGGTGAGTTGATTGTGACCGGCTGCCCCTCGAAGTAAATCTGACCGCCGCTTGGCGTATACACGCCTGTCAGAATCTTGATGAGTGTGGACTTGCCCGCGCCGTTGTCTCCCAGCAGTCCCACGATCTCCTGCCGTCCCACTGCGAAATCGATCCCGCGCAGGACATTGATCGTCCCGAACGTCTTGACGATATCGCGCATATCAACCAGGGGCGTTCCGTTTCCCTCACTCATGTCTTGATCCTCCGTGACCAACTGTTGATCACTACCGCGATCAGAATGATCGCGCCGATGATCGCGTCGAAGAGCCGCGCGTCCACGCCGATCAGCACCAGACCCGTCTGCATCATCCCGAAGATGAACACACCCAGCAGCGCCCCGATGATGCTGCCGTACCCGCCGGAGAGCAGCGCCCCGCCAATCACTGTAGCAGCGATAACTTCTAGTTCTAGACCCGTTCCGCGCAGCGCGTCGATGCTTTGCAGCCGGCTGGCATCCAGCAGGGCAGCAATACCGACCAGCACCGCGACCAGCATATAATTGCTGATTTTGATCCGGTTGACATTGATACCTTGTGCCCGCGCCGCTCCTGCATTCCCGCCTACCGCGAAGGTTGCGTTGCCGTAGCGCGTTTGCTGAAGGATGAACTGGAAAATCACTACCAGCACCAGCCACCATAGCACGCCAATCCGCAGGTTGATCTCGCGCGAGATTTCACCGATCAGCGGCAGCGAACCTATTCGCCCGTTCAGGATGTCGAAGAAGCTGATTTGCAGGAACGGACTGCCCTGACTTAATTGGCTGATCTGGTCAAGGATCGTACCTGCCAGCAGGACAATCCCTCCCACCACGATCACAACCAGTGCCGCCAGATACAGTCCGTGGAAGATCAGCGCCAGCGTGCGGAAATCGCTCGGATTGCGGTCATAGGTGTCCAGTCGGTTGCGGAAACCTGCCCAAAGCCCTCGGATCACCGATTGACCGATCAGTCCCAGCCCGCCAATGAATACGACTGCCAAGATGATGAGCAGAATTCGGCTTATCGCGATGAATGGCGGTTCATTGTAATAGTCCACATACCGCAGCGTTTTCCCGCCAGCGATCAGTACCAGCGGAATACCGCGCAGCATCAGCAGTGTCGAAAGCGTGACAATGAACGACGGGATGCCCGTGCGGATCAGCAGAAAACCGTTCATGTAACCGAAGCCGATGCAAACCAGCATGGCTCCTACTGCCGAAATCACCGGATCGAGTGGCGGTAGTTGCCATCCGGTAGCGGTCCCAGCCACCAGGACGAATGCGTACCATCCCACCCCGACGATCAGCGCGCGTACACTTCTTCCGTCCAGGAACGCGCCGATCACCCAGCACGTTACCGGGATCGACAGCATCGCCAGCAGCAGCCCGAAGGTGAGCTGTGCCGTGATGAGGCCTAAGAATGTCAGCCCGCCGATCCCCAAGAGCGAACCGACCGACAAGTCGAACTCTCCAGAGATCATCAGCATCGTCGCGCCTATGGCGATGATCCCACGTGTGATATTGTTAGTCAGCGCCCCCGCCAGTGATTGCGGCTGGAGGAACAGATCCGTCGCCACCGAGAAGAATACAAACAAGGCCACGAAGCCGATGATCGCGCCCGCGCCCGGCGACTTGGCGAGCTGGTTGCGGATCGACTGGCCCGCCGGCAGCCGCGCCGAACTGATATCACGCGCCCGCGCCCGTTCGCCTATGCTTCCGCTGATCGACTTCTGCAACATCGGGTCGCCGTAATCCTGGGTGATCAATCGATAGCCGACCAGCGCCGACAGCAGAATGATCAACCCGGGCACGGCCAGCAGCAGCGTCGTAGCTGGATTATCCGCAATCGTCCCGCCGCGCGGAATGATGCCGGGAATATCGAACACACCAGAAAGTAGAATGATGCCACCTGTCAGAGCCGAGATGAATAAACCCCACTGTGCCCACGACCAGGCCGGACGTTCTCGGCGGATGATGCCCAGCACAGTCCGCAAACATAATCCGCTCCAGAACAGGCCCAGCAGAATGGTCCCGATCTCCAGGAAGTTCAGATCGCGGCGGCTGATGTTCACCCGCTCCCCCAGCGCGAGCCATCCGGTCGCCACCTGCACTGCGATCAGCAGACAGATCACGCCTGTGGCTCCCAGTACCGCCGTCGTGAAGCTCAGACTGGTTGGGCGGTTAGCGTTATCGTCGAAATACTCTCGGATACCGTAATTCTCGCGCTGGCGAAGCAGGCTTAATCCTGTCCACAGTGCGTACAATCCCCACAGCCCTGCGCCGGCGATCACGACGATTTCGGCCAGGTTGAACTCGCGGCGGCTGAGGTTCGCGCGCTCGCCCAGCGCGATCCACCCGGCGGCTACCTGCTCGGCCAGCAGCAGACTGACGACTGCTGTTATCAGGACAAGAATGAGATTGGTTGTACGGGAGCGCCTAAAAGAAGCGTGGGCTGCTGCTGCGGCATAACTACTCATTATTCTCGAAACCTTTTTCTAGCGCCTGATGGGTTCGGCATTCATGACGTCTGTGCCGGCCAGTGCCCATCCGGGTTAATGCTCCCACCAATCGTGGGAGTCTCTCTCCACAGAGTTGGTCTGTTCAGCTTTGAGTAAATTTTCCCTTACCAACACTGTCCAGGGAGACCACTCAATTGTGAAGACAGGGTCTTTTCCGGCTGCTAGTTAACAAATGGGGGAGCAGTGGCCCCCCCATTTGCTTCATTCGATCTCTGGCTGTCGTTTAGCGATAGCCAGCCGCGACCAGCGCGCGGATGTCCGCCAGGTTGCTCTGATCGATCACGCCGGGGCCGGTGAAGATGTCGCCACCGGGCTGCAGTTTGTACTGGCTGTTCAGGAACAGCCACATGATCGTCTCGAAACCCTGGAGGTAGGGCTGCTGGTCGATGGCCTGGAGCAGACGACCCTGTTCGATCATGTCGAAGATTTCTTCGCTGGTGTCGTGGGTGGTCGCAAACAGATCGGTACGGCCAGATTCATTCAGATACAGGTTCAGCGCCGACGACGGGTTCGGGCCGAGCATGAAGATGGCGTTGGTGTCCGGGTTGGCCGTGAAGTATTCCGAAATCTTGCCCGCGCTCTCGGTCGGGTCGTTCACAATGTCCAGAATGTCCAGCTGAACGCCCATTTCGTCGAAGACCGAGCGGACGCCCGCGCAGCGAGCTTCCAGACCACTGTGACCCTGTTCCTGGATCGTGCAAACACCGCGATTGATCGGGGTTCCGGCAGCTTCAGCAGCGGCGAACACACGGCGAGCATTGCTCACGCCGCCCGTGAATTCGTTCGCGCCCACATAGAACAGAACCTGGAGAGCCTTATCCGTGCCCGCATTCTTGTCGGCAGTATTGAAGATGATCACCGGGATGCCCTGGCTGCGAGCGGTTTCAACGCCGCTGCGAACCACTTCGGCATCCGGGGCCGTCGTGCCGATACCGGTCGGCTGAGCGGCCAGCGCATCTTCCCAATAGGCAGCCATCGCCTCGGCGCTGTAGCTGGGGTCGCCCAGCCACGTGCAGTCCGCGCTCAGCAGAGCGCAGGCGTCAACCATACCCTTCTCGACCGTTGACCAGAAGGGATTGCCAGCCGGGCTGCCATGAGCAATCATAATGAACTTGAGCTGGGCATCCTGCGCTCCGGCCACCCCTAGCGAGACCAGGAGGATGCCGACAATCAGGAAACCGACGAAAGCGATCCGCTTAACCATTTAGAAACTCCTTGCTGTAATGTTTTTCTCTGGATCGACCCCGAATCAACAGCCATGACCGAGGTCGAAATTATGATACCTTCATTCCCTTCTGCGCGCAACAAGTTTTCTGTCTGCGTGTTTTCTTGCGTAGATTCTCTGTGTGTCCGTGTCTTGCCGCCCGCTCCACCATCGCATAGAATGATCTTCCGGTCTGGATGCCCAGGCTGTGTTGACGCAATAAAGGGGTCTTCATGAAGCAGTGGTTTAGCCGCGAAAACCTGCGCCCAATCCTCTTGGCGCTGATGATCCTGGGGATAGTCGGGATCATTTTCGGCTTTGTGCAGTTTGTGTCCATGACCCAGCGACTCGAAGGCAACCTCGCCTATCAGATTCAATCCAGCGGCCAGACCATCAGCCTGGACAATGCTGAAGCCCAGATGCTGATGGCCTCCGATATCGAAATGCGTGCCATCTTGCTGGAGCGCAGCCGCGCGGTGGTCCTGTTGGGAATAGGGGTTGTCTTGCTGTCACTGGGCTGGCTGGGCAACGATTTTCTGCGGAAGCGTCAGCCTGCTGGGCAAACAGTCACATCTTCATAGCAGCACATCCAGCAGCCCTGGCTTGATGCTGAAGCGCAGATCATGCCCGCTGGCGTGTTCACCATCAAGGTCCAGTCCCAGCATTCCTTCAGTTCCGACGACCTGCACACTGCGGGCGCGGGTGTGCATCACCGCTGGATGAGTCAGGTGCGTGGCATTGTAGACCCGGTACAGCGCCGAAAGGATCGTCGGCCGCGAGACTCCCTTGACCAGAATCACATCGAACATGCCGTCGTCGGTGCGGGCGTGCGGCGCGATCCGCATCCCATGTCCGAAGGTGCTGCCGTTCGCTACTGCCACCAGATAGGCGCTGCCCGTGTACCATGGCTGATCGTCGATCCGCACCTCGATCCCCTGCGGGGGGTGTGACAGTATCGTCTCGACAGTGGCTTTCAGGAACGTCCACGGCCGTCGGACGGGACTGCTGTTTACCCGGCGGTCCACTTCGCCGCTTAATCCCGCGCTGGCAATATTCAGGAAGTATTCGCTGTTGTTATCTGCCGTGAGTAGGCCGATGTCGGTTGGCGTTGGCTTCGCTTCCGCGATCCACCGCGCCGCCGCTTTGATGTCAAACGGTATGCCTTTGAATCGCGCCCAGTCCCGCCCGGAGCCAATCGGCAGGTTGCCGTAGACCATCCGTGTTCCGCCCGGGTGTCGTGCATTCAGTTCGGCCAGTGCATTGACCAGCGCATGATTCGTTCCGTCTCCGCCGATAGAGATCACCCGCGTTAGCCCGGCGGCATAGGCTTTGTCGAGGTGCTGCGCCACATCTTCCGGGTGCTGCGTGATGGCGACTACCAGTTCGCCCAGCACTTCCCAGAGCAGCGGTTCCAATTCGTGCCAGAGCCGTCCAGCGCGTCCGCTCCCGGCGTGGGGATTCAGAATCAGTAACGTTTTGCTCATCGAAGGGCAGGCAAGGGCGCAGTCATTTGATCACTGCGTTGAGGTCGGCCAGGCTGAATGGTTTGGGCAGCACCCCGTCTAGGTGGAGTATCAGTTCGGTCTGCAAACGGTCATCTTGTAAATTGCCGCTCATCAGAACAAAGCGCACATCGTCCCACCGCGGATTCTGACGCATGCTCGCAAACAAAGTCAGCCCGTCCATGTGCGGCATGGTCAGGTCACTGATGATGACATCGGGCAGGGGACTCTTGCGTTTCAGGACATTCAATGCCTCTTCGCCAGTCCTCGTCGCTTCGACGTGGTGTCCGCCGAACTCCAGCAGTTCCTTAATCATCATCTGCATGGCTGCGTGGTCTTCAACCAGCAAAATCCGCGTCATGGCACCCTCTGTGTTTAGGCCTCCCCTGAACTAGTATATATCAGCCTCTCTGATCTGAACCCGAAAGATTTCTTAATTTTCTTCGCTCTGTCTGTCATATTCACGCTGCTCCCTCGGCTTCCCCATGTTATTCCCGAATCTGACCATCGCCAATGATGACCCACTTGTAGGTGGTCAGTTCTTCCAGGGCCATCGGCCCACGTGCGTGCAGCTTCTGTGTGCTGATGGCGATCTCTGCCCCCAATCCCAACGCGCTCCCATCGGTGAACCGCGTGCTGGCATTCCAGTACACCGCCGCTGAGTCCACCTCGTCCAGAAAACGCTTGGCCTGGTCAGCGTCCCGCGTCAGAATACCATCCGAATGCTGCGTGCTGTGCAGTCGAATATGCGCAATGGCCTCGTCTAGGTTATTCACTACCTTCAGGCTCAGCACCAGTGAGTACCACTCGGTGTCGAAGTCCTGGTCCTTCGCTGCCTCGACCTTCCCTGGAGTCGCGCCGTGAAGTGCTTCTAGCGCCCTCGGTTCCGCTTTGAATACCACTCCCTCTTGCGCCAACCGCTCCACCAACCTTGGCAGGAACGCCTCCGCCACCGCTTGATGCGCCAGCACCACTTCCACCGAGTTACATACCGCTGGTCGCTGCGTCTTGGCGTTGTGGATCACCCGCAGCGCCATGTCCAGGTCTGCCGACTCATCCACGAACAAATGGCAGATGCCGATCCCGCCCGTAATGACCGGGATGGTGCTGTTCTCCCGGCAGAACTGGTGCAGTGCATTCCCCCCCCGTGGGATAATCATGTCGATGTAAGCGTGCAGCTTGAGCATCTGCCCGACATACTGCCGGTCGCTGCTGTCGATGAACTGTACCGCCTCTTGCGGCAGCCCGCAGGCGCCGAGCGCCTGTCGGATCGCCTGAACGAGTTCCCGGTTCGTCCGCATGACTTCCTTGCCCCCGCGCATGATCACTGTGTTGCTGCTCTTCAGCGCCAGCGCTGCTACATCGATAGTCACGTTAGGTCGCGACTCGTAGATGACCCCCAGCACCCCCAACGGAGTCCGCCGCTTGGAGACATGCAGCCCGTTCGGCAGTGTTTGCGCGTCAAATACCTTGCCGACCGGATCGGGTAGGTCGGCCACTTTCCGCACATCGGCGATCATACCTGCCATGCGCTTCGCCATGTCCATCCGGTCTTTGATCCAGATTTCGCTCTCGCCGTTCGCCCGCGCTTCATCGATGTCCACTCGATTCGCCGCCAGGATCGCCGGCGTTCGCGCTTCCAGCGCCTCCGCCAGTGCCAGCAGCGCCGCATTCTTCTGCGCGGTCGTGGCTTTCGCCAGCAGCGTCGCCGCACTCTTCGCCTGTTTCCCCATCTCTACCAGATCGACTCTCGTGGCCTCGATCATCTGCTCCATGAATCGCTTCCCTTATCCTGATCCTGCGCTTTTCGGAACAATCGCGCTGACCTTCACCTGGAAACCCGCCAGCACCATGTCGCCTTCCAGAACATCATCCTCTGTCAGACGTTGCATGCGGTCGCATCGATGAACCATCACGGCTCGTGTCCATGTGGGTTTGTGTCCTCTGTGTCTCTGTGGTTCGATCCGCATTGGGCTTATCCTACACATCCCCGCGCCCGTTGCGATCTACGTTCAACTGGCTGGTCTCGGAAATCTGTCGTAGTTCAGCCGTGATTGTGCTGTTGGTATGATCGTCCAGGAACGCTTCGATCCGCGTGATGTACGCCTGCACATGCGGTGCGGCCTGCGCCCCGCCCAGCGTTTGCATCAGGTCTTGCAGAGTTTCCAGCAGCAGCCGAAGCGGGTACGTCGTCCCTGTCGGCATCAGATAGAACACGTAGTTGAGCGATTTGTCGGCTTCCTCGATCTTGTTCAGCGCCAGTTGCGCCGTGAACAGATCGCTGTAGGCCCAGTAGTTGTTGCTTTCTGCCCGCGCTTCGACCCCCGCTAACTGCTCTACCTGCTCGAATGCCTTGAGCATGGCCTCCCGGTTGCTGGTTTTGGCATACAGCAGTGCCAGATTGCTGAATGGGTACGACGAGCGCGGTGTCACTTGAGCGGCTTCTTTGTAAGCGTGGATCGCTTGCTCGTACTGCTTCTGCCGCCGGTACAGCCCGCCCAGTGATCCCCACCACGACTCGCCATCTTGATCGATCAGGCGTGGAGCGATGCCCAGTGCCTTGAGAAGTTGTGCCTCCGCTTGGTTGAACAATTCTAACCGCTGGTGTCCCATTGGCAGTCGTTCAGCCTGTCTCCGGTACACGTAGCCCAATGCGGCGATAGCCTGTGCGAGATTCGGGTCAAGCTGCAATGCCCGCTGTAGATGTTCCTCGGCTTTGTCTAACACATCGCTGTGGACGTACACGTACGCCAATTGGTAATGTGTGATCGGATTCGAGGCATCCTGATCCAGCGCCCGGTTGTACGTTTCAATCGCGCCCTTGAAATCAGTCTCGCGATACTGCCGGTCGGCCAGCGATTGCAGCGATTGCCCCATCAACGCCCGTGTTGTCCGCGCGGCTTGGGCCTCAGCGCTCGCCCGCAGTTCCTCGCGCAGCCGCGCGAATTCTGCCCGATTCTGGGCGACCTCCCGTTCCAGTTTGTCCAGCGCATCCTGCACGTCCGTCTTCATCCCGGTGCTGTCGCGCCTGAACTCTATCGTCGCCTCTGTCAGTCGAGTCTCAAGTTCCTTGATGAGTTCCTGGAGTTTGCGCGATTCCGCCAGTTGGACGCTGACCTCGCTGCGCGTATCTTCGATTTCCTGCTTGGTCGTCGCTCTCGTTTTCTCGATTTCATCGGTAGCCCGCTGGACGCGCCGTCCCGCTAGCCAGGTATACACCGGCCCGGCCAGACCGACCGCGCCCAGAATCAGCGTGACGAACAGCCCGATCCCCTCGAACAGATTTAGCAGACTGAACGCCCGATCCACCGCCGCCTCCGCGCGCTCCAGTTCATCCCGCACTTGTACAACACGGGCTGTATTTTCGGCAGAGGGCGCGGGGGCGGGCGTGGGCGTAGTTGTTTGCGCGGCAGTGGGTAGGGCGCTTAACAGCAGCACACCGATGAAAACCACGGTCAGCACAACATGCGGCAGGGTTCGCATACGTAATCCTGTCTCAACCGAGCAGAATAAGGTTGTTGCGATGGATGACGGCATCGCCATAACTATACCCCAGAATCTCCCCGATACGGTTGCTCTTTACGCCGCATAGCCGCTGAATGTCGCTGCTGTTGTAGCTCGTCAGCCCATGCGCGATCAACCGTCCATCTGCCCCTGTTACGCCCACCAGTTCCCCGCGCTCGAATGTCCCTTCGATTCGTGTGATCCCCACGGGCAGCAGACTCGCCCCTCCTTTTACCAGCTTGCGCGCCGCTCCCATGTCAATGTGGATCCAACCGTGGGGTTTTTCTGCCAGCATCCATCTTTTACGGCTTTCAATCGATCCCGTGACCGGCAGAAACCGCGTCCCCACGTTTTCCCCGGCCACAATCCGCTGGATAACATCCGGCGCTTTCCCGCTGGCGATTACCGTCAGCACTCCGCTCCGGCTCGCAAGCTGCGCCGCCTGAATCTTCGTCACCATCCCGCCCGTGCCCACTGTCGAACCTGCCCCCCCGGCCAGTGCATAAGTCTTGTCGTCGATCTGCTTTACCTCGGCGATAAGTTCTGCGTCGGCATGTTTGCGCGGATCCGCCGTGAACAACCCCGGCTGATCCGTCAGGATTATCAGCAGATCTGCTTCTAGTAGATTTGCCACCAGCGCCGATAGATTGTCATTGTCTCCGACGCGGATTTCGTGCGTAGCCGTGGTATCATTCTCGTTGATGATCGGGATGATCCGGTGTTCCAACAGCGTGCTCAGCGTATCCCGGATGTTCAGGTAGCGTGCCCGGTCGCTCAGATCATCCCGTGTCAGCAGCACTTGCCCCACCACGATCTCGAACAGATCGAAAAGCTGGCTGTAATGGTGCATCAGCCGCCCCTGACCAATCGCGCTGAGCATTTGCTTGGCCGGAACCGACCGCCCCAGATCAGGAAATCCCAACCGCTCCCGTCCCGCCGCCATCGCCCCCGATGTCACCAATACCACTTCATGACCTTCCTGGTACAGCCGCGCAATCTGCTGAACCAGTTCCAGCATCCGCTGCCGGTTGATTTGTGCTGTGCCGTTGGTCAGAGTACTTGTGCCAACTTTCAGGACGATTCGCTGCATGGGAATCCATCTCGCTCAATGTCGTGAAGAACAGCCGTTTCCGCCCGTCACACACAATGATCCCCATGCTTGAACCTCTACCGCTGTTCCATACGTTTTCGCCCCTCCATTGCATCGAGAGGGAGTAGGGGTGAGGATCATCGATCCGTGTTTCGCCGCAGATTCGCATTATAATGGGCGTTCAATCGTTAGCCAGTGGGGGTTCATCGACTTTGGATGCAGAACGGCTGGCGCGCGCCCGACTCGCGTTGGAAGGGTTGTCGGTCGGCGACGCGCTTGGCGGCTTCTTCGAGTTCAATGACCGTTCCGCCGCGGCCTTTCTCCCGGATCGGCGTTTGCCCTCGGCCCCCTGGTACTACACCGATGATACCAGCATGGCGCTCAGCATTTACGAAACCCTGCGTCTGCATGGCTTCATTCATCAGGATGAACTGGCCGTGAGCTTCGCTAGCTACTATGAACGTGCGCGTGGTTACGGCCCCTCCATTCACCGCTTCGTCCATGCCATCCTCAACGGTCAGCACTGGCGCGAAGCTTCATCGAATGCTTTTGGCGGGCAGGGGTCCTGGGGCAATGGTGGCGCGATGCGCGTTGCCCCGGTCGGCGCCTATTTCGCCGATGATCTTCCCCAGGTCGTGGACCAGTCGCACCGTTCCTGTGAAGTCACCCACGCCCATCCTGAAGGCATGGCCGGAGCTGTGGCGGTTGCGGTGGCTTCCGCGTTGGCCTGGCAGTTCCATGATCATCTCACCCCGCCTGTGGATTTCCTGGATGCCGTGCTGGAACACATTCCCGAAAGCGATGTCCGTGCCGGGTTGCGCCGCGCCCGCGATCTCTCGGCGGAGACCACCCTGGAGTCCGCCGCCGAAGCTCTCGGCGCTGGTCAGCAGGTCTCTGCGCAGGATACCGTCCCGCTCGCCCTGTGGATTGCCGCCCGACACCTCAAGGCTTACCCGGATGCCATCTGGTCAGGCATAGCGGCGGGCGGGGATACCGATACCCTTTGTGCTATAGTGGGCGGCATCGTTGCGCTTTCGGTCGGCCAGGACGGCATACCCGCCGATTGGATCGCCTGCCGCGAACCGCTTCCTGACTGGGCAATCGCTGATGATGAACCTGATGAGGACTACCATGCCTGATTCACTGCAAGACATCTGCTTCCCCGATGGGCACTGTTATGGCTGCGGCCCGGCCCATCCTGAAGGATTGCACATCAAGAGCTATTGGTCTGATGATGGCCGCTTTGTGGTCTGCCGCTTCGATCCGCCGCCGCGTTTCACCTCCGGCTTCAGGAACGCCATGTACGGCGGTATCATCGCCTCCCTTATCGACTGCCATTCTAACTGGACGGCCATGGCTTTTGGCTACAAAGCTGAAGGCCGCGAACCCGGCACGTTCCCGCTCATCGCCTCCGTGACCGGATCGCTCGGTGTCAAATACCTCAAGCCCACGCCCATGGATCGCACAATCCACCTCCGCGCCTGGGTCGAGGGGGCTGTCGGGCGTAAGACCCGTGTTCTCTGCGAACTTGGTCCCGAAGGTGAGGTCACCGCCCTCGGCGACTCGACCTTCGTGCGGATCGATCCCGCCCTCTTTGAGTGAGTCTTTGTGTCGTTGCGGTTTCGTTTTTTTCACGCCCGCGTCGGTGTCTTCTGCCCGGATCGCACTGCTTCGACGATGTCTCGCAGCAGTCGTCCCCGCTGCCGGATCGTCTCCAGCGGCATGTGCCCGTCCCCGGTCAGCCAGGCCGCCATCCCGCAGGCCACCGCCCCCGCTTCCATGAACTGCCGCACCGTCACATCATTCGTCCCGCCGTTACACAGGAATCGGATGTGATCCAGTGGCCCCCGTATCGTCTTGAAGTATTCCACCCCCAGTGGCCCAATTGGGAAGATCTTCAGCAGCTTGCAGCCCATCTGCCACGCATCCACGCACTCCGTCGGCGTGATAACTCCTGGGGAAACCAGCACATCCCGCGCCTGCGCCGCCTGCACCACCTCACGATTGAATGCCGGAGAGACGATGAAGTCCGCCCCAGCGTCCAGCACCCGCTCGGCGGTCTCTGCATCCAGCACCGTGCCCATCCCCACGCAGGCCTGATCGCCGTAGGCGTGTTTGGCCGCCTGCATCGCCTCAATAGCCTGCGCCGAGTTCATCGTGAACTCGAACACATTGATCCCGGTTTCCATCAGGACGCCCGTGACTTCCAGCGCCGTCTTCGGCGGGAACTCCCCGCGCATCCCAGCCATCAAACCGATCCGTTCCACCATCCCATACGCGGTCTCGGCCTGCATAAGTCCTCCGGTCATATTCGCTCATCTGTGCCGCCGCATTATAATGGATGCAATTCCTGATGCCATGCTGAGGCTTCTTATGATGAACCAGCACACTATTTTGTCGATGCTGTGGAAAGTACCCTTTCTTCTCTTCCAATCTTTGCGTCTTTGCGGTTCAACTCCTCGCTTCCGATCGCTGTGTTCTCTGTGTCTCTGTAGTTCAATTCTCTTTCTTACCGCCTGTGCCCCGTCTGCGACTGAACCCCTTCCCACCGCCATCGACCTCAGCGTGATTTCCACCAACGACGCTGCCACTGCCGCCGCCGCGACTGCCGCCGCCTTGGATGCCACTGCCGCTCGCATCGCCCAGTCCACCCGCAACGCCCCGGCCACGCTCCCGCCCACTTGGACGCCTTCGCCAGTTCCCCTAACCTCGGCAGCCGAGTCGGTCGAGTCGTCTGACGCGGGTTCTCAGCCGTCTGGCCTCGGCACGATCTACTTTCTGTACACCGATGATCCTGCCGCCCCCGACCGCTACTCGATCATTGCCCTCGCCGCCGATGGCTCCGGCCAGGAATTGATCCCTGGCCCGGTCGCCCCGGCTGACCTCACCCTCTCGCCCGATGGAACCCTGCTGGCCTTTACCGCCCGTGGATCGGGCAGCGCCCGTGAACTCTTTATCATGCGTGTCTACGATCCTGATCTGGCTGATGGCGACAGCCGCTTCCTGCCGATCCAGATTTCCTGCCTCGGCTTCGACCGTCTGCTGACTCCTGCCTGGTCCTCCGACAGCCGGACTCTCGCCTTTGCCGCCTCTCAGTCAGAAACCGGAGCGCTCGGCATCTATGCCGCCGATGTCGCTGGCGCGGACAACTGCCCGGCGGGCAATAACCAGCGCCTCCTCGCCCAGACCGACCTCACCATTGTCAGCAGCATCGCTTGGAGCGCCTCCGGTGACCAGGTCTTCTTCAGCAGCCAGGTCATCTATGGCATCGATGTCGCCACTCAGACCCTCTATCCGCCGCTGACCCAGACCCTCGGCTTTGGTCCGGATTTCGCCGTCGCCTATCGTCCGGACAGCGACGCCCTTTTCTACCTCAAGACCGACCGCGACGATCAAACCGCGCAGACCGGAGGCGTCCTTTATTCCGTGCTGACCACCGACCTCACAACCCTCCCGCTCCCCGAACTGCGCCTGACGCCCCTCTTGGCTACATCCCTCCAGTGGAGCCGCGATGGACGTTACCTCGTCGCCGGGACGCTCACCCAGGTCTACTTTCAGAACATGCTCTCCGGCACAGCCAATGTGCTCGTTGCCGGCACGAAGTTCCCGCCTGCGCCGGTCTTCAGCCCGGATGCCCAAGCCGTTGCCTACATCGATTCTGGCCGCGAACTGAACCCGGTTCCCCAGGTGTATGTCATCGACCGGGAAACCGAGGTCTCCCGTCAGTTGACCAACAGCATCGAAGGCTATGTCATTAACCTGAATTGGTCGCCATACTAATGAAGATCATCGTTGCGCCAGGAGCCTTCAAACAGAGCCTGACCGCCCGCGCCGCCGCGGAAGCCGTTGCCCGCGGACTGCGCCGTTCCGGTCTCCCCGCCGAACTGATCCTTCTGCCCATCGCGGACGGCGGCAACGGTACACTAGATGCTTTCCTTGCCAGCGGCGGCTCGTTCATCACCGTCCCGACCTATGATCCGCTCGGCCGCCCCATCGAAGCGCCCATCGGCGTTCTCCCCGATGGCCAGACCGCCGTCGTCGAGATGGCGCTGGCCTCCGGTCTCGAACTTCTCGCTCCTTCTGAACTCAGCCCGCTCACAGCCTCCACCTTCGGAACCGGGCTGCTCCTCCGTGCGGCCATTCAGCAGGGTGTCCGCCGCGTCATCATCGGCATGGGGGGCAGTGCCACCACCGACGGCGGAGCCGGAGCATTCCAGGCGTTGGGCGTTCGCCTCCTCGATAAGTCCGGCCAGCCAATCCCGCCCGGTGGGGCAGGGCTGGCCCAGCTTGCCCACATCGAGGCTGGAGGCATCGACCCCCGCTGGCGTGATATTGACCTCATCATCGCCTCCGACGTGACCAACCCCGCCGTTGGCGAAACCGGCGCAGCCGCCATCTTTGCTCCGCAGAAAGGCGCCTCGACTGACCAGGTGCGCCTGCTGGACGCCAACCTGCGCCACTTCTTCGAGCAGGTGCGCCATCATCTCGCCGTCGATGTCCTGACCCTGCCGGGCGGCGGCGCAGCCGGAGCTTTGGCTGCCGGATTGCTCGCCTTCCTCGGCGGGCGCATCGTCTCTGGGATCGATCTGCTGTTGGACTACAATGGCTTTGAGTCGCACCTCGCCGGCGCCGATTGGATCATCACGGGCGAAGGTCGCCTGGATGACCAGACCGAGTACGGCAAAGGCCCCATCGGCCTGGCTCGCCGCGCCCAGGCCGCCGGCGTCCCGACCATCGCCCTCGTCGGCAGCCTCGACGCCGACGACGAGCGCCTGCGCCGCGCTGGATTACACGCTGCCTTCCCGATCATCCCCCGCCCGATGTCCCTCGCTGAAGCGCTTCAGCACGCCAGCCCCTTCCTCGAATCCGCCGCCCTCCGCCTCGGCTACCTGCTTGCTGCTTTGCCTCCATCTTAAAGCGACTCAGGCAGGGCGATAAATTCGTCTTGATTTCCCTCCGCATTGCTCTATGTCTCTATGGCGGAATGATCTCTTTCCCCTCACAGTGTTTCCTTGATCGTCGTGGCGATCTCCGCCGTCACCCCCCTGATCTGCATCAGCTCGTCGATGGTCGCCCCGCGAATCGCGTCGATGGAGTTCCCGAACGCCTTCAGCAGCGCCTTGCGTCGCTTCGGGCCGATCCCCGGAATCTGTTCCAGCTTGCTCGCCATGCCCGCCTTCGTCCGCTGCTGCCGGTGACTCGTGATCGCAAATCGGTGCGCCTCATCCCGCACCCGCTGCACCAGATACAGCGCCGGACTCCGCCGGTTCAGGATTATCGGCGCGGACTCCCCTGGCCGATACAGTTCCTCGAACTGCTTCGCCAGTGAAGCCACCGGCACTTTCCCTAGCAGATCGAACTCCGTCAGCACCTCGATAGCGATCCCCAACTGCCCTTTGCCCCCGTCGATCAGCAGCAGATCAGGCAGCCGCCGCCACGTCTCATCATGATCTTCCCCGCCCGGCGTATTCACTGTCGGGTCTTCCAGTGCCCCCTTCCACCGGTTGAACCGCCGCGTCAGCGCCTCCCGCATCGACTGGTAGTCATCCGGCCCTGCGTGACTCACCGTGCGGATGTTGAACCGCCGGTACTCCGACTTGCGTGGCGCGCCCTGATTGAACACCACCCGGCTCGCCACAATCGACGTGCCCTGTGTCGTGCTGATGTCGAAGCACTCGATTCGGTTTGGCGGCCTCGGCAGATCGAGCGCCTTCTGGAGTTCCCCCAACGCCTCTTCCTGTTTGTGCGTATCCGCCTCCCACTGTTCCCGGATCATCCGCAGTCCTTCCGCCGCGTTCTCCTGCGCCATCTTGATCAGATCGCGCTTGTTCCCCCGCTGCGGCACAGTAATCGCCACCTTCTGCCCGCTGCGCTTATTCCGCAGCCATTGCTCGATGATCTTCGCGCTCTCCACCTCGTTCGGTAGCATGATCTCGCTGGGAATCTCGGCTGCCTCCGCGTAAAACTGTGTCAGAAATTGCTCCAGCACCGCCTCATCGGATTCACCCTCCGTTCCGGTCAGCATCCGCACATCGCTGCCCACCAGTTTCCCATTGCGGATGAACAGGATTTGCACTGCTGCGTCGTTCTTGTCCCGCGCCAGCGCCACCACATCGTGATCTATCATGTTCGGGTTGATCGCCTTGTGCCGCTGCGTGATGTACTCAATTGCCTTGAGTTGATCGCGCACCGCCGCCGCCCGCTCAAATTGCAGCGTCTCGGCTGCCGCGTTCATCTCTTGGGTCATCCGTTTGACGACCCCCTCGCTCTTCCCGTTCAACACATCCATCAGCTCGCCGATCATCGCTCGGTATTCGTCCTTCGTCACCGCTCCGATGCATGGCGCATTGCACAGCTTGATGTCGTAGAACAGGCATGCCCGCTCATCCTTCCCGTTGATCTCCCGGTCGCACGTCAGATACGGGAACGCCCGCCGCAGCGTCCGCAGCGTATTCTGCACCGCCCACATCGCCGCGTATGGCCCAAAGTACCGGCTCCCATCTTTGACCACCCGCCGCGTCGTCTCTACCCGTGGATAACCATCCTGCCAGTTGATCTTAATATACGGGTAGTGCTTGTCGTCCTTCAGGTTGATGTTGTAGAACGGCTGGTGGCGCTTGATGAGCGTTTCTTCCGTGATGAGCGCCTGCACTTCTGTCTCGGTGACGATCACCTCGATATCGACGATGTTCTCCCGCAGCCGCAGCGTCTTGGCGCTGCCCTCCGCGCTGGAATTAAAGTAGCTCCGCACCCGGTTCCGCAGCCGCTTCGCCTTCCCCACATAGATGATCCGCCCGTCCTTGTCCTTCATCAGATAGCACCCGGGCTTCATCGGCAGGCTTTTCAGGATGTTCGCAATGTGTTCGCTCGGTTGAAAACTCATAAACCTCACCCCGAATTTTGGAATAGGCGTTCTATTCTATCCCGCCTCCTCATTCCCAGCTATCTCTCTGTCTGTCTTTGTATTCTCTGGGTCTCTGTGGTGGTATGGCTTCTCATCCTGCTTGACCCCCACGCCGAAATCACGTTATGATGAGCGCCAAATGGACTATGGATGGAAAACATGAGTGTGGAAAAGCGATTGATTGCGTTTTTCAGGATCGGTGGCCGGGAAGTTGATGTCACCTCGGTATTGGAATCCCGCCCCACCTTCGTCATCGGCAGTGACCCTCGCAGTCACCTGATGCTGTTGGAGCCATCTGTTGCTGCCTCGCATGCGATGGTTAGCCTGCGTGACAGCGGCCTCGTCATTGTCTCCTGCTTCCCCCATCTGGATACCTTCGTCAACGACAAGCGCATCAAAACCCCCACGCCTCTCCACCCCGGGGATCGCGTCCGGGTAGGGGAGGCCGAACTGCTCTTCTTGCAGGAGGAACGCGCCAGGATGCCCCTGCCAGTCGCTCCTCCCGCCCTTCGACCGCGTGCCGCTGTGGCGCCTGTCGCAGCCAAACCATCCGCGCCCATACTCCGATACGCTCCTGCATCGGCTCCAGGAACCCTCGCCCCCGGCGAAATCTTCATGCCTCGCCATGAAACCCATGCCGCCTCATCCGGCATCGCTGGCATCGTCCTGGGATTGGTCGCGCTGCTCGCGCTCGTCGCTGTGATCGGCTTCGGCATCGTCGGCAACCAAACCACCGCCGCCACCTCCAGCCTCGCCCAGTACGCCTATCGAGATGGGAACATCAGCATCGTCATGTTCGATGCCGATTGGTGAGCGGTCTGCAAACAGCAGATACCCATCGTGAATGGGCTTGAAGATGAGTACAGAGGCGATGTCTACGTCCAGCACATCGATACCGACGATCCGGCCAACCGCCGCCTGATGACCGAATTCAACGTGGACAGCATCCCGCGTATCCTGATTATCAACGATCAGGGCGAGATTTCCGCCGATTTCAGCGGCCTGACTAGTGAACCCGTCCTCCGCGCCGCCATCGAACAGGCGCTCTCCGAATCCGCCGGCGGTCGCGCTACCTGACCCTCACCGAGGAGGACTCTCTTCTTCCTCGGTTCACTCAAACACCGACTTCGCAGGTACGGGCTTTTTCCCGTCCGCCGTAGCTCCATCTGGCACATCCGCGCTGGCAGGGGCATGATGCATCATGCCCGACTGGTCCCTCAATATGACCCGGCATCAGGCGGCCCTGCCTTTCCCCAATCCCCAATTCCTGACCCCTCTGCGTTCTCTGCGAAGCCTCCCTTTAGGGACTGTGGTGAAATTATCCTCTCCGATTTTATATCCAAAAAGTAGACAAAATGTCACCCTTTCCGCCCTATTTTGTGCTATTGTTGGAATGTGGGCACGAGACTCCCTCTCGCAGCGGGCGTCAGCAAGCCTTCGGCAAAGTGCTGGGGTGAGGGCTGCCCGCCGCACTTTTACAACCTATCGAATGTGATTATCGAATCGCCTCGTTGTTGCAAGAATCGCGCAGTTGCAGCTGCAACATTTTGATAGTTTGCGCTTGCAGTATTTGCGGTATTGACAGCATTTCTGGTAAATCGCTGCTTGCATGTCAGGCGTTCAGTACGGAATGGCCATTTTGCTGTTGCCCCCATTTGTGCCAGTTTGTCCGTCCGGCATGGACGACATTTCGGACGATTCGCAAGATTCTCATATTCTCATTCTTACTTTTCTTATCATTTCTCGCATCGCCTCTGCCTGGAGCATTCTGTATGGCTAAAAGCTATCAGCTAAAAGCTAAATGGTGCATCCGGTAAATCGTCGAGAAAAACAGGGGGCTGCGGGGGACGCCCCCGGAAGGGTTTTCCCCCTTCCCGTCGGGAGAAAGGAGTAGGGGGATGAGGGCATAACTTGCCGGATAAGCCACTAAAAGCTGCCCATAAACTATCAGTTGTTAAATTTTCTTCTCTCACTGACACAACCGCCATCGGCGTCACTGACGACATTCGCGACAACTCGCAATCTCCTTTGTATATCTATAAGCATAAAACTAATAGCTATCAGCTTTTTCTATCAACCATCAACTATAAACTACAAACTTCCTCCTCCCCGTGGGATTCTAGCCATCGCTTGCGGGATAATGTGGTATAATTCACCCCATCATGCCAGTCTGTCGAGCGCCTTCTGGGGTGGTACAGGATGTTCTGGGGCGAGTATTCCCATCAACTCGATGAAAAAGGGCGGCTGATTATCCCTGCCCGCTACCGTTCCCATCTCACCCCCCGGGCCATCCTCACCCGTGGCCTCGACCGCAACTTGGTTATCTACCCCCAGGACACCTGGCGTGATCTCTCCGAACACCTCAACCAAATGCCCATCACCCACCCGACTGCCCGCGCCCTCCGGCGCCTCCTCTTCTCCGGCGCCGTTGAACTCGCCCTGGATCGCCAGGGCCGTGTCTCCATCCCCGGCTATCTCCGCGATTACGCTTCCCTGCACGGCGAAGTCCTCATCGCTGGGATGGAAACCTTCCTCGAACTCTGGGAACCCGCCCACTGGCGCTCGACCCTCAACCATGTCTCCGAGTCCCTCGCCGAAGCCGAGCATCTCCTCAAACTGAGCCTGTGACCATGTCACACATTCCCGTCCTCCTCGACGCTGTACTCGAATACTTGCTGCCCGCTGCCCGCCTAATCGATGGAACTCTCGGTGCGGGCGGGCACTCCCGCGCCCTCCTCGAACACGGCGCGGGCGCAGTCCTCGGCCTCGACCTCGACCCCTCGGCCATCGAGATCGCTCAGTCAGCCCTCGCGCCTTTCGGAACCCGCGCCCATATCGCCCATGCCAGCTACGCGACTATGCGGGCTGAAGCCGCCCGGATTGGCTGGAATCAGGTCGAGGCCATCGTGCTCGATCTCGGCATCTCCTCTATGCAGATCGACCGCCCCGAACGCGGTTTCGCCTTCCTGCGGGATGGCCCCCTCGACATGCGCTTTAACCCCCAGGACGACCGCCTCACCGCTGCCGATCTGGTCAACCATTCCGACCCGGCTGAACTCGCCAGCATCTTCTTCCGCTATGGCGAAGAACCCCAGGGCCGCCGCTTCGCCCGTGCCATCGTCGAAGCCCGCCCTCTCTATACCACCCGTGAACTGGCTGAGGTCATCGAGCGCGTGTCCCCTCGGCGGAAAGGCGCTACAATACATCCGGCTACGCGCGTCTTTCAGGCTCTTCGGATCGCTGTGAACGACGAACTGGGTGTGGTCGAGCGGGCGCTCCCGGAAGCTATCGACTTGCTGGTTCCCGGTGGTCGGTTGGCGGTCATCAG
>CAZKXW010000008.1:29044-61709 GCA_964556745.1 uncultured Anaerolineaceae bacterium
TTCACAGTCTGGAGGATCGCGTCGTCAAGCAGACCTTCAAGCGCGCCAGCACAGACTGTCTCTGCCCGCCCAAAACGCCCGTCTGCGTCTGTGGCCATCGCGCCGAAGTCCGCTTGCTGACCTCCAAACCCATCGTTGCCGATGCCGAGGAGATCAGCCGTAATCCGCGCAGCCGCAGCGCGAAACTGCGAATTGTGGAAAAATGTAATCTTTGAGAGGAATCGGTCAACAGGGTTTAGCCGGAATGTCACAGAACTGGTTCAGTCACGCCATGCGTGAAAATAGCGGTTGGCGTCTCCAGCGGCAGGCCGTCGCGGTTATCGGTCTGAGCGTCTTCATCGCCATCATCATCGGCGCCCTCTATCTTGCCCAGGCTTCCTCGGTCGCTACCCTCGGCCGCCAGCTTGAAGAACTCATCACCCAGCGCAATCAGCTTCAACAGACCAACGAACAGCTTCGCTCGGAAATCTCCCAGCTTCGCAGCGTGCCCCGGCTCCTCGCCCGCGCTCAGGAGATGGGCTTCCGTCTGGCCGAAGAGACCGAGATCGAGTACCTGTATGTGCCGGGCTACAATCCCAACCGCGAGCAGCCCGAACCCGGCACAGTCGCAGCGACGACCTCCACGACCCCGCTGACCACCTCGGCTCCGGTCTACGATGAATCCTTTATCGGTTGGCTTCAACAGCAGTGGGATTCCCTCGTCCAACAGTTTCAGGGTTTTAGCGGAGGCGGCTGATGGCAACTGGTCTACAGAACGCCCCTAATCCGGCCGATGTTTTCAACCAGCGGCTCCCTTTCGTCCTCATCGGCATGGTCGTCCTAAGCGGCATTCTGCTGCTCAAGATGCTTTCATTCCAGCAGCTTCCCGTCGAGGTCGTCAATGAACTCCGCCCCGATTACGACCGTACCATCAGCCTCGCCTCCGCCCGCGGCCTCATTTATGACCGCTCCGGCCAGCGCCTTGCCGTCAACACCATCGAGTACAAGATTGGCATCAGTCCAAATCTCGTCGCCAATCCGCAGCGTACCGCCACCCAGTTGGCCGGCATTCTCGGCCTGGACGAACTGGAGACCTTCCAGAAAGTCACCAGTGATCTTCCCTGGGTACTGCTGGCTCCCCGCGTGACTGCGGAAAAAGGCCATCAGATCGAAGAACTCGGTCTCGTCGCCATTACCATCGAAAAACTCCCGCGCCGCAGCTATCCGCAGGGGACACTGGCCGCCCAGGTACTCGGCTTCGTCAGCGGTGATCTCAAAGGCTACTATGGCGTCGAAGGCAAGTTCCAGGATCAGCTCTCCGGCCGCGGTCGCAGCGAGATCATCAGTGACATTCCCTTCGACCTGCCTCCCGAACAGGAAGCCGATCGCGGCAGTGATGTCTACCTGACCATCGACCGTGATATTCAGTACCTCATCGAAAGTGAACTCGCTCTGTCGATCAGCGAAACCGGGGCCAAGAGCGGCACGATCATCGTCATGAACCCCCGCACGGGTGATATCCTGGGCATGACCAGTTATCCCTCGTTCGACCCGAACGACTACCAAAGTGTGGCGAATGCCTCGCTCCTCGGCAACCCCGCCATCAGCAACGAATACGAACCCGGCTCGGTGATGAAGGTCGTTACTGTCGCGGCTGCCCTCGAAAACCAGACCATCACCCGTGATTGGACCTATAACGATCAGGCCGTGTTGGACATGGCCGGTATTCGCGTCATGAATTGGGATCGTCAGGCCCACGGTGTCGTCGATACCACCGGCGTCCTCGTGCAGTCTCTCAACGTCGGTGCGGCCACCATCAGCCTCGGCATGGGGCCGACCAATTTCTACACCTTTATGTCCCGTTTTGGTTTCGGTCGTTTGACCGGCGTCAACCTCCAGGGCGAGGCTGACGGAACGATGCACGTCCCCGGAGACCCTGATTGGAGCGAAAGTAACCTCCTCACCAACAGCTTCGGCCAGGGCATCGCCGTCACACCCCTTCAGATGATTACGGCTGTCTCGGCCATCGCCAACGACGGCCTCATGATGCAGCCCAACATCGTCAGCAAGATTGTGAAGGGCGACCAGGTGAACTACAGCCAGCCTATTGCGCTTGGTCGCCCTATTTCGGCTGATACTGCGCACATTGTCCGTGATATGATGGTGGCTGTCGTCCAGAACGGTTTGGATGGCGGGGCATCACTCCCTGGCTATACCATTGCAGGCAAAACAGGCACAGCCGAAATCCCAACGCCCGTTGATTACCGGACGGACGCCTTCATTATGTCGTTTATCGGCTTCCTGCCCGCCGAAGACCCCCAGGTCATCGTCTTCATTAAGCTTGATGAACCGACGACTGGACGCTGGGCCAGCCAGGTTGTCGCGCCTATCTTCCGGCGTCTGGCCGAGCGTTTGGTGATCCTGATGGAAATACCGCCTGATGTGGTTCGGAATACCCTGGCCGAGCAGGGAGCCGCTGTGAATGAGGTGAGTCGTTAACCTATGGTCGGTCAGCTTCCCTTTGCCATCACTGTCGGCGCGGTAACCTTTCTCTTAGCCGTCATTTGGGGTGGCCCCTTCGTCGAGATTCTTCGCCGCTTGAAGATTGGCAAGATCATCCAGGTGGAACTTAGCGAAGAATACCAGCGCAAAATGGGTACTCCCACCATGGGCGGCATCATGATCGTAATCCCCGTTGTCCTGATCGCCCTCGGCCTGAACGTGGTCAATGTCATTCGTACTGTCACCGGAGCCAGCATTCTCCTGCCGCTCGGCGTCCTCGTTGGTTTTTCCCTGCTCGGCATGATCGACGATTGGGAGGGTATTCAAACCTCTCGCGGAATCTTTGGGCAGGGCCTTCCTGCTCGTGTCAAATTTGCCGGTCAGGTGATCCTCGCCACTGTCGCGGCCATCATCATCTCCCTTTATGATGGCGGCTTTCAATACGCCAATCAGATCGTGCTACCCTTCATTCCCTTTCCCATTCAAATCAGTCCCCTCATCTTCATCCCTATCACTGTCTTCTACATCATCGGCATGTCCAACGCCGTCAACTTTACCGACGGCATGGACGGTCTGGCCGGGATTATCACCGCCAGCGCCTTTGCGTCTTATGGCGTGATTGCTTTCTTGCAGGGGCAGATTTTCCTGACCCAGTTCTGCTTCCTGCTGGTCGGAGCCTGCTTCGCCTTCCTTTGGTATAACGCCCATCCCGCCCAGTTGTTCATGGGCGATGCTGGATCACTGCCGCTGGGTGCAACCCTTGGCACGGTTGCTATCATGACTGGGCAGTGGATTCTGCTGCCCGTCATCGCCATCGTTCCCGTGCTGGAAACACTCAGCGTTATCCTCCAGGTAGCCTACTATAAACGCACCAAAGACCCGGTCACGGGCATCGGCCAGCGCTTGTTTCGCATGGCTCCCATACACTATCACTTCCAGAAGGGCGGGTGGAGCGAGACCCAGGTGGTACAGCGGTTCTGGTTAGTCGGTCTGTTGAGCGCAATGCTGGGCGTCGCCCTGGCGCTCCTCTAAAGGCATCCCCGCGTTATGGTTTCTCCCAACGGCACGCATCGCGTCGATCCCCTCTACGGCAAAAAAGTCGCTGTGCTGGGATTTGCCCGTCAGGGCAAGTCCCTGGCGCGTTGGTTGCCTACCGTTGGCGCAAGCGTCCTGGTCAGCGATCAGCGCCCACCCGAGAAGATGGCCGCCGAGATCAGCGACTTTCCCGACATCGAGTTTGTCCTCGGTGGACATCCTGAAACCCTTCTGGATGGAGTCGATCTGCTGTGTCTTTCGGGCGGTGTCTCGTTGGATTTGCCTGTCGTCCAGGCAGCCATCAAGCGCCGTATTCCGCTCTCCAACGATGCCCAGTTGTTCCTGGAACGCTGCCCCGCGCCCGTCATAGGAATCACCGGCAGCGCCGGCAAAACTACCACCACCACCCTTACTGGCGAGATCATGAAACAGTCCGGCAGGACGATCTGGATCGGTGGCAACATCGGCGATGTCCTCTTAGATGTGCTGGAACAGATCGAACCCGAACACTGTGTCGTCATTGAGCTTTCCAGTTTCCAGCTTGAACTGATGACGACCAGCCCGCAAACAGCCGCGATTCTGAACATCACCCCCAACCATCTGGATCGTCACGGGGCGATGGAGGCCTATATCCGCGCCAAAGCCCAGATCATCCTGCACCAATCCTCGAATGAAGTCGCCATCTTGGGCTGGGACGATGCCAACGCCCATGCCTTGAGCGAAGTTGTTCGTGGAGAACTCTGTTGGTTTAGCGCCCAGACGATGGTCTCTCATGGCGCATTCCAGGCCGGACGGCGGTTGCTGGTCTCTGGTCATGCCAGTCCCAGTGGTGAACCCCGCGTAGTGTGCAGCCGCGATGATATCCCTCTGCGCGGCGATCATAACGTTCTGAATGTGCTGGCCGCCTGCGCTCTGACGGGAGTAAACGGCGTCGATCCCGCCGTCATGGAAGCGGCTATCCGATCCTTCCGTCCTGTGTCGCATCGTCTGGAGGTTGTCCGCGTGGTCGGCGGCGTGACCTACATTAACGACAGCATTGCCACTGCGCCTGAACGGGTTGTGGCCGCGCTCAAGAGCTTCACCGAGCCGTTGGTGCTGCTGGCCGGGGGCAAAGACAAGAAACTCCCCTGGGAGGAAATGATCCGGTTGGCGCTGACCCGCTGCCGTCATATCGTCGCTTTTGGAGAGGCGGGTGACCTCGTGGTGCAGACGGTCGAGCAGGTCGCTGGCGATCAGAACGCTGTCACCCGCGTCAACACACTCGACGAGGCTGTCTCTCGCGCGGCGTCGCTTGCCCGACCTGGCGATGTGGTCCTGCTCTCACCCGGTGGAACCAGCTACGATGCCTATCTCGATTTTGCTGAGCGCGGCGAACACTTTCGCCAGCTTGTGATGGCGTTATAATGAGGAATTATGGCTGACCAACCCATCCTCGACCTTCCACCCGTCAGTGAACCTTCCGCTGTGCCCCGCCCGGTGCGTTCAACGCCGCGTGCTGTGCCGCGTGTTGCTTCAGAGCCGGCCCCCGCTGAGCGTAAACGCGGTTTATTGGCCGCGTTAGATGGCTACATGCTGTTGGTCGTCGGTTTGCTGCTCGCCATCGGGCTGATGATGGTCTACAGCACCACCTTCGACTGGAGCTTCCAGAGCTTTGGCAGCGAGTTTACAGTCTTCATGACACACGTTCGCAATGCGGCAATCAGCACCGTTGTGCTGCTGGTACTGGCCTTCGTCGATTATCGCATCTGGCGGCGGCTGGCGGTGATTCTCCTCCTGGTGACAATTGGCGCATTGATCGCCGTGCTGCTTTTCGGTGATGACGTATTCAATGCTCGTCGCGCTCTCATCAATGGGTCGTTTCAGCCAGGTGAGCTGGCCGAACTGGTTGTTGTAATCTACATGGCGGCCTGGCTCAGTTCGCGCCGCACTCAGATTCGCAGCGTGACTTATGGCTTGCTGCCGTTTGCTATTCTGGTCGGCATTGTAGCGGGACTGGTTCTGCGCCAGCCCGACATCAGCACCGCTGCTACCATCGTGATCGTGGCTGGGGTGATGTTCTTTCTGGCCGGCGCCGATCTGATCCAGATCGTTGTGACTGGAGCCATCGTAGGCGTCATTGGCTTCGTTTATATCTCGACGCTTGGCCCGGATTATGCCCAGGGCCGACTGAGTTCATATGTCTCCGGGGTTTCCGATTTGACCGAAGCCGATTATCACGTCCAGCAGGCGATCATTGCCTTCAGCAATGGCGGCCTGACTGGAGTTGGCCTAGGTCAAGGCAAGCAGAAGTTCCTCAACCTGCCTGCGCCACACACCGACAGTATCTTCGCCGTCATCGGCGAGGAACTGGGGTTGGTCGGCGCATCTTTTGTGGTACTGTTGTACATCGTCCTGGTGATCCGGGGCATTCAGGTAGCCCGTCGTTCATCGGACTACTTCGGCGCTTTGCTGGCTGCCGGTGTGACAATCTGGATCGCCCTCAAAGCCTTGCTGAATATTGCTGTTATGACGGCCATGGTCCCGCCCACAGGTGCGTCGCTCCCGTTCATCAGCTACGGTGGCTCCTCGCTGATGGTGGTTATGGCCGGGATAGGGTTGCTCTTGAGTGTGGCGCGTGTGAGGGCGCGGCAGACGCTCCCGCGTTGGTCTGAACAATCTCCCGAACGGAGGAACGTCCTTGCGTATCATGATCGCAGCCGGGGGAACGGGGGGGCACGTCTACCCCGCGCTGGCCGCAGCCGAAGCGATGATCACGCGCACGCCGACGGTTAGCCTATCCTTCGTCGGGAGCGTTGGCGGTTTTGAACGTCCTCTGATCGCTGAGTCGGCTGTTTCCTTCCCTACCTATGATGAAGTCCATGCCGGGCCGCTGCACGGCGTCGGTCTGCCGCGCATGGTACTCAGCCTCATTCAGTTGGCTTTTGGGACGCTCCAGGCGTTGCTCTTGATGCTGCGCCGCCGCCCCCAGGCTCTCTTGCTGACAGGGGGATGGGTCGGGCTGCCGGTCGCGCTGGCTGCTTGGTTGTTCCATGTGCCTTCCATCATCTTCGTGCCGGATATCGAACCCGGCTTGAGCATCCGCGTACTCCGCCGCTTCGCCCGCCGTGTCGCCTTGACCGTGGCCGACTCACGCCGCTACTTTCCAGGACAATCCACCGTCGTTACGGGCTATCCAGTCCGCGCTCAGATGCGCTCAGCCTCGCGCTCGGAAGCAGTCGAGTATTTTCACCTCGATCCTACGCGCAAGACTTTGCTGGTCTTCGGGGGCAGCCGTGGCGCGCGCGCCATTAACAATGCTGTGCTCGATATCCTCCCCCAACTGCTCGAAAGTGGTGTGCAAATCATCCATGTGACCGGGGCGCTCGATTGGGAGGATATCGCTGCACGGTGTCAGGCGCTGTCTGACGCGACCCACTATCACTCCTTCCCCTATCTTCACCGCGAGATGGGGCTGGCCATGGCTGCTGCTGATCTGGTGGTCAGCCGCGCTGGAGCCAGCATTTTGGGAGAGTTCCCGCTGTTTCATCTCCCGGCAGTGCTGATCCCATACCCTCATGCCTGGCGCTATCAGAAGGTGAATGCCGACTACTTGTCGAGCCGAGGCGCGGCAGTCCGATTGGATGAAGACAAGATATCTGCCGAACTGCTCCCCCTCATTTGCTCTCTGCTCAATGATCCGGCTCGCTTAAACGCAATGCGGACCGCCTCTGAGGCGCTGGCGCTGCCCGATGCCGCCCATCACCTCGCGCAGGAACTCGCCCAACTGGCCGGAGGTCAGATATGATCCAGCTTTCGGCGCTGCTGTGGGGTTTCTCGCTGCTTTTCGCTGTGATTGGCTATATGCGTGGTTTGCCTAAAGAACTGATTTCGCTGGCCGGGATCGTGCTGGCTCTGTTCGCTCTGTTCCAGTTCGATGTGCCGCTCCGGGATGTGCTGCTCGTCAATGTGCCCGCTGGTCAGAAATTCTTCATTCAGGTCATCATCTTCTGTGGGATTGTCTTCTTTGCTTACCAGTCGCGGGCCTTGGGACGGCGGTTGAATGTACCCCAGAATCAGGAAGGCCGTGATGCCTTTCAGACAACCGTACTGGGCGCGATTGTCGGTTTCATCAATGGCTACTGCATCTGGGGATCGATCTGGTACTTCATGCACATCAACAACTATCCGCTCAGCCCTTTCATCGTCGCGCCGACGCCAGGTACGCCTAGCGCTGATGTGATTAACGCACTGCCGCTGTATGTACTGGCCGGTGGGCCGGGTGGAGACGCCGGTCTGCTGTCGCTTATTGTCGTGATCCTGTTCGTGATCGTGCTGGTCTTGATCTAGGCGGAGCGCGAACGTGGTCACTCTCTACAGCATGTTGTGGGTCTTCGCGGTTTTCTTCGCCATCATCGGTGCGATCCGCGGACTTCGCCGCGAACTCATTTCTCTTGGCGGAGTCATTCTGGCAACCTTTACCCTCTACCAGTTCGATGTCCTGCTTCGCGGCATTTTCCTGGCTTCGGTTCCCCGCGATCAGGCTTTCTTTATCCAATGCGGTCTGTTCTGCATCATTGTCTACTTCGCCTACCAGACCCGCAGCTTCGGCAGCTACGACGAGACCGACAATGTGCCTGGCAGTCGCCGTATCCAGAATGCTATCCTGGGTGGGCTGCTGGGTGGACTGAACGGATACATGATCTGGGGAGCCATTTGGTACTTTCTGGACATCAACGATTATCCCTTTAGTCCGTTGGTGACAGCGCCGGGGCCAGGTTCAATAAGCGCTCAGGCGCTGAATGCTATCCCGCTGGTTCTGCTAGGCAGCGCCGCCGGAGGCAGCAGCGAAATCTTGACCATCATTGTCATCATCATGTTCCTAGCCGTTTTGTTCGTCGTGTAGCCTGTAGATGACTCCACTGAAATTCCACAAAGGCCAGCATATTCACCTCGTCGGGATCGGCGGAGCCGGACTTTCCGCCATTGCCCGCGTACTGCTCGAACAGGGCTATCAGGTTTCTGGTTCCGACCGCAGCGCCAATCAATTGACCGAGGCGTTAGCGCGGGACGGTGCAGTGATCTATGCTGGACATGCTGCGAGTCAGGTCACTGGGGCGGATGCCCTCATCATCACATCCGCCGTGAAAGCCGACCATGTCGAAGTCGCAGCGGCGGCCGCGCAGGGCATCCCGATCTACAAGCGCCAGGACATCATGGCCGAGTTGATGGCCGGGCGGCGTGTCATCGCCGTGGCCGGAACGAAAGGAAAGACCACCACGACGGCTATGATCGTCCACATCCTGCGAGAATGCGGCCTCGATCCCGGCTATATCGTCGGTGGTGTAATGGGCAACACGGGCACGAATGCCGCGGCGGGAACCGGGCCGCACTTTGTGGTCGAGGCCGACGAGTACGACCACATGTTTCTGGGCTTGAAGCCGGATGTGGCCGTGCTGACCAACATTGAGTGGGATCATCCCGATTTCTTCCCCTCGCCGGATGCAATGCGCGAGTCCTTTGAACGCTTTGTGAGTCTTCTGGATGAGTCCAGCTTTGCTGGGGGGTGGCTCATCGCCTGTACGGACGATGTGGTTGTGCGCCAGGTGGCCGCGCGACGTGAAGCCCAAGGCAGACCGACGACCGCCTGCGGTCTAAACGTTGAGGCGCATTATCAAGCGCGGAATATCCGAACACTCGGCGAGTATACCCTCTTTGATATCGCCCATCGGCATGCCAAGAAACCCCATGCTGCTGTGCGGCTGCCGCTTCCTGGTCAGCATAACGTTCGGAACGCGCTTGCCGCCTGTCTTGCGGCCTCTTCAGCCTGTGATCCAGCTCTGAAAGCGGAGAGGGTCGCCGAGGCGCTGCGCTCATTCAAACCAGCTGCCCGCCGCTTCGAGGTACGCGCGGAGATGAATGGCATCGCGGTGATTGACGACTATGCCCATAACCCCATGTCCATTCGCGCCGTGTTGGAAGCGGCTCGGCAGCGTTACCCGAATCGCGCGATCTGGGCCGTCTGGCAGCCACATACCTACAGCCGCACCCAGGCGCTGTTTGGGGACTTTATCACCGCCTTCGACCAGGCTGATCATGTGCTGGTGACGGAGATTTATGCGGCGCGGGAATCTCCTGTTATCGGTGTCAGCGGCGCGGCGGTAGCGGCGGCGATACGCCATCCGTCAGCGCGGTATACGGCCACTTTTGTTGAGGCGGTACGTGTTTTGACAGGTGAAGTATGTGCACCCGCAGCAGTCATCATCATGAGCGCGGGTGATGCGTCCCAGATTGGGGCAGCCTACGCGAACTGGCTGAGAGAGCAGGGTGCTGGCCGTGAGTCTTAAGGTGTGGCATCCCGAACGTCTCCTGCGAGAGGAACCGCTTGCCCGCTATACGGCAGCTCGGCTTGGTGGTCCAGCAGAGTATCTCTATGTCGCCCGGGAGTCCGTTGAAGAGTTGGTCGACGTGGTCAGCTCGGCCTGGGCGCAGCACATCCCTGTGCGGATTCTCGGCGGCGGAGCGAATGTGCTGGTTTCCGACAGCGGTGTGCGCGGTCTGGTCGTCATCAATGATGTCAGTTGGATCGACTTTGCGGACTGGCACGATGGGCGCAATCTCGCCGCGACAAGCGGCGTTGGGTTGACTGTGCTGGCACGCAAGTGCCAAGCACGGGGGTTATCCGGTTTGGAGTGGGCGGTCAATGTGCCAGGGACACTTGGCGGCGCTATCGTCAACAATGCCGGGGCACATGGAGGCGATATGGCCGCCAGCCTGTGTGATGTCGTGCTGCTGGACGCCGAGCGTGGCCCGCAAATGCTGACCGTCGCGGAACTGGAGTACGGCTACCGAACATCCTGCCTCAAACGGCGAGTCGACCGGCGCTTCATAGTGCTGATGGCAACGCTGGCGCTTACCCCGTCCGATCCCGCCACCATCCTGGAACGGATGGAGCACTACATCGCCTATCGCAAACAGACTCAACCGCCGGGAGCCAGCTTGGGCAGCATCTTCAAGAACCCGCCCAGCGATTACGCAGGACGGCTGATCGAAGCTGCTGGACTGAAGGGCTTTCGGATCGGTGGGGCGCAGATTTCCCCTGTCCATGCCAACTTCTTCATCAACGCTGGGGGTGCGACCGCTGCCGATTACTACGCTTTGATCTGTCACGCACGAGAAACTGTGCAGCAGAAGATGGATGTGGAACTGGAACTTGAAGTGGAGTTGGTTGGAGAACGGTTTTAATTGGCTGCATCACGTTTGGAATTCGACACAAGTCATGGGATAATGTGGGAAAGTATTTCGGAGCGAAATTGGGTGGGGGAATGACCTCTCGTTCGCGGGATCGACGCCGGTCATCGACGCCCCGTGCGCCGGGCATATGGCGTGGCGGGGTTGGCGCGCCGGTCAGTGCCGAACGAACGGCGGCAGTCCAACATGGCATCCAGCGCTGGGGACTCGGCGGTTGGCGGCTCCTAAGCGGCATGATCGTTATCAGTCTTTCGGGGCTGCTGGTATTGTTTTTCGCGGCTGATTTCTTCTACGTGCATTCCATCGCCGTTGGTGGGCTGAAATACCTGACTCGCGCCGAAGTCTTTGCCCTCAGCAACATCGCTGATATGCATGTTTTTTGGATCGACCCGGAAGAGGTGCGGCGCAACTTGCTGCGCTCTCCGACTATTGCCGACGCAACCGTGCAGGTTGGGTGGCCTCCTGTGATGGTCAGCATTGTCGTCCAGGAGCGCGAACCCGCGCTGATCTGGGAGCAGGCTGGCGTCGTCACCTGGGTCGATATTCAGGGGCGCGTGATGGCCTTGCAGGAGGATCGGCCTGATCTGGTGCGTATCTTCTCCGATGTGGATGATGGCCCGATTGGGCAGAACGTGGCGGTGGGGCTGGATATCGTCAGCGGAGCGCTGCAACTGAAGACCCTCATTCCTGAAATCACAGTTCTCCGCTACAATCCAATTAACGGCCTCGGTTACCAGGACCCGCGTGGATGGATGGCCTGGTTCGGTACGGGAGCTGATATGGCCGAGAAGATTGCTATTTATAACACTGTCGTCGATAATGTGCTGTCACGGGGTATTCAGCCGGTCGAGATCAATGTTTCCAACCCGGATGCCCCGTATCGGCGCTGAAGGTAGACGGTTCCTATGACCCGAGATTTGGCGGTCGCACTGGATGTCGGTACTCGGAAAATCTGCGCTATCGTGGCTGAAGTCCGGCCTGATGATATCTTCGTCGTCGGCGTGGGGATTGAACCCAGCGGCGGGATGAAAAAGGGCATCGTCAACGATATGGGCCAGCTCACCTCGGCCATTTCCGCGGCGGTGCATAAGGCTGAAAAGAGCAGCGGCTTTGATATCGCCCGCGCTTTTGTGAGTGTGGCCGGGAGCCATATCGCCTCAGTGAACAGCCGTGGGGCGGTCGGAATCACTGGGCAGCGCGGCGTTAACCTCGATGACCTGGATAAGGCGATGGAGGCGGCGCGGGCTATCGCTATCCCACACAACCGCGAAGTGCTGCATGTTGTCCCGCGCAGCTACTCGCTGGATGGACAGGAGCGCGTCCGCAGTCCCATCGGGATGCACGGATTTCGTCTAGAGGTCGAAGCACACATCATCACCGCTTCTTCGACTAGCGTAGCCAACCTCGAACAGTCGGTGCGGGCGGCGGGTGTGGAAGTGGATCGGTTCATCCTCAACCCGCTGGCTTCTGGTGATGCCGTGCTGACCCCGGAAGAACGCGAGATGGGCGTGGTTGTCATCGATATCGGTGGCGGGACGACCGATATGGCGATCTTTATCGAAGGCACGGTCTGGCACACGGCGGTGATCCCGGTGGGCGGTGATTTGATCACCAACGATATTACCCATTGGATGCATGTGCCTTTCGATGTGGCCGAAGCGGTCAAGATTCATCACGGCCACGCGCTCCAGAAAGCTGTCGATCCACTGGAAACATTTCTGGTCGAACCGTTTGGTGAGGGAATGCCCATCGAGGTTCAGCGGAACGCACTGGCTGAAGTGGTTGAAATGCGTGTATCCGAGATGTTCGACATGGTGCGCAAAGAGATCAAGCGTTCTGGGTATGACGGGCTGCTGCGGGCAGGCGCGGTCATTACGGGCGGCTGCGCTCAGTTAGCTGGCTTGAAGGATATCGCGGCGCGGGAACTGGGTATGCCAGTACGGGTCGCTAAACCGGAGCGACTGACGGGCATGGCCGATGCGCTGCGTGACCCTGCCTATAGTACCAGCGTGGGGTTGCTGCGGATGGGCTTGAGTATGGAGACCATGTCGGTGAGCGTGCGGGCTGGTTCGAGCTCGGCGAAAGGGTTGCAACCGTTCCGAATTGGCCGGGTGATTGGGGGATTCTTCCGCCGTCTGCTGCCCGACGGGGATCAATAGATGGGCTGCGTTCCGGGGTAGTACGAACAGCCCACTTGTCTGATTTGCGCGCTGTATCGTTCTCTGCGTACAATGGTACATATTCCGGCGTATTGATTCGACCGCCTTGTAGGAGGGCTTGCCAAATATGGATTTGCTGGCACCGGGGGAAAACTTCGCCCAAATTAAGGTCATCGGCGTGGGTGGGGGCGGCGGTAATGCTGTCAACCGCATGGTCAGTGAGGGTCTGGGAGGCGTAGAGTTCATTTCGGTGAACACCGACAACCAGGCTCTAATGCTGTCGAAGGCCAAGACTCGCGTGCGGATCGGCGATAAGCTGACACGCGGGTTGGGGGCGGGCGGCAATCCGGAAATTGGCCGGAAGGCGGCGGAAGAAAGCGCGGATGAACTCTACGAGGTCATTCGCGGCGCGGATATGGTGTTCATTGCCAGCGGGATGGGCGGCGGAACCGGAACCGGGGCGTCCCCGGTCATTGCCCAGATCGCTAAAGAACTCGGTTCGCTGACTATTGGCGTGGTCACGCGGCCGTTCAGCTTTGAAGGTTCGCGCCGAATGCAGTCGGCTGAGGCGGGCATCGAGGCGCTGAAGAGCCAGGTCGATACGCTGATCGTGATCCCGAACGACCGTTTGCTCCAGATCGCGGACAAGCGAGCGAGCCTCCAGCAGGCTTTCTCGCTGGCCGACGATGTGCTGCGGCAGGGTATCCAGGGCATTTCAGAACTCATCACGGTTCCGGCGCTCATCAACCTGGATTTCGCCGATGTCCGAACCATCATGTCCGAGGGCGGCGCTGCATTGATGGCGGTTGGCCGCGCCAACGGCGATGACCGCGCCCGCAAAGCGGCCGAGATGGCGATCAGCAGCGGCCTGCTGGACGTGACTATCGACGGCGCACGGGGCATCCTGTTCAACATCACCGGCGGTCCGAACCTCAGCCTGTTCGAGGTCAACGAAGCGGCTGCGATCATCAAGGAAAGCGCCCACGCAGAGGTCAACCTGATCTTCGGCGCTCAGATCGACGAGAACATGGGCGACGAACTGCGGATCACGGTCATTGCGACCGGGTTCGAGCAGAGCCGCGCCGCGCGGAAGATGGAAGCTCAGCTTGGCGCGCGTCCAACCGTTTCGGTGTCGCGGCCCGCGCCTCAGCCGCAGCAGACGATGCCACGCCCGGTCCCGCAGCAGCCTCCGTCACCTCAGGAACAGCAGTCGTTCATGCCGCCGGCGCCTCAGCAGCGCCCGGCTCAGCCGCCGGAAACTCCGCCGGCGCGGGTTTACGAGGAAGATGATATCGATATTCCGACTTTCCTGCGGAAGCGGAAGTAAGCGCATCTCCGTATTCGGAAGTCCTTCAAGCGGGCGGCCTCTCGACAGGCTGCCCGTTTTGTTTACGGAGGTAGAGGGCTGCTCCGGCCAGAGCCAGCAGAAAGACCAGCAGTCCCGTGGTCAGGCCGGGCGGTTCAAAGCGCAGGGTGTAGACATGTTCTCCGGGCAGCATGGGAACGGCGATGAAGCCTTTGGGTTCGCTGCCATCGTAGAAGGTCTGAGTCGTGGTGGCCTGGACGGGGACTCCATCGACAGACGTACGCCAGCCGGGGAAATGGGTTTCCTGCACGACGAGCATCTGCGGGTCGCTCTGGGCGACTGCGGCCTGGATGCGGATGGTATCCTGGCGATGCTCGACGGTCAAAGCAGGGGTGACATCAGCGGGTGTGATGGTGTGCGGCGACTCAATCAGACGGCTGCGATCCACAACGAAGGCATAGGGCAGCGCCTGGGCTGTTTCGTAGAGAGCGGCAGTCAGTTGGGTGCTGGCGGCGCAGTCTACGGGGATGGGGGCGGCATCCAGTTCAATGCTGAGGCACTCACGCAGGTTGAAGTTGAAAGTTTCGATGAAGCTCCGGGCGAGTCGATCTGAGGCTTCGCCGTAGAGATCAGGATAGGCGAAGGCCCAACGTGGGAGATCGAGCAGGTTCTTCTGGTCGGTCAGGACAGGCAAAGTGCTGGGTCGCCAGCCTTCATTGAGCGCCCAATTCCTGACCTGATTCATATAGGCGTCGAAAGCCAGCGGAGAGAACGGCTCGGCCAACGCGGGGATGGGACTGGTGGTATCCAACTGGTGGAGCGTCTGGTAGACCGGGGTGAAGTTGAAGGCGGCGGCCTCAAAGTAGAGAACTTTGTTGTTGACCTGGAGGATGTCGAGCAGGCCAGCGGTGACGATGACCAGGACGACCAGGCGAGCAAGCCGCATGGCGAGCAATTGGGCCGAGGGCGGCGCAGTCAGCGGGCGTTGAAGGCGCTGGCGAAGCCATATCCATGTGCTGCGGAGGAGCTGGCGGAGGAAAATCCAGGCTGTGTCGAGCAGACAGGCCAGCAGGATCAGCGCCGCCAGAGCGCCAACAGCTTCTTCCAGGCTGTGGAAGACCCGGCCTTCGAGGATCGTACGCCAGTCGCGCCTGCTCAGGGCGAGGGCCTGCCGGGCGAAGTCGTCGCCGAAGCTGAAGGCCAGTACGTACAGCCAGATGGGAAGGATGAATAGACCCGCTCGGATCATACGGCGGGAGTCACGGCGAGCGCTGGAGTCTGTGATCTCGAAGCGGCCGGCGGAGGCTCGCCAGAAGACATCAAGGCCGATGCCGGCCAGTACGATCCACCATAAGGCGGCAAAGGCCAGCGCTCGACCGACGAAACGGAACTCGTCGAGCAAGGATATGTTGGTATAGAGCCAGGGGATGACTGAAGTCGTTCCAGCTCCCCAGACCATCATGAGCGGGGCAAGGATGAGGGCGGCCAGCGCAACCGCTCCGCGCCCGCTGTTTCGGAAGGTCTCCAAGGTTGGGCGGGAGAGCAGCGCCCCAGCCAAGCCCAGGCCAATCATGAGGAAGGCGGCCGGGCCGATGTAGGCGTAGTCCACTGAACCGATCATGCCAGAATAGTCGGGGGCTTGCAGGCTGTACCAGTGTTCCCAGGGGTAGAGCAGGTTGACAGCGGCCTGTGCCAGGGTGTAGTCGCGCTGGAGCGAGCCGTCCATCTTGAAGGCTTGGACTTCGTGGGTCACGTAGTCGCGGGTTTCCCAAATGGGGAAAAACTGAAGAGCTGAAAAGCCGAAGGCGAAGATTCCGGCCAGGACTGCCCGTTTGAGGCGGTCGCGGCGCAGGCTCCAGCGTCCGCTGTGACGGGAAAAGGCGAGCAGGGCCACGATCACCGCGCCGCTGAGTACAGTGTGGAGGGCGTAGTAGATGTTACCGCTGTAGAAAAGCAGGGCAAAGCTGAGTCCGGTGGCGACCGGGGCGAAGCGGCTGGAACCCCGAAGAGTCCACCAGAGGCAGGCGATAACCAGGGGCGGCCAGGCGAGGCTGGCGGCTAATTGGAAGTGCCCACCCGCGAACTTAGCGACGAGGCTGCCGTTCATCAGGTAGAGGGCGGCGCAGGTGACACGAGCGAGCGACCCGAAGCCGAAGGCGAGTCCGAGCGCCCACATGCTGTACCCGGCGATGAGCAGCGTGAGGACGGTCGCCAGCTTGCTGCCCTGGACGCCACCCAGGAGGATGACGGGCAGGCTGAGGGTGGGGTTGAAGAGATAGTTGAAGCCGTTATTGATCTGGGGGATGCCGCTGCTCAGGTAGGGGTTCCAGGTGGGAATCTGGCCAAAGGATTCGAGGCCGATCCTGACGGGCAGGAGTGTCCCGACGAGGCGTTCATGTTCGAGGGCGGCCTGTTTGACAGTGGGGTTGAGCCAGATGTTGGCGAGTTCAGCGACGTTGGTGGGGGGTGGGGACTTGACGCGATCTACGGCGAAGGTCCCGATGAAGAGCAGGGCGATCCCGGCGATGAAGGCGAGTTCGAGCAGGTAGGCGCGGCGAAGGGAAGGGTGGGTAGACATTGGACTGGGTCAAGCATTCATCGTTGATGGATATTAGTCATTATAGTATTGAGATAAAAGCTTAATCGTTACTTTTGCGAATGGCGGCAATGGCCATTGTGTCAGTGAGAGAAGAAAATTTACCAGTTGATAGTTTATATTGAGAGCTTTTAATCGATAGCTGGCAACCAGACAGAAGAAGTTCATTGTTGACAGAAAAAGCGGGTCGATTAGCGAAGTGATAAGAATGATAAGAATGATAAGAATGAGAATGTGACGATTCTGAGAATCGTTCGAAATGCCGCCCATGCTGGACGGGCCATTGTTGCGGCAGCTTCGGCAATTGCAGAAGGGTCATTTGCCACAAACTGCTTACATGCAAAGCGGCGATGTTCCCGGACTGGTGCAAATGCGAATCGCGCGACATGCTGCGAAAGTTGAAGATTTCGCCATTGCAACTGCGTGAAATCTGCGACGACAATGGGGCACAAAATTCGCGGTTCATAAGTTGTGAAGGTGCGGCGGGGGTCTACAAATCCCCATGTGTTTCCACTATAGCACGAAATCGGACGGTTAGGGTGACATTTTGGTCACTCTTTTCGAGGTGATTTGGAGTGCGGGTGGAGTGGCTCCGAATCGAGCGAAAGACGAGGGGGGGACGGCTGCGGGAGGATGTTGGAAATGCGGTTTAATGTGGGAAAAACGTTATATGAGATCAACGATTTTCTAACCAAATCATGCCTGAGTTTTAGTAGACAAAGCGCCGCAGCGCATGATAGAGTAGAGAACAAATGTCGCAGTAGTGATGGGTAATTGAAGGCAATTTTTCTTAACCCCCATTGAGTCTAAATGGGGGTTCTGTGTCTCTATTCTTGTCGTTAGTCGGCAGAACATTTGTTTCTCGGAAAGGTAACTACAGGATGGTGCAGAGTCGATCCGCTTCAAAGAATGCTCTCCATGAACTGGGGTACAAAATCTTCCTCGACCGCTATGCCCAGAAGGATATGACGCGCAAGACCCTGAAGGTCGGCGACACCGTGATCGTGGTGGTCGATTCCAAGACCGGGCAGCGCGAAATTGGCACGGTACAGTCGATTCGACTGCCAAAGGTGAGCATCCAACTGCTGGATGGAGAGACGGTCGAACGGGACATCGAGCATGTCGATAAGCCGATAGAGACTGATCCGGGGCAGATGATGGATCGGGTGGCGGCGGGGATCGCCAAAGTGGAGAAGAGTCCCAAGCTGCGGAAGCAGTGGACGGAGCGATTCCGGTGGCTGCTGGATGACTGGAAGTTCGTGCCGGCGGGTCGAATTCTGGCGGCGGCGGGGACGGATCAGGCGCTGACATTCTACAACTGTATGCCGCCAGAACAAGAAATCCTGACCGCGAACGGCTACCGCCCGCTGGGGGAAGTCCGGGTCGGCGATCTGGTGGTGACGCACCGCAACCGCCTGCGGCCAGTGCTGCACAAGTTCGAGCGGGAGACCGAAGAGGCGCTGTACATCATCAAGCCGAAGAAGGTCGGTTTCGATGATCTGCGGGTGACGGGCGATCATAAGATTCACCTGATTCGCTCGGAGTGGGTGAACACGCACCGATACCGCGATGGGCTGCGGCTGCAACAGCAGCCTGCATGGATTCCGGCGAAAGATGTGCGGGTGGGAGATTATGTTGCGGTGGCGTACAACGGCGAGGAGTGCCCGCCGGAACCGATCTTCCTGCAAGATTATCTGAGCGGGAATGGGTATCAGAGCAAAGGCGGGCAGTTGTTCAAGCCGACGACGCGCGGCGAACACGGCTACGTCAAGGATTGGGGGACGCACTATACAGTGCCGGAGCGACTCGATCTGGATGAAGACCTGTGCTATCTGTTCGGGCGGTGGCTGGGTGACGGCTGCGTCACGCACCGGACGGGGACGGATATCCCGTCGGGGATCAAGATCGTCTTCAGCCTGGAAGAGCAGGCCGAGGCGGAACACATCGCGGAGATCATCGGCCGCAAGTTCGGGATCGAGGCGTCGATCAAGCTGAACAGCACCGGACGGTGGTATGACCTGTGGGTGAACTCGATGCCTCTGGGGCAGTTCTTCAAGGCATTTCTGGGGTGCTACAGCCACAGCAAGCTGATCGCGGATACGCTGATGCACCTGCCGGATGGGTTGACGCGGGCGCTGCTGCGCGGGTTGTTCCAGGCGGACGGGTACATCTCCAAGAATCAGGTGGGGATTCTGCTGTCGAACCGACGCATGGCGGTGCAGGTGCATCAACTGCTGCTGCGGTTGGGGTATCTGTTCTCGATCAAGGAGAACACACACCGGCTGAGCCGGGTTCCGGCCTACCGGATGCAGGCGACAGCCAACGAGTGCGGCGATCTGTTCCAGGATTTCTTCGATACGGATGCGCCGCCGGCCTCGAAGACCGATCTGAAATACTACTTCGAGTACGATGGCCTGAAGTGGGTGCGGATTGATGACATCCAGCTCGAAGACTACAGCGGGATGGTGATGGACATCGAGGTGGCGGAGGATCATTCCTTCGTCTCCGCCGGGGTGGTGGTCTCGAACTGTTACGTGATTCCGTCGCCGACGGACTCGCGAGGAGGGATCATCGAGACGCTGCGGCAGATGACCGAGATCATGTCACGCGGGGGCGGGGTGGGGATCAACATCTCGTCACTGCGGCCGCGCCATGCTTACGTGAAGGGCGTCAACGGACGGTCGAGCGGGGCGGTCTCGTGGGGGGCGCTGTACAGCTTCGTGACGGGGCTGATCGAGCAGGGGGGTTGCTTCGGGCCGGATGAGCGCATCCTGACGGATCGGGGTCTGATTCCGGCGGCGGAACTGGCCGAACGGTTCGAGAGCGGGGAAGCGATTCACGCGCAGACGCATCAGGGTTTGCGGCGGATCACGGCGCGGTTCCGAAACGGGACGAAGCCGCTGTATGAAGTGACGACTGCGCGGGGCTACCGCGTCCAGATCACTGAAGACCACAAGGTGGCGGTGCTGATGGACGGCAATATCACGACGATGGCGCTGAAGTATCTCCAGCCGGGGGATGAAATTCTGCTGCTGTTAGGCAATGGCGTCCAGGCGGCTTATCCGCCGCTCAAGCCGGTCGAGTATGATCGCTCGGTGATGAGTACGACGCTGAATGAAGCGATCCGGCTGCCGGAGGTGCTGGATGAGGAACTGGCCTACCTTATCGGCTATATGCACGGCGATGGGTATGTCCAGATCGGCAAGAAAGTCACCTGGGAAGCGCCGAAGGCGATCAAGATGGCGACTGCCGATGCTTACCCGGACATCCGCGAGCGGCTGGTGCGGAGCATCGAGCGGCTGTTCGGGTACGAGGCGCTGATTACGCCGGGGACGGGAGCCGTTCACAGCGTCGAGATTTACTCGCGGTTGGTGGTGGAATGGTTGGCACAGAACGGTTTGCTGAAGGTGAAGGCTGAGGATATCCGCGTGCCGGAAATCTTGTTCCGGGCGCCGTCATCGGTGGTTGGGGCGTTCATCGCTGGCTACTTCGACGCGGACGGCTGCGACCGAGGACGCAAGGGTGGGTTCGGATTCGACAGTATCAGCCGGGAGATGCTAGGCGATATCCAGCAACTGCTGCTCGCCAACGGTATCGTGTCGAGCATCGGCACGACGGATCGCAGCGCCCAGGGTTGGCAGACGATCTACCGCCTGACCGTGACGGGCGGGGTCTTCAAGCAGCGGTTCGCGGCGTTCGTGCCAGGCGAGAAGGTCAACGGCAGCAGCGGCACGCGCGAGATGTACCACACCTATCCGGTGGAAGCGTTCCAGGCGGTGGGGGTGCGGTCGAAGTACCGCCAGCGGATATATGATGGCGTCTCGCCGCGGATTTCCTACGGGCAGATCACCAAGATTCAGTCGCGGTTGGAGGCGGATGGTCAGCGCGAAACGGCGGCGCGGCTGGACGATCTGCTCTGCACGCTGCCGGATACGATCGCCTCGATCCAACCGGTGGGCGACAGCACGGTCTTCGACTTCGAGGTGGACGATGTGCATCTGCTGAGCGGCGCGGGGGTGTATACCTCCAATTCGCGGCGCGGGGCATTGATGCTCATCCTGAACGACTGGCATCCCGACGTATTCGACTTCATCAACAGCAAGCGGAAGGCTGGACAGATCACCAACGCGAACATCAGCGTGGGGGTGAGCGACCGGTTGATGGAGCTGGTGAAGACGGATGGCGATTGGGATCTGATGTTCCCGGACACGAGCGATCCGGCCTATGACGAGGGCTGGGATGGGGACATCGACCGGTGGATGGCCGAGGGGCATAAGGTGATCGTGTACCGGACGGTGAAAGCGCGGCAGGTCTGGGACGCGATCATCGAGAGTGCCTGGGCGAGCGCCGAGCCGGGGGTGTTCTTCCGGGAACGCTACAACAAGATGTCGAACAGCTGGTATCACGCGCCGATCATCAGCACGAATCCGTGTGTGACGGGGGATACCCCTGTGGCGACGGAGTTCGGTTACACGAAGGCGCGTGACCTCCAGGTGGGCATGAAAATCCGCACCCCGGCGGGGCTGAAGCGGATCGCAAAGGTCTACAACAACGGCGTGCAGCCGATTTTCCAGGTGCGGTTCTCGGACGGCGGCAGCCTGGACTGCACGGCGGATCACAAACTGAAGGTGGTGCGCGGGAAGAAGTACGAGTGGGTGGCGGTTTCCGATCTGCGGCAGGGCGACAAGGTGCTGGTCTCTGCGAACGAGGCGTTCGGATCGCGGCGGCGGCTGCCGGAAGCGGCGCAGGCTTATGTGCAGAAGCGCCGGCTGAACGTGGCCGAATATTATGACCGCCGGCTGGGTCTGCTGGTCGGCGCGGTGATCGGCGATGGCACGCTGCGGCAGATTCCGAATGGCAACAGCCACCAGAACATGTGCAAGGTGGCTTTCGGTACACGGGAAACGGCCTGGCAAGAGCATTTCCAGGGTGTTCTAACTGACATGGGTATTCATACTCATGTGGCGCATTCGGGGAAGGATATTCCGCAGCCGGACGGCACAGTTCTGCGGCATGAATCGCTGGCGGTGGATTGCTATAAGCTGGCGACGCTGCTCATCAAGCTGGGGATGCAGCCGAATGTGAAAGCGCCGCAGAAGGCGATCCCAGAGGCGTTCATGTCGCTAGATCGGGATTTCCTGGCCGGCGTGCTGGATGGGTTGTTCTCGACCGATGGGAATGTGTCGATGAAGCGGGATAACCCGCTGCTGCGGTTCACGACCAGTTCGCCGGAACTGGCGCAGCAGGTGCGTTTGCTGCTGCTGCAGTTCGGCATCCATGCCCGCATCTACCAGACGACGCGGAAGGCTGATCTGAGCTACGATGGGCGGTCGATGCTCGGCACGGGCGTCAAGTACGATGTGGCGGTGATGAACGAGGGGATCGCGCGGTTCTACAGCGAGATCGGCCTGTCGAATCCCGGCAAGGCGGCGCGGCTGAAGGAAGTGGCCGAGAACTGGCACTATCTCGGCGGGACGTGGACAGCGAGCGTGGTGGCGGTGGAGCCGACCGGACGCGAAGAAGAGGTCTTCGATGTGTTCGAGCCGGACACGCTGACCTGGGTGACGAACGGGTACGTGAGCTTCGACTGTGGGGAACAGGGTCTACCGGGTTGGGGCGTATGTAACCTGGGGGCGATCAATCTGGCGCGGTTCTATGATGAGGACGCGCACGATGTGAAGTGGGATGAATTGGATCAGGCGGCGCGGTATGCGACGCGGTTCCTGGACAACGTGATCGACTCGACGCTGTACTTCTTCGATGAGAACCGCCGCCAGCAGTTGGGCGAACGGCGGGTGGGCCTCAACAACATGGGGCTGGCCGAACTGATGATCAAGCTGGGGATTCGCTATGGCAGCGATGAGTCGGTGGCGTTCATCGATAAGCTGTACGGGTTCCTGGCGCGGGCGATCTACGAGACATCGATTGAACTGGCGCGGGAGAAAGGGGCCTTCCCCAAGTTCGAGGCGGAGAAGTTCCTGCAAAGCGGGTACATGGAGTCGATGCCGGAGGACATCCGCGAGAAGGTGCGGCAGTACGGCATCCGCAACGTGACGCTGACGACACAGGCTCCGACGGGCTGCGTCGCGCCGGATACGCTGGTGAGCATGGCAACGGGGCTGCGCCCGATTGTCGAACTGGGCGATCCGAACGGGATGCAGTGGCAGGTGATGTCGCAGGCGGTGCACACCGATGAAGGGCTGCGGCAGACCTCGCACTTCTATATTAATGGGCGGGCGGCGGTCAAGCGGATGACGACGCGGCGGGGCTTCACCCTGACGGCGACGCCGAATCACCGCATCCGCATCATCGACGCCGGTGGGGATTATGTGTGGCGGCGGATGGATGAACTCCAGGCGGGCGACCAGGTGGTATTGAAGAAGGACACGCTGGGCGAAGGCGAACGGGTGCGGCTGACTCCGGTGGAGCAGGGCAACCGCGCGTTGAGCGCCCTGCCGGAAGCCATGACGCTTGAACTGGCCGAACTGCTGGGGCTGTACATGGGCGACGGGTACACCAAAGCGCGGGGCGGGCTGCACATTGTGGTCGCCAAGCGCGATCCTGATCTGCGGGAGCATGTGGCGGATCTGCTGCGGCGCGTCTGGGGCGAGCACCACGAGGTGTTGATGGAAGACCGGGAAGGGTGCTGGGTCGCCAATCTGAACGGGTACTATATCCCGCGCTTCTTCACGGCCAATGGGTTTGCCAAGCCGAGCGACAATCACGGCGAGGGCGCGGAAGGCGCGTTCATCCCGTCGAAGGTGCTGCAAGCGGGACGGCAGCATGTGGCGGCGTTCCTGCGCGGATTGTTCGAGGCCGACGGCAGCGTGTATCGCGGGACGATCACGCTGGTTTCGACCTCGCGGACGCTGATCCAGCAGGCGCAGGTGGCGCTGCTGGGGTTGGGGATCGTGGCGACGATGCGACAACTGCCGGAGTCGGAAGGCCGCTTCGGGGAGCGTCCGCGCTTTGAACTGCGTATCCTGAACCGCCAGGAAGCGGAACGGTTTGTCCAGAGCGTCGGCTTCATCAGTGAGCGTAAACGGGCGGCCGCAGCTGATCTGGGGGCGATGGCCGACCGAGGCGACTCGGTGGCAGTTCCGGCGCTGTGCGAGGAGTTCTACGCGCAGTCGAAGGGTTTGAAGGATGAAGTTCGGCAGCAGATCGTCGGGCTGGTGAGCAATGGCGCGTTGACGCAGCAGTTCGTCAAGCAGACGGCGACCACCTATCCGATCCTGGCTGAGACGCGGCTGGCGCAATTGGCAGCGAAGGATGTCTACCTGGATGTGGTCGAGTCCATCGAAGATGATGTGTGCCTGACCTATGACCTGTCGGTTCCCGACAACAAGACCTACATCGCCAACGGGTTCGTCTCGCACAACACGACCGGAACTATGGTGAATACGTCCACGGGGATCGAGCCGTTCTTCTCGTGGGTGTACTACCGCAAGAGCCGGTTGGGGCTGCATGAAGAGCAGGTCCCGCTGGTCAAGGAGTGGTATGAGCAGCATCCGGGCGAGACGAAGCTGCCGGATTACTTCGTGACGGCGATGGACCTCAGCCCAGAGGAACACATCAAGGTGCAGGCGGCCATCCAGCGCTGGGTGGACAGCAGCATCTCGAAGACCTGCAACGTGCCGAACCACTACACGGTGGAACAGGTCAGCGATCTGTACAAATATATGTACGAGCTGGGCTGCAAGGGTGGGACGATCTACCGGGATGGCAGCCGCGATGAGCAGGTGTTAATGCTGAAGGGCGACGAACGCGCCGAGAAGGAAATGGCGGATCGCAAGAAAGACGAGAAGCCGTCCGCGCCGGTTACGGTGACGGTCGAGCAGGTGGCGACGCCGCACCGGGTGTATCCGCGTCCGAAGCGGCTCGCTGGGGTGACGGTCAGCCGCAAGACGCCGTTCGGCACGGCCTACATCACGATGAACAGCGATGAACTGGGCAACCCGTTTGAGGTATTCATCACAGTGGGCAAGGCAGGCAGCGATCTCCAGGCGGACGCCGAAGGGCTGGGCCGGATGGTTTCGCTGCAACTGCGGACGACCGCGCCGCAGAACCGGATGGAGATGGTCAAGCTGATTGTGGATCAGCTTCAAGGCATCGGCGGATCACGGTCGGTGGGGCTGGGGCCGCAGCGGGTAATTTCGCTGCCGGACGCTGTGGCTGGGGCATTGGTGGAGCATTACCTGGCCGGGGAACCGGCGCGGCAGTTGAATCTGCCGATGGGGAATGGCAGCGGGAATGGTCATCAGGCCGAGAGCGATCCGGCGCAGGCGGCGCTGCCCAGCGAAGAGTTGGCACGCAGCAACGGGGAGGTGAAGGGGTATCTCTCTGGGGCTGATCTATGCCCGAACTGCGGGACGGTGAGCCTGGTGCGGATCGAGGGCTGCGAGAAGTGCCTGACGTGTGATTACAGCCGGTGCTGATGCGGCAGCGCTACTTGGGCAGAAGGGCGCAGTATGCCGCGCTCCCCCGGTAAACGTTCCAATAGTGGATGCGCAAGAGGCGGTCAAAAGGCCGCCTCTTTTCGTTTGAACGGGCGGCCTGTATACTCAATGTTCACCTATTGTGTGCATCACCTACAGGGATTTGCTGGACATGTTCGACGAGTATTCGATGGGAGACCCGGAATTTTGGCATGAACCGGATGTCCTCCTGGCCGATCTGGTGTCCGGTTTCGTCAACAAGGGTGGGATGGAACTGGGAATTACGCTGTTCGTCAAAGGGCTGGTCATCACGGGAATTCTGGTCGCCGAGCAGGAGTACCTGAAGAGCATCAGCAGCATGTTCGCGACTCAGGCGAAGCGCACTCTGGTCAACCCGACCAAGCAGGAAATTGAGACGACCGAGGAGGTCTTCGACTTCACCGGGCTGGCAGAGGATGTTGATCTGGCAGAACTGTATGGTGAGCGGGATGAAGAGACCGACGAAAATGAGTCCAAAGACGAAGTGGACGAGGTAGAGAAGTTGGGCCTGAGCGAGCAGATACCCCCCGCGATCCGGCATCTGCACCTGAAAGAACCGGTCATCATTCAGCCCGCGCCGCCAGTGAGCTTCTCTCACAGCCAGCTTCCGATCCTGCGGATCAAGCTGACGGCTATCGATGGCTGGATGGTGGGTAAGGTCAACCTGGAAGACAGCCCGCCGGATTTTCCGCCAATTTCTCCGACAGAGATCCGGCATTAGGCTGCACAGCTGCGCGTGAAGCGATTCTGGCAATTCCTGAAAGTGATATTGGCGTCCATTCGCTGGCGGCGATTGGTGCTGTTGGGGGCTGTACTGTGGCTGTATGCGGTCGTGGTGCTGCTGGTGGTGATCGATGCCTACGGGCGGGTGGATCGCGCTCAGGCGGCCGATGTGATTGTGGTGCTGGGGGCTGGGCTGCGGCGCGATAACACGCCGGGGCCGGCGCTGATGCGGCGTTCAACACGGGCGGTGGAACTCTGGCAGGCGGGCTATGCGCCGATGATCGTATGTTCGGGTGGGAAGCCGGGCAACCGCACCCGCAGCGAAGCGGATGCCTGTGCTGAACTGCTGCGCGGAGACGGCGTACCGGACTCAGCGATCCTGTTGGAAGATACCAGCCGCAGTACGGAAGAGAACGCCATCGAAACCCACGCGATCCTGCAAGCGAACGGCTGGAACTCGGCAGTGGTGGTCAGTGACGGCTTTCATCTGCTGCGAGCGACGCGCCTGTTCGAGCAGGCCGGGATCACCGTGTTCGCATCTCCAGCGGGTGTGGAGCCGCCGCCAGCCGAGTATCTGGTTTACCTGCTGCGCGAGGTCGCGGCCTTGCACTGGTTGGCTTTCAAAGACCTGTTTAACCTGCCGATCACCTATGTGCAGGGCATCTGAGCGTTGGCGATCCGTGGGGCAGGCGGATCACTTGGGTGATTTCCCCGTCGGGCGGTTTCTCCTATAATCGAGACAGGCAAAGCACGCCGATTTACCGAAGGAGCAAAGCTATGGGTCGCCTGAGTTTCGCATTGATTCTGATGCTCATGGTGCTGCTGACAGCTTCGACTTTGCACGCTCAGGACGCCAGTGGCGCGCCGCTGCGTGTGGTGGACAGTGATCCGGCGCCGGGTGAGGAACTAAGCGCGCAGTCTCCGATCATGCTGTACTTTAATCGTCCGGTCAACTGCACTTCGGCGGCGGGCGCGTTCAGCATCATGCCGGCTGTGGCCGGAGCAGTGAGCTGCGATGATTCCAAGGCGTCGCTGGTCTTCACGCCGACGGAGGCATACCAGCGCGCGACGACCTATACGATCCAGTTGGCGACGAGTCTGACAGCGCAAGACGGGACAGCGCTGGGCGAAGCCTTCGTGCTGGAATTGGGCAGCCAGGGGTTCCTGGCGGTTTCAGATGCGCTACCGAGGGATGGGTCGCTGGAGATTGCTACTGACGCGGCGATCACGGTCATCTTCAACCGGCCGGTGGTTCCGCTGGTAACGGTCGAGGAACTGGCGACGCTGCCATCGCCGATCACGCTGACGCCAGCGGCGCAGGGCCAGGGCGAGTGGCTGAACACATCAATCTATGTGTTCCGGCCTGATCCAGCGCTGGCGGGCGGGACACGGTACACGGTCACCGTCAACCCTGATCTCCAGGCGGTGGACGGGGCGGCGCTGGCGGCTCCGGTGAGCTGGCAGTTTGAGACGATCAGTCCGGCGATCCTGACGGTTTTCCCGGAAGACCTCACCACCGATGTCGCTCTGGACGAGAGGGTGCAGGTACACTTCAACCAGCCGATGGATCAGGCGAGCGTCGAGGCGAATTTCTATTTGCGCATACAGAGCAGTGCCACCGATTTTGTGAGCGGCACGTTCGAGTGGGCGGAGGACGGGGCGGGCTTCCGCTTCATCCCGGATGCGCGGCTGCCGATTAACACGGTGTTCGAGGCGGGTTTCCGCAATACCAGCGCGGTACTGGGGGCGGGTGGCGCGGCGGCACTGGGCGGATTCAGCCAGTGGCAGTTTGCCACAGTTCCGCCGCCGAGCATCCTCAGTACGGATCCACCGAACGGGACGCCGGATGCCTACCCATATGGCAGCTTCACGATTTACTTCGCTTCGGACATGGATATTGATTCGCTTCGGGATAAGACCCGCATCGATCCGAAGCCATGGCGCGACCCGGATTATTACTACAGCAGTTGGGACGACAGCTACACGGTCAATTTCCCGGTCGAGCCGAGTACGGATTACACCATCACCATCGCGGCGGGGATGCAGGATATCTATGGCAACAGCATCAGCGAAGGCCAGGTGATTCGCTATACGACACGGGCCTATGACGGTGAATTCTCGCTGGAAGTGCCGCGCGACATCGGCTTCTACAATGCCTATGCTGATCAGACCCGGCTGTATATGCGCTACCGCAACCTGAACCGGATGGATTTCCAGTTGTGGCAGCTTCCGGTTGGCCGGTTGATGGATGAACTGGCTGCGGATAGATACTATGCGCCCTACAACCTATTGGACAAGTTATCTCCAGATTGGGGGGTGCTGCTGCGGCAGTGGCAGATCGATCTTGCGCCAGAACTGAACGTCGAGAATTATGAACTGCTGCAATTGAGCGGGCAGGCCGCAAATCTGGAGTGCCCCGGCGCGCCGCCGAGCCGGCTGAAAGTCGGCGATATGGCTATCGTCATCAGCGATCCTGATCCAGTCCGCGCCCGCGAATCCGCGCCGGATGGGGCGGTGATCGACCAGCTTTACCGAGATTACCAACTGCCCATCGTGGGCGGGCCGGTCTGCGCCGACTCGATTGTGTGGTGGGAGGTGCGGCTGCGCGATGATCGCACGGCCTGGGTCGCTGAGGCGCTTTCCGGCGGCGCGGAGGATGAGTACCTACTGGATGTACGGATTCCGGCACAGGCCGCCGAAGTAGTCGTCTCGGAAGCGGTGGGCGGTGGGCTGGCTCCGGGGGTTTACCTGCTGCGCGTGAGCGCGCCGGAGCGGGCCGCGATGGGTGCGGGACCGACCGCGCATGTGCTGATAGTCGGGACGGCCAACCTGACGATGAAATCGACGGTAGACAACCTGTTGGTCTGGGCGACGGATGTACAGTCCGGCCTGCCGCTGGCGAATCAGCCGATCTCGGTGTATGCCGCCGGAGGGCTGAATGCGCCCATCGTTAGCGGGGTGACGGACGCCGATGGATTGATGCAGGTTAGTTTGTCGCGCCGCGCCGATGTGTTCCAACCGCTGTTCGCGGTGCTGCAAACCGAAACGCAGTTCGGGTTCACCTCGGTGGATTGGTCGGATGGCGTGGAACCATACCAGTTCGGTCAGGAGATGGTCTACTCGCCGGAACCGTACCGGGCGTATGTGTATACAGATCGCCCACTCTACCGGCCAGGGCAGCCGGTTTACTTCCGGGGTGTGGTGCGGGCGAAGGATGATGTGCGCTATCCACTGCCGGATTTTGCGAGTGTGCCGGTCAGGATTTACGACCCAGAGGGACAAATTCTCTTCGAGAACGATCTGCCGCTGACAGCTTTTGGGACATTCAGTGGGCAGTTCGATCTGGCCGAGAATGCACCGCTGGGCTACTACTCGATTACAGCGGAACTGGGCAGACCGGATGACCAAACGGACTACTATCCGCCGACGGGCCAGGTCAGCTTCGGTGTGGCGGAATACCGCCTGCCGGAGTTCCAGGTGAATGTTACTCCGGCGGCCGATCAGGTGGCGAACGGGGATACGATCTCGGTCAAGATCGACAGCCGCTATTTCTTCGGCGGGGCGGTGAGCGGCGCGACGGTGGATTACACGGTCGTGGCGCAGCCGTACTACTTCAGCTATGACGGGCCGGGTTACTACGACTTCTTCGACTACGATGTCGATGCCGGACTGAGTGGGGTGTTCAGCGGCAGCGGCGAGGTCGCTACCGGAACGGGCACGACCGACGCCCAGGGCGTGCTGACGGTCGAGATCCCGGGATCGTTGGAAGATGCGGCGCAGAGCGCCCGCTTCATCATCGAGGCGGTCGTGACTGATGAGAGCCAGCAGGTGGTCGCCGGACGCGCCGAGGTGATCGTCCACAAAGGGCTGCTGTATATCGGGGCTGTGCCAGAACTGTACGTCGGCACGGCGGGCGAAGAGTCGGTCATCAACTTGATCGCGGTAGATTGGGAGAGCCAGGGCATTGCCAACCAGTCTATCGATATCGAAGTGGTCGAACGACGCTGGTCGAATGTGCAGGAGCAGGACGAAACTGGCCGCACCACCTGGACGTGGGAGGTCGAAGAAATCCCGGTGACGACCGGGTCAGCCGTGACAGGCGTAGACGGCAAAACGACGTACAGCTTTGTCCCACCCAACGGCGGCATCTTCAAAGTGAAGATCAAGACGCGCGACAGCCAGGGCAGCGAGATTGTCGCCGCGACGACGCTGTGGGTCAGCAGTGAGTCGTATGTCTCGTGGCGGCAGCAGAACAGCAACCGCATCGATCTGGTGACGGATAAGCAGGATTACCTGATCGGCGACACGGCAGAGATTCTAATCGCGTCGCCGTTCCAGGGGACGGCCGAGGCACTGGTGACGGTTGAACGCGATGGCGTACTCAAGGCTGAGCGGATCACACTGAACAGCAACTCGGTAATCTACCGCGTGCCCATCGAAGAGGGCTTCGCGCCGAATGTGTTCGTCAGCGTGCTGATCGTCAAGGGGGTGGACGAAAACAACCCGGTGGCGGCCTTCCGCATGGGACTGGCGCGGCTGAACGTCGAGACCGAGCGCAAGCAGCTCACGATCAGCATCACACCGGATCGGGAGCAGGCTGGGCCGCGCGAGACCGTGACCTACACGGTGCGGACGACCGATTACCTGGGCAATCCAGTGCAGGCCGAAGTCGGCGTTGGGCTGACCGATCTGGCGTCACTGTCGATTGCTGATCCGAACAGCGGCCCGCTGCTGGACTTCTTCTATGGGCGGCAGGGGCTGGCGGTGCGGACTTCGACGCCGCTGACGATCAACGTCGATCAACTTACACAAACGGTGCTGGATACGATCAAAGGCGGCGGCGGCGGCGTGGCCGAAGGCGGTATCTTCGACATCCGGCAGGAGTTCGTCGATACGGCGTACTGGAATGCGACGCTGGTGACGGGCACAGACGGAACGGCGACCTTCCAGGTGACGCTGCCGGACAACCTGACGACGTGGCGGCTGGACGCGCGGGCGATCAGCAGTGGGGTGGACGGTCAGATGCTTGTTGGTCAGGATACATTTGACCTGATTAGCACCAAGCCGCTGTTGATCCGCCCGGTGACGCCGCGCTTCCTGGTCGTGGGGGATACGGTCAATCTGGCAGCCATCGTCAACAATAACACCGGGCAGGACATGCCCGTCGAAGTGTTCATCCAGGGGACAGGGCTGGATTTCCAGGGGCAGAACAACCAGACCTTCACCATTCCGGCGGGCGGACGCCAGCGGGTGGAATGGGCAGGCGTGGCCCAGGATGTGGCCGGGATCGCCCTGACATTCTTCGCTAACGGCGATAACGGCGCGTTCACGGATGCCAGCAAGCCGCCGCTGGGGCAGGGCGAGGCGCGTCTGCTGCCCGTTTACAAGTTTGAAGTGCCGGAAACGGTCGGGACGGCGGGCGTGCTGCGCGAGGGCGACTCGATCACCGAGTCGATCCTGCTGCCGCGCCGCTTCGAGGTCACACAGGGTTCGCTGAACATCGTCCTCGAACCCTCGCTGGCCTCAGCGACGCTGGCCGGGCTGGATTACCTGCGGGCGTTCCCGCACGAGTGCATCGAGCAGACCATCAGCCGCTTCCTGCCGAATGTGATGACTGTCCGGGCGCTGGATCGGCTGGGGCTGGCGAACGAGGCGCTGCGACAGGCGCTCGAAGCCGATGTGAGCAAGGCGCTGCAAAAGCTCTACGCGCAGCAGAAAGCCGATGGCGGTTGGGGCTGGTTCGTCCAGGACCCCAGCAGCCCGCTGACGACAGCTTACGCGCTGATCGGTCTGGCGGAGGCGGAGGCCAGCGGTTTCCCGGTGGCCGACGGCGTGATTGAAAGCGCCCAGAACTTCCTGCGGACGACCTTCATCGTGCCGGATCAGACGCAGCCCGTCTGGAGGCTGAACCGGCAGGCATTCATCCTGTACGCGCTGGCGCGTTCGGGCGCGCCGGATGCCAGCCGTTCGGCGAACCTGTTCGAGGAGCGGCAGCGGTTGAGCCTGTACGCGCGCTCGTTCCTGGCGCTGAACTTCCACCTGATCGACCCGGCGGATACCAGCCGCACCGATGCGCTGCTGTCCGATTTGGTCAACGCGGCGATCCTGAGCGCGACGGGCGCGCACTGGCAGGAATCCGAGTACGACTACTGGAACTGGAACACTGACACGCGGACGACGGCCATCGCGCTGGAGGCGCTGGTGACGCTGGCTCCGCAGAACAATCTGGTTCCGAACGTAGTGCGCTGGCTGATGACGGCGCGGACGGCTGATGCCTGGGAGACGACCCAGGAGACGGCCTGGAGCGTGATGGCGCTGACTGACTGGATGCAAGTGTCCGGTGAACTCCAGCCGGATTACCAGTATTCAGCGGCGCTGAACGGCCAGGCATTGGCCGAAGGCGCGGTGACAACGGCCAACGTCAGCGACCGCGTGGAACTGCCGGTGCAGGTGGCGGCGCTGCTGAAGGATCAGGCCAACCAACTGGTCATCAGCCGGACGGAAGGCAGCGGCGTGCTGTACTACACAGCGCACCTGAAGGCTTATCTGCCCGTACCAGAAGTGCAGCCCGTCAACCGGGGCTTCATCCTCGAACGGCGCTATACGCTGCCCGGCAGCGCCGAGCCGGAATAGGATAGCCGGCGAAAAAACGGCGAATAAG
>CAZKXW010000008.1:61719-74956 GCA_964556745.1 uncultured Anaerolineaceae bacterium
CCGGCAGCGCCGAGCCGGTGACGGAGGCGCGAGTCGGCGATCTGCTCCAGGTGCGGCTGACGATCATCGTGCCGGAGGATCGCCAGTATGTGGTCATCGAAGACCCGATCCCGGCAGGAACCGAGGCGATCAATCCGAACCTGCTGACTGAACAGCAGATTGGCACGCAGCCAGAGATCGACACGGGCGATCCGCTGAGCCGAGGCTGGGGCTGGTGGTGGTTCAGCAACATCGAATTCCGGGATGAGAAGGTGGTGCTGTACGCTACTTATCTTCCGGCGGGAACCTACGAGTTCCGCTACTCGATCCGCGCCGGGCTGCCGGGGGTCTACAACGTCATCCCGGTGACGGGGTACGAGTTCTACTTCCCGGAGGTTTACGGCCGCAGCGCGGGCAGCGCGTTCACGGTGCTGCCGATGGAATGAGCTGACTGGTTATTCGGATGCGGATAGCGGATCGGGGGGGGACGGGCAGAAGCCCGTCCCTACGATCCCTGTCGCTGAGCGGCAGCGCAATTAACGGTGAGAGGCGGTGGATGGAGGGCGGTGAAGATATCCGGCTGATCCAGGCGTTGATCCAGGTGGGCGAAAAGCGGCAGGCCCGGCGGCGGCTGCGTCTCCTGCTGGATCAGGCTCCCACGCCGGAACTGTGGATGCTGGCGGCGCGGGCGTGCGAGGATCGTGAGCGGGAGTTGGGCTGCGTCCGGCAGGCGCTCAAACTGGACTCGGAATATGCCCCGGCGCTGAAGCGGATGGCTGAACTGGAACAGGCGCTGACTCGGCCGCTCCCTCTGCCGCCGATGACCGCGCTGGTTCGCCGGCAGACGGTGAATGCCTTTGCCGAGCGCGAAGCAGATCGCCAGCGAGCGCGGCGATCATGGAGCCGGGTGTATCTGGTCGGGGTGATTCTGCTGAGTCTGTCCTCGGCCTACTTTGTGCTGACGTACTTCGGATCGCCGATCCCGGCGCAGATCCGCCAGTGGCTCAGCGGCGAGCAGCCGAGCAGCAGTCGTCCAGATTTTGGCCGGCCGGTTGGACTGGGTGATGATCCGGCGCTGGAAATGCCCTCCGCGCCGGGGACGGAATCCGCACCAGGGAGCTACTCGACCCAGGCCGCCTCTGAGGGGGTAAAGGTTCGTCCGCAGAAGATCGAACCGCTCAGTGAAGGCAGCCCGGCCAGCGATGTGCTGGATGCGGGCTTCCTGCATGAATATACCTTCGATGTGGCGGCCGGGGCCGAACTGGCGCTGGCGGTTCAGTTCTTCTCACCATCAGCGAAAGTGGTCAGCCGCAATGTGGCGATCATTGACCCGGACGGCTATAACGCTGACGCCATGTGCGAGCGGAGCCAAATCCTGGTGGACGGGTCGAGCGTGGCTTTCATCTGCGACATCACGCGCGGGGGGCAGTACAAGGTACAGATCTGGGGGCAGCCCGGAGAAAGCACCGGCGTTTATGTCGTGACGTATGATGTGGCGGGATAGATGCGGTTGGCTCAAGGTTCGCGCGGGGCAACCGGGTCTATACTGAGGCCAGGGAACGGCTTCGGTGAAAGGCGAACCGCATGGCAGAGGTCAACCGCTTCGGCCCGTATCAGGTTCATGACAAGCTCGGCGCGGGCGGGATGGCGGTCGTCTATAAGGCGACACAGACCGAGACCGGCCAGACCGTCGCGCTGAAAATCCTGCGTGCGGCGCTGATGGAGCAGCCGGGCATGGTCGAACGCTTCTTGCAGGAAGTGACCATCACGCAGCGGCTGCGGCATCCGAACATCGTGCCGATCACCAATTCGGGGTGCATCAAGGGGCGCTATTTCCTGGAAATGCCCTACATGTCCGGTGGGACTCTGGCGCAGCGCTTCGTCCAGCCTACCGAAATCCACAGCCAGGAGGCCGTCCGTCTGCTGCGGAATGTGGGCGGGGCGCTGGATTATGCCCACCAGCAGCATGTCATCCACCGCGACCTGAAATTGGAGAATATTCTGCTGAATGGCAACGGCCATGCGCTGCTGGCTGATTTCAGCATCGCGCGAATTCGGGATGCGTCGCGGCTGACGGCGACGGGACATATCATCGGCACACCCCTGTATATCTCGCCGGAGCAGGCGCGGGGCGCATCGGATGTGGATCACCGGGCCGATCTGTACGCCCTGGGGGTCATCGCTTATGTGCTGTCCGTGGGACGCTTCCCGTTTGTCGGCTCGAACCCGCTGGCCATCCTGAACCAACACCTGCGCGAGCCTGTCCCTGCGCCAACCGAGTTCAACCCGGCGCTGCCGCGCAGCCTGGACACGGTGCTGGTAAAGGCGCTCGCCAAGGCGCCCGCTGAACGCTACCAGAGCGCCGACATGTTCGTCGAAGCTTTTGCGCGGGCGTTCGCTGATCACGAGATGACGCGGACGTTCGTCGATCTGCGCGGCTCGCAGCCGATTGAACTGATGGGAATTGATCCGGCTCCGAAGGGTGAGACGGCAGAGGCGTTCTACCAGCAAGCGGTGACCGCGTCTGATCCGAAAGAGGCGATCCGGCTGTTGAAGCGGGCGCTGGAACTGGAACCGCTGCACTCGAAAGCGAACCGCCTGCTGTTCCAACTGGAAGGGGCGACCCCGGCACTCAATGCATCACGCCCGGCAGCGCCCGTACCCGCCGTAGCGACGGAATCGCTCCGCAAGGTGGCCCCGCGCCAGAGCGGGCACGGAATGGGCTTCTGGATCAGCATTGCGGCAGCGGTCGTACTGGGATTCACCCTGCTGGTGTATCTGCTGTACAACAGCGGCACGCCGCTCGGCCAGCAGATCGGTGATTTGCTCACGGGCAAGCGGCCGGTCACGCAGATCAACGGGACGCCCGTCCAGTACATCCCTAACATGGTGCTGACCATCAGCCCGTATCAGACCAGAGAAATCATCCCTGGAGCAGAACGCACACGCGGTCTGGCCGAGAACGGCATCGCCTATGATTACGCATTCAAGGTCAAAACCGGACGGACGTATAACGTCGTCGTAGTATTCAGTTCTCCCACGGCGACGCGGGTCAACAAGAACGTTGCTGTACTCGACACCCACGGCCAGACCGCCGAATCGCGCTGCCGGCGCGAACCGCCTATCGACGTGAATATGGACATCAGCGCCATGCTGACCTGTACGGTGGATGCGGATGGGACATGGCGGGTGCGCGTCTTCGGTGTCGAAGGCGAAAGCACCGGCGATTACTTCGTGCGCGTCGATCAGAGCGGGTGAGCCGGGGCGAGAAAGTCGCCGATCAACTGGTTGACCCGCTCCGGTTCTTCGTGCTGTACCCAGTGCGTAGCCTCGTCGAAATAGAACACTTCGCCCTGGTCGCAGAGTTTCAGGCTGGCCTGGGCCATCTCCCACTTGAGGAAGCGGTCGTTCTTGCCCCAGAGGATGCGGGTCGGCATCTTCACGCGCGGATCGGGATTCTGAGCAGGTGCTCGCTGGACGACGGCGCGATACCAGTTGAGCATGGCCGTGATCGCCCCCGGCTGCCGCCACGCCCGCCGGTACTCAAACAGGTCTTTCGGGGTGAAGGTTCCCCGTCTGCTGGTTCCGGTGAGCGCCTGGGTGAAGGCGCGGGTATTGCCTTGGCGGACGATGAGTTCCGGCAGGATGGGAATCTGGAAGAAGCCCATGTACCAGCTTTTGAGGCGCTGCTGCGGGTCGGTCAGGACGGTTTTGCGGAAGACATTGTGATGTGGGACGTTGAGGATGACCAGCTTGGCGATGCGATCCGGGTATTTGCAGGCTGTCCACCAGGCGACGGCCGCGCCCCAATCATGGCCGCCGAGATAGGCCGTATCCCTGCCAGCGGCGTCGATCAGGCCGATGACATCGGCAGCCAGCGTATCGAGATTATAGGCGTCGATGCCGGACGGCTTCTCGCTGAGGTTGTAGCCGCGCTGGTCAGGCGCCCAGACGCGCAGCCCACGGGTGGCCAGAGCATCGATCTGCTTGCGCCAGCCGTACCAAAATTCTGGGAAGCCGTGCAGCAGGATGACAAGCGGGCCATCGACCGGCCCGGCCTGGACGACGTGCAGGCGCACGCCATTGGTAATGATGGTCTCGTGGTCGTAGGGGATCATGTTAAGCATCCTTGACGTCCTGATTGTTCGACATATGGTTGATTATAACAACTCCGCGCTGTCGCCTCATCCAGGCGAGGAGGCGCGGCCAGAGGCGCGTGTAGGCGGCGTAGAGCAGGGGGAAGGGGGCATAATCCCAGGCTCCGACATGGCGGACGACCGTGCCGCGGAAGCCGCGTTTGAACTCGTAAACCCCCCACATCGAGTCGGACTCGTCGAAGACATCCGGCGCGCCCCAGAAGTCATAGACGGCGCAGCCCTGCGCCTTCGCCCAGCGGATGGCCTCCCACTGAAGCAGGTAGTTGGGCATCCGCTCGCGGTCTTCGTTCGAGGATGCGCCGTAAAAATACCAACAGGTCGAACCGAAGCGGAACAGGATGACATGAGCGATGGGGCGGCCTTCGACCTCGGCCAGCAGGGCGTGAGCGAGGCCGGCCTCCATGAAGGAGCGCCAGGCCAATTCGTAGTAGGCCGGCGGGCGGATCAGGAAGGCGTCGCGTTCGCCCGTGGTTTGATAGAGCGCGTAGAGGGTTGGGATGTCAGCCACGCCCGCCGGGCGGATGGTCACGCCTTTTTTTTCGGCGGCGCGGACTTTGCGGCGGGTATTCTGGCTCAGAGCGGCCAGCAGATCGTCTTCGCTGCGGGTCAGGTCGAGTTTGAGGGTATTGCGGAACTGCACCTGATCGTCGGAGAAGCGCCAGCCGCGTCCGCGCAGGGTGTTCAGGAACGCCTGACCGGTGGCATTTTCGGCAGCATCGGGGTCGCCGGGGATGCCGGTTCCGGCCACGACATCGGGATCGATCTTGAGCCAAAGCGCCCCCTGCTGCCGGGCGAGCGCCTGGAGATGATCCAGCACCTCGGCGACCAGGGCTGAATCCGTGTAATCGAGGGCGGGGCCTTTGGAGACGACCATCAGCTTGAACGGGCCGATCCGCCGGATGCCGACCGAGGCCAGCGCGACCGTCTCCGATCCGCGCCGGAAGGCCAAGCGGAGCGGCTGCCAGCCAGTGGTTTGGCGCTTGAACTCGCCCCATTCCCAGCATTGCAGGATGTGGGCATAGGGCAGGCGGCGCAGCGCCTCGTTCCAGGTTTCGCGGTCGGTGATGGGCGTGATCGTCAGCATCAGGTCAGGGTTTCGTGATGGGTAAAGGCCATTTCAATTCTGGTAGAACCCCATTGTTGAGGGGGAACGGCGCGACTCCACGCAGTATGAGCAGGATTATACTGGAATTGATACCTGCTGGCGTCCTGAGCGTTCCTGAGCAACCGCTTCTTCTCGGCGATGGCGCGCATTCAAACCGAGCGCAACCACGCTGTCGTCGAGAGCGGCCCCTATCGCTTCGTGCGGCATCCGGGTTATGCAGGCGGGCTGATGTCCTATCTGGCGTTTCCCTTCATGCTGGGGACACTCTGGGCATTGATCCCTGCCGCGCTGACAGGAGCGGCACTGATTCTACGGACGGCGCTGGAAGATCGGATGCTCCAGGATGGGCTGGCCGGTTATAAGGACTACGCGCGGCGGGTTCGCAGCCGTTTGATCCCAGGGGTGTGGTGATCCCCTCGATCTACCTGCGGACTCGCAGGGCGAGTTGGTAGGCGGCGTAGAGCAGGGGGTTATAGACGTGATCCCACGCGCCGAGTGAGCGGACGACCTGCCCGCCCCAGCCGCGCTTGAAGCCGTAGACCCCCCACAGGCCATCCGAGCGTGACTCGAATTGAGCTTCGAGTGCGGCTTCGTCGGCGTCGGGGATGCCCCACATGTCGTACCAGCGGTAGCCGCGCCGTTTCGCCCACTGGATGGCCGCCCACTGTACCCCATAGGCGGCCATCAGGTTGCGCTTGGCATCCGATGACGCGCCGTAGAGATACCAGGCCGATGAACCCAGCGCGAAGACCATGATCCCGGCCAGCGGATCGCCCTCGTGAGTGGCGAGGATCAGGGCGGCGTGCCCCTGTGGAACGAACAACTCATAAGCGGCGGCGTAGTAGTCCGGCTCGTGGACGCCAAAGGCATTGCGCGTCCCGGTTGTCTGCATCATCGCTGTGAACAGCGGTAGATCAGCAGCAGAGACTTCCTTATAGAGGACATCGTTTTTCTGCGACTGGCGGATTTTGCGCCGCGTACCCTGATTCATGCGGGCGAGGATGGCCTGATCGCTGCCGGACAGGTCGATCAGGATGGTGCGCGGCGGCTGGATGGTCTGTTGGCTCAGTCGGAAACCCAAGACGCGCGGATCGGGCAGCGCGTCATCATCGAGCGCGAGTCCCGGTTCCCACTTCAGGAAAGCCGCGCGGTGACGCCGGGCGGCAGCATGGACGGCCCGCCACAGTGCCGCGTCCAGGATGCCCAGCGGCCCCATCGGCAGGTAGGCCATTGTCCCCAGGGCGAACGGCAGGCGGCGGAACAGAAGCTGCGCCCCGCTGACGATCTGGCCGGATTCATCGACGATGGCGACCCGCTCGCAATCCCACCCGTAGCGGCTCTTGAGCGATCCCCAGGCGGACTGCTGGAGGACATGGGCGCGGGACTGCGCGCTGACGAACGAGTCCCATTGATCGGGAGTGGGGGTCAGAGTGGTATTCATCCCACTGTTTTAGAAGATGCGGTGAGGAAAAGCAAGGCTGGGCGGCGGTTCCAAAATCGGCCTGAAAAACAGGTGGGACTGCCTTTGTGATCCGGTGAGGGTTGTGTTAGAATGTGCCCCGTTTGTTCCGTGGGACGCAAATTGCGCGAGTTGGCTGATCCCGTCCCTTCAGTCGTTGCGGGACAATCGAGGCCTATGCTATACTCGTGCAGTTTGTCACAAGTGCTGCGCCAGCAGCCACGATACGAGACCCGACAGGGCACGACAAAAAGGGTTAAACGAGGAGTTCGCTCCAATGACAGTGTTGAATGAGTGGGCGTTTATCGGCGTGTTCTTCTCGCTGGCGTGGGTCTTTCCGGCGCTGCCGATCCTCGGCGCGCGTTTTCTGGCTCCGCGCAAGCCCAATGCGATCAAACAGTCTACTTATGAATGCGGCGTCGAGACCGTCGGCGATACCTGGGTGCAGTTCAAAGTACAGTATTATATCTATGGACTGATTTTCCTGGTGTTCGATGTCGAAATCGTGCTGCTGTTCCCCTGGGCGCTGGCGTATAACCAACTGGACTTCTTCGGCTTCTTCGCCGGTTTGATCTTCATCTTCTTCCTCTTTGATGCTCTGGTCTATGCCTGGCGCAAAGATGCGCTGGAGTGGGTGTAGTCGATTATGGAACAGACCGTTTGCGATATTAATCACCTCGTTGAATGCCTGGTCCTGAGCGGCGTTAATCGCGATCTGGCGAACCTGCTGACACTGATCGGCGGTGTGGTGCTGGTTGCCACAGTGCCGCTGGTGACGGTCATCTTCCTGATCTGGGTTGAGCGTAAAGTCGCTGCCCGTGTTCAGGATCGCCTCGGCCCCAACCGCGTCGGGCCGTTTGGCCTGCTGCAAACCGTGGCCGATGCCCTCAAGATGCTGACCAAAGAGGACATCACCCCGAACGGCGCTGACAAGTTCATTTATAACCTCGCGCCGATCATCTCCTTTGCCGCAGTGGTGCTGATCTGGGCTGTGGTTCCATTCACTCCACTGCATATCGGCGCGGATCTGAGCATTGGCATTCTCTACTTCGTAGCGGTGGCTTCGATTGGCACGGTCAAGATCATGATCGCGGGCTGGTCGAGCAACAACAAATACGCGCTGCTGGGAGCCTTCCGCACGATCGCGCAGCTTCTGAGCTATGAAGTGCCGCTGGTGCTGTCACTGCTGGTTCCAGTGATGATCGCTGGGACGCTGAGCATGCAGGAAGTCGTCCGCGATCAGAGCGGTATGTGGTACGTCTTCATGGCTCCGGTGGCGGCGATTATGTTCTTCATCGCCAATCTTGCCGAAACAGGGCGCGCGCCTTTCGACCTTCTTGAAGCTGAGTCGGAAATCATCGCTGGCTACAACATCGAGTATTCCGGTTTCAAGTGGGGCATGTTCATGGCGGGCGAGTTCATGCACGCCTTTACGGCTTCGCTGCTGGCCGCAGTCATCTTCCTGGGCGGTTGGTGGGGGCCGGGTGTCGAGCAGGTTCCCGCGCTGGGCTTCATCTATCTGGGTCTGAAGACAGCTGTGGTCTACGTGTTCTCGCTGGTGCTTCGCAGCACCGTACCCCGCGTCCGCATCGACCAGTTGATGTCGCTGAACTGGAAGTGGCTGGTTCCGATCTCGGTGGCGAATGTACTGATTACGGCCTTTCTGCTCCAGGTGGTCAAACTGCTGGGATTGACCCCAGCGGATGGATCGCTGGGGGCGGCACTTCCCCAGACCCTCATCCTGCTGCTGGGCAACCTGGCGCTGGTGCTGGTGGTGCTGAACGCGCTGCGGAATCAGGGACGGGCGGCGCGGATGGCCGCGCAGGGGCAGCACGAAACGGCGCTGGTGCTGCATGACGAGACCATGCCGGTCACGTCCGCGGGCGATTAGCATCGGCGCGACGCGCCGGGCATTCATGAGCGGTGATGGATAAAACCGGATGAAGGTTAGATTATGCCAACTGGATTAGACGCGACGACCCTACAATTCAATGCCTCGACCGTCGCTTTCATTGTCTTCGCCCTGTTTAGTCTGGGTGGGGCGCTGGGCGTGGTGACGACCCGCAACCTGGTTCATGCCACGCTCTACCTGATCCTGAGCCTGTTTGGGGCGGCGGGGTTCTTCGTCCTGCTAAGCGCCCCGTTCATGGCGGCGGTGCAGGTACTCGTCTATATCGGCGCGATTGCGATCCTGATCGTCTTTGCGGTGATGTTGACCCGCAGCATGACCCGGCTGCGCGACCTCTATAACGCGCAGTGGGTGCTGAGCGCGGTCGTCGCGGCGGCGTTGTTCGGGCTGCTGATGGCTGGCGTGATCCTGCCGTCGTTTGGGGTGAATGCCCCGTTGGGGCAGCGCGAGATTTCCGATGTGGTGACGGGCACGGTCGATCTGGGTAAAGCCCTGGTCGATCAGAACCAGTATGTGCTGCCTTTCGAGGTGGCCTCGCTGCTGTTGACGGCGGCGATGATCGGCGCGATTGTAATCGCGCGGGATGACCGGGAATGAGACGATGCGGCCGGGCCAAGCGGCTCGGCGTCGGATGCCGGGGAGATAAGCAGCAATGATTCCGTTGTGGATGTATCTGGCGGTAGCGGCGGGGCTGTTCTGTATCGGAACGTACGGAGTGCTTTCGCGGCGGAATGCGGTCGCGGTGCTGATGAGCGTCGAGCTGATGCTGAACGCCGTCAACATCAATCTGATCGCCTTCTGGCGCTACATGGAGCCGCTGAATATGGCGGGACAGGCTTTTGCCGCTTTCGTGTTCGTCGTGGCGGCGGCTGAAGCAGCCGTCGGTCTGGCGATTATCATCTCGGTATACCGGCAGCGGCGGTCGGTCATCGTTGAAGATGTGAACATGCTCAAGTGGTAATGAGCAGCGTTGAGAAGAGGCGGGGGCGAACCAAGTGTTCGCCCCTAACGTGTGCGCGATTTTCGGTTCGGTAACGAAGGTCGAAAGCTATGGACTTGAATAGTTTCTTGAGCGATCCCAATTTCCTCCCCTGGCTCGTACCCGTGGGACCGCTGCTGGCATTCTTCATCATCACGCTCGTCACCAACCGGGCGAAGATGGTTCCAGCGGCCAGCCATGATTACAGCGATCACAACCACCCGGCTTATCCGGGGTTGACCGTGCCGATGGTCGGCGATAACAGCCGCGTCGTCAGCATCGTCGTCGGCATGGCTGGCGTAGTCGCCGCTTGGCTCATCAGTCTGGCCGTCGTCAGCCAGGCGTTGGGTGTGGGCACGGGCAAACTGGGCAAAACCGTCTTCGAGAGCAGCATCGATTGGATGGCGACTGGGGCAACCCAGTTTACCATGGGTGTGCTGGTCGATCCACTGACGACGGCGATGCTCGTGATGGTTCCGCTGGCCTGCCTGTGTATCTTCATCTACTCGATTGGCTACATGGCGCATGATGCCCGGCAGGCGCGTTTCTTCGCGCTGATCTCGCTGTTCGCGGGCGCGATGCTGACTTTGGTCGTGGCGGACAACCTGCTGCTGTTGTTCGTCGGCTGGGAAATCATGGGCTTGTGTTCGTACCTGCTGATCGGTTTCTGGTACGAGAAGAAAAGCGCCTACGAGGCAGCCATCAAAGCCTTCACCACGACTCGCGTCGCTGATGTCGTTATGCTGCTCGGCATCGCTTATCTCTACGCGATGACCGGTACACTCAGCTTCCGTGAAATCCTCTATAATGAAGAAGTCCTCCACATGCTGGCGGAAACGCCCGCGATTGTCTTCGGCGGCATCAGTGCGGCTGGGCTGATCGGCATCTTCCTGATTATCGGCACGATTGGTAAATCAGCGCAGTTCCCGCTGCACGTCTGGCTGCCGGACGCGATGGAAGGCCCTACGCCTGTCAGCGCGATGATCCATGCCGCCGCGATGGTCTCTGCCGGTATCTACGCCATCATCCGCATGTACCCGCTGTTTGAAACAGGCGGGCATCCGCACGACGGCGTATTGACCTCCCCGCTGATGCTGATGGCGATTGTGGGGGCATTCACGGCGCTGTTCGCCGCCTCGATTGCCGTGGCCCAGAATGATGTCAAAAGAGTGCTGGCGTACTCGACGATCTCGCAGCTGGGCTTCATGATGGCCGCGCTCGGCATCGGAGCCTATATCGCCGCTGCCTTCCATCTGATTACCCACGCCTTCTTCAAGGCGCTGCTGTTCATGGCCTCCGGTTCAGTTATCCACGGCATGGAACACGGCGACCATCACGTGCACGAACATTCGGGACATGATGACCACGCCGAACCGAAGGCGCTGGCCGCCCACGCGGGCGAACATGACGATCAAGGTCACCATGATGACCACGCGCACGACGACCATCCTGATACCCATGCCGGGCATCACTTCGACCCGCAGGACATGATGAACATGGGCGGTCTGCGGAAGACCATGCCCGTCACCTTCATCACCTTCCTGATCGGCGGATTATCACTGGCGGGCTTCCCGCTGCTGACTGCCGGCTTCTGGTCGAAGGACGAAATCCTGGCGGATGCCTGGCTGGGCGTGAGCGAGGGCTTTGGGCCGCACGCCTTCGTCTTCTTCCTGCTGGCAATCGCAGCTTTTATGACGGCCTTCTACACCATGCGCCAGTTGGGGCTGACCTTTATGGGCGAACCCCGCACTGAACAGGCTAAACATGCCAACCTGGGGCAGGGCGTGGTCAGCGCGACTATGACGCTGCCGCTGATCATCCTGGCCTTCTTTGCCATCTTCGCCGGGTTCGTCGGCGTGCCGCCCTCATTCCCAATCCTCGGCCCGATCTTCTCGCCGCAGGTCAACCCGTTCTTCGAGTTCGTCAAATATACGCTGCTGCCGGAAATGCAGCCGCCGAAGCCGCCCTTCAACTGGATCCCAGTGCTCACCTCGTTTGGCGTGGCGCTGGGTGGGCTGTATCTGGGCTGGCGGATGTACTGGCGCAAACCCCTCCAGGCGGGCGAACCCGATCCGATGATCGCCATCCTGGGCGGTCTCCACCCAGTCCTCAAGAACAAATATTACCTTGACGAAGTGTATGGGCGTGTGTTCGTGCGTCCCTCACAGGCCTTCTCTTCGGTGGTCGTCAGCCAGTTCATCGACCGTGGGATCATCGATGGCCTGCTGCACACGATTGCCCGCGTGTTCACCTGGATCGGTGACTTCCTCAAGCTCCTGAACATGTGGTTGATCGACGGCGTGGGCGATGGCATTCCCGAACTGGTGGCAGCAGTGGGTGTCTGGTTCCGGCGTCTGCAAACCGGGCGTATCCAGCAGTATATGCTGCTGGTCGCAGTGGCGTTGATCCTGATAGCGGTCGTGTTCGCGGTCTCGTCGGGATTGGCGGCGGGCGGTTAAGGTAGGAAAATGATCATGCAACCGATTTCGATTTTCGGTATCGACATCCTGACTTTCCTGGTGATCGCGCCCGCTGTAGGCGCGGCGCTGGTAATGATGATGCCAGGGAACCAGAAGGCGCTGGTGCGCTGGACGGCGCTGGCGATCTCGGTGATTATTGGCGCGTTGTGCGTTGCCGTCTTCGCCAACTACGACCGCACCCAGTCCGGCTACCAGATGGTCGTCGATGTGCCCTGGTTCACCCTCTTGGGCGCGCACTGGCACGTCGGCGTAGACGGTATCAGCGCGGCGATGGTGCTGCTGACCGGCATCCTTGTCCCGCTGGCGATCCTCATCAGCTTCGAGATCGACGATCGCGTAAACGCTCATATGGCGCTGCTGCTGTTCTTCGAGACAGGGCTGTTGGGCGTTTTCATGGCCCTCGACCTGATGATATTCTTCCTCTTCTACGAGCTGAGCCTCGTCCCGATCTACTTCCTGATCGACCAGTGGGGTGGTCCCAACCGCAAGTATGCTTCGACCAAGTTCTTCATCTACTCGGTCGGCGGTTCGCTGGGGATGCTGCTGGCAACCCAGTTGATCGGCTGGTCGATGACCCAGGTTCCTGGCGAGATCGTCACGGCGGCGGGGTTGAGCAGTTTCAATGTTGGCAGCCCGTCGTTCGACATCCCGACGATCACAGCGCTCTGGCCGCAGTTGAACCAGATCGGTGGAACCTTCCTGGGCGCTTCCATGGAGACAGTCAAGGCGCTGGCCTTCATCGGTTTCTTTGTGGCCTTCTGCATCAAGGTTCCGGTGTGGCCGTTCCATACATGGCTGCCAGACGCCCACAGCGAAGCGCCCACAGCGGGTTCGATGCTGCTGGCGGGCGTCATGCTCAAGCTGGGCGCATATGGCTTCCTCCGCTTGGTGATCCCCTTCTTCCCGGACGTGTGGATCGCTCCAATAGACATCCTGGGCGCGATTCAGACGAACTGGGCGGGCATCTTTGCCTTCCTGGCGATGCTCAGCATTGTGCTGGGGGCTTTCGCTGCCTTCGGCCAGAATGACATCAAACGCTTGGTTGCTTACAGCTCCGTCAACCACATGGGCTTCGTGGCGATGGGGCTGGCGGTGGCGGCGCTGGCTTACGGCCAGAGTTGGGCCGATGCGACCAGCGCTCACATGGAAAGCGCTGTCCTTGCCACCAA
>CAZKXW010000009.1:0-72785 GCA_964556745.1 uncultured Anaerolineaceae bacterium
CATTTCCTGCTTGGCCCCAAAGCCGCCGCCGATGCGCGGCTTGATGACCCGAATGCGTTTGACGGGCAGTCCCAGCAGCGGCGCGACCATCCGCCGAACATGGAACGGAACCTGCGTCGAAGTACGCAGATTCAGCCGCTCATCGGAATCCCACCAGCCGATGCAGATGTGCGGTTCAATGGGGACCTGCTGCACCTGATGCACGTAGAACGTCTGCTCGAAGACATGATCGGCCTGCCGGAATCCCTGGTCGACATCCCCTACTTCGGCATGGATGTGGTGCGAGATGTTATGGGAAGCATCGTAAGCGCCTTCCATGTCGGGTTCGTCATGGATCACTGGCGCGCCTTCTTTCATTGCGTCGTTCTCGTCGAAGATTGCCGGCAGCAGCTCGTAGCTGACATGAATATGCTTCAGCGCCTCGGCCGCGATCTCCGGCGACTCGGCGGCGACGACTGCCACCCGATCCCCCACATAGCGAACCTTATTGTCGAAGCTCACTTGGTCGTAGGGTTTAGGATTCGGGTAGGTCTGCCCACCCGAAGCATAGCGCACACGCGGCACATTCTTGTAGTGCAGCACCGCATGAACCCCAGGTATTGCCCGCGCCTCACGGTCATCGATGTCGAGGATACGTGCGTGAGCGTGTGGACTGGTCAGGAGCGCGGCATAGAGCATTCCACGCATCTCGATGTCATCTACGAACGCCGGGTTGCCTTTAGTCAGCTTGAGCGCGTCCACTTTCACTTCTGGCTTGCCGACCACGCTGGTCTGCGGCACTTCCGGCGAAACGATGAACCTCGGCAGCCGCTTCGTCCGCACAGCAGTGTCTTGGCTGCCGCCCCAGGAGTCATCACCGGCATCCGGGCCATAATCAAATACCGCGCTGTCACGATCCGGCAAGGTGATCGGTGTGAGGATATTCGGCGTGATCTCCGATGGTTCCTCACCGCGCATCACAGCCGTCGCTTCCAATATCGCCAGCACTGGCTTGACGTATCCCGTCTCCCGGTCGAGGATGCCCGACAGCACATCCCGGACTTCGGCTTCAGTTGGATTTGGATTCCGCTCGATCAAGTTCTTGGCGGCCAGAATCATAGCCGGAGTCGCGTAACCTGACTGGATCGCCCCTGTCCGCACAAAAGCATCCTGAATCGGATGAAGCTGCATTCCGCGTGACAGCCCTTCGACGGTTTCGATGCTGTGGCCATCCGCCTGCGCCGCCAGCATGATATCGGAATTGACCAGCTCACCGTCGAGAAGCAGCGCGGCAGCTCCGGTTTCTCCGGTATCACTGCCGAAGCGCACGCTGAAGTATCCCTCGCGCCGCAGTACGCGCATCAGCGTTTCGTGGGGCTGACACTCGAAGCGCTTCTCTACACCGTTGATCGTGACTGAGATTTTCATGATGCCGTCTCCAACTCATCCAGAACACGCTGCATGAGGACTTTCGCCATCTCCAATCGGTAAGCAGTGGATCCACGGAAATCACCAGGTGGGCTGAGCTGATCCAACCGCGCCGGATCGACCAGCACGGGAACTCTTGCCACACCGGACAGCGCAGCCCGTACCGCGCCATTGCTGAGCTGCCGAGCCACTGCCGCTACGATAGGCTTGTCCGCGGGGGTGCGGGCAACCCTGGCTGCTGCCATGCGACCATCCGTTTGCAGAGTCACCGTCGTGATCAGTCCACCGGCCAAAGCCCCCTGGATATCATCAAGAAAGTCCCCCAGTGAAACCTGCCGTCTGCCCTGCCTATCCTGAACAGTGACGCTGGCATCACAGGCGAGAAGCGCCGCCAGTAGATGACTCTCCCAATCCGCCGTCAGGATCACACTGCTGATCGTCCGCATATTCCGCATTGAATAGGACTCTTCGGCATGGATGATCTCGCTCAATGTTTGGGGCAGCAATGACAGTTCGACAAGATTCTGAAGTGTCACCATCGCTTCGACAGCCAGACGGGCCTCTCCAGGTGTGATCTGGCGCAGACCAACGGCCTGAAGATCGACTATTTCATCTACGCTATCGTCCAGCCGCGCATCGACCAGCGAACGGCTGCTCAGCACTGCTGTGTGAATTCCCGTCCGACTCAACAGCCTCAGCGCCTCGTCGATGCTTACCGGACGGTGATAGGCCTTAATCATAGTGGCTTTCTCCCTGCGGATTCGAGAGAAGGTGTGTCCCTGTCTTCCGCGTAATACGCTATTCGAGGGTGAGATTCTAGTTTAACGAATCCTGATGATTCCGTAACCTGTTCGATTGCGAACTATTGACGAATGGACTCAATCTGTTCACACTAGCGCCTGTTTTGGGGTGCCGATATTGGTATCGGATGCTGCGACGTGATGAGACCAACAGGTTTTTCGGCAGATCGAGGGGGTATGGAAGCATTTCTGTTCAGACGGGTCATGGTACTGGTACTGGGCGGTGGTGATCTCGCCAGCGGGGTCATTTACCGTGTATGGCGTGCTGGCTTTCCGGTCGTCGTGACCGAACTGGATACCCCTCTCTTGGTCCGGCGCGCCGTCAGCTATGGCAGCGCTGTCTATGAATACGAAGTCAGCATAGAAGGCATCACTGCTCGTCTGGTCGATTCGCCAGAACGCGCCCTCAGCTCTCTTCAGCAGGGAATAGTTCCGGTACTGATCGATCCCGACCGAACTTGCATTCAGCGCTTGCATCCGACCATGATCGTCGATGCCCGCATGGCAAAGACCAACCTGGGTACGCGGCCGTCCGATGCGCCGTTGGTCATTGGTCTGGGGCCGGGTTTCAGCGCCGGAACAGACTGTCACGCCGTCATCGAGACCAACCGCGGACATCATCTCGGCCGCGTGATTCTTCAGGGTAGCGCCGAACCGGATACAGGTACACCCGGTTCGATTGAGGGCAAGACCGTTACGCGCGTCCTGCGGGCTCCGGTCGATGGACATGTCTCCGCGCGATCAGCCATCGGCGACTCGATTGCAGCCGGGCAGATCATCGCCGATGTGAATGGTGTCCCGATTGCAGCCCCGTTCGCGGGGGTGCTTCGCGGCATCATCCACCAACGGGTGAGCGTCCAGGCTGAGATGAAGATTGGCGATCTTGATCCGCGTATTCGGCGTGAGGCCTGCTTCACCATCTCTGACAAATCACTGGCGGTTGGCGGAGGCGTAGTAGAAGCTATCCTCAGCGCAGCCCACCTGCGCCCGCTCTTGCTCGACACGGAACCCGAACCGGCTGCCCGGCCAGAGTAAGACGAGCAGCCAGGCATCACATACTGAAGTCTCTGTGCGGTCAGATGAGGAGAACAGCCCAGCTCGTCAACGGCGCTCTGGACATGATCGTGCATTGCCGCGTGGAAGACCATCTCGGCAAACTGCTTGACAGTCAGATCAGGGAATGCTACTCTCAATTCTAGAAAAACGTTTACCGTAAACGTTTTCGCGAAATAAGGCTTCTTTACGAAAAGTTGTCTCATGCCCACGATTCGTGACGTTGCATCACATGCAAAAGTGTCGGTGGCGACTGTTTCCCATGTCATCAATGGAACGCGATTTGTTGATCCTCAGACGGTAGACCGCGTTCAGGGCGCAATCAATGCGCTCGGATACCGCCCTAATAAGCTTGCCCGAAGCCTCCGCCGCAACGAAACCAGCACGATAGGACTGCTCGTCCCCGATAACTCCAGCCCGTTTTTCGCCAAAGTTGCCCGCACTATCGAAGATGCCGGTTTTGTCGAGGGATACAGTGTCATCCTGTGCAATTCGGATGGCTCTGAAACCAAAGAGGCCGTCTATGTCGATACTCTGCTATCCAAGCAAATCGACGGTTTGATTCTAATCTCTTCCGGTAACAGCTTCGCTCCTCTGGAAACCATCAACAAAGCGCGCGTTCCCTTCGTCGTTGTAGATCGTGAACTCGGCGACCTGAACGTCGATCAGGTCTTGATCGATAATGAACAGGGTGGCTACCTGGCAGGGAAATACCTGACCAAACTGGGACACCGGCGCATAGGTGTTATTTCCGGCCCAGAGCATCTGCGACTTACCGACCAGCGTTTGAACGGATTTCGACGTGCACTAGCGGAGGTAGGCCGGGAACTCCCTGACGAGTTTATTGTGGCGGGCAACTTCCATTACCCGTCAGGCGCTCTAGCAATGAAGCATCTCATCGAACGGAATCTCGGATTGACAGCCGTCTTCGCGGCCAACGATCAGATGGCAATCGGCGCGATGGCATACCTGCACCGGCTGAATTTTCGCATACCCGAAGATTTCTCCATCGTCGGCTATGACGATATACCTGAAGCGACCATTATGTATCCCAATCTGACCACCGTCGCGCAGCCGGTGGCAGAAATCGGCCGTCTGAGTATCAAACTGCTCCTCGAACGCATTCGGCAAGCAGATATGCCGGCACGTCGGATTGTGCTGCTAACACGGTTGATCGAACGAGAAAGCTGTGCCCCTTACCGGGCTTGAAAGTTGTCAGGTCTACTGAGAAGGGATCAAGCCATGCCTTCGCAGCCTATTTTGAAGATGGAAGGGATCAGCAAATCATTCCCTGGTGTGCAGGCACTCAACAATGTGCAGTTGGAAGTAATGCCGGGAGAAATTCTTGGTCTACTGGGAGAAAATGGTGCGGGAAAATCGACACTGATGAAAATCCTTTCCGGAGTTTACAGGAAAGACTCTGGACGGATCATGTTGGATGGCAAAGAAATCCATGTCCGCAATCCGCATCATGCCCAGATGCTAGGCATCACCATCATCTACCAGGAATTAAACCTGATGCCGAATCTGACGGTGGCGGAGAATGTTTTCATCGGGCGAGAACCAAATCGTTTCTCTTTCGTGAACTGGAAGCAGCTCCATCAACAGACTCAGCAGCTTACAGATCATCTCGGAATCAAACTTCCTCCTGCTGCGCGCATCAGCAACCTGAGCGTAGCCGAACGGCAGATGGTCGAGATTGCGAAGGCGCTTTCGATCAAAGCGCGAGTGATTATCATGGATGAGCCCACATCGGCTCTGACGGAAAATGAAGTACAGCACCTCTTTACCACCATGCGTGAACTCAAAGCGCAGGGATTGGGCATCATCTTCATCTCGCACCGTATGGAAGAGGTCTTTGAAGTTTGCGACCGCATCACGGTGCTGCGTGACGGTGAATACGTCAGCACAGTACAGGCAAAAGAGTCCAACCCCGAAGAGATCATCCGCATGATGGTCGGTCGAGGGATTTCCGAATACTTTGGACACGGCGAAGGCAGCAGCGGTGCAGTCGTTCTGGAAGTTCGCGATCTGAATCGGGTCGGTTCAGCCGAGAATCCTAACAAGAAAGTTCTCTCCAATATCAGCTTCCAGGTGCGGCACGGCGAGATTGTCGGGCTGGCGGGGTTGGTTGGCGCCGGACGCACCGAACTGGCGCGGGCCATTTTCGGTGTCGATGCCCGTGACAGCGGTAACATCTGGATTGACGAACAGCAGGTTCAGATCCACAGCCCGCGAGATGCTATCCGGCTCGGCATTGGAATGGTTCCTGAAGACCGCAAGCTTCAGGCGCTGTTCTTGGCAATGTCGGTTGAAGAGAATGCCAGCATTACGGTGATGGGATCACTGTCACGCTTTGGCTTCATTCAGCGACGGATGCAGCGCGAAACGGTCAGCAAATACGTGAAAGAGCTGAGTATCCGCCTGGCACGGTATGAGCAACCGGTTCTCGACCTGAGTGGTGGCAATCAGCAGAAGGTCGTGATTGCGCGCTGGTTGGCGCTCAAACCCAAAATCCTCATTATGGACGAACCGACGCGCGGCATTGATGTCGGCGCGAAAGCTGAAGTCCACAGCCTGATGCGGCAGTTGGCTGCCCAAGGCGTGGCGGTGCTGATGATTTCGTCCGAACTGCCGGAAGTGCTGGCGATGAGCGACCGAGTATTGATAATGCATGAAGGCGAGATGGTGGGTGAACTCAGTCGGGCAGAAGCGACACCTGAACGCGCTATGCGCTTGATGACTGGCGACACAATGCAAGAGTCAGGTAAGGCAAGCTAGGGGGCAAGATGACCAACAAAGCGGCAGCACCACGCGAATGGCAGGTTCGCAGCCTCTTCGGGCGGTTTGGGGCATTCATTTTTCTGATTTTGCTCGTGGTGATCTTTTCACTCCTCAAGCCGAATTCGTTCCCGACTCCGCTCAACCTGTTCAACATCGCGCGACAGGCATCGATTTCCGGACTCGTCGCGATTGGAATGACCTTTGTCATCCTGACCGGTGGGATTGATCTATCCATCGGGTCGCTGCTGGCGCTGGCCGGGATCGTCGCAGCGGCGGTCTACAAAGGGGGCACAGGACTTCTGGACACAACTGCTGGGGAAACATCTGGCGTGGGTGTCGGTGGAGCCATCTTGGTCGCCTGCCTAGTCGGTCTGATCGGAGGCCTGATCCAGGGCGGCTTGATCGTGAAGTTAAAAGTGCCGCCGTTCATCGTCACGTTGGGGGGCATGTCAATCTTTCGCGGCTTGACTTTGCTGGTCGGCAACGGTGGCCCCATCAGCGCTTTCGACGATGCCTTCAAAGTTCTCGGACAGGGGCGCATCGCGGATCTTGTGCCCATTCCCGTCATCATCTTCCTAGGGGTCGCAGTCATTGCCTATGTGGTGCTGCGCTATACGCAGTACGGACGCTATGTCTATGCAGTTGGGGGCAATACAGAAGCGGCACGTCTTTCCGGGCTGAACACCGGTTTGCTGATTCTGAGCGTGTACATGATCGTCGGACTGCTGGCGGGGTTTGGTGGCTTTATGCTGTCCTCGCGCCTAAACTCAGCGGAAGCCATCGCGGGCGTCGGATTGGAACTGACCGTGATCGCATCGGTGGTCATCGGCGGCACCAGTCTGTTCGGGGGTGAAGGCGGAGTCTTCGGCACAGTCATCGGTTCGCTGTTGGTGAACGTGCTGACCGCCGGACTGACCCAGTTGAACGTCAATCCGTATCTCCAGCAGGTCATCATCGGTCTGGTCATTATCTTTGCCGTGTTCTTCGACCGCTTCACCAAAGCGCGGCGCACCTAGTTTTCCTGTTCGTGCTGCCGACCGGTAGACTGTGGTCGGCGGCGATGCGCGGGAGATCGTCTGCATCCCGCGACCGATTTTGCAGAACAAGTCTGTTCCATTAGAAGGAGGTGCAACGATCAACTGGGTGTTTTCAACGGGTACACCGACCTTTAGTCCATGGTTCAAGTCCATTACAGGAGTTTGGTAGAGATGCTTAAGAAAACGACTCTCGGTCTCCTTATCCTCATGATGCTGGCCCTCTCGGCAGTGCCCGTGCTGGGTCAGGATCAACTGCGGATCGCGTTCTCGGTTCCGGGTCTGAACTTCCCGTTCTTCGTCCACATGGTCAAGCAGGCTCAGGATGAAGCCGCCAAGATTGGTGGCATCGAACTGATCGTACTCGATGGCCAGGACAAGACCGAGAAACAGATTGCCGACCTGGAGCAGATGATTGCCGAACAGGTGGACGCGGTGATCATTTCGCCGCGCACTTCGGATGGTCTGGCTCCGGCGGTGCAGGAAGTCATCGACGCGGGCATCCCCGTGGTGACCATTGACCGTCAGGTGGCCGGGGACACCGCCAACAACATCCTTGCTCACGTCGGTGCGGACAACGTCAAGGGCGGCGAGGCTCAGGGCGAACTCATCAAGGCGCTGTTCCCCGATGGCGCTCGCATCTTCAACCTGCAGGGCACTCCGGGGTCTTCGCCTGCTATCGACCGCAACGCCGGCATGCACAATGTGATTGATCCAGTCGCAGCAGCCTATCAGATCATTTTCGAGCAGACGGCCAACTTCAACCGCAACGAAGGTCTGAGTGTGACGGAAAACGGGCTGTCGGCTCAGGACACCCCGCCGGATGTCATCAACGCGGCCAATGACGACATGGCGCTCGGCGCGGTGGAAGCGCTCAAGGCGCGAGATCTGGTTGGGAAGGTGGCGGTCATTGGCTTCGATGCTCTGCCGGAGGCGCTGCTCTCGATCCAGAATGGCGAGCTGACGGCGACCGTCGAGCAGTTCCCCGGCGGTCAGGCGCGGCTGGCGCTGAACATCATGAACGAGTTCCTGAAGAACGGCACGGAACCTGCTGAGAAGGCCAACTTCCTGACGCCGAAGATCATCACCTTGGACAACCTCAGTGAAGCCGAACGCATCGGCGAAATCATGCCAGCGGAAACGCTGCGGATCGCGTTCTCGGTTCCGGGTCTGAACTTCCCGTTCTTCGTCCACATGGTCAAGCAGGCTCAGGATGAAGCCGCCAAGATTGGTGGCATCGAACTGATCGTACTCGATGGCCAGGACAAGACCGAGAAACAGATTGCCGACCTGGAGCAGATGATTGCCGAACAGGTGGACGCGGTGATCATTTCGCCGCGCACTTCGGATGGTCTGGCTCCGGCGGTGCAGGAAGTCATCGACGCGGGCATCCCCGTGGTGACCATTGACCGTCAGGTGGCCGGGGACACCGCCAACAACATCCTTGCTCACGTCGGTGCGGACAACGTCAAGGGCGGCGAGGCTCAGGGCGAACTCATCAAGGCGCTGTTCCCCGATGGCGCTCGCATCTTCAACCTGCAGGGCACTCCGGGGTCTTCGCCTGCTATCGACCGCAACGCCGGCATGCACAATGTGATTGATCCAGTCGCAGCAGCCTATCAGATCATTTTCGAGCAGACGGCCAACTTCAACCGCAACGAAGGTCTGAGTGTGACGGAAAACGGGCTGTCGGCTCAGGACACCCCGCCGGATGTCATCAACGCGGCCAATGACGACATGGCGCTCGGCGCGGTGGAAGCGCTCAAGGCGCGAGATCTGGTTGGGAAGGTGGCGGTCATTGGCTTCGATGCTCTGCCGGAGGCGCTGCTCTCGATCCAGAATGGCGAGCTGACGGCGACCGTCGAGCAGTTCCCCGGCGGTCAGGCGCGTACCGCGCTTCAGATCGCGGTGGACTTCCTGCGGAACGGCACGGAACCGGCCTCGAAGCTCAACTTCCTGACTCCGATCACCATTACCCTTGAGAACCTTAACGAAGCCGAACGCATCGGCGAGATCGGCAGCTAACCTAAGTACTTTGCGGGGGCGTGCGCTCGCACGTCCCCCAGTGAGAGGTTTTGTCTTTATGACCGACCAACAGATCAAGCAGCTTGCGACGCAAGCGCTGGAAAGCGGCGGCGGGGTTGTCCGGCTGATGCCGACCTGGGTTCCGCGTTCCTTCTGCGTACCGGGGCGGCGGCTGCGGCTGCATCCTGCCGACCTGTACGCGCTGGGGGCGCATCGCGGCGGCATCGATGAACGCTGGTTCTCTTCGACCACGGCTGCCGACAACGGCCCTGGCACACCGCCGGATGAAGGTCTCAGCTACATCTACGTCGATGAACGGAACAAGGTCACGCTGCGGGATGCACTGGCAGAGATGGCCGTCGATATTCTGGGGCACGAGGCCGTCGAGAAATACGGCGGTTGGGTGATGTACAGCAAGTTCTTCGACAATATGTACCCTCTGCCTCATCACCTGCACCAGAGCGACGAGTTCGCCGCCAATGTGGGCAAACTGGGCAAGCCAGAAGCCTACTACTACCCGCCGCAGTACAACTTTGCCAATGATACCTTCCCCTACACGTTTTTTGGCTTCGAGCCGGGCACGACCAAGGATCAGGTGGTGGACTGTCTGAAGCGGTGGAGCGAAGGCGATAACGGCATCCTGCGGCTCTCCAAAGCCTACCGGCTCACGCCGGGAACGGGCTGGGATGTCGCGCCGGGCATTCTGCACGCGCCGGGGACGTTCTGCACCTATGAGCCGCAGCGGGCCAGCGACGTGTTCTCGATGTGGCAGTCGCTCATCGCGGATTACCAGGTGGTGGATTGGTCACTGGTGGTCAAAGATGTCCCGCTGGACAAGCACCACGATTTCGACTATCTGATGGCGATGCTCGACTGGGAAGCCAATGTTGATCCTAACTTCAAGGCCAACCACTACACCGAACCGACCCCAGCGGGCAGCCCAACCGCGATGCACGACGCGGGCTACCACGAAAACTGGATCGTTTACGGCAGCGACTTCTACAGCGCCAAAGAACTGACTGTGTTCCCTGGCCGCAGCGTGACGATCAAGGACGCAGGAGCGTACGGCGCGATCACGATGCAGGGGTACGGTCGCTTCGGCAAGCACCCCATCTCGGCTCCGTCGATGATCCGCTTCGGCGAGATGACCGAGGACGAGTTCTTCGTCACCTACAACGCCGCCAAAGCCGGTGTACAGATTACCAACAGCAGCAGCACTGAGCCGCTGGTTATCCTCAAGCACTTTAATCCGGGCAACCCGGAGATGCCGCGCCGCAATAATGCGTAGCGCTGGGGATCAGGGGGTGGGTTTTGGAAGGGCAAATTCCCTTCGGATTGATCCCCTATCCCCTTTTCCCTGGATGATCGTCATTTCAGAAATAGCGCTGGCCGCGGCGGGCGCTGATAATCTCGGTATTCATGCCGACCCAATGCAGCGAGCCGCTGTAACGGCCGTGTTCGATCTTGACGCAGCGATCCATGACCACGTTCAGTCCGGCATCACGGGCGAACTGCGCGGCTTCCAGATTGACCACGCGAAGCTGGAGCCAGAGCGTTTTCGCGCCGATCTGGACAGCCTGTTGGGCGATTTCCAGACATTCTTCAGGCTGGCGGAACACCACGACCATATCGACCGGTTCAGGGAGGCTGAGCAGGTCGGGATAGCACTTCTCGCCTAGAATCTCGGGAGCGCGCGGGTTGACCGGGATGATCTTGTAGCCTTCATACTTGAGGTACGATCCCACGAAGTAGCTGGGTCGCTCGCTCTTGGGCGAGAGACCGACGATGGCGATGGCGCGGGTGGTACTCAGGATGGTGCGAATCGTTCCGGGGTCCTGATACTTCAGGCGCTCTTCTTCCGGCAGGATTGTGTTCATGCTGACGTCGACTGCAAGGCTTGATCCAGATCCCATAGTAAATCCTCAGTGGTTTCCAAACCGATGGACAAACGAATCATTCCGGCGTCCACACCCGCCGCCTGAAGCTCGGCGTCGGAAAGCTGCTGGTGCGTGGTCGAGGCCGGGTGAATGACGAGGCTGCGGGCGTCGCCGACGTTGGCGAGGTGCGAGAAGAGGTGCAGCGACTCAATAAACTCTTTGCCGGCCAGACGCGGGTTGCTGGCCTTAATGCCGAAGGTGAAGACCGCGCCGGGGCCTTTGGGCGTGTATTTCTGAGCGAGGTCATAGTAGGGGCTGTCCGGCAGCCCGGCGTAGGCGACCCAGGCGACCTTCGGATGGTCATGCAGGAATCGGGCTACCGCGTGGGCGTTCTGGACATGCCGATCCATGCGGATGGAAAGCGTCTCCAACCCCTGGATGAGCAGAAAAGCATTGAAGGGCGAAAGGGCCGCGCCAGTATCCCGGACGGTGACAGCGCGAACTTTCATGAGGAAGCCGTAATGCCCGAAGGTCTCATAGAAGCGAAGTTCGTGATAGGCGGGGTCTGGGTCTGCGATGGTTGGGAAGGTGCCGAAATCGAACTGTCCCGAATCGATGACCACACCGGCGATGGAGTTGCCGTGTCCGCCGATGAACTTGGTGGCCGAATGCACCACGATGTCCGCGCCCCAGTCAATAGGGCGGCAGAGGTAGGGCGTGGCGAAGGTGCTGTCCACGACGAGGGGGATTTTGTGGGCGTGGGCGAGATCGGCGAGCGCGGCAATATCCAGGATGCTGCCGCGCGGGTTGCCGATGGTTTCGCCATAGAGGGCGCGGGTCTTGGGGGTGATGGCGGCGGCCCAGTTGTCGATGTGGGTGGGATCGACGAAGTGGGTCTTGAGGCCGAGCTTCCTGAAGGTGTGGGTGAACTGGGTGGTTGTCCCACCGTAGAGGTGCGACGAGGAGACGATTTCGTCACCTGGTTCGAGGAGGGTCATCATGGTGGCGAACTGGGCGGCCATGCCGCTGGCTGTGGCAACCGCGCCAGTTGCGTTTTCCAGCGAGGCGATGCGCTCCTCGAAGGCTGCGGTGGTGGGATTGTTGATGCGGGTGTAGATGTTGCCGTACTGCTTGAGTTCGAAAAGCTGAGCAGCTTTATCGGTGTCCTCGAAGACATAGGAAGTAGTCTGGTAGATGGGGACTGCCCGCGCACCTGTGACTGGATCGGGGATATGCCCGGCGTGGAGCATACGGGTTTCAAAGCCAAACTTGCGTTTTTGCTGGGTCATGAAGCCGAGTCCTCGCTGGGTGGGGTCATGAAGCTGAGTGCAGACTATAAGATCGGTGGGAGAAAATACCGCATCATGAGCGATGCCACAACTGCTGCAAACACCGCAAATGCAAATCGCGCGAAAAGTTGCAAAAATTGAAAACGTGACAGGTTAGGGAAGACTCAACAATTGAGGGGTATTCCGATGTCGATTCCAGTCGATTATGTCGAACGGGTTTATGCAGGCGTTTTGGGCAAGGTGATTGGGGTTTACCTGGGGCGACCTTTTGAGGGGTGGTCGCACGAAAAGATCATGGAGCGTCTGGGTGAGATCACCGGCTATGTCCATGACAAGCTGAATGTGCCGCTGATTGTCACGGATGATGATCTCTCTGGCACATTCACCTTCATCCGGGCGCTGGAGGACTACGGCGGCGAGGTGACGCCCGCCCAGATCGGACACACCTGGCTGAATACCATCATCGAGGAGCAGACGATCCTGTGGTGGGGTGGGATGGGCAACTCGACCGAACATACAGCCTATCTGCGGCTGAAGGCGGGGATCGAAGCGCCACGGAGCGGCTCGCAGGCGCTGAACGGGAAAGTGGTTGCTGAACAAATCGGAGCGCAGATTTTCATTGATGGTTGGGGAATGGTTGCGCCGGGTGATCCTGAACGGGCGGCGGACTTCGCCCGGCGGGCTGGGAGCGTCAGCCATGATGGAGAAGCGATTTATGGGGCGCAGGTGATCGCGGCGATGGAGGCGCAGGCTTTCGTCGAGTCCGATCTGAGGCGGCTGCTTGATACGGCGCAGGGATTGATCCCGCGTGACTCGGTCATCTCGCGGATGATCGATGATTTGCGGGCATGGCGCGCAGGAACAGCAGATTGGCGCACCGCGCGGCGATGGCTGGCTGAGCAGTATGGGTATGACCGGTATGGCGGCAACTGTCACATTGTGCCTAATCATGGCTTGATTATCCTTGCGCTGCTGTACGGGGACGACGATTTCCAGAGATCGCTGATGATCGTCAATACGGCGGGATGGGATACCGACTGCAATTCGGGGAATGTGGGGTGTCTGCTGGGGATCAAGAACGGGCTGGCCGGGATCGACGGCGGCCCAGACTGGCGTGGGCCGGTGGCTGACCGACTGTATCTGCCAACGGCGGACGGGGGGAGGTCAATCACGGACGCGGCGCGGGAAGCGTACTACATTGCCAACCTGGGGCGGATGCTGCAATCGCTGGAACCGCTGGCCCCCAAAGGCGGCGCACGCTTCCACTTCGAGCTACCAGGGTCGGTACAGGGCTTCGTGAGCGAAGACTTGTTGGAGGCAGGCGGCGTCAGGCTGGAAAACGTGGTGGGGTTCAGCGAGACAGGCAGCCGAACGCTGGCGATCCGCTATCATGACCTGGCCGCCGGACGGGTTGGCCGGGTGGAGACGGCGACTTTCATTCCATCACACGCTACTGCTCGATACTTCGAGCAGCACGGCTACAGGCTGTTAGCTTCGCCAACGCTTTATCCTGGGCAGACGCTGCGGGCACGGTTGGTCGCCAGCCCGGAGAATTCCAGCCCAGTTCGGATCAGTCTATATGTGAAGCATTACAATGCCACCGATGAACTCAACACGCTGCACAGCGACCCGCAGATTATCAATCCGGGCGAGGCGAACGTCGTCACATGGACTGTGCCGGACACACAGTGTTATCCGACCGCCTGGGTTGGCGTCCAGATCGAGGCCGCAGACGGGCAACCGGGCAGCGTGTATCTGGATTATCTGACCTGGGACGGGACGCCAGATGTGGTCCTTGACCGTCCAGCCGAACGGGAACGGAATCGGCTGGCCGAGCTGGCCGGCCCGCGGATGTGGAAGATGGCATGGGTCAACAGTCTAGACAATCAGGAACTTCGTGACTATTCCGACAAGTGGCCGGAAGCCTATCGCCTGATTCAGAACCGGGGGCGCGGTTTGCTGATGCAGGGGACGCGGGAGTGGAGGGATTATCAGGTAACGGCACAAATGACGCCGCATCTATGTCGGGCGGGAGGGGTGGCAGTACGGGTTCAAGGGATGATGCGCTACTACGCGCTGCTGGTGGATGTGGATAACGCTCGTCTCATCCGGGCACTTGAAGGGCAGGATCGGGTTCTGGCGGAACGGGATACAGGCTGGAGGCTTGGCCAAACCTACGAACTCCGTCTACAGGTTCGGGGGAATCACCTGACCGCGAGCATCGATGGGCAGGTGATCCTTGAGGCGGACGACCATGAACAGCTTTTCATCGGTGGCGGGATCGGACTGGTGTGCGAAGAGGGGCGGATTGGCTGCAACTATGTGGAGGTGCGCCCGATTCCGGCACATTAGCAGCGTGGGACGATACGAGCCGCTGATCAAAGAGATCGTCAACGTGATTTCCAGATGCTTGCCAATCTCCAAAATGGTGTATAATTGTCTATACAATTTAGCGCTCAAGGATTTTTTACGGGAGTGGTTCAATGCAGGTTTATGAGGTTACGTCGCAGGATACCGCGTTCTACCAGCAGAACGGTTACTGGATTTCGCCCAAGCTGTTTAGCGATGAAGAGGTGGAGCAGTTCCGGATTCATCACGCGAAAGTGATCGCGGGGGAATATGAGACCGGGCAACCACCGTTCGACCGGAATATCCCGGCGGGCAGCCCGGTCAACCGACTTGTCAAGATCGACAACAGCCATTGGTCGGACAGCACTATTTCGCGGCTGGTAACACACCCTATGTTAGGCATGATTGCGGCCAAACTCGCAGGCGTATCTGGGATTCGGCTGTGGCACGATCAGCTCCTCTATAAGCCACCACAATCCGAAGCACAGATTGGTGCGGTTGGCTGGCATCAAGATCACCACTACTGGCAGTGCGCTACACCAGCGAATCTGCTGACCGCCTGGATCGCGCTGGTGGATGTGGATGAACACAACGGCTGTATGGAAGTCGTGCCCGAAAGCCACCAATGGGGACTGCTGCCAGAGAGCGATTTCTTCGAGCAAGACCTGGACGCGCTGAAGGCTCGGATTGAAGCGGCATCCGGCAAAGCGTTCCGCACCGTACCGTGTGTGCTGCCAGCCGGGGCGGTCAGTTTCCACCACTGCCTGACGATCCACGGCAGCCGTCCGAACCAGAGCAGCGGTCCACGGGTGTCGATGGTGGCTCACCTGATGCCGGATGGGACACGCTACAAGGCGGGAACGCCCGCCGAGCCGCACATGAATGTCCGCTTTCTGAGTGGGCAGGATGGGGATGAATTTGCCGGGCCGTACTTCCCGCTGCTTTACCACGAGGGACAGACCGCCAACACCTGGAAAGCCGCAATCTAACCATGTTCGATATTCGGCCAGACAGCCCGGTTGCGCTGTACATGCAGTTGGTGCAGCAGCTCCGCGCCAAGATCGAGAGCGGTGAGTGGGGACCGGGGGTACGGGTTCCTTCGGAGATCGAACTTGCCAGGGAGTACGGCATCAGCCGGGGGACGGTGCGGCAGGCAATGGTGCGACTGCACAGCGACGGTCTGTTGGAACGCGCGCCGGGCAAAGGGACATATGTTGCGAACCGCACCCCGGTTTCAAATATGCTGATCGGAGTAGTGCTGCCATATCAAAGCGATATGCTGGCGCTAGAGATTCTGGTTGGCAGCGAGAAAGCGGCGAGGCAGGAAGGCTACCACGTCATCTTCTCGCAAACAAACGATGATCTGCAAATCCAGACGCAGGATATCCAGTTGATGCGTGACAAAGGTGTGTCGGGGCTGGTGATCTTCCCTGCAACGGATATTCCTTATGATGAGACCATCGCGCGGTTGCACGCGGAAGACTTCCCCTTCGTGCTGGTGGACCGGTACTTCCCGCCGCTGGACACGGATTACGTGGTGGTGGACAACTTCGACGGTGGGTATCAGGCTACCGCGCACCTGATCGGTCTGGGGCACCGGCGGATCGGCTTCCTGTCGCCTGGCAGTCTGGATACCACCTCAATCCGCGACCGTTTCAAGGGCTACCGTCAGGCCTTGGCGGATCATGGCCTCGACTATGATGAGGATTTATTCCATCTTTATAAGGGGTTGATGAAGACGGACCGCGACCTCGGATCGCTGCGACACATGCTGCGAGAAGCTGATCGGCCCTCAGCTTTCTTCGCGGTGACCGATCTGCTGGCGCTGCGCTTGCTAGAGGCGGCTCAGCGCGAGCGTCTGGATGTGCCGGACGATGTGTCGATTGTCGGTTTCGACGATATTCAACAGGCGTCACTCATCAGTGTACCGCTGACTACCGTGGCTCAGCCGCGCATCGAGATCGGCATACGGGCGGTGGAGATTCTGATCGAACGCATCCATGGTCTCCGCAGCCAGCCCACACATATCATCTTACCCACGCGCCTAGTGGTACGGCTTTCGAGCGGCAGGGCGCGGACGACTTCATGAATGAGCCTGATGGCAGAAAGGAGCAGCTTATTGGCAGAATCACTGTCCGGCCAAATCCGCGATTGTGCAAGCGATTTAGTACGTGGAGAAATGCCTTATGACTAGCCTGAAAGCCGTGAAACTGCTTCTGGTATTTGCTGTTCTGGTTCTGTCGCTGGGCGTATTTACGGCGCTGGCGCAGGATTCCGTCAAGCTGACCGTCTCTTTCCCTGGCGATCCGCGCTCCGAGACAGTCAACAAACTCATCGAAGGTTTCGTCGCCATGAAAGCCGAGGCCGGCGTCAACGTCGAGATGGTTGTTAACGAGCCGACCGAAGGCTACGGCGATCAACTGCTGCTGGACTTCGGTGCCGGGGTTGGCCCGGATGTCTTCTCGATCAGCGCCGAGACGATCCCGGAATACGTGGCTTCCGACCTGATTCTGCCTCTGAACGACCTGGTGGCAGAGTGGGACGAGTGGGCGAATTTCCCGCAGGGGATGAAGGATATGCCGTCGATGGGCGGGCAGGTCTACGCGATCATGTATAACACGGATACGCGCGTCCTGTTCTACCGCAAGGACGTGCTGGAAGCGGCGGGCGTGCCGACTCCGTTCGCGCCGACCAGTTGGGAAGAAATCTTCGCCGCGGCCGAGATGATCAAGCAGAACGTGCCGGATGTGATCCCAATGGAAGTAGAATCGGGCACGATCTGGGGCGAGGGCACGACGATGGACGGTTTCTTCATGCTGTTCCGCGGCGCGGGCGGCGAACTGCTCGACCCGGCGGATGGAAAGTGGATCGTCGAGAGTCCCGCCATGTTGGAAGCCTTCACGTTCTACGAAACCATGTTCAGCCAGGGCTATTCGAAGGCCGAGCCGTTCATGGAACCGGAACCCTGGGTCTTCTATCTCCAGGAAGGTTTGGCAAACGGCGACGTGGGTATGGCGGTTGTCGTGAATGTGGTTTGGGGTCTGTATGCCCCGGATGGCCCGTGGGGTATTGAGAACCGTGACGAGGTCCTGGCGTGGACGCCGATGCCTGCGCGTCAGCCGGGCGCGGGGATGAACGGTTTGGACTTCGTGAGCATGGGCGGCGGTTGGGGTTGGGCGATCTCCAAGAGCAGTCCGAATCAGGAACTGGCCTGGGAATTCGTCCGATATATGACCAGCGCCGATTCTATCACCACCTACACCGTCGGTGTGGGCGGCATTCCTTCCCGGTTGGACGCGGCGGTGGACGATCCACATGTCGCTGAAATCACCGAGAAGGTGATGCCGTACCAGTCGTTCCGCCCGCTGAGCGTGGATTATAACCGCGTCTCCGAGCAGATTCAGATCGCCACCGAAAAGATCATGCTGGGCGAGGCCACCGCCCGTGAAGCTATGACTCAATTCGCGCAGGCTGTCGAAGAGATTGTAGGTGCGGATAATGTGAAGCGGCTCCCGGTCGAGTAAGGCGATACATCGTCAAGGACGCCATTCGCAAGGGTGGCGTCCTTACCCAAAAAGGACGCGCAGCGGCGCGTTCCCTCAAGAACAGATCATAGGGCGACAAACTCGGATTGGCCGACTCAGCGTTCGCCTTCCCTGGACTGGACAACGGTTTCGTATGCTGCGGATCAACACCCAATCGGTTGCAATTCTGGGACGGCCTTACTCTCGGCGGCGGCTGAGTGAATTGTCGCTGCTTATCTTCATGGTTCCGGCGCTGGTGCTGGTGATTGCCTTCGTCATCGTCCCGGCGGCCTGGGCGATTCTGATCAGCTTCACCAATCAAAGCCTAATCGGGCCAAACGCGCGCAACTACTCCTTCATCGGCTTTGAAAATTACGTCAAGTTATTCAATGACTCGGAGTTCTGGAATTCACTGGGCACGAGCTTTATCTTCGTGTTCGGGTCGGCCTTCGTCGGGCAGTTCGTGATTGGCTTCGCGCTGGCACTGATGCTAAAGCACGCCGGTGTTCTCAACCGGGGGGTAGTCGGCGGGAGTGTGCTGCTGGCCTGGGTGATTCCTGAGATCGTGGCCGTCTATATCTGGGCGAGCGTACTAAACTTTCAGTCGGGTTCGGCCAACCAGATTCTGGTGACGCTGGGGATGGAGAAACAGCGCTGGCTGATCGATACGCCGCTGCTGTCGATCATTGTCGTGAATATCTGGCGCGGCACGGCCTTCACCATGCTGTTGTTTTCGGCGGCTCTGGAAGCTGTGCCGGATACGCTGTATGACGCGGCGGCGGTGGACGGCGCGTCCCGGTGGGAACGGTTCAGGTATATCACGCTGCCGCTGATCCGATACACGATTCTGCTGGATTTCATCCTCATCACGATGGGAACGTTCTCGGTGTTTGGATTGGTCTTCGCTATGACCGGTGGCGGGCCGCTAGGACGGTCGGAGATCATTGGCGTCTATATCTACCGCAATGCTTTCGAGTACCGTGAGATTGGCTATGGTTCGGCGGCCTCGGTGGTGATGCTGCTTATCAACCTGACGCTGGCGTTGATCTATCTGCGGTTCACGCGCGTCGAATGGTCGTCGGAGGGGTAACCGAGCAGTATGCGACGGCCAACGAATCCTGTGCTGGTCAAGCTCTCAGAATACAGCTTCTATCTGCCGGTTCTGGTGTTCTTCTTCGGGCCGATCTCGTGGCTGGTGCTGGCCTCGATCAACCGCAATCCCACCTCAGCGTGGCAGATTCCTGAAGAAGTGACGCTGAACAATTACTTGCAGCTCGTCACGGAAAGCGATCTGCTGCTGTGGATGGGCAACAGCCTGACGCTGGCGGTGGGTACAATGGCTGTCACGGTCATTCTGTCTACACTGGCGGCTTATCCGCTGTCGCGCGTGCCCTTTCCTGGCAAAGCGGCTTTTATGTACGCGCTGCTGCTGGCACGGGTGATGCCGATCACGGCGGTTATCATCCCAATCTTCAGCCTGTCGGTTCAGTTGGGGCTGGTGAATACCTTTGCCGGAGCCATCCTGATTATTTCAGCTATGCAGCTTCCGATTTCGCTGTGGATCATGAAGAGCTTCGTGGACAGCATCCCCATCGAACTGGAAGAATCGGCCTGGTTGGACGGCTGTAACCGCCTGACGGGATTGGTGCAGATCGTCTTTCCGCTGATGAGTCCGGGGGTGGCGGTGACGGGTCTGTTCGCGTTTCTGGCGGCCTGGGGGGATTTTCTGATTCCGCTTATTATCCTGCGCTCACCGACGATGTTTCCGATTGCGATGGGGCTGTACCGGGCGTTCGGAGATCAGGGGAGCGTCGATTTTGGTTTCCTGACGGCGCTGTCGGTGCTTTACAGCGTGCCATCAATTGTCCTCTACCTGTTTGCTCGCCAGTACCTCGTCAAGGGGATGACGGCGGGCAGCGTCAAGATGTAGGGGGATCACAGGTGATGCTGTACGACTCGATTATCCCCTGCTTCGGAGCGCGTTTCGCGGTGGCGATGATGCCTGAGGCCCGGCGCTACCGGGTGTATCCGCTAGGCACATTTCATTACTTCGACTGGCAGCGGAGCGACCGCGTGGGAATCAGCATTGGAACCTGCCCGCAGATTGTCAGCAGCGAGACTGCCCGGATCGGGGTGCGGCTGAAGGGGATAGAACGCATTCTGCCATTTGGAGAGGGGGACAGCTTCGCTCAGATGCAGCAGCGGATCACACCGCTGACGACCACAATCACTGCGTCGGATCCGGTGCTGCCTATTCAGGCTGAGTTCTGTTTTCGCTCGCACTTCTATCCGCAGAGCTTCCTCTACAGCGGCGCGCCTGCCTATGCGCTGGAGGTGACTCTGACGAACACAGGCGATGCTCCGCTGGATGATGTGGAGGTTTTCTTCAGCCTGTCGCTAGCCGACGCGCAGATCACGACCGAGGGCATTCATTCGGAGATAGCGATTCACTTTGCAGATGGCATCGATCATCACGGGATCGACGGGCTGCATTTTGAACAGATGCTGGCGGGTGATCCAGGCGCGACATATATTCTGGAACCGGATGCCGAAGCGCGCTGCCGGGTCAGTGTGCCCGTCGGAGGATCCGTTCAAGCGCGGTTCTACCATGTGGGTTATATTCCGCAGCCGACGCTCAATGTGCGGGGGAGGTTCCTGCGCTTTGGGTACACAACGGAATGGGTAGACGCAGCGGCCGTTGTGGATTTCGTCCGTTCTCAGCGGGAGACGCTCAGGAGGAAGGGGCGACTGTTCGAGTCCACGGTCGAGGATGCTGGTGTCCCGCCCGAACTGAAGAGCATCCTGTCGGCAGCGTTCAAGGGGCTGGCGGCCAATGCCTGGTGGGCAGAGGATGAGTGGTTTTCGGTGATGGAGATTGGCGCTTATCATTCCACGCTGGATGTGGATTATCAGGCGGCAGTGTTCCTCTTCCAGTACTGGCCTGATCTAGCGCGGCGAATGCTCAGGCAGTGGGCGGACTTCTATGTCCCTGGCAGCGGTTATATGGCGCATGATGTGGGGCAGCACTTAGAAGCGACCGGCAACCGCTACGGCGGGCCGGGCAGCGCGATGAAGGTCGAGGAGAACTGCAATTATATCCTGCTGCTACATCATTACTGGCGATGGACGGGTGACGGAACCCTGCTGCCGGAGAAGTTCCCACTGTTGAGAGAACTGGCTCAATTCTTGATCGACTCGGATACGGATGGCACGGGTCTCCCAAACCGCTTCTGCGACAATACGAATGATTGGGGGAGCGGGTTGATTACGGCCTCGGAGGAGCAGTCGTATCACGGGGTGCGGATGGTAGCAGCCTTCAGCGCGTTGGCGCAGATAGCCCGGCATCTGGGTGAGGCGCAAACAGCTCAGGAATATGAGCGGCAGGTGGCGTTGATCAACGCATCGCTGGCGGCAGGCTGGAAGGGCGATCACTATCCGATCTCGCTGGCTGACTCGACCACGGCACATCATTATTCGATGTGGACGCTGCACGGTCTGCTGTATCCGCTGCGTTCGGGTATGGCGCTGGAGATCGACCTGGAACGGCTGCGGATCGATCTCATCAGCAGCACGGCGCGGACACTGCGCGAGCATGGCTGTGTCCACAGCACGGCGGACTGCCGCGGCTGGCTGACGCAAAACCTGTGGCGCGACTGCATCGCGGCCTATCTGGGAATCGACACCCTCCACCACCTGCGGCGTTATCTGGGGCACGGGGAGTATGTCAGCTACGAGGACACGACCATCCTGGAGATTGCCAACGAGCTGATGGTCGTTGATGGGGCGGTGGCCGGGCATACTTACGCCGGACAGCAGCATGAGCATGCGCTGGTGGATGGACATCCACGCCCGGCCTGCGGATTCGGGCTGCTGTATGCGCTGGGGGGGGTGCAGGCCGATGCAGTCGATCAGCGCCTGACGTTCGCCCCGCTGGTGTTCCCACTGCGGATCGCGCTGACGCATCTGGCGGATTGGGAGCATGAGCGGCTGGTCTGGCTGGTGTGCCGCCGCTCGCTGCCCAATCAGGACGGTGGTTTCCAGCCCAGCCGCATCTGGTTTGAAGTCGAAGGGGATGAGAAACTGGTGTCCGCAGTGCGGTCGTTTATTATCTGAGCGCGGATTAAGGAAGCACGTCTGTGTCCAGTCGCTACACGCTGTATGTGGTTCCACATACCCATTGGGATCGAGAGTGGTACGGATCGTTCCAGTTGTTCCGCACGCGGTTGGTGCGGCTGATGAACAAGCTGCTGGTGCTGCTCGAACGTGACCCGGACTACAAGACCTTCAACCTCGATGGTCAAACCATCATCCTGGAAGATTACCTGGAAATTCACCCGGAAAAACGCGGCTTAATCGAGCAGTTCGTCCGTGAGCGGCGGCTGCTGGTCGGCCCGTGGTACATCCTGCCGGATGAGTTTCTGAGCAGCGGGGAAAGCCTCGTCCATAATCTGCTGCTGGGCAGCCGGATCGCCGAGACATTCGGGCATCGGATGAACGTGGGCTATATCCCGGATACCTTCGGCCATATTGCCCAGCTTCCGCAAATCCTGCGCGGGTTCGGCCTGGACACGGCCATGCATTTTCGAGGGCTGGACATCGACGGCCTGAAGAGCGAGGTATGGTGGCAGTCTCCTGATGGCTCGCGGGTGCTGCTGCATCATCTTTCCAACATCATCGGCTACAGTGACGCGGCCGTGCTGGATGCTAATCCGCAGCGGGCAGCCTATGATCTGCGGGCACTGGCCTACTACAAAGCGGAACGGGCGACTACCCCAGTGCTGCTGGCCTTGCAGGGTGTGGATCACAGCGAGGCGCGTGAAGACCTGGCAGCGATTCTGCATGTTGCCGAAGATGCCATCGAAGATGTGACCTTCATTCACGCTTCGCTAGAGGACTTCTGGGACGCGCTCAAGGCTGCGCTCGATGGCGTGGAACTTTACACAGTCCACGGTGAATTGCGGGATGTGCCGCGCACGCGGGGCGGGATGAACTTCCTGCTGTATAACGTCCTCTCCTCTCGCGCCGATAACAAGCTGGACAATGCCCGCGCGCTGGCTGCTCTGGAACGCTGGGCGGAACCGTGGTGCGCACTGGCCTGGATGCAGGGAATTGATGCCTATCCGCAGGGGCATTTGTGGACGGCGTGGCGCTGGCTGCTCCAGAACCATCCTCACGATTCATTGGGGGGCTGCTCGGTCGATGCCGTTCACCGGCAGATGGCAACCCGGTTTGAATGGGCAACAGAGATCGCCAACGCGCTGACCGAAGAGCGTTTCCGCCTCATCACCAACACCCTCGATCTGAGTGCAGCCCGTGAGGATGAACTGGCTGTGGTGGTGTTCAATGCGCTGCCGTGGGATCGTGATGAAGTTATCAGCATCAATGTGGATATTCCGCTGCACTGGCTCCAAAAACGCGCCAAAGCCGCTGTGCCAACCCCGAAGTCGATCACACTGGACTCGCCTTATGCGGAGATAATGGCTCAGCGCACCCGCACGGAGTGGGCATTCGATGCGCCTCTGATTCCTTCGATGACGTTTCGAGGTTTGTGGATCCGCCCGCTGGATGGTGAGCCAATCCCCGTCGAAATCGTCAGCATCAGCGATACCCCGGTCGCTTCCGCGCTGGCATCCGGTCCGCGCGGCGTCATGGATGTGCGGCGTGTACATGTTCAGTTCCGGGCGGCGGTTCCGGCATACGGCTATGCGACCTATGCGGTGTCGCTGGACTCCAAGCCGGTTTACTGGAACCGATTACCCCGGACCCCCAACCTGCTGCAGAACGACTACCTCCGCGTTGTTATCCACCCGAACGGCACATTCGATCTGACCGATCTGACCTGTGGGCAGACTTATTGCGGCCTGGGACTCCTAGAAGACGGCGGTGATAACGGCGACGGCTACATGTATTCGCCACCGCCATTCGACAGCGTGTTCACCACGTTGGGCGCTGCGCCTTCAATTTCATTGGAAGGCAAAGGCGTTGGGATTCAGCGGGCACAAATTCGCTATTCCTGGGCGCTGCCGGTACGATTGGATGACGCTCGTCAGCGGCGATTGGACGAGATGAGCGTATGTCCGGTGACAGTCGATCTGATCCTGCGGGATGGCAGCCGCCGCCTGGAGATCGAAGTCACCATCGATAACCGCGTCAAAGACCACCGGATGCGGATGCTCTTTCCCACCGATCTGGCTGATGTGGATGTGGCGCACAGTGCCATGCAGTTCGATGTCGTGACCCGTCCAATTGCTCCTGTGCCGATCCGACCCGGTGACTGGTGGGTAGAAGACCCGCCGCAGACTTTCCCGCAGCATGGCTGGATGGACATCGCTGATGAAGCGGGGCGTGGGTTGTGCGTCATCAGCGAAGGGGTTTACGAATTCGCTGTGCAGAAAACGGCCCATCGTGAGGTAGCTCTGACTCTCCTGCGGGCTGTAGGCTATCTGGGGGCGCGTCAAGACCTGACGACAATCATCGGTGGGGCAGGGCCGGCTTTCCCCACGCCGGAAGCGCAGCTTCAGCGGTTGCTGATGTACCGGTTGGCGCTGCGTCCGCATCCGCGAAGCTGGCACGAAGACGAGGTCTGGCGGGATGCGCTGGAATTCCTGACTCCGTTCCGCAGTCTCACTGTCGAAGCACATTCAGGTCAGCGCGACCCGCGCGAGAGCTGGCTGCGTGTGACCGGGAAAAACGCGGTCATCAGCGCGGTCAAGCAAGCAGAGGATTCTGAAGCGCTGATTGTGCGGCTGTACAATCCATCCGACCATGCGACTCAGGCTGTCTTGAGTCTACCCGTGCCGCTGCGATCCGCGGCGCTGACCACTCTGCAGGAGATTGAAGCCGAGCTGCTGTCTATCCAGACGGATGGGAGCGTGAGGGTTGAGATCGCGCCGAAGAAGATCGTGACTGTCCGCCTGGAACCGGAAGGATCGCCGCTGTGATAAACAGTCGTGAACGGGTCATCCGCGCGCTGCGTTTTGAGCGGCCAGACCGTGCCCCGCGTCACCTGTGGTATCTACCGGGCGTGAGCCTGTTCCGCGCCGACGAGTTGAAGGCGGTGCAGGAAAGATACCCGGATGACGTGGTGGTTGCGCCAGTGCGTTATGGTCGCGCATTGCGCGAAGTGGGTACGCCTAATCAGGTTGGCGCCTATGTCGATGCCTGGGGGTGCGGCTGGTCAGTTGCCGAGCCGGGCGTGATCGGTGAGGTCAAGAATCCACCCTTGGCGGATTGGGCTGCGCTGGACAGCTATGTGCCGCCCTATGAAATGCTCGACGGCGCGGATTGGGATGGTGTAGATGCATTCTGCTCCCAAAGCGACCGTTTTGTGCTGGAATTCTTCGGCAATCCGTTTGAGCGGATGCAGCATCTCCGCGGCACAGAGGCGCTGTTCATGGACATCGCTTATGGCTCGCAAGAGCTTCTGCATCTGCGTGACATGGTTCATGCCTTTAACCTGCGTCATCTGCGGTTTCTGTGTGAGACGGCAGTTGATGGTGTGTTCTTCATGGATGACTGGGGATCGCAGCGGAACCTGCTCATTTCACCCCGGCAGTGGCGGGAATTGTTCAAGCCGCTGTACGCTGAATACTGCCGTATTGCCCATGCGGCCGGCAAGTTCATCTTCATGCACTCGGATGGGAATATCAGCACCATCTATCCTGATCTGATCGAGATCGGCGTGGATGCCCTCAATTCGCAGTTGTTCTGCATGGACATCGAAGATTTGGCGCGGCAGCACAAAGGGAAGATCACCTTTTGGGGGGAGATTGACCGCCAGCGCGTTCTGGCATTCGGAACGACGGATGAAGTCCGCGCAGCCGTGCGGCGGGTGCGGTCGGCGCTCGATGATGGGCAAGGCGGGGTTTTTGCCCAATGCGAGTGGGGCAATGATGTCCCGCGCGAGAACATCGAAGCTGTCTTCGAGGCCTGGCTCTGATCCACTTTTGCGGTTGGGCTGACCGGATTGGGCGATTGGCCGTTGCCGAATCCGGCAGTAAGCGTGTTATGATCTGAGATGTGGATTGTGCTGGGGAAGCCTAGTGAAAACTCAGACCACAACACGGGAGCGCTGGCGGCTGATGGTGCGTGGCATCGTGCAAGGCGTCGGCTTTCGCCCGTATGTCTACGGGTTGGCGATGCGCCTGGGGTTGAGCGGGCACGTCGGGAACGATGGCAGCGGCGTCTTTATCGAAGTCGAGGGGGACAGTGATGCGCTCCGGAGTTTCCGGGAGGCGCTGATCGATGAGGCTCCTCCCCTCGCTCGTATTGAAGCGGTGGTAGTGACATCGGTATCACCGCGTGGCGATGCGGTTTTCGTCATTCTCGAAAGCCAACCGGAGGCCAGCATCCGCGCTCACATCCCGCCGGACGTGAGCATCTGTGCCGAGTGTCTGCGCGAGCTGTTTGATCCAGCCGACCGCCGCTATCGGTATCCCTTCATCAACTGTACGCACTGCGGCCCGCGCTTCACCATCATTCAGCGCATTCCCTATGACCGCGCGGCGACCACGATGGCTGCGTTCGAGATGTGTCCGGCCTGCGCTGCCGAGTACCACGATCCGCGCAGCCGCCGCTTCCACGCCCAGCCAACGGCCTGCCCGGAGTGTGGCCCGTCAGTGTGGTATCAATCGTCTGCCGAACCCGATTCAAGCGTGCGGGGCGATCTGGCTATTGAAGCGGCTCAGGCTGCGATCCGCGTAGGGCAGATCGTGGCGATCAAGGGGCTGGGCGGGTTTCATCTGGCCTGCGACGCGACCCAGGACTCGGCGCTGGCGGCGCTGCGGGAACGGAAAGGGCGGGTCGACAAACCGTTCGCTGTGATGGCGCGAGACCTGGCGCAGGCGCGGCTGCTGGCCAACATCAATGATGAGGAAGCGGCGCTGCTGGACTCGCCGCAGCATCCGATTCTGCTGATGCGTAAGCGACCGGACAGTCCGGTGAGCGATCTGGTCGCACCGGGCAATTCGTACATCGGCCTGATGCTGCCGTACACGCCGCTGCATCACCTGCTCCTGGAGGACAAACCACTGGTGATGACCTCCGGCAACCTGTCCGGCGAACCCATTGCTATCGACAACGCCGAGGCGTTGGAACGGTTGGCGCCACTGGTGGATGGCTATCTGCTGCATGACCGTCCGATCCACACGCCCTGTGACGATTCTGTGCTGCGCCTGCACGACGGCCATGAACTCCCGGTCCGGCGTTCGCGGGGGTATACACCGTTTGCGATCAAGCTGCCTGCTCTCGACAGCGATTTGGCTGTTGCCAGCGCTTCGATACTCGCGACGGGGGGCGAACTCAAAAACACGTTCTGTCTGGCGCATCAGGGCGATGCTTTCCTCAGCCAGCATATCGGTGACATGAAGAACCTGGAAACGCTGGAGGCCTTTGAACGCGCTCAAGCTCACCTGTGTACTCTCTACCGTGCCCGACCTGAAGCCGTGGTGTGCGATCTGCATCCTGGTTATCTGACGACGGGGTGGGCGGAAGCCTATGCCCGCCGTGAAGGAGCAGCACTGCTGCGCGTCCAGCATCATCACGCCCACATTGCCTCGGTGATGGCCGAACATGGATTGGATGGCAGGCAGGCAGTCATTGGGTTGTGTCTGGACGGAACCGGATACGGGACAGATGGCACAATCTGGGGTGGGGAGGTGCTGATTGCTGACTACGCGGGGTTCAAGCGTGCCGCGCACCTGAAGTCTGTGCCGCTGCCCGGCGGGGACGCTGCCGTCAAGCGCCCTTACTGGATGGCGCTGACGCATCTATGGGCGGCGGGTATTGCCTGGGATGATGACCTTCCTCCGGTCAGAGCGTGCTCGCCTGCTGAGCGGCGTATCCTGGCACGGCAGCTCGAAACCGGGTTCCAGACGGTGCTGACCAGCAGCGCCGGGCGCTTGTTCGACGCGGTGGCTTCTTTGATCGGCCTGCGCCACACCATCACCTACGAAGCTCAAGCCGCCATTGAACTGGAGGGCATTGCGGTAAAGGGAAAAGGGAATGAGCAGATCAGCCCATATCCGCTGCCGATTGTGGACGGCGAAGTGGGTATGAGTGCTGTTTTCGATACGGCCCCGATGATGGCGGCCATCACTGCCGACCTGCGCTCTGGAGCTGCTCCCGGTGTCATCTCGGCTCGGTTTCATGAGGGGATCGCTGAGGCATTGTCGAGGGTGTGCCAGCGTCTGCGCGAGCAGGGGTATGGCTCGGTAGTTGCCCTGAGCGGCGGTGTGTTCCAAAATATACGGTTGTTGAGTGCGCTCATAACGCGCTTGCATACGGAAGGTTTTTCTGTGCTCGATCATCGTCTTGTGCCAGCCAATGATGGCGGACTGGCGTTGGGGCAGGCGGTAATCGGCGCGGCACGTTTGTCACGAGAAAACATCCTCGGTCCCAGTGACGAGGTCTGAGGGAGGAACAGGATCATGTGTCTTGGCATACCCGGTCAGATTATCGAAATCTACGACGCAATGGGCGCGCGCATGGGCAAGGTTAACTTTGGCGGCATCGTCAAGGAAGTTTGCCTGGAATATGTGCCGGAGGCGCAGGTTGGCGACTACACCATTGTCCATGTGGGTTTCGCCATTACCCGCCTAGATGAAGAATCGGCCCGTGAAACGCTCCAGATATTCACCGAGATGGGTGTTCTGGAAGAGGAACTCAACCCACAGGCAGAAGCCCATGTGCCTGATTCTGGCGGATAGCCGGCTGGAACCGGGTGACCGACCGACTGATGGATAAACAAGAAGACAATGCCTATTCGAGGCGGCTGACCCAGCGGATCGCCCCAAGTATTGTTCTTATTCAGTCCGGTGCATTCTAATTTGGCTGTCCATGAGCCAACGGTTCGGTTGTCGGGATTGGAGGGATGAACGTGAAGTACCTGACTGAATTCCGAGATGGCGAGTTAGTTCAGAAACTGGTTGCCGAAATCCGCCAGATCGTTACCCGTCCGTGGGCGATGATGGAAGTGTGCGGTGGACAGACTCATTCGATTATCCGCAACGGAATCGATCAACTGCTGCCGCCAGAAATCGAACTGATTCACGGCCCTGGCTGTCCGGTGTGTGTAACCCCTCTGGAGACCATTGACCGCGCTCTGGCTATCGCGGCTCAGCCGGGTGTCATATTCTGCTCATTTGGCGATATGCTGCGCGTGCCCGGCAGCGAGCGCGATCTGTTCGCGGTCAAGAGCAATGGTGGCGATGTGCGGATCGTGTATTCGCCGCTGGATGCGCTCAAGATCGCCCGCGAGAATCCCATGCGGGAAGTGGTCTTTTTCGGCATCGGCTTCGAGACGACTGCGCCGGCCAATGCCCAGGCCGTTTTCCTGGCGCAGAAACAGGGCCTTACCAACTTTTCGATGCTGATTTCACATGTTCTCGTCCCGCCGGCCATCGAAGCATTGATGAGTTCGCCAACTAATCGCGTTCAGGCATTTCTGGCGGCTGGGCATGTGTGCAGCGTGATGGGCTACTGGCAGTACGAGCCGCTGGCTGAGCAGTATCACGTCCCCATCGTCGTTACCGGCTTCGAGCCGCTGGATGTGCTGGCCGGGATTCACCGCGTGGTGCTGCAACTGGAATCGGGGCGGGCCGAGGTGGAGAATGCTTATTCCCGGGCTGTCCAGCGGGAGGGCAATATCCCGGCCCAGAAGATGCTCCGCGATGTCTTTGAAATCTGCGACCGCCAATGGCGTGGCATTGGGATGATTCCGCAGAGCGGCTGGCAGCTCAGCGAACGCTATCGCGACTTTGACGCGGAGAGACGGTTCAATGTGCAGCATGTCCAGACGCGGGAATCGCCCTTGTGCCGCAGCGGGGAAGTGTTGCAGGGACTCATCAAGCCGAATCAGTGCGCAGCCTTTGGCAAAGAATGTACCCCGCGCAAGCCGCTTGGCGCGACGATGGTATCGAGTGAGGGGGCCTGTGCCGCCTATTACAACTATGGGCGCTTCATCGCGCTGGAGAGCATTCCGGGATGAGCGAGTTGATCAACTTCGATAACTGGGTGTGTCCTATGCCGCTGCGGGATTATCCGCAGATCGTCCTCGGTCATGGCGGTGGTGGCAAACTCTCGCAGGATCTGGTCGAGCACCTGTTCCTGCCTGCTTTTCAGAACGATGCGCTGGCCTCCCTGGCCGATGGCGCGGTCTTGAGCGTGGCCGGGGTGCGGTTGGCCTTCTCGACTGATTCCTATGTTGTGCGCCCGTTGTTTTTCCCCGGTGGCAGCATTGCTGACCTGGCGGTGAACGGCACGGTCAATGACCTCGCTATGCTGGGGGCGAAACCGCTGTTTCTGAGCGCCGGGATGATTATCGAAGAGGGATTGCCTATCCAGACGCTGGGTACGCTGGTTGAACAGATGGCTGCTGCTGCGCGCAGGGCAGGGGTGCAGATCGTCACCGGGGATACCAAAGTAGTCGATAAAGGGCATGGGGACGGTGTTTATATCAATACCAGCGGCATCGGTCTGATCCCAGAGGGAGTCGATATTGCGCCGCAAAATGCGCGACCAGGCGATGTAGTGCTGGTCAGCGGCATGATTGGCGACCACGGCATGGCGATCATGAGCGTGCGCGAGGGGTTAGAGTTCGAGACGATCATCGCCAGCGATTCCGCGCCGCTGAATGGTCTGGTGGTGGCGATGCTGGACATCGCGCCAGGGATTCACGTCCTGCGTGACCCGACGCGCGGGGGTGTGGCGTCGTCGCTGAATGAAATCGCGCGGACGGCGGGGGTAGGCATTGAACTCGAAGATCGACGGCTGCCGGTGCGCCCGGAGGTCGCCGCCGCCTGTGAACTGCTCGGTATGGACCCGATCTATGTTGCCAATGAAGGCAAGCTGCTGGCGATTGTGCCCTCAGCGCAGGCCGAACCGCTGCTCGCCGTCATGCGTCAGCACCCGCTGGGCCGCGATGCGGCCGTCATCGGGCAGGTGACGGCAGAACATCCAGGTATCGTTACCTCGAAGACGGGTATTGGTGGGCGGCGGGTGGTTTCCATGCAGATTGGGGAGCAGCTTCCTCGGATTTGCTGAGCAGGCGCGATCCACCGTCCGAGTTTTCCGCAAGAAGTGGGTATGGCAATTACTTGCCAACGAGGAGGTAAAGCGGTACTCTATTCTCTAGAGAACTAGAGTGGTTTCTTGAAAGCGTTTTCTAGCATGTTCTTACGTGATCTGCCTCTTCATGTCGATAAGGACAGTCCTGTACCCATTTATGTCCAGATTTATCAAGGCATGATGGCATTGATCGCGTCGGGGTCACTCCAACCCGGCGATGCAATTCCTTCGGAGACTGATTTTTCCCGGCACTTCAGCATCAGCCCGATGACCGTCCGCCAGGCGATGACGGAGCTGGTCAACCAGGGCTATATCTGCCGCGAGCGCGGACGGGGTTCTTTCGTCGCTCCACGACAGCTTGATCATCCCCTAGACCGCATGGTGGGTTTTTCCGAGGATATGCACAACCGCCATTTCACCCCCGGGTCGAAGGTACTGATGCTGGAGACTGTGCCGGCGCTGCCAGAAATCGTCCAGGCAGTGAATCTACCAGAAACGACGCGGCTGCTGCGGCTGAAGCGGGTGCGTTACGCAAATCATGAGGCGGTAGGCATTCATGATGCTTATCTCCACAACATCCACATTGTTGATGAAGACCTTGAGCGGACGCCTTCCTTGTACATGCTGCTGGCGCAGCGTGGGGTTGTACTGGCTCAGGCGGTGGATACCATCGATGCTGTGCCGGCGACGGAAGAAGCAGCAGAACTGCTGCACGTCAGTCCGGGAGCGCCCCTCCTCCAGACGACGCGCATCTCCTGGGATGCGGAGGGACGGTTCATCGAATACGTGGTTGCCCAGTACCGTGCTGATCTTTACCACTACCGAATCCGACTGCGCCGCTCATGATCCAGGCGCTGCGTTCTATCCTCAACTAATGAAAGGACATACATGACGCGACTCAGCATTAAACCGCCTCTTCTGGCCTCCGCATATCTTCTGTTATTGGTGATCACAAGGAGACTTCTAATGTCACGACACATTCCCTTGTTACTGGTTCTGATCGTGTCTCTGGCGCTGGTCGTTGGGGTTGGCGTGTCGCATGCCCAGGACAGCGATCTGCGCGTCGCGCTGATCATTGCCCAGGGCGGTCTCGGTGACCGTTCATACAATGACTCGGCATTCGCGGGTTTGACTCTGGCCGCGCAGGATTTTGGTGTCGAGGTTGTACCCATCGAATCGTCCGATCCGGTTGGCGAAGGCGAGCAGCTTCTGCGCACGGCTGCTGAATCCGGCTTCGATCTGGTCATCACCCTGGAATTCAGCCACTTTGATCCGCTCGCGCGGGTGGCTCCCGATTACCCAGACACCCTATTCTCTATCGTCAACATCGTTGTGGATCAGCCGAACATCGTTTCGGTCATGTTCGACGAACATACCGGCTCATATCTGGCTGGCGCGCTGGCCGCGCTGGTGACTACGGATGCCGATATTCCCAATACCAATCCAGATGCTGCGATTGGTGTCATTGGCGGTGTGCAGTCGAGCGGCATCGATGTCTTCCTGGATGGCTATCTCCAGGGAGCTTGCGCGATCAATCCTGACATCAGCGTTCTCTTCGCCTACTCGAATGGCTTTGGAGACCCGGCTACGGGGCGCGAACTCGCGCTGGCAATGAATGAGCAGGGCGCGGATGTTGTCTTCCAGGTGGCGGGTGGAACGGGGCAGGGTGTCATCGAAGCGGCGAAAGATACTGGCTTCTGGGCAGTGGGTGTGGACAGCGATCAAGATTACCTCGCGCCGGGATTCGTCTTGACGAGTATGCTCAAGCGCGTCGATATTGCCGTCTATGACCTGATCTCACGGCTTGTCAGTGGTGAACTCAAGGGGGGTACGGTCGCGCAGTACGGCCTGGACAAGAACGGCGTGGGTTTGAGCGACATGGTTTACAGCCGCCATCTCATCCCACGCGCGTATATGGAACAGGTTGATGCACTGCGTACCGGCATCATTGATGGTGATGTCAAGGTTATAGATACCCGCACGATCACCGAAGAACAGCGTACCGCTTTCTATGCGGACCGCACCTGTGCTGGCGCAGCGGCGCTGATGGCGTCGATGGGCTGATAAGCTGTTTGGGCGGTGTGCAGACAAGCACCACACCGCCCAGATTGAGATTGCTATGGTGTTTCTTGAACTGCGCGGCATCTGCAAGGAATATCCCGGTGTTCTCGCCAACGATGACATTTCGCTGAGCGTCGAAGCGGGCGAGATTCACGGATTGGTCGGTGAAAACGGTGCCGGCAAATCGACGTTGATGAAGCTGCTCTATGGCATGGAGCAGCCTGACGCAGGCGAAATCATCCTCAACGGTACGCGAGTCCACATCGCCAATCCGCAGGATGCGATTCGCCTGGGCATTGGTATGGTACACCAGCATTTTCAGTTGGTTCCATCGCTGACGGTGGCCGAGAATATCGCGCTGGGGGCAGAACCACGCAAAGGGCTGTTCGTGGATTCCCAGACTGTTCATGCGCGCGTACGCGCCCTTTCAGAACAGTTTGGACTGGAGGTCGATCCGGCAGCGCAGATCAACGATCTCTCCGTGGGACTCCAGCAGCGCGTTGAAATCCTCAAGATGCTGTATCGCAACGCGCGGCTCCTGATCCTGGATGAGCCATCGGCAGTGCTGACCCCACAGGAAGTTGAAAGTCTGTTCGGCGTGCTGCGCCGGTTGGTCGAGAGCGGCTGTACCGCCATTTTCATTACGCACAAACTTTACGAAATCATGGCTCTATGCCGCCGCGCGACTGTCTTGCGGCGAGGGCGCGTCGTCGGGACGGTGACTACCTCCGAGAGTTCGCCCGCTGAGATCGCCCGAATGATGGTTGGACACGATGTCGAAACCCCCTCGGTTTCGGATGCTGAGAGCGGTGTGCCTCACCGTGTACGCCTGGAAATGCGAAATGTGGTGATAAGCAATCCCGGCGGCTGCACATCTAGGATCGATCTGACTCTGCATGGCGGCGAAATTCTGGGCATCGCTGGGGTCGAGGGCAACGGCCAGAAGGAACTCATCGAAGCCCTGGTGGGTGTTGCTATCCACGTCACGGGGGATATTTTGCTGGACGGTAGTGCGATTACGTGGCTCGGTACCCGCGCACGGCGTGAACGCGGGTTGGCACTGATCCCGGAGGATCGCAGCACCGAAGGGCTGAGCAAACCGATGAGTCTGTGGGAGAATCTTTCAGGCGGCATCTACTATCGTCAGGCACGCGGCCCCGGCATCTTACCGCTTGGCCGCCTGCGCGATACTGCTATCGAACTGATCCGGCGATTCGACATTCGCGCCGCTCATGAAGGCATCACTGTCGGTACATTGTCGGGCGGCAACGCGCAGAAGGTGGTCATTGCCCGCGAACTTTTGCAGGAACCTGCCGTTTTGATTGCCGCGCAGCCCACGCGCGGGCTGGACATTAGCGCAGCGCGTTTCGTTCATGGACAGCTCATCAAGCTGCGAGCGGCCGGTGTCGGCGTGCTGCTGATCTCGGCTGATCTGGACGAACTCCTGGCGCTCAGCGACCGCATTGCGGTCATGTTTGGTGGACGGATCGTGGCGACATATGAACGTAGGGCAGCCACGCGCGAGCGGATCGGGTTGGCAATGGCGGGGAAGACCGAAAGTGAGGCTGACGCATGAAGCGCGTTATGCCCGTCATCCGCACAGTCGTGACGGTGCTACTAGCCCTGCTGCTCGGCGGCATCATCATGCAGCTTTCTGGCAAGGATGCTGTGAATGCTTATCAGGTGTTGTTCAATTCGGCCTTTGGCAATGAACGCGCCATTGCTAACACCTTGCTGACCGCGACCCCTCTGATCTTCACGGGCTTGGCGACGCTGATCGCTTTCCGCGCGGGCATCTTCAATGTAGGTGTCGAAGGTTCGCTGTACGTCGGCGCGTTTGCGGCGGCGTGGGTTGGCTTCACCTTCACCAGGATGCCTGGGCTGCTGCTGATCGTGCTGGCGTTCGCGGTGGCTGCGCTCGTCGGTGGAGTGTGGGGACTGATCCCCGGATACCTGAAGGCCCGTTTGCGGGTGGATGAGATCGTGACGACTATCATGCTCAACTACGTCGCGGTTCTCTTCACGGACTATCTCGTTACCGGGCCGTTCTTCGTACCGGGTATGGCGAACGCCATGTCCGCTGAGGTCGCTGAAGGAGCGCAGCTTCCCCGCTTGATCGAGCGCTCGCAACTCAACGCCAGCTTCATCATTGCGTTGGCCGTGGTGTTGGTTATCGCCTTTGTGCTGCGTGGAACAACGCTCGGTTACGAGATCAAGGCCATCGGCACGAACCCGCTGTTTGCCCGCTGGATGGGTATGCCTGTCGCCCGGACGATCCTGCTGGTCATGTTCATCAGCGGGCTGATTGGAGGGCTGGCAGGGGCTGGGCAGGTTTTGGGTGTGCATTACCGGTTCGTGAGCGGGTTCTCGCGGGGGTTGGGTTTTGATGGTATTGTGGTCGCGCTGCTGGGGCGCAATTCTCCGGTGGGGGTGCTGCTGGCGGCGCTCTTTCTTGGGGCGCTGCGCAACGGCTCCTCGACGATGGAAATGTTCACGCGGATTCCGCGCGATCTGATTGATATCGTTGTGGCCTTTGTCATCTTCTTTGTGGCTGTCGAGATTGGTTTTGACTGGCTGCGCCGCCGTGCCAAGACGAAGGCCCCTCGCCAAACGGATGTTGAGCAGAAGGAGCCTGCCAGTGGACGCGCTTGATCTGCTCGTCAACATCGCTGCCGCGACCTTGCGTCTGGCAACACCACTGATTCTGGCGGCGATGGCGGGCCTTCTGAGTCTTCAGGTTGGGCAGGTCAATATCGGGCTAGAGGGCATGATGCTGGCTGGTGCGTTCACGGTCGTTGTGGCTGCCTATGGCACAGGCTCGGTCTGGGGGGGTGTGCTGGCCGCCATGGTGGCAGGAATGCTCCTGGCGGCGCTGTTTACCTTCGTCGTCACCCGGCTCAAAGCGAACCTCATCATCAGTGGTCTGGCGCTCAACCTGCTGGCGTCGGGAGCGACGGCCTATTTACTCCAAATCCTGTTTGGCACAAGCGGCACGTTTTCTCCACCGAATCTGGACAGCCTGCCTAGCCTGAATGTGCCTATATTGAGTGACCTGCCAGTTGTCGGACGAGTTCTCTTCAACCACTCGCCGCTGGTCTATGTTTCGTGGTTGGCGATTCCGCTGACATCTGTTTTCCTCTACCGCTCCATCCCCGGCATTCATATCCGTGCCATCGGTAAGAACGAGGAAGCGGCGCGGTCGGTCGGCATCCCGGTACGCCGGCGTCAGTATCTCGCGTTGATGCTGGGTGGCGGGTTATGTGGGTTGGCGGGAGCACATCTTGCCATCGGTGATCTGGCATTGTTTCGTGAAGATATGACGGCAGGGCGTGGGTTTATCGCGCTGGCGGCGATCTACTTTGCGGCAGGTCGTCCGGGCTTATCGGCGCTGGCGTGCCTGCTGTTCGGTTTGTTCGAGGCAGTGCAGTTCCGCCTGCAACTGGCGAGCAATACGCCCCCTCAGTTCTTCCAGATGCTGCCGTATCTGATGGTCGTGGTGACGCTGGCGCTTATCTCGGCCCGCAAAGAGTGGCGTAAAGGATGGTCTTGATGAAAACCGCAGTCCTGGTTGTAGATATGATCCGTGACTTCACGGATCTTGAGCGTGGGCGGGTGGCGAATCCGGTGTCGGCAGCACTTGCGCCCGTGGTGCAGGTGTTTGTGGAACAAGCGCGGACGCGGGGTGCAATCATCATCTGGTTCATCGACCAGCACCGCGCGGGCAAACCAGATTGGGAGCTGGAGCATGTGCGTCCGCATGGCGAGGAGGGCAGTGTCGGCGTTGAACTTGATCCGCGTCTGCATCCTCTGCCAGAAGATTATCAAGTCATTAAGCGGCGCTACAGCGCGTTTGTGGGAACAGATCTTGACCTGATTCTGCGCGATAACCGGATCGAGCGGGTCATTCTGACGGGCACGAAGACGAATGTGTGCATCCGCGCCACGGCAACCGATGCCTTTGAGCGGAACTACCATGTGGTAGTTCCGAGGGAGTGCGTCGCTACCGACAAAGCACACCTCCATGAGGCGAATCTGGAGGACATTGGGAAGTACATAGGTAAGGTCATGTCAGTGGACGAGGCGCTGGCGCTGCTGGAGGCCGAGACGTCAAACGATCATGCTTGACCTGCTGGCGACTGGCTATCCCAGTCTCGACCATATTGTGCCGATTTCGCACATTCCCACCATCGGGCAGACCGCGCTGTTGGGGATGGCGCTGGAACGGGTGACTGTGACCTATGGCGGCTGCGGTACGAACGTCGCCGTTGGGCTGCAAAAGCTGGGATTTCATACTGGGCTGGCGCTTGTGCTGGGCGATGACCGTGGAGGAGAGGATTATCGCGCCGAACTTCTGCGCATGGGCATTGACTGCCGTAACGTACAGATGTTGATTGGCGAGGTGACATCAAGTTCTTACCTGTGCCGCGCACCGGATGGCGAGATGGTCAACTTCTTCTATCCTGGCGCAGCCGATGCCTGGCACGGAAGGTTGGCGCTGGAAGGACTCAATGCGGTGCGCTGGGGGTTAGTGACAGTCGGTTATGCGCCATACAACCGCGCTTTTGTGGAACAAATCGGCGCGGCACACATTCCGCTGATCTGGCAGATGAAGGGAGACGTGGCCGCCTATCCACGCACTGTCGTCGAGCAGTTCATCACTGCCAGCCGAATCATTTTCTGCAATCGTTTTGAGGCGGAGTATGTCTGCCGTGCGCTTGCCCTGGCTGATCTGCGGGATGCGTTCGGATATGGCATTGAACAGATTGTGCTGACCCTGGGTAGCGAGGGCAGTCTGGTGATGACACCTGAGCGGGATGAGGCTGTTCCTGTCGTGCCTGCCTCGATTGTCGACACGACCGGCGCGGGGGATGCTTACACGGCTGGCTATCTAGCGGGGATGTGGCGCGGGTACACACCAACCGTCTGTGGACGACTTGGCGCGACAGCCGCGGCGTTCGCCATTGAGGCGCTGGGCTGCCAAACTAACCTGCCTGACTGGGATGCCCTGCAAAGGCGTTATGAAGATCACTTTGGTGGATTATGACAAAATCGCTCTATCTTCGCTGCGACCCGGGGGATATCGCTGAGCGTGTCCTGCTGACGGGCGATCCGGCACGCATCGAACGGATCGTCGAGATGATGCGGGGTGAGATTATCGCTCGCAATCGTGAATTCCTTGTCGCTGTTGGTAGTATCAATGGTGTGCGATACAGTGCCATCTCGTCCGGGATCGGCGCGCCGTCGGCAGCTATTGCTGTCGAAGAAGCAGCGCAGTTGGGCGCAAAAGCTTTTGTGCGCGTGGGGACCATGATGGGTATCGGGCTGCCGATGGGCTGCTTTGTGCTGGCGACCGGAGCGGCACGTTTTGAGGGAACCTCGGCGGCCTATCTGCCTGCGGCGTTCCCGGCTGTACCGGATTGGGCACTGTCACAGGCGCTGCTTATCGCGGGGCGCGATGCTGGCGCGGATGTACGCATGGGCGTAACCGCAACCTATGATGCCTTCTATCCCAGCATGGCTCCTGCGCTGGTAGGGCGTGGTCTGCCAGACTTGGAAATGCTGCGCGCCGGGCATGTTGTCGCGCTGGATATGGAGACTGCACTGCTGTTTGTCCTGGCGCTGCGGTTGGGTGCAGCAGCGGCATCGTTCTGTATTGTCACCAACAATGCCGATCCCTTTGAGGTGATTGATGCCGACGCGCGTGAAACGGGAGAGGAATTGCTTATCCGGGCGGCGTTCGATGGGTTGGCACGTTGGAGGCCAGTATGAGCGAGACACTGCTGATTGACAACCGCTGGCGTGCAAGTTCGGACGGACGGACGCGCCCAGTCATCAACCCGGCCTACAACCGTCCGATCCGGGAAGCAGCTGAAGCATCAGCGCAGGATATTGATGCTGCGGTCAGGGCAGCGCGTTCTGCCTTTGCGCGTTGGGCCTCAGTGAGTGGACGCGAACGCGCACGGCTCATGCATCGAGCGATGGACATCTTCCGCACGCAGTATCTGGATAGATGCGCCCGCTTGCTCACAGAGGAGAATGGCAAGCCGCTGAATGACTCGCTCAAGGAGGTGCGCTACAGCGCCGATGTCATTGATTTCTATGCCGATGAAGCCCGCCGAATCGAAGGGACGCACTTCGCGGGCGATCTCAGCAGCACGCATAGTTTCATTCTTAAGCAACCGCTTGGCGTCGTGGCGGCGATCCTGCCCTGGAACTTCCCGGTGGACTTACTCGCCTGGAAGATCGGTCCCGGTTTAGCGGCTGGCTGTACATTTGTCATCAAGCCATCAGAAGAAGCGCCGTTAAGCATCCTGCCCTTCGTACAGGCATTCGTGGACGCGGGTCTGCCGGACGGTGTGCTGAACGTACTCACAGGCGGGGGCGCGGTTGGCGCGGCGTTGGTCAGTCATCCCGATGTGGACAAGATCGCCTTTACGGGTTCGGTCGAGACGGGCGTGAAGATTGCCGAGCAGGCAGCACAAACGCTGAAGCGCATCACGCTGGAACTCGGCGGCAGTGCCCCATGTTTGGTGTTCGCCGACGCTGATCTGGATGCAGCAGTCAAAGGGGCGCTGCGTCGCTGTTATTCGCACACCGGGCAAATCTGTATCAGCGTGAACCGCATTTTCGTGCAGGAACGCATCTTCGGAGACTACGTTGAACGCTTCGCCGAACTGGCATCCCAACTGACGGTCGCGGCTGACGGGCTGCAAGAGCCGGATGCTGACATGGGGCCGATGATTAATGAAGCAGCCGTGGACAAAGTGTGCCAACACGTCGAGGACGCAAAAGCGCACGGCGGGCGTGTCTTGACCGGCGGCGATGTGCCGCGTGGCGCAAAGTATGAGACAGGTGGATTCTATTATACGCCGACCGTGATTGTCGATGTGACGCCCGAGATGCGGGTCATGCGTGAGGAAACATTTGGGCCTATTGCGCCCATCACGCCATTCCAAACGCTGCGGGACGCGATCACCGCGGCCAATGACACGCCTTATGGCCTGGCTGCCTATGTCTACACGCGAGACCTCGACACCGCGTTTCAGGCCGCGCGGATGCTGCGGTGCGGCGGCGTGGGTATCAACGTCAACGACATTACCGACATCCGTGCCCCGTTTGGTGGCATGAAGATGTCTGGGATCGGACGCGAATTGGGCGAACCCGGGCTGGACAGCTATCTGGAAACCAAACATATCCGGCTCAGTTATGGAGCGGTCGATGGTTAAGCGGTTGCTCGAAATGACGCCGAGGGAAATGGTGGTGCTGAACGGCACAGACTTAGCCGAGTCGATCCGGCTTTCTGAAGGTCGGACCCTGGCAGTCGAAGTCATGAGTTCGGTGGAGCCGCCGATTGACGGTGTGTCTGGGGGTGAGTTGGCGGCGGCGATGGGGGCAGACATCATCGTACTTGATGACTACGATCCACTGGATCCCCGCATTGCTGGAGTAGATTCAGCATATCTGGCTGGCGATGAGGGTCAAGCTGCGCTGGCTTGCTACGGCCACCTGGTCGGTCGTCCCGTCGGCATCAACCTAATCGTAGCCGATGAGGCGCACGCGGCCGCGTTGGGCGGACGGTTGTTCAGCTTGCACAGCCTCAACCGATCAGGCGCTTCGCTGATTTTCCTGTATGTCCGTCCGCGTCAGGGGGGTACACCAGAGATGCAGGCCGCTGCTGTCCGGCAGATTGTGAGGTCTGACTCAAGCCCTCCAATGGTTGTGGGCGTTCCATCTTTCAGCAAACCACCCCCGCGCGAGGCTAGTAGGGCGGAGTCGCTCCGGGCGGAGGTGCTGGCCTTGCTGGATGCGGGTTGCACTGGCGTGGCGTTCCCGATGCCGGGAAGCAAGCAGGGGTGGACGGCGGACGCGACCGCAGCGCTGATCGACGTGGTACATGGGTGCGGCGGGCTGGCATGGTTGTTCATCACCGGATCGGTGGAGGGCGCGCCGCAGCCCGTTCTACAGCAGTTGGCAGTGATGGGTAAGCAGTTAGGTGCCGATGCCTTCCGTTTGGACGAAGCGGGCTTATCGGGAATGCCGCCGCCCGAGAATATCCAAGCGTTTTCATTGTCACTGCGCGGCGCGCGGCACACCTACCGTCGCATGGCAAGCTCAAGATACAGATGAAGTGTGTGAAGGATAGGTCGTCTGGCTTTCGCCTGATCCGCTATAGTACATCAGAATCAGACAAGTTTGTGTCGTGGTCTGTCCCAACTAGGTGGGGCTGATAGGCCTGCGGTGTTTACTACTCCCCTGTCTGAATTTGGTGCTGTACCTATGTAACAGTCGGCCGGCCTGGCCCCTGTTGCTGTGATCCATTGCGCGGATTGATTTGCTTCTCCACAGGCGCGGACAACATCTCCCTATTTATCGTTGAATCTGTGCAAACTGCTCAAACTTGACTTGACAAAATCTGCACTAAGTCATACGCTACGAAGCAGATTAATCGATTAATTTAATCGATTAGCACGGTCGCTTAGGATGACTTGGCAACAGATTAAGGATTATTGTGGTGCGTCGTCTTTGGTACGTTATTGAACGCGGCTTCCACCCAGACAGACAGCTTCATCACGAAACTATTTTCACAATAGGAAATGGCTATCTGGGCACACGCGGTTCGTTTGAAGAGGGCTACGATGGGGATACTCCGGCCACGCTGGTACATGGCGTCTTCGACCATGCGTCGAATATGCTGGTTCCAGAACTGGTGAATGTTCCCAACTGGCTCCCCATACACATCACCATCGACGACACACCATTTCATCTCGTCACACAATCATCGGATTACATGCACCCGCCGCAAGGTCTGGTGCTGGGTTTCGAGCGGATCCTTGAATTGGATCGGGGGGTCCTGCGCCGAGAAGTCCTTTTCCGGGCGGCATCGGGCAATATCGTCCGACTGATCTTTGAACGTTTTGCCAGCCTGGACAATCCCCACATTTTGGCGCAGCGCATGCGCGTGATCGCCGTGGACGGCAGCCCCAAGATTGAAGTTGAAGCTGCGCTGGATGGGAATGTAACCAACGCTGGGGCAGCGCATTGGTTTCCCGACATGACTGTGCTGGCAGAGAATGGTGTCATCGGGCTGGAGGCCAAGACTCAGCAAAGCGGCTACGTGGTCGGTATCGCGTCAAAGCTCGTTGCGAAATCAGCCGTTCATCACTCAGGCAATGGTTTGAAGCCAGGGCTGAAGACTACGCTGCAACTGGCCCAAGAAGAGGAAGCGATATTCGACAAAATCGGTGCCATCTATACCAACCGCGATGTGACGGCCCCGTTGACTTCAGCAACCACCGAAGTTCAAAGAGCTGCCAAAACAGGCTATGACCAACTCCTGATCGACCATACGCGGGAGTGGGCGAAGTATTGGGAAACCGCCGATGTCCTCATCGAAGGGGACGATGAGTGCCAGTTGGCACTGCGCTTCACCACCTATCATATCCTGATTGCGGCTCCACGCTACGACGAAAATGCCAGCATTGGCGCAAAGACGCTTTCCGGGCTGGGCTATAAGGGTCATGTTTTCTGGGACACGGAATTATTTGCCCTGCCGCCGCTGACTCTCACCCAGCCGCCGCTTGCGCGTAACCTGCTGATGTACCGCTACCATCGCCTCCCCGGAGCGCGGCATAAGGCGCAGGCTAATGGATACGAAGGCGCGATGTTCCCGTGGGAAAGCACCGATACCGGAGAGGAAACGACTCCGCAGTGGTCAGACCCGCAGCCGGATGGCGCGCGCATTCGCATCTGGACGGGCGATACTGAGCAGCACATCTCGACCGATGTTGCTTATGGGGTCTGGCAGTACTGGCACTGGACGGGTGATGATGACTTCCTCAAGCGGTATGGAGCCGAGATCATCCTTGACACAGCCGTCTTCTGGGCAAGCCGGGTCGAGCAAAAGAACGGGCGCTATGAAATCTCGCAGCAGATCGGTCCAGATGAATACCACGAAAATGTTGACAACAGCGTCTTTACCAACCGGATGGTGGTGTGGCATCTGGAAACGGCGCTCAGCCTGCTGGACTGGCTGAAGAGCCATGCTGCCAGCGACTATGACCGGCTGGCCGGCGCGCTCAAGCTGACCCCCGAACGACTGGCGAAATGGCGCGACATCATCGCGGGGATGTATATCCCCTTCGATGCCGAGAAGCAGATTCACATTCAGTTCCCTGGCTTCTTCGACATGGAGTACATCTCGGTTCCGAATTACACGCCGCGCACTTCCAGCGTCCAGGCTATCGTTGGACATAACCGCAGTATTCAGAGCCAGGTCATCAAACAGGCAGACGTGGTGATGTTGATGGCGCTGCTTGGCGACCAGGTCGCTAACCGTGACGTGATGCTGAACAACTGGAACACATACTACCCGCGCACCGATCATGGCTCATCGCTTAGCCCGGCTATCCACGCCTGGGTCGCCGCAAGATTGGGTCTGATGGAGACGGCCTACGACATGTTCTACCATGCCGTCCACATCGATCTGCACGACAACAAAGGCAATGTGCGCGACGGCATCCATGCCGCGGCATGTGGGGGGGTGTTTCAGGCGGTATTGTTCGGTTTCTGCGGATTACAGCTTACGCCAGAGGGGCCAAAGCTCGTTGAGCCTCGGCTTCCCGAACACTGGCGGCGTGTGCAGTTCAAGGTGTGTTACCGGGGTGAAAAGCATACCTTTGAGGTCAACAACCCCGTGTAAAGCAGCCCTTCCTGCGCGGGGGGTTCGCTGTGGCGAGAACGCTGCGCTTCAAATGAGATTGTTGAACTGTAGTGGAGGATAAATCAATGCGTAATCTTCGTTTCGTGCTGTTGGTCTTGGGGGTTCTGGCTCTGCTCAGCGCGAGCATGGTCAGCGCCCAGACGACCAAAATCCAGCTGGCTGGTTGGTCTTCATCGGATGCGGAAAATGCCGCGCTCCAAAAGATGGTCGATGCTTTCAAGGCAGCGAACCCCGATATCGACGTTGAGGTGATCTTCTCGCCGGAATACGAAACCTTCATGCAGACCGGTTTCGCCAGCGGCGATTACCCGAACGTCTTCTATGTGGACAGCTTCCGTCTCCAGGACTGGGCTTCGGCAGGTGTGCTGGAACCCATTGGCGACCGGATCAGTGAACCGGACGACATCTATGAGTCGCTGCGGAACATCTTCACCTACGACGGCCAATGGTACTGCCCACCGAAAGACTTCTCGACTTTGGCATTGGTCTATAACACGGATCTGTTCGAAGCTGCTGGTGTCGCCGTTCCGACCAATTGGGAAGAACTGGCCGCAGCCGCTGAGGCGCTGACGACCGAAGAAGTCGCCGGTCTGACCACGGGCATTGAAATGCCCCGCTTCCTGCCACTGCTGTATCAAGCTGGTGGCGCGATCCTAAGCGAAGGCGAAGTGGTGCTGGACAGCGATGCGGCCCGTCAGTCGGTGGATTTCTTCGTTAACCTGTACAAGGACGGCTTTGCTCGCAGCCCAGCAGACCTGGGTGCTGGTTGGGCCGGTGAAGCCTTCGGCCAGGGCAAGGCCGCGATGACGATTGAAGGCAACTGGATCATTCAATACCTCATCGATCAGTTCCCCGACACGAAGTGGGCGGTTGCAGAACTGCCAGTCGGCCCGGTTGGCCCGGCGACGATGGCTTTTACGGTGTGCTACGGCGTGGCCGCGGCCGCGAACAATGACAACCTGGAAGCCTCAATCAAGCTGGCGGACTTCCTGACCGGTCCTGAGGGCGCGATGATGGTCGGCGAATCCGGCTTTGGCCCGATGCCCGCCCGGGCCAGCGCTGCTGAAGCCTGGCTGGCCGCGCGCGGCGAGGAATTCAAGCCCTTTGTCGATGGCGCGGCTTACGCACAGCCGTGGTCTTTCCCGCCTGGATTTGGCTCGTTCATCGATGTGTTCAATAACAACCTGAACGAAGCCATCAAGGGCAATGTGACGACTGACGAACTGATTGAGGCCGCAACAGAAGCCGCCCAGGAAGCACTCGAAGAGTCCATGTAAGCGGCGAAGCGGCCTCATGCATACCCCTGTGTGATGTCAGGTCTGGAGCGCCGGTCTGATTGACTAGCGCTCCTCCTGATCGCTCCCACTCAGCAAATGGTCTGGATGCAGACTTGCTGCGTTCGGGCTGGAAAAGTCTTATTGGAGAAAGTGTTATCCCTATGGCGGAATCATCCCCCAGTGTTCGAGCAATCGCGGCCAAACCGGTAACGACTACGGCGGATCGACGGCTTCAGGATGTCATCGCCGGGTACACCTTTATGGCTCCGGCTATCGTCATTCTGACGGTTTTCCTGATCCTGCCGATGCTGGCCGCGCTTTTTTTCAGCCTAACTAACTGGAACGGTATCACCCCACTTTTCAACCGGGAAGGCGCGCTCAATCCCGAAGCATACGAGATGGTCGGGCTGGAGAACTATGAGCGGCTCTTGTTCCGCGAAGGCAGCCGTCAGGAAGCGTTCTTTACCGCGCTCAAGAATACGGTTTATTTCGTGATCGGCGTCGTGCCCACTCAGACACTCCTGGCACTGGTGTTGGCAGTCATCGTGAACCAACGCTGGTTGAAAGGCAAAGGGTTCTTCAGAACGGCATTCTACTTCCCTTCGATCAGTTCTTCTGTGGTGATCTCGATCATCTTCATGTTCCTGTTCGCCAGCAATGGGTTTATCAATCAGGGGATCAAGGTGCTGTTCCCCAGTTATCAAGGGGTTACATGGCTGAATGATGCGACCGGGATCATTCACGCCATCCTGGGAGTGTTCGGCATCACGCGCGACACAGCTGGTAGTTGGGTTAGCACGGAGATTGCGAGCATTCGCATCTGGGACTGGCTGAGCGGCCCCAGCGTGACGCTGTTGATGATCATGATCCTGAACACCTGGACGACAATTGGGACGATGATGGTCATCTATCTGGCAGCGCTCCAGAACATCCCAGGACAAGTCTATGAAGCAGCTTATGTCGATGGCGCGACGACCGGCCAGATTTTCCGCAAGATCACGGTTCCACTGCTGCGGCCAACCACGTTCTTTGTCGTGACCTTGGGGCTGATTGGGACATTTCAGGTGTTCGATCAAATCTACGTGATTTCGTCCGGCGGCCCGGCAGATACCACCCTGACGATTGCCTATCTGGTGTTCCGAAGTGGCTTCGACGACCAGCGCATGGGGTTGGCAACGACGACGGCCATTGTGCTGTTCATCATCATCTTCATCTTCACCCTCATCCAGCGCCGTATTTCTGGCGGCGACAAAGGGATTTAGGGGAGGAGGCTGCATCCATGGCTACCATGACGTATGAAGAAGTCGGGACAAAGACTCCTCTGCAGCGGACGCTTAGCCGTCTTATCCCCATCGTGGGATACACAGTACTCATCATCGCGGCGCTGACGCAGATTGTGCCGTTCGTGCTGACCGTGGCGAACTCGTTCAAGTGCCTGCCAGCCGTCAATGCGGCCCCGGCAGCCCTGATCCCGCTGCCGCCGTTTGGGGTAGATTGTCAAACTCCTGACGGCAGAACGCGCTCTGCGACAGAAACCACCACGGCGCTGACGTTCAACCCCAGCCTGGAAGGGTATGAACAGGTCTTCCAGCAGCAGCTGGGGATGTGGCTGGTCAATTCGGTGATCTATTCGGTGGCGGTGTTAGTGCTGCGGTTGATCTTCGACTCGCTGGCAGGATATGCGCTGGCACGAATCAAGTTTCCGGGCAACCGGCTCATCTTTACGGCGATGCTGGGTACAATGATGATCCCGGCTATCGTGCTGCTGATCCCGCGCTTCATCATCCTGCGTCAGTTGGGGATGATCAACACATATTGGGGCGTTATCATCCCACTGATGGTGGACGCATTCGGTATCTTCCTGATGAAGCAGTTCTTTGAGACGATCCCGAACGAGATCGAAGAAGCCGCGCAGGTGGACGGCGCGAACCGCTTGGTGATGTTCTTCCGGGTGATCCTGCCGATGGCAACCCCGGCGCTGACCGCGCTGGCGATCTTCAGCTTCCAGGGTATGTGGAACTCATTCCTCGATCCGCTGATCGTGGTCGGCGGAAAGCAGGAACTCTGGAACCTTCCGCTCGGTCTTTCGGCCCTGCGTGGGCAATCCGGCGAGGGGTTGATCTGGAACGAGTTCCTGGCCGGGTCAGTGGTGACGACGCTGCCAATGGCAGTTATCTTCTTTGCCTTCCAGCGCTATTTCGTGGAAGGAACGAATTATTCCGGCTTAGCAGGGCAATAGACGATGTTGGCCGGGCTGCGTGCCGGCTGGCGCGGACTGCGCCACCTGCAAAACCGGGGCTACCTGTATATCTGGGCAAACGTCTTCTGGGCGCTGCTGACTGTGCTGGTCATCACCGCCCCGGCAGCCTGGGCTGGCCTGGTGCGGATGAGCTACCGGCTTCATCGCCAACCTTCGGCCAGTCTGGATGATTTCTGGCAAGGCTTCCGCCAGAATTTCCGGCGTACCATTCCACTGGCGCTGTTCAATGCCCTGTTCCTCATCATCACCATCAGTAATTGGATCAACTATGCCAACCGGGATGGGGTGGGCTTCGCCATCCTACGGAGCATCTGGGTCATCAGCTTGATCGCCGTGTTCACGTTCCAATTCTTTGGCTGGTGTTTCTTCTTCGCTATGCAGCAGCCTTCACTGTTGGGAGCGGCACGCAATGCCGGGGTGATGGTGATTCAAAATCCCCTGTTCACGCTGGGGATTCTGCTGGTGGCAGCGACCTTGATGATTGTGAGCGTATTCTTGCCAGCGGCATGGTTCCTGCTGACCGGCGGAGCGCTGGCCGCGATTGCGAACAGCGCGGTACTTGATCGACTGCGGGCGGTAGGGATCGAAAAAGCGCCCACGTTCGCTGAAGACGAGGTGGTGGATGCTTCGTTCACGGATGTGTAGCGAACCATCGGCGCGTTGACAAACGAAAGCAGACGCTTTACAGTGACAAGGAATTCCCAAACACGAATCAACACCTTCCTGCAAGGCAGTAGACCTATTTATGCCCACGATCAAAGATGTCGCCCGCGAGGCTGGAGTCTCAGTTGCAACGGTATCATATGTGTTGAATAACAAGCCTGCCGGTGTGAGTGAACAGACCCGTCAGCGGGTGCTGGATGCGGTCAAACGGTTGGGCTATACGCGGAATATCACTGCGCGCAACCTGCGATCCAGCGAGACGAGGCTTATCGGCTATGCTTTTATGGACGTTCCTAATCCGCGACCGAATACGATTCTGGAACATTTCGCCTTTCATCTGGCGCGCGAAGCTTCGGCGGCGGGGTATCACCTGCTGACGTTCACCTACCCCTATGACGACCCCTTGCCCGTGTATGACGAATTGATCCGCACCGGACGGGTGGATGCATTTATCCTTGCAAGCACGCAGCGAGACGATCCACGCATCAAATACCTGCTAGATCGGCGCTTTCCTTTTGTGAGTTTTGGCCGTTCGAATCCCGACTGGGATTTCAACTGGGTGGACACCGATGGGCTGGTCGGAGTTTATGAAGCAGTCAATTATCTGATTGGACTCGGCCATCGGCGTATCGGGATGGTGACATGGCCGGAGGATTCGCTGACGGGTAATATCCGCCTGGAGGGATACATCCAAGCGCTGCGTGAGGCAAAGATCGACTATGATCCAGTCTACGTGATTCGGGCCGAATATGGGGAAGCGGTGGGGCATCTGGTGTTCGATCAACTCGCTTGCCTACCTGCCTCTAAACAGCCGACTGCTTATGTCACGGTGAGCGATCGAACAGCGATCAGCCTGATGAGCGAAGCCGAACGGCGTGGACTTGTGGTTGGGAAGACGGTTTCGGTGATTGGATTCGATGATGAGCCGATGAGTCGCTATCTGCGTCCGCCTCTGACGAGCCTGCGCCAGCCGATTCAGGAGATCAGCTACGAGATGATCGACATCGTGGGCGAAATTCTGAGCGGGCGAACGACGGAAACCCGTCAACTGCTGCTGCCCCCAGAATTGATCGTGCGCGAGTCCACCGGGCCGCTGGCGCAGTAAGTCTCATCTCCACACTAGACGAGGAGGTTTATGCCGTTTCTTATCTTGCCTGCCTCGTCTCACCGTTCTAGAGCGTGTTATGCACTTTTGCAACGGACGATGCTAAACTGAGAGCATGAGTGAACGAAAACCTTATGCCAGTGATGTGAGTGATGACGAATGGGCGTTTGTGGCGCCGTATCTGACGTTGATGACCGAAACGGCGCCGCAGCGCGAGTATCCCCTGCGCGAAGTGTTCAATGCCCTGCGCTACGTGGTGCGGGGCGGGATTCCCTGGCGAATGCTGCCCCACGACTTGCCGCCGTGGCACGCAGTGTACCAGCAGACGCAACGCTGGCTGAAAGCGGGGGTGTTCGAGGCGATGGTCCACGACTTGCGTGAGGTGCTGCGGTTGGCGGCAGGACGCAACGCGCAGCCGAGCGCGGTCATCTTCGACAGCCGGACGCCGCAATCTAGTCCAGAAAGCGGCGCACGGGCAGGGTACGATGGAGCCAAACGACGCAAAGGCAGCAAGACCCAGATGGCCGTGGATACGTTGGGTCACCTGCTGGCGCTGTATGTGACCGCCGCAGACGAGCAGGACCGCACCCAGGTGGCGCAACTGGCGCAGGCAGTCCGGGAAGTAACCGGTCAGACGGTTGAAGTTGCCTTTGTTGACCAGGGCTACACGGGGGCTGACGCCGACCAGGCCGCCGCTAATGAGCGCATCCGCCTGGAAGTCGTCAAGTTGCCCGAGGTCAAGAAGGGCTTTGTGCTCTTGCCGCGTCGTTGGGTCGTCGAACAATCCTTCGGTTGGGCGGCGCGGTTTCGGTGCCTGGCACGGGAGTATGAACGCTTGCCCGAAACCTTGAAAGGCTTGCATTTCTTGGCCTTTGCTATCTTGATGGCTCATCGCTTCGTTCAAGTGGCGGCTTATGTGCTCTAAAGTTCATAACAGCCTCTAGGATGTGACCGAGGGGGAAGACCGTCGCCTGCTGGAGCACAGCCTGTTTGAAGAGATCGTCTATAACCTGGATCGCCAGCTATGGACTTCAAACTGCTGAGTTGGGCAGAGCCGTTCCTGGTGATGCGGGCGGCTTTGCAGATGGACTCCATGAGGGAAGAAATGAAAAACCGCTTCAACAGCGGTTCTTCAAGCGGCGGACAGTTTGGTAGCCCCAACGGGGTTCGAACCCGTGTCTTCACCTTGAAAGGGTGACATCCTAGGCCGCTAGACGATGGGGCCAACGGGCAGAAGTGTAGCAATGACCTCGTTGAACGTCAAGGCGAAATGTCCATCTCAGCATCGTGTGGTCTCAGCCTCCACCAGTTGATCTAATCTCTGGTAATTGACCTCGATCCATGCCTGTAGGATTTTCCGTCCTCGTTCTACCCATTCAATCACAACCGCTTGTTCTGCCGCCGGAGCTTCTGTCCCCCAGATCGCTCCCAACTGTTGGGCGGGGGATGCATCACTCCGCAGCCATTCCGGTTCCAGTGTGGCCAGTGCCGCCGCCGCGCCCACCCCATACCGAACCGGAGCAACTCCCTGTTCGATCATCAGCCGCATCGCCCCAATCAAACGGTCATTCCAGCCCAGCTTCCGAATCGGATCGCGGCCCACCCGTTCCACCGTATCGCGCAGATACGGATTCAACATGCGTTCGAGCAGATCATCGGCCATTGCCTTGAATCCATCTGGCGTGAACAGATCATCGATTCCCGCATAGCGGCGGATCAGCGCCATGCCCGCTTCGGAAATCAGCGCCGTCCGCATCACCGCCAGAATATCCCCGCGCGCCTGGAGTTCAGCAATGTAACGCACACCGCACAGCGTTCCGAGGTACGCTGCCAGCGCATGAGTTCCGTTGTGCCCGAACAGCTTCGCCATTTCAAACGGCAGCAGATCTGCCTTCTCCTGGAAAACTCCGATCCCGCGAGTAAAAACTGATGAATCTACTGTTCCTGAGAAATCGACCTTTGAAATCAGAATCCGGTTGAACGCCTCTACCAGAAATGCCCGGCTGCTCCCTGGTGTGACCGGCAGCACTGAAGCCTCATCTCCGCCCGATGAGCCTTCGGTCAACCCGCTCATCTTGGGAATGACTGTGTTCAGGTAGCGTACCCAATCATTTACCGTTGCCCGCTCCGAGTCAGGAATAGCCGACTCGACCTGCTCATGCAGGCTCTCCGCCGCCCGGTGATGGTTCTCGGCTGCGTAGATGACCGCCCGCGGCCCGCCGCGCCGCGCTTTCAGTCGCAGCCCCTCCGCCAGTACCTCGTGCAGACTGCCTTGGCCGGGTGTGCTGTAATAATTCACGCTCGGCACGGCCGTGCCAATTTCTTCTGCCGATGCAATCGCTTCGATCAGCCGTTCCCGATCCGCCGGCTCGCGCGGATTCTCGATCTGGATCGGCCCTATCGTCACCGACTCGATCCGATCCAGATGCGCGATGTTGACGCTGAACTGGCCGCCTGCGGCCCGCACCGCTGCCACTACCTCTGGTACGACCTCGGCGACCACCAATCGCCCAAAGTGCCCCGATTGGTAGGCCTCATATAGGAACAAGCCGGTTTGGATCGCGCCGAAACCGAACCCGACATAAGTGCGCTGGCCACTCAGTCCCATGATTACCGCATCTCTTGGCCACCGGTCACGTTGATGGCCTGCCCTGTCATGTAGCTGGATTGATCCGACGCCAGGAAGACCAGCACATTGGTTACATCCTCATATGTGCAGCCGCGCTTCATCGGTACTTCGTTGATGTATTTCTGGCGCACCTCTTCCTCGCTGATGCCCCAGCGTTTGGCATACTGTTTGTACAGCGAGTTCACCCACAGCGGCGAATCCAGCAGATTCCCCGGACAGATCGCGTTCACCCGCACGCCAAACTCGGCCAGTTCCAGCGCCGCGCTCTGGGTCAGCCCAATACCGCCGAACTTGGATGCGGCGTAGGCTGAATTCTTGAAGCTGCCTTTCTTTCCCGACTTCGAGTTGATCTGGATGATGACCCCGCGTCGCTGCGCTTTCATCACCCGCGCTGCGTGCTTTACCGTCAGGAAGTAGCCGATCAGGTTCACATTGATGACCGTCTGCCACCGTTCCAGCGGGAAATCCTCAATGTCTCCGGCCAGCACCACGCCCGCGTTGGCGACCATGATGTCGAGACGGCCAAACTCCTGCGCCGTCCAATCCACCATCTCAGCCACCTGACCTTCATTGGCAACATCAATCTTCATGGCGCGCGCTCGCCGCCCCGTGCCCATCGCCTGGATGTGGGCTGCGGTCGCCTGACCTGCTTCTTCGTTCAGGTCGGCCACCACCACATGGCAGCCTTCCTTGGCCAGCCGCAGACAGATCGCCTCGCCCAACCCCTGTGCGCCTCCGGTGACAATCGCGACTTGATCTTGCAGCCGGTTGGTCATGATGCGAATTCCTCGGACAACATGAGTTTCAGAAACTCCTGTTCGGCTTCGACCGTCCATTCCCGGCCATGATGCAGCTTCGCGTAGACCGTCGGCAGCTTGTCCTTCAGTTCCGAAAGGGGCGTCAGCGGGAATTCCTTGATGTGCGGGAAGATCACCACTTTTCCGGGGAAGACCGCATCCTGCACCGCCCGCAGCCCTTCCTTGAACGCGCTCAGCGATCCAATCGCTGCCACCGCCCGGCTCGGCGAGAGGATGCCCGCTTCGGTCTGTTCTAGCATCGTCCGCATGTCCTGGATCATCGATCCTGACTGCCCGATATAGCGATGTCCCTTCGTATAGACATTTGTCACATCGACTTCGGCCATCGTCCCCCGCGCGACACCTGCGAACACGTTCATCACGCCGTCCACTGCCAGATGCGTCGCCGAGTCGCTGATGAGCTTCGGAACTGGAGCCAGCACGATGATATCGTCGAACCCGCCCTCCTGATGCGCCTTAAGCGCCTCGGCATCCGGCGCGTTCATCGGATTTAGGCAGACGAACATGATCCCTTTGGCCTGGGCGTCGGCTTCATACGACTGCCGCAGATCATCCAGTCGATGATCGCTGACATCGGTGCAGACGATAGTTTTCGGTCCATCCGGGATTTCAATCGCCCGCTGCACATGCATCCGCCCCATCGGCCCTGCCGCCCCCACGAACCAGGCTTTTCCACCAGCCTTGAGCGCCGAACGCACCGGCTTGCTGGCGTAGGCGAGGGCAATGTCTGGATCAGAACCGCCCACATACACCCAGCGATTGTAATGAATCCGCCCCATGTCGAGCTGCACGCTGCGCGGCATCGGTTGGTCGGCGATGATGGCAAACACGCCAAAGTTCGCTAGATAGGGACTCACTTTTTCCAAAAGATCAGGATCAGCCCCCAGCAGGATGATGTCGTCTACCTTGTCCACCGGAGGAGCCGAGACATCCGCTACGCGGGTGACTTCGATCCCCAACTGGCTCGCCTGCGACCGCAGCCAGCCCTCAAATGCGGCTGGCACATTCGATACCATCACGTGATCCGGGTGTGACGCTTGGTCGAACCCCGCGCTCAATTGATACGGCCGCGAATCCCCCACGTCGCTGCCCACGAACCAGGCCGTCCCACCCGCTTTCGGCGTCGTCCGGTAATCCAACCCATACGCTGCGATCACGCACGCCCACGGCTCGATCAATGCGCTTTCGACGATGCCCGTCTTGCGCTGCACGGGCAGCAGATAATTACCTTCATCGCCGTGCAGCACCCGCTGGTCGATCACGCCGTACTTGGAGAAGCCCCCCTCGATTTCGTAGCCATAGGCATAGCCCACCCCGCCGATGTAGATGTCGGCCTGAATTGTGAAGCGATCACCAACCTGGTACTGCCCCCGCAGATTCTCGCCGACCTGCACCACCGTCATTGCCACTTCGTGCCCCAGCACTACCGGCTGAGTCCGCATGTTCCGGTAAATGCGGGGATGCTCCTGGCCGAGCTTCAGCACCTTTACATCGGAAAAACAAATGCTGCACGCATCATGTCGCACCAGCAGTTGATCCGCCCCGATCTCTGGCAGCGGCACATCAATGGGCTTGTCGTTTACCCCCAGGTTATCGAACCCCGCGCCGTACAGTGGCCAGACCGTGTTATGGTCGGGCAGGGGAGTCTGCGCCTCGCGGAATGTGGTCAATTTATCGGACATCTGCCGCCCCCTTCAAAGTAACCCATTAACCCGAATCCATGTCTTCGGCAGGGATTTCTCTCCGGCCTACCCAGAACACCGTGTTCGTAGGGACGGACATTTACCCGTCCGAGGCTGCTGGTCGCTCATGATACCCTCTTGGCTTCTAGCCCGCTTGAGCATCCGGCGGCAGCCTTCATCCCTAGCCCTTACTCACCTTCGCCAGAATATCCGCTGGCGTCCAGTCCGCCGTGATCCCCAAACGCCCCGGCCGTCCCGGACTCAGTTGGTAGCCAACCCGCGTATAGAACGCATTTCGCTCGCGCCGGGTTGGCAGGTGCGCCTCCGCCCACGCGCTCAGATAACCCAATTCGGCCGCCCGCTGCAGCGCCGTGTGCCCATAGATGAAATGTGCCCCATCCAGGAAAGCCTCCCGCACCGGCGCCAGTTCCACTGCCTCGAAGGTATCGATCAGCTTTTGGCCGTAGCTGTTCATTTCTGTCCCGACGTTCAGTGGCAGATCGAGCGCCTGCGCCAGTTCGACCACCTGATACAGATTGCGGAGCTTGATCTGCTTGGCTTCCGGGTCGCTAATGTTCCAGTTGCGATCTGGCACGATATTGAACGTTACTACCCCTTTGCCCACCAGCAGCGTCAGCAGTTCCTCGATGGCCTGCTCGCCTGCCGAAGTTCCATCCAACCACGCCGCGCACGGCAGCGCCCCGCACGCCGTAATCAGGCTGTGGAACTGCTCTACCGTCGGGAAAGTCTCCGCGCCAGGCCGCACATAGCCGACCCCGCCCTGCTTCATTAGCTTCGACCGCACCAGATTCTGGAACTTAGGGACATCGTTCAGCAGCGCCTCGATCTGATCGGCAGGCACGCCCAAGCGATCCGACCAGAACGCCTCTAGGTCGTCGAGCCGTTTGCCCGCCGCCTGGATGTAAGCCGCCACGATATGCCGCTCGGTCGGATTGCCTGCTGGAGTGAGCGGCACAATATCCCGCTCATAATCCAGCACCACCGGGTCGAGGTAGCGGTTCACCCGGAACACGATATCCCGGTTGCGGCGGCTGGCCCGCTGCCGAAGATCATCCAGGATTGGCGCTGCCGAGTCCGGGACTGCCGTCTTTGTGAACCCGATGCCCATGTGGTAGCACACGCCCGGTTCCCCCGGTGAATTGATCTCGCGGTCGGCAAATTCTGGGATGAACACCCGCGTTTCGATTCCCGCGCTGCCCCGCACTTCGATCAGTTCGCACACGTCCAGGAATTCATCCACCGCGTCCAGAACATCGAAATCGACGATACCGATAGCCTTGAAGCCCCGCCGCTTCGCCAGCCAAGCCAGCGAAGTGGGTGAATGCCCGTAGGCGTTGAACGAGAAGAACGTGTGGCAGTGCATGTTGACCGCGTCCATCAACGGCGCAAACGCAACCTCGCCATTCCGCGCCAGCGCCATCAGTTCCTCCAGTGCATGGGCGCGGATCGCCGGATCAAAATCGTTCAACTGCGACTCGTAATGTTCCAGCGCAAACCGGTCCTGATTCATGAGGGTTGCTGTTCCTGATGTGTAGCCGCCAAGTACTGCCTGATTTCGTCCAGCCGCATCCCATCCTCTGGCACGAACCGCCGCCAGTAGGCCGCTGTCTCCCGCAGATTCGCCAGAATCCGCGCTGGACGTTCCACCGTTCCGCTGAACATCTCGATGGTAAGGTAGATGTCTTCGACCGGGGGTATTGTGTTGTCGGAGCTTGCCATCTGGCTGCACGATTCGTACAGCGCTATCAACACCTGCTCGCCGTGGATGATCCCGCTCTCGTTGTACGCCTCTGTGAACGGACGGTGCATCGATGCGTTCCCATCCGTCTGTTGCAGGTGGATGATTGGCGAGTACCGCCCCAGCCGCCGCACCCAGGCATATACATCCCCGTCCTCGCCCTTCGAGAACAGATACGGCCGCGCCTCGATCCGCCGTTCCCACTCTTCAACCGCATTAGCATCTCGGTAGTCCGGTGCGATCTCCACCGGCCCCAGCCACACATCCGGCAGGTCATCGCCTCGCCGCCGCGCTGTGACGACCGCCTCGATCTGCCCAACGCTCGGCTTCTGGTAGTGCTTCTGCCCGACCTGATGCCCCGTGTCCAACGTGATATAGAACGGCGCTTTGCCCTGCTCATAGACTGCCTTGAGCAGCCGCTCCGCTCCCCGGATCGTCCACGGGACTTGGTGTGGCACGTACATCTGCTCCACCGACAGGCTGCTTAACCCGACCTGCTGCCCGACGACCGCCAGTTCCGCCAGCCGCCCGAATAGATCAGCTTCCGCTTTGGCATAAGCTGCCGGATCAGCCAGCACCGACTGTGCGAAAGCGTGGCAGAAAAAGCCCAGCCCCGCCTGAAGCGATGCGGCGCTGGCGATCATCGGTTCCAGCCACCGTCGCTGCATATGCTCCCGTACCCGTTCATCTGGATGAGCCAGCCCCAGCGTGGCATAGCTCCCATGCCCGGAGTAGAACGTGCTGACCCGCACCCCGGTCTGCTCCGAAGCCCGCCGCACCGCGTCGATCCAGCTTGCCAGTGCCTCTGCCGTCGTGTATAGCGGATCGCATTCGTTGTCTGCGCTGGCCTCGACGAAGTAGAGTCCTGCCTCGCGCGCGATCTTCATCCAATCCAGCGGCGCAGTCCATCGTTTGCTGGCGAAGCAGTTATCGACCGCCAGATGGACGCGCGGGTATTGAAGAACGCCGTTCGTACCCCCCACAGCTAGATTCCCATCCGGTTGCGAACCAGGATTTCACCTGTGCCCTGCGCCGTCGTCACCTGATGCCCCGGCAGTGGCAGCATCCGCTCGTGGATCGTATCCAGAATCCATTCCTTCTGCGGAAAGAATACCTCTTCCAGTTCCGCCGGCGGCGTGATCCAGTTCCGCGCGCCGACCACCGTCACTGGCGCGTCGAGGTGGTCGAACGCCAGTTGGCTGATGTTCGAGGCCATCGTATGCAGGAACGATCCCCGCTCGCACGCATCCGACGCCAGCAGCACCTTGCCTGTCTTCCGCACCGATTCGACGATCTTGGCGTAATTCAACGGGTTGATGAACCGTGCATCGATTACCTCCGTTGACAGGTTGTAGCGACTTTGCAGTTCATCGGCTGCTTCCAGCGCCTTGTACAGCGTCGCCCCCACCGTCACGATCGTGAGGTCGCTGCCCGTCCGCCGGATAGCCGGTTCCCCCATCTCCACTTCGTAGTAATCGATAGGCACGCCGCCCTCGACCAGAACTTCTGGTTCGGGATACAGCCGCTGGCTTTCGAAGAACACTACCGGGTCCGTCCCTCGCAGCGCCAGATTGAGCATCCCCTTCGCGTCATACGGCGTCGCCGGGAACATCACCTTCAAGCCGGGGATGTGGGCGCAGATCGAAGTCCAGTCCTGCGAATGCTGCGCCCCGTACTTTGATCCCACCGACACGCGCAGCACCAGCGGCATTTGCAGCACATTGGCCGACATCGACTGCCACTTTGCCATCTGGTTGAAGATTTCATCCCCCGCCCGCCCCATGAAATCGCAGTACATTAGTTCGGCCACCACGCGCCCGCCGCACATCGCATACCCGACCGCCGTGCCCACAATCGCCGCCTCCGAGATCGGCGAGTTGAACAGCCGGTGATATGGCAGGCACTCCGTCAGCCCACGATACACGCCGAAAGCGCCGCCCCAATCGCGGTTCTCTTCGCCATATGCCACCATCGTCGGGTCTTCATAGAAGCGGTGCATCATCGCTTCATACAGCGCCTCAGCGTAATTCAGCGTTTGCAGCTTCGGCAGCGGCTTGCCATCCTTCAGGCCGAAGCGATGCTTGGCATACGTCGTTTTCAGACGGCTCTCGTCTTTCGGGATCAGTACCTCCGCTTCTCCATCTGCCAGCCGTTCCTTGAACTGGTTGGAGAACATCATCTCGCCGATCTCGTCCGTCCGCATACTCAGCCGTGGCGAAATCTCCAGCGAGACCGCTGCCTTCAGTACCCGCACCAACCGCGACCGGATGTCGGCTTGGAAGCCCTCCAGTGTCGCGTCATCGGCGTGCTGGTTCTCTTTCAGATAGTTTCCGTAAGCCACCAGCGAGTCCTGTGCCCGCCATAGATCAATCTCCGCTTTGTCGCGGTAGGACGAAGCGTCCGACGGTGAATGCCCCGTGAACCGGTACGTCACTGTATCCAGCAGCACGGGCCCGTCGCCATCCAGTAGAATACGCTTCTTCCGTTCAATCGCATCCGCGACCGCGATCGGGTTATATCCATCCACCCGTTCTGCGTGCATCGCCTCTTCGTTGACGCCCAACCCAACCCGTGCCAGCACGCCAAAACCCATTGTCTCGCCGAGAGTCTGCCCGCCCATCCCGTAGAAGTTGTTCATGAAGTTGAACAGGATTGGCGGAGCGCCGCCCAGTTCCGCCTTCCACAGCGTATGGTACTGATCCATCGCCGCGAACATCATCGCTTCCCAGACCGGCCCGCAGCCCATCGAGGCATCCCCGATATTGGCGATCACGATACCCGGCCGGCGGTTGACCCGCTTGAACAGCGCCGCCCCCACCGCGATATCCGCGGATCCGCCTACAATCGCGTTGTTCGGCATCACCCCCAGCGGCGGGAAGAAGGCGTGCATCGAGCCGCCCATCCCCTTGTTGAAGCCTGTCGCCCGTCCGAAGATTTCCGCAATCGTCCCGTACAGCACATAATCCAGCGCCAGGTCCTTGACGCTCCCATGTGAAAACTGCTCCACGATCCGTAGCGGCTTGCCATCCATGTACCGCTCCATGATCTGGAGCAGTTCTGCATCGCTCATCTGCTGGATCGACGCCAGACTCTTCGCCAGGATTTCACCGTGGCTCCGGTGCGACCCAAAGATAAAATCATCCGGCGTCAGATGGAACGCCTGCCCAACCACCGCCGCCTCCTGCCCAATCGACAGGTGCGCTGGCCCCTTGTGGTTGTATTCGATCCCTTCGTAGACGCCTTCTTTCTTGATCCGGTCGAGCATCGTCTCGAACTCGCGGATGTACGTCATATCTCGGTACATCCGCACCAGCGCCTCCCGCCCGTATTTGGCCGCTTCCATCGCGGGATCAGGCACGTAAGCATTCACGGGAATATCGGCGCTCTTGATGACGCTCCGCTTGCGTACTTCGTCCGGCAGAATGGGGATGGTCTTGGTCATGAAAACGAGTCCTTGTGGTTTGTATGTGTCCGTCTATTGTTACTTCATGCGTTCCCCCTCTCTACGAAGTGGAGAGGGGGTAGGGGGTGAGGATCAATTACACTGCCAGCAGCAGATCGATCTGCGCTAGATTGCGGCTGAGCGCCTGCAAGAAACGTGCTCCCGGCGCGCCATCCACCACCTGATGGTTGATTGTCAGCGAAAGCGTCAGATGCGGGATGAACTCCACCCCCTCCTCGCTCTCTACTGCCTTCAGGTTGATGTTCCCCACGCCCAGGATCGCCACCTGCGGCGGATTCAGGATCGGCGTGAACGTCTCGATCCCCAGGCTGCCCAGGTTCGTCACTGTGAACGTCCCGCCGCTTAGTTCATCCGGGCTGACCTTCCCGCTCAGGCAGCCATCCGCCAGCCGCTTGGATTCCTGCGAAAGCTGCTTCAGGCTGAGTTGGTGAGCGTTGCGGATCACCGGCACGATTAACCCGCGCGGCGTATCCACCGCGAAGCCCAGATGCACGCTCCGGTACTGCGCGATGCTCTCGCCGTTGAACAGCGCGTTCACATCCGGGAACAGTGGCAGCGTCCGCGCCGCTGCGTACAGCACCAGATCGTTGATCGTGACTTTCTGCAATCCCAGTTCCGCCGCGCTGTTCTTGAGTCGCAGACGATACTCCTGCACCACCCGCGCATCCGCCGATGCGATCATCGTGAGCTGCGCTGTCGTCTGCATCGAGTTCAGCATCCGCTCGGAGATGATCTTGCGCGTCCCCTTGAGCGGGATGATCTGCACATCGTCTGCGTGTGTCTGTGGGGCAGGGGCGGCCTGCCGTAAATCCTTCGACGTGATGCGCCCACCGGGGCCGCTGCCCCCGCTCAATACCACGAAGTCGCCGCTCTCGACCATCGACTTGGCCAGCGGAGTCAGTTTCGGTTTGGATGCCAGTGCCGCCACCACATCCCGCTCGATGATCCGCCCGCCCGGGCCGCTTCCTTGAATCCCGCTCAGATCGATATCTTTCTTTTCGGCCAGGTTTCGCGCCCGTGGCGAAACGCCCACGAACGATGCTGCCGCACTCGGCACAACCGGGGCAGTCGGCGTTATCACTTTACCATTGACGGCTTGCGATGGACGAGGCGCGGGGGCGCTGACGGAGGAGACCGGCGCGGCTGCGGGGGAGACGCTTCCACCAGGGCGCAGCGCATCGTAGTTTTCCCCCGCCGCTCCGACCACGGCGATGACGGTCTGCACCGGGACATCCTCGCCTTCCTTAAAGAAGATATCCAGAAGCACACCCCCCGCCGGACTTTCGACATCAATGGTCGCCTTGTCCGTTTCGATCTCGCAGATCGCCTCGCCTTCGCTTACGGAATCGCCAGGCTTCTTCTTCCAGCCAACGATGATCGAACTTTCCACAGTGTTGCCCAGCTTGGGCATGATGACCGCAGTTGCCATACAGAATTTTGTCCTGAAAAAGAGCGGTTTAGATCGGATCAATTGCCTCTAGTGTAGACCACAAGGGCAGTTCTTTCCACCAGACCACTCGAAAGCATTTGCTGCGCAACATGATTATAACATGAATATTGTGAAAGTAAACGAAAGCAATTGCTCGAAATGAGCAGTCGCGCCAAGAGTAGACAAAATGTCACCCTTTCCGTCCCATTTTGTGCTATCGTAGGGATGTGCGAAGATAGGGGCATGATGCATCACGCCTCGCCATTTAGACAGCGCGCAGCCCGCTGCCTCTTGTCCCTTCACTGGACATGGTTTTTCGGCTGTCGTCCTCGTTAGGGAATGGCGGCGCATCCGCACCTCTACAACCTGTCGCATCCCATCAGGGTTGCAAGAATCGCGCAGTTGCAACTGCAACATTTTCAACTTTTGCAACATTTTGCGTACTTGCAACTGCGGTATTTGCGGCACTTTTATAGGTCTATCAGCTAATATCCATCAACTACAGACTTTCTGCCTCCCGAAAGGAACACCATGCCCCCTGAAATCCACGGTCTCATCTTCGACCTCGATGGTGTCATCACCGATACCGCCGAGTACCATTTCCTCTCGTGGAAACGCCTGACTGAAGAGGAGGGCATCCCTTTTACCCGTCAAGATAACGAAGCCCTCCGCGGCCTGTCCCGCCGCGAAAGCCTCAACACCATCCTCAAAGGGCGTCCCATCGATGAACCCACCGCCCAAAACTGGATGGATCGCAAGAATACGTACTACCTGGAACACCTCGAAGAACTCACCCCTGCCAATCTGCTACCCGGGGTCCGTCATCTGCTCGACGAAGCCCGCGCCCGCGGCCTCAAGCTCGGTCTCGGCTCCGCCTCCAAGAATGCTCGCTTGGTCGTGTCTCGGCTCGGCATGGAGTCCGCCTTTGATGTGATCGGTGATGGCTATTGCGTGGTCAATGCCAAGCCGGCCCCAGACCTCTTCCTCTGGGTCGCGGGTGCGCTCCGCGTTTATCCCACCCAGGCCATTGTCTTTGAGGATGCCGAAGCTGGGATCAACGCCGCTCGGACGGGAGGATTCTTCACTGTTGGCCTGGGTCAGGCCGCTGCCAACCAGCCAACCGTTTGGTTTCCCTCATTGCAAGGGGTCTCGCTCCAAGCCATTCTTGACAGGCTGCCCTGAACGGGATGAATCGCGGCACGTGTCTTTGGTAGCACTGCCTGACACCTATCCATCAACAGGTTGCGCGCGATCTGGGGGCGAGCAAACGCCTAGCCAGCCGGCAGTAGGATACGGACCGTGGTTCCCACGCCGAGTGCGGTATCGATCTGCATCTCACCGCGATGAATCTCGGCCAAGCGCTTGGAGATGATGAGTCCCAGTCCTAATCCCTGCTGTTCATAGACCGACCGCCCAAACTGGTTGTAGGCCCCGATGTTGGCGACTTGTTCCGGCGGAATCCCCCGTCCCTGGTCGGACACGACGAGGTAGTAGAATCCATCTTGCAGACCGCTGTTTATCGCCACCGGTGTACCATTTGCAGAGAACTTGAACGCATTGTCAACCAGTTCATGAGTGATCTTGGCGAGGTTGTTGTCCGAGATGCAGGCCTGTCCCGGTTGCAGGTTGAGTTGGACGTCAGCCGCGCGAGAGAATTCCTTCGCAGTGGTCTGGCTGGTCTTGGCGATGATTTGATCGGGGTGGTCTGTGACGATTGACTGAAGTGCCTGAAGCTTAGCGGAGTCAAGTGCGGTTGTCTCGATTTGGGCATACAGGAGGTAATTCTCGATCAACTCGTGCAGCCGTTTACCGCTTTGGTAGATCATCGTTCCCATTTCGGCAATCTTGCTGGGACTGAAACTTTCCGCATCGGTTGATAGAAGATCACCATATCCCAGAATAGCAACCAGGGGTGTCCGTAGTTCATGTGGGAGTGTGTGGATCAGGTTCCGCCGCAGCCCCTCCATTTTGCTTTCAACATAATCCTTGACGGTTTCCCGGCGAGCCAGGCGGGAATGAATTGCGCTGAGAAGTTCTTCACGAGAAAACGGCTTCATAATATAGTCGTCCGCGCCGAGATCCATTCCGTATCGGACATCTCCGCGTGATACGCGCGCGGTCATGAATATGAAGGGCACTATCTGCGTCTCAATGTGCGAACGCATCTCGACCAGAACCCGGTATCCGTCCATTTCCGGCATCATCACATCAGATACCACCAGATCAGGTGGCTGTCGAAGAGCCAGGTTAATGCCTTCATAACCATTGACCGCCCCGATTGCGTCATATCCTTCGAAGCGCAGCCACTCCAACACTTCCTCAAGGAGTGAAAGCTCGTCTTCAATGACGAGTATTCGTGCGGCCATCGGGAGTCTTTGCTCCTGTCTTATGTCTTAAGTCGAATTGCTATTTGGCGGTTCGGAAACCTATTGTGACTTGGGTGCCCTTGCCGCTCGTCGAACCGATTTCAAACAGGCCGTTGTTGAGTTCAACGAGCTGCCGTGCAATCGTTAGTCCGAGACCGAGTCCCTGTTGTTCCAGACGTTCTCGGCGGATTTGCTCGAATGCCTGCTGTGCCTGGCTTGTCTCTTGTTTGGACATACCCATGCCATGATCGAAAATACTAATCCAGACATAACCACCGGATACCCATTGACTAATTGTAACTGGCTTCTGGTCTGGAGAAAAGCTGATTGCGTTGCTGACGAGTTCCGCCATAGCATGCTTGAGCATGGCCATATCACCGGTGAACGACGCATTGGCATCACGTTGATCGACAATGATCTGCGCATCATTGTTTCGGTAAGCGATGCGTCGGGCAAGGTCAATCATAGCGGGAATCAGATGCCATAGGTGGATAGGGACGCTTGTTTGCTGTACAAACTCGCTCGTCAATATGCCGCCCTCGATCTGAGCAATGTACACCGTCTGCTGAACCAGGTGTTCGAGCCGATCTGTCCCACCGCGCAGGGTTTCCAGAAGATCGCGAATTTGGTCTTGATCCAGTTGGTCGAACTGGCGTTCAATAATATCGCGCACGAACGTGAGCGACATCAGCGGTGTTTTGAGCTGATGTGTTACCATCCGTACCAGTTTGAGCTTGAAGGTTTCAAAGTCCTGATGATGCGATTCGTTGATGAGTTGGTGCCGTTGAAGTCGGCCTCGAATAGCGGACAGCAGTTCGGCTCGCGTAAATGGCTTGGTGAGATAATCATCTGCTCCTAATTCCATCCCATGCCGCATGAAGGGCTTGTCGGCCCTGGCGGTCAGGAACATGAAGGGGATTTTGGCCGTAGCCGGGTGTTTGCGCAGTTCCAGCAGTACCGAATAGCCATCCATTTCAGGCATTGTGATGTCGCAAACGATCAGATCGGGTTGCCAATCCTGTGCAGCTTTTAGTCCCTTGAGACCATTGGTTTCACCGAAGCTCTCATACCCTTCAAATTGGAGCCAGTCGAGAACTTCTTCCAGGATTGGTTGCTCGTCTTCAATCACCAGTAGTTTCGCCATGATCCTGACCCTCCTGCTTCCTGGGCGACTGAAACGCCAGCTTGTATGCTCGTATCATGTAAACTGCCGCGTGTGATCGCGTCTATCCTGATCTGTCTTAAGCCGCCAAAGGAATAATGACCACGACCGTTGTACCTTGATTCGGGGCGCTGGTTATTTCAATGGAGCCGCAATGAAGACTGATTGCCTGTAAAGCTATGTTCAGACCTAATCCAGTTCCAGAAATGGCTCCAACATTTTTCGCGCGATGGAATGGCTCAAAAAGATGTTTCTGATCCTCAATCGGAATTCCAATCCCGTCGTCATGAACCTCCAACATAATCTGACCTCCTGTTCTTCGCAGATTTATGGTGACTTTGTCTTCCTCCGCTGAATATTTAAGTGCGTTCGACAGTAGATTGGTGATAGCCTGACGCATGAGTTTCGGATCAAAACTCAGGCGCATCGGAACCGAATCGCAGGAATACACGATCCGGTTTTCATATTCTGCCCAGCTTCGGAATTCGTCAACGATATCTCGGCACAGCATGTTCAGATCCGCATCGACTGGTCGATAGTCGATGCGTCCTGCCTGAATACGAGTCAATTGGAGTACATCGTCCATGACCTGTTTCATATGGATGACCTGCTGACGTATTTTGTCCAGCCGCGCATCGATCTGGGTATCGTCCATTTTCTGACGATAGCAACTCAAACTTTCAGTTGCCGCTAGAATAGTGGCCAGCGGCGTTCGAAATTCATGCGAGGCCATCGAAACAAAACGTGACTTGAGGTCTCCCAGTTCTTTCTCCTGTTGGAGTGCCCGTTCCAGTATTTCCTCGAAGTTCTTGCGTTCAGTAATGTCCTCCATCATCCCGATCCGGCGGTAGACATTGCCGGTATTGTCCAGAATGGGAAATATCCGTACCTGTACCCATCGTATGCGTCCATCTGGCCGAACAATTCGATACTCAGGACTCGTATAAGGGCTTTTGCTTAAGAAACCGACATCGGTTTCAAGCTTGATCCGGTCTAGATCCTCTGGGTGTACGCAGTCCAGAAACGATGCGGTGTGGTCATACAAACTCTGACGTGCCCGCCCCGTGATCGCTTCGTGTGCCGGGCTGACATACTGAATCTGTTTTCCATCTTCAGACAGAATGAACAGGGCTTGGTCGATGTTCTCGGCAATCTGCCGGAACTTCTCTTCACTCTCACGCAGGGCATTTTCAGCCTGTTTCCGATCTGTGATGTCGAACACAGTTGACCGACTCATCACATATCGTCCATTTTTGTCAAATACCGCAGTGACACTAACCATGGCCGGGAATGCCGTTCCGTCTTTGCGAACGAACTCGATTTCCAGGTCTTTGAGCCACCCCTTCTTAATGAATTCTTCCTGGGCCGCCGCACAAATCGCGGCACTATCGGGTGTCAAAATGCGGTCAATGGTCATCTCATGGATGACCACATCTCGGCTGTAACCAAGCCAATTCAACTGCGTGTCATTGATCTGAATGATGACCCCATGCTCATCTGTGGAGTAGTAGCCGCAGGGAGCTTGGTTATACAGGTCATATAACTCGTCTGCATAATGGAGCAGCGAATACTCTAGTTCTTTACGAGCAGTGATGTCTTGTACTGTGCAAACAAGCTGCTTCCGTTCACTGCCGATGTAATCAATCGGCGCAATCCCGATCTGGGCATCGAATGTGCTGCCATCCAGCCGGAGGGCGGTGACATCGATTTGTTGGACGGAATTCTGAGATATGGCATCGTCGATGGTGTCGTCTAGCAGGGTGCGGTACTCTGGAGACAGCAGTTCGCCAAGTGAATGACCTGTGAAATCATCTGCCTGATTATGAAACAGACGATACGCAACCTCGTTTGCCTGCTGGATCCCAGTGTCTGGGTCAAAGAGCAGGATGCCACAACTGCTGCCATTCAGAATGGCTTCAATCCGTGTCTTGGCACTTACCAGTTCCTGAGTACGCCCCTTCGCTACGTTACCATCGACGCTCTCATTCCGATATGTGCTGCACCTCGGAACATAGGTGTGATCGATGTTTGCAGAGCTTCGGGCGCGAGCATTGCTCAACGCGCGAAGCAGCATTTTTCCGCTGGCCTCACCTTTGAGCAAGAAATCCTGGACGCCCATCTTAAAACATTCGGCAGCATCCTGACTTGCTTCGGCAATCACCACCATTGGCAACTTAGGATAGAGCTTCAAATACTGGGCCAGGCGCGCAGAACCACCCGCAGGCAGCTCGACAACCACGATGTCAATTTGGTGCGAATTCCACTGAACTAACCTGGATTGCTCAATCTGAATGCGCGAAATCCTCACTTCTTCGCCCTTGGCTGCCTTGAGCCGCTTCGCGATGAGGGATAAACTGCCTTTTTGTTGCTCTATGAAAAGGACGTTCATCGACTTAATCACCAGTCTCGATGGTGTATTGCTTTGGGCTACCCATTAACGAGTGAATTCGCAGGGTAACAGGCCAATCGGTAGATCGGAATCACGGCCATATGGCTCCTCGCTCAGGGATATAATTACAGTTGTTATAAATGATTGTAAGGGGGCTTTCGATGATATTTCATTAAGGTGGCGCGTATCTTTCAGAGTGAGTTAATCCATCTTGCATGGATGATGTATGTCATAACACATTCCTGACATCCACTATATCTTGCTGAGCCTGCCCGATGCTATCATCAGCGGTCAAGTAGAGGATGTACTTGCTCTGTGTACGAGCCGTGCCATGCATGAACTCGGAATTGCTCATAATTTGGTAGAAATTGCTTGTCACGCTGCTGCAGCAGCCGAGGTCAAACGTGTGGCGGCCGTTCATGTTCGATTGGGTACACTATCTGGCGTGGTCAAAGATGCTTTGATGTTTAGCTATGATATTGCTGCCGCGGGTACCATTCTTGAAGGTTCTCACCTGGAGATCGAAGAACTCCCTGTGACCATCTACTGCTCTACCTGCAACAAGACAGTAGTCCTTCCTGGAATACAGGACTTTTGCTGTCCTCACTGTGGTACGCCTACCACGGATATTCGCCAGGGGCGCGAACTTGAAGTGGTCTCGCTGGAGGCATTCGATGAGTAACCCGCGCATTGTTGAAATCCGCCGTGGAATTCTGGAAAAGAACGATCTTCTGGCACATACCCTGCGTCAGAGGTTCGATTCTGCTCATGTGTTCGTAACCAACCTCGTTTCAAGCCCGGGCGCAGGGAAGACCGCTTTACTCGAATCTACACTTCGCTCCTTGCGTGAAACAGGTTACAGTGTCGCTGCGCTGGTCGGCGATCTCGCCACCGATAATGACGCCAGACGTTTGGCGCGGAGCGGCGCTTCGGTTAGACAGATTGAGACGGCCGGAAATTGCCATCTCGAAGCTGACATGATTGCCCATCACCTCGATGCCTGGGGCTTGGATCTGCAAGCAACGGACTTCCTGTTCATTGAGAACGTTGGAAATCTGGTCTGCCCTTCGAGCTATGACCTGGGCGAGCATCTGCGTGCGCTGCTGCTTTCTGTCACGGAAGGCGAGGACAAACCCCTCAAGTATCCGCCCATGTTCCATTCTGCCGATGTTGCCGTTCTCACCAAGATCGATATTGCTGAAGCGGTCGAGTTTGACCGCGCTGCTGCGCTGTCTAACATCCAGTCCGTACACCCTGGCATCACTATTCTGGAAACATCTGCCAAACGAGACACGGGTATCGCCGACTGGTTGGCATTTCTGGTCACACAGCGTCAGCATAAGTTCGATCTGACGCCGCAGTCTACTGCACCCAGTAAATAGCTGGTCTGATTCACCGATATCGAAGGCGGCTAGGCACGATCATGTCATCATTGCACCATGTTGTTGTCGCCGGAGCAGGGCAGGGGATGGGCGAAGCCGTTGCGCGGCATTTTGCCCGTCGGGGTAGTCATGTTTTCCTGGTTGGGCGTAGTGCTGCAAAGCTTGAGCGGGTGTCTGCGCAGATCAAGCAGGACGGCGGGAGCGCGACACCCTACGCCGCTGATCTGTCCTTGTCGGACTCGCTGACTTCGCTTTGCGCGATGCTCGATTCAGATGGGATCGCTATCGACACTGTGGTGAGCTGCGTCGGCGAAGCTCTGATCAAGTCTATCGCGCAAATGACCCTTTCCGATTGGGATCACGTTCTGTCTGTCAATTTGCGCTCGGTCTTTATCCTGACTCAGGCGCTGCTCCCGGCCTTGCGCCGGAGCCATAATCCCAGCTTGATCTACATCGCCTCTAAAGTGGCACTGCGTGGCTATCCCAATGTGACGGCCTATTCTGCCGCCAAAGCCGGCATCGTCGGCTTTGCCCGATCACTCGCGGTCGAACTGAGGGAAGAACAGATCCGCGTGGCTGTGTTGTGTCCCGGCCCGGTTGATACCCCTATGCGCCGTTCTGCAACCCCAAACATGCCTGAGGACATGATCATTGATACCCAAACTATTGCTGATACGGTCGCGTTTCTGGCTGATCTACCGCATGGCGTGTCCACAGGCGAGATGTTGGTTCAGTCGGTTCACTATGATTAGAGGTTTGTTTGCTCATCTGGGTGATCGATCATGATCTGCCTGAGCAGCGATAAGATATGTCGCTCGTTGGCGTGGTCGCCAGATAATCTGTACACGACTAGACACTCTTCCAGGAGTTTCAGTGCCTGTTGATGATCGCCACGGCGAAGCGCCACGCTCGCGCTCATGAGGCGTATCTGATTCTGTGTGTCCTGAGCTTTTTGTCCGGGCAGTGCGAGGGCAAGATTGAACCAGTAATCCGCTTCTTTGTAACGGTCAGTTGTCTCCCATAAAGGCCACAGTCCTAGCACCGTGCGCGTGAGCATTTCTGTCGCCCGGTATTCTGCGGCCAGGCGCAGTACCGATCGGATGTTGTCAATCTCAGCTTCGAGGCTCGGCAGCCGTCGTTTTTGATCGCTTCCGAAATCCTCGATCATCCCCCAAAATGCGCCCGCAAATGCTCGGATTATCTCCGAATAGAGTTCATGCTGTTGCAGCTTAGCCGTCGCGAAATCTCGAATCGCATCGGACATGGTATACCGCTTGTTCTCGTTCTCTGTGGACAGGACCTGAATGAAGCGCTTGTGTGTCAGTTGTTTCAGGATTTCATCCATTGAGCTTTTGACGAACGGGCTTAGCGCCGCTGCTGCCGTTTCCGCTGTCCAGCCCCCAATGAATAAGCTTAGCCCGGCTAGAGCCAGTTGCTCGTCGCGCTTGAGCAGATTGTGACTCCAGCCTAAGACCCCATTCAGTGATTGCTGGATCGATGGGTCTGATCTGACACCGCCCAGACCGCGCAGTCGGTTGTCGAGCTGCATCAGTATGATCGGTGGTGGATACACCCGCAGATGCGCCGCCAATATCTCAATCAGCGCAGGTATTCCCTGAGAACGTTCGCACAAGTGCCCTAATGCAATCGCATCGGACTCTCGTAAACTGTAACCAGGCAGAGCTTGCTCGGTAACTCTAACGAACAGCCGCATCGCTGTTGATTCGAGCAGGCTTGACCAATTCGGCGCTTTGCGTGGATGAATGCTAGGAACGCCCAGCGGCAAGACTTTCAGTTCTGCCTCGCCTTTGATCCCCATCCAATCTCGACTCGTCACAATAATCCGGAGATCAGGTTGCCTGGATAGCAGTTCCGTGATTATTGTGCTTAGTCTGGATGTCCGGTCTGCATGATCCAGGATCAACAAGGATTTGCCTTGCGCAGCAGGTTGCGCCTCCGAATTTCCGACTAAGTGCAGTGCGACTGCGGATTGCAGTGCCGGTTGAGTGACGCTGGGAAGGTACAGGTAGTGTACCCCACCCGCGAATTCGTCCCGAAGTTGGTTGGCCGTCTCCAATGCCAACCGGGTTTTTCCCACGCCTGGATATCCTGTGAGGTGGACCACGCGAAGACCGACGAGAAGCTGCTTGAGTTCTCGCATTTCCCGTTCCCGACCGATGAACACTCCGGTCGGCACTGGAAGATTCCGTGCCGGACGGTAAGCTCTGCGCTCAACGGCGGGTTCGATCTCCTCGGCAGCTATAAAAAAATCGCCCCGTTCGTCCGCGATAGGTATTCCACTTGGAGCTTGGACTGGAAGATCGTCGACTTCTTCAGCGACCGTGTAATCTTGCTTGCCCCTGACAGCATTATCCGCTTTCTCGACAAACTGCTCGCTGGTATGCGTCTCTTCGTGTTCGTTGCTGATGACCTTAGGCGCTGCCTCATCCTCAATCGAACTCGGATATTCTCTCTCGATTTCCTCCTCAGCCACCCTGGTTGGTTCATCAGCGACAGATTTGCCCTTAGCAGCAGCGTTGGGGCTGAATAATCCCCACTCCGGCACCGCCTCAGTGGGGCCAAACACTCCCGTGTCGTCTGCGTTGGTGTCGAACAGCAGCAGATCGTTGCTTGGCGTAGACAAGCTCTTCAGATTCCAGTCATCGTCGATATCCTCATGATGGAGATGGCTTGATGATGCCGCTAGTGCGCTCAGGAGTTCATGATCGAACTGTGGCGGATGGGTCTGTGTTGTTGGGCTGTTTGGTGGGATTGCCCCGGCCAGATCGAATTCATCGGATAGTGAGTAAGTCGCCGGTGCGATTATCGTGCTATCAGTTATCCCCACCTCGTCAAAGGTTGGAAGCGGCCCCGCTGCCTCAAATTCCGCGGTTGGGTGAACAGGAACGTTTGCCTCTGCCTCGATAGGTCTCGACTCGGCAGGTTGACTGGGTTCAGCCAGCAGTACGGGAGGGGCAAGCGCCTCCATCACGCCGGGCAGAATCACCATGGGAATCTCGCTGCTTCTCTCAGGCAGTGCACCTCTTTGCTGCTCTTGACCCGCTGGCTCGTCTGTTTGATCGACGGGTTCGTTTATTGAAGCTTTTTCGGCAGGAAATACAGAATCTTCTGTCTCCATTGATTCGCGCAGAACCGGAGCCGCGATCAACCCCAACTCGATGCCCCGTGTCAGCGCCTCATCCCAGTTTTCGACTTCTAACTTCTTGAGGATTTGGCGCCCATACCATGCCACCGTTTCTACGGCCAGCATCAGTGTGATGGCAATTTCACTCTTCGTCATCCCTTGCGAAGTGAGTTGGAGAATCTCGACTTCGCGCTTTTTCAGTGGGCCTTGTGACGCTGATGACTTAGGCATGGTGTCCTGCGAATTCAACTTTAGGTTTGATTATTATAAGGATAGTTGAATCAAGATGGAAGCAGTTTGATGACTTGGCATCACGCAGCAGGTCTTGCACGTTTCAAAAATCAATACGGCGCTCATGTCGAGCGCCGTATTCAATGTGTGTAAAGCAAATCGCCAGTCGAGGGCTATTCTGCTCCCGACGCTGCCCCGTTCGACTCGGTTGGCTGTGCATGGGGATAGATGTTCAGGAACCGCAGCCCCAGAGTGAACGCCAGCCAACTGTAGGCCACGATCCCAATCGACACGCCCCACTCGACCAGCGCCGGTTCATAGTGGTTGACTGGGAAGATATCCCGCACCCCCGGAGACCAGTCCAGCGGAATTACAAAACCGCTGAGCGTCATATTCCATCGGTTAATGACCAGTCCGGCGATAATCATCAGACAGGCCAGCATCGCCACGTTGCGGTTGGCGCGCAGCCGCCCCCATAGCAGAAAGATCGCCGGAATCAGTGCCCCGAACACGACTTCCCCGAACCAGAAGGTGAAGTTATATGGCGTGAACTCCGCCAGCACCTCGACCCCCAACTGCTGCTCTGGCACTCGGCTGTAGTAATTTGTTGCAGCCCAACTCCACATCTTCAGGTACAGGTACGCTAAACATGCGAACCCAATGAATTTTGCCACCCCGGTCACGATGTCTTCAGGAACCATATCCCGTTGGAGAAGCCTGCTGGCAATTAGCGTGACCAGCAGCGTGATCGCCGCGCCTGCAGCGACAGCCGACAGAATGAACAGCACCGGGGCTGATGGTGAATACCAAACTGGCCGTGCCGTTAGAATCCCGTAGGTCGCGCCCAATGACGATTGGTGCAGCAGCGAAAGACCCATACCCAGTGTTGCAACCGCTGGCATCAGCCGGTGCAGAAAGTGCGACAGACTCCGCAGCAGTCTGTAGCGTCTCAATGGCGTGCTTTCGATGACGATCGGAACCAGTTCGATTGTTAGCACCGTCGAGTACAGCACCACGCACATCGTGATTTCCCAGAG
>CAZKXW010000010.1:0-68275 GCA_964556745.1 uncultured Anaerolineaceae bacterium
TACGGATGGATTGAGGGGGTGCTGCAAACACGTCCAATCGAAAGCCCAGAGGTGACACTATGAAGGAATCCACTGTACCGCTTGGGGGAGATGCACCCACCGATACAACACTGGATATGCTCAAGCGCGTCTTAGCCGTTGCCGAGTTGGTCGCCAAAACAGTACCACCAAGCACGGATAGCAAACCACCAGTGACTGAAAAATCGCCTGCAAAAACACAGAAATAGCAGGCTGGTGTATTGTGAAGGAATAACCGACAACGGCACCGAACGGAGATGGTGAATGGCACGAAAACCCAAGAAGACGATCTACACCCCAGAGCCTGGCTGGGCTGTGTATCTCCGTACCAGCAGCGATGAAAACCAGAAGCCGGAACTCTCGCGTGCGCGGCAGCGGTTTGCGATTGAGGAGAACGTCCTCAAGCGTTCCGACATGCCTGTGTATGACGAATATGTTGATGTGCTGACAGGGACAACGGCGAAGCGTCCGGAATATCAGCGCCTGCTGCATGATGCACGCGAGGGAAAGTTCTCCCATGTGATTGTTGAGCGTGCCGACCGCTTTGGGCGCAACGACACCGAAGCACTGCGCGCCATCGATGAGCTGTGGGAGTTCGGTGTCGCGGTGCGCTTCGCTAATAATCCTGAACTGGATCCGATGGATATGGATCAGCGGTTGCTGGTGACGATTAGTTTCACACTGGCGCGACGGGAGTCTGCTCTACTCGGGGTGCGCGTGCAGGGTGGACTGCGAGCGAAGCGGGAAACCGGTGGCTGGACAAATCTCGCGCCGGACGGCTATGTCAACATGCAGGGTAAAGTCACAGGGGAAGCGAAAAGACTGACCGGACGGATTGCAGCCTGGATTGAGCAAGACCCGGAACGTGCGCCGATCATTCGTCAGGCATTCGACCTGCTGCTGGAAGATCGGCTGAGTTTGGAAGGTATTTGTGAGGAACTGCATTCACGCGGTTATCACTATCGCAGTGGTCGTCCGTTCGTCGAGATCAACAAACGCGGCGAACGAAAAGTCAATGCCAATACGCTCGGCGCGATGTTCCACAACTGGATTTACGCCGGTTGGTTGACCAGCAAGGCAGGAAATGTTCCACCTAAGACGGTCCGTGGCGACTGGGAACCGATTGTCACGACGGACGAGTTCGAACGCGGTCTGGCGATTTTGGAGAAACGCAGCCAAAAACTGGTGCGGCATCGCAAACACAATTACCTGCTCAAAGGCATTGTCTTCTACAAAAATCCCGACGGGAAAGGGCTTCAACGCCTGACAGGATCCACTTCAAATGCGGGTCGCTCTGGGGGTGGAACGCCATATTATCGTCTTGCACGGACAAAAATCGCCTTCTTATGCAGTGAAATAGATGAGCAGATTCCAGCGGCGTTAATGAACATCCAGGTTGACCCAGATCTTGTCCCTCTCATTCGTGCCGTCTACACCCGTGATGTGGTGGAGAAACTGGGGCATCTGCGCCCGGACGAGCGTCAGCAGTTCGAAGCCACACTCAAAGCGGTAGATGAGGAAGAAGCTCGCGCCGCCCGGCTGTTTGCTGCTGGAAAGATTTCAGAACAGATTTGGGATAGCCTGTGGCGTGAGTGGCAGGACCGGCGCAATCGCATCCGTTCATCGCTTGCCACGTTAGAGCAATCGCATCAGACGCACATCGACAATCTCGATGTTGCGTTAGAGATGATCAGTCGGGTCGGAGTGGTGTATAATGCACTGGAGCGCAGCGATCAGAAAGAACTGCTGCGCCACGTTGTATCTCGGGTCGTGATCGACAACGAGGGAATTATCAGTTTGGAGCTGCGTGCTCCCTTTGCCTACCTTCAAAATATCAATGATGAACTGCGCAAGGGGAAGCAGGCACAAGAAGACAATCTGGCGAATAGCGAAAAGAAAACCGGTGAAGATGACTTCACCGGTTTCCCCAAGATGGAATGTTCGCTTACCATCCTGAGCTGCGGGGATGACGGGATTCGAACCCGCGATCTTTGCCTTGACAGGGCAATATGTTAGGCCGCTACACCACACCCCCTAACATGCCGAAACTATAGCAGCGCCGCCCCCTACTGTCAATATCGAGATTGCTCTGTCGCGTTTGCTTTTGCTGCTTGTCCTTTACCCCCCATCAACTTCAAAAAGAGTGACAATAATGTCACCCTAAACGGCTCATTTTGTGCTATCGTATAGCTGTGCGGGGTGCTCTGACTGAGAATTGTCTGGATAATGTCTTTATACCTCTGCGGCAGTTACCGCAGATTCTCATTTCGGAGCGATTCTCATTCTTGTCATTCTTATCGTTTCTCATCTATTACGGCATTTTTCTATCGACTATAAACTATCGTATATGAATTTATGCCACACCCAACCCTGACGCCATTGCCGCCATTTGCGCCAATCCTGCGTTGTGTTGATAGTGCATGACAATTGTTAGTTTATGCGCGCTTTAGGATCAGCCTCGCGGCCAGTTTCCCCGACAGTGTGACCATCGGCACACCCCCACCCGGATGAGTCGTCCCGCCCGCGTAGTACAGATTGCCGATCAGTGGGTCTTGGTTGTGTGGTCGTAGGAAAGCCGCCAGTGGGTTGTTGGATGACGGTCCGTACAGTGCGCCCCGCCGCGCTCCCGTCATCGCTTCCAGGTCAGCCGGAGTGAGAATCCGCTCCACTTGGATAGACTTGCGAATGTCCAGCCCGTAGTCCTTGAGCCGATTCAGAACCACCTCTCGGTAGGACCGCTGAGCAATCTTCCAGTCGTAGTCCGGTGTACACGCAGGTGCGTTCACCAACACGAACCAGTTTTCGTGCCCCGCTGGCGCGTGATCACGATCCGTCTTGCTGGTGATCGCCACATAAATCGTCGGGTCTTCGGGGGGACGCTGCCGCTCGAAGATATCCCGGAACTCGCCCCGATAATCCCGTGAGAAGAAGATGTTATGATGCGCTAGTTGGCTATGCTGCCCTTCCACGCCCAGCATCAGGATGAATCCCGAGCACGATGGCTCAATTCGACTGAGATTCCTCAGCCGCCCTTCAGTCTGTGCGCTGCGCGGGAGCAGATGTTCGTACACCGTTGCCACATCGACATTCGCGATTACCGCCTCCCCGGAAATCGTGTGCCCATCGACCAGCACGACCCCAACTGCCCGATTGTCCTTGACCAGAATACGGTCGATCGGGGTTCCCATTCGAATCTCGACGCCCAGTTCGAGTGCCAACCGCTCCATCGCGCGGGCAATCGCAAAGATTCCGCCCTGCGGATACCAGACCCCCCCGTTCAGCTCCACATGCGCGATCACGTTCAGTGTGGCGGGTGCGCGGTACGGACTGGCTCCCACATAGGTGGCGAACCGCCCCAGGAGTTGGCGAAGCTGTGGAGCATGAACGAACGACCCGATCGCACGATCCATCGAACGCCATGCGTCTACGTGCAGCATGTCTCGTGGCTGAACCTTGAGCAGACTGCCCGGATGCGGCGGCTCATCGTAAATGAACACCGGCCCGGTGATCCGATGCAGCCGCGCGACATAAGACAGATAACTCAAAAACCCTTCCACATCCCGCTCATTGATCTGCTCGATCTGCTTGAGCAGGACAGGCAGATCGCGTGTGAAGTCCAGGATCGTTCCGTCAGCAAAGAAATAGCGCGTGAGCGGTTCGATTGCAAGCAGCGTTAGGTAATCCTCAAGGCGTTTGCCAGCCGTGCTGAAAAGTTCCTCGAAGACATGCCGCATTGTGATGACTGATGGGCCGGTGTCCCAGCGGAAGCCCTGAGCCGTCCACTCGCTCATCTTGCCGCCAATCGCTGCATTCTTTTCTAGAATCAGAACTCGTTTGCCTGCTGCGGCCAGGTGGATGGCCGCGCTCAATCCGCCAATCCCTCCGCCGATGATGATAATCGGATCAGCCATGTGCTGCGTTTCCTAGTGAAGTGATTGTCCGGCCTTTCCATTGCGGCCCACCATGCCTCCAGTGCCACCACAACGACTGGCCGGCAATCACCGTCATCAGGATGACCGAAATCGGCATCAGTAGTGCGTCGCCGACCCGCTGCCGTGTCGCGGCTGCTGAGAGCGCCCGCACCAGCACGCCTAGGCATACCAGCAGCAGAGGAATAATCGCTTGTCCTCCTGCGATGGTCTCTGCAATCACCAGAACCCATGGCAATACGAAAACCAGCCAATGAAATACCGTCGAAATCCCCAGCGCCAGCGGGGCGTTACCATGACCCGCCAGAATGTTCTTCCCGAATCCCCGTCGCACACTCAACCAATCTTGGTACATCCGGCACACGATCAATCCGGCTCCATCGACCATTCGCAGACGCAGACCGGCCCGCTTGATCCGTCGAGCTAGACTCACATCCTCGACGATCTGATCCCGAACTGCTGCGTGTCCGCCAATCCTGGAATATGCCTTGCGCGAGAAAACCATACACTGCCCGTTAGCCGCTGCGAATACACTCCACGGCGTATGATGCACCATTACGACCGGAAGATAGCACATGATGGCAAGGGCCATCATCGGAACCACCAGCCGTTCAGCCCAGGACTCGGTATGCTGCGTCGGCCATATCGTCAGCAGATCCGCTTGTGTGCGCTCGAACTCAGTCACAAGGCTTTCGAGCGCCCCCACCGACCAGATCACATCAGCGTCCGTGAAAATCAGGATATCTCCTGTAGCCTGTTCGCTGAGCTGCTGGCACGCCCAGTTCTTTCCCGACCAGCCTGCGGGTAGTGGCCCGCCGCTGAGAATCCGAAGGCGCGAATCCCCTTTTCCGGCCTCCCGCGCGACTGCCGCTGTCGCATCTGTGGAAGCATCATCCAGTATCAGTAATTCAAAACGAGAAAAACTCTGGTCCAGCAATCGTTGGATGGACTTCCCGATAACAGCTGCCTCATTGCGTGCGGGAATCAGGATCGAAACACGCGCATGGTGTGCGGCTGATCCCATCTGGCGATCAGCCCGCAGCCGCGGGAACCAGATCACATTGCTGATGGCTATAACGGCCATGCCGACCAACACCAGGCTGATAAACAGTTTTAGGATTTCCATGCGAAACGCAGATTTCGATACCAGGGACGGAAGCCTGGAGCTTGAACCAGGTCGGAGCGATGTTTCCAGGCCAATATGCTCATGTTGAGTAGCAGAGTGACAATGAGCGTTGAATCCGGATGCGCCAGTACAAGATATAACATCAGGCTCGTCAGGGCAAACATCACTGCCCAGCCACTTACCCGCATTGACCGGAACCAGTACAACAGCATCAGCCCCAGCACCGTAGGTGCTTCCCAGATGGTCAGCCCTACCCAGATGCCAAACGTCACTGCCACGGCCTTACCCCCTTGGAACTTCAGGAAAGGTGAAAAGGCGTGTCCAAGCACGGGGGCAATCGCAATCAGTACAACTTCACCCCCTCGTAGCTCCAAACCAAGGTAACTGATGCCAACCGGGATTGTTCCCTTCAGGATGTCCAGCAGAACGGCCAACATCCCTGACTTGCGCCCGCCTGCTCGAAATACATTGGTAGCGCCCGGATTTCCATCCCCATAGCCTCGAATGTCTTTACCAAGTGCCAGCTTGCCTAACCATACTGAGAAGGGAATCGAACCGAGCCAGAAGCCTACGAATGCCAATGCTGCTGCGGACATTGCCCTACGCTGTTCTCAGTCTATAGACTGTCAGAACCACCACACTCCCCATGACCAGGAAACCTATGGCAGCCGGCCCCGGCAGTCCCCAGAATACTGCCAACCCGATACTTTCCAGCGCCCAGGTGATCCCGTAGACCAGCAGCAGTGGTCGTGCCGCAAGGAAACTGGGCCTCACCAGCAGGGTGATGGTGAACGAGGAGAATATCCATCCTAGGTAATTGACCCACGGAATGCCGAAGAAACCTGCCGGTTCCTCCCAGACCCAGAAACCCCAGGCCACCATCTGGGGATCGAGAAACAAATCCCAGGCCGTGAATACCAGCGCCGTCACGAATGCGAACAAGATAGGCGATCGCTGCTTTGCGATCAATACGCTGGTTACAGCCCAGGCGCAGGGCAGCATCATCAGCCAAGCCAACGGAATGAGGATAGGGACTTTGGCAATCTGCGGTTGCAGTAGTTCCGTATAATCGTATGAGCCGAACGGAAAACTCGTACTTGATCCGACGAACTCGACCAACCAGCCCAACGCAGCCACGCTCACAGCCATAACCAGGGTGCGTCTCAGCCCCCATGCGGAACGGATAATGACCAGGACAGCCACAAGCTGGCATAGCACAGACACACTCACAGCAAATACCAGGACGCCGTCTCCGAAGAGCCACCGCTGGATCGGCAGACTCACCATGCTCAGAACCCATACGGCAATCAGTGCGCTGATTTGCCAATTCGTCCGCAAAAATTCAAGTGAAGCTCTTCGATCCAGCGCCTTGACCATACTCATCATGATCTTGTCGGATGCCCTACGGTTGCCTTCATTTGCAGGACTTCACCCGCGAACCCTAGCAGTCGCTCACGAGTTGTTGACCATCCAATCGCATTTTGAACTGGCAAGTCATGCTTTCCTGGAACCTCGACATACGTTGGTGATGTAGCAAACCGATTGACCAGAGAGCAGGTCAATGCTGGCCTGACAAGCTCATCTTGGCTGCCTTGAAAAATGAGTGTCGGCGCCAAAATCAGCGGCGCGGAACGATAGGCCTGCTGTCCTGCTAACCGTATTTGACTGAAAAGCTCTAACGGCAGTCGGAAATCTCGTATCTGCTGCTGAACGACTGGATCGTCCAAATCGGCATCGGGTAGAAAATTATGGATACCGCCGCGGACTTCGGGATCGCTGAAATCCAGTTTCATAAGCCGGAAGGGACGTATGTGACGGAAGACCGGCTTGAGGATCGGCAGCAGCGACCAGAGGACATGATCGACTTTCCAAAAAGGAGCCAGCAGCACCAATCCATCGACCATGTGGCGAGCGGCCAACAGAATGGCAATTGCCCCGCCCAGTGAGTAACCTACAACCATCACAGGCTGATGCTGTTTGCGAAGTTCGCTGAGCGCGGACTCTGCCTCTGCAAGCCAATCCTCATAGGTGTGATCGAGCAGCCTCTCAATCTGCGGTCCAAATCCTGGCAGCAGTAAGCCGCGCGTCGTCCAACCCTTTTCTCCTAAAACCCGCGCCAGAGGTCGCATTTCAGCAGGTGTCCCAGGGAATCCATGGATAAGGAGGGCGGCAGCCTCTCCTCCTAAGTGATAGAACGGTTGGTGTTCCGCGCCATGGAACGCGCTGCCTGGAAACATCATTCTATCTTTCGGGTTGATCTGTCCGCTTTCGGGGAACCGCAGCAGATTGAGTGATATCGAATACGAGCAGCAGGAAGCCTTGTAGAACAATGCCCCAGCCCATCCCGCGACGATAGGCCTGTGCCGCGCTCTTTCGGGCAAGCCAGTGCCCGCCCACCATATAGAGGATATCTAGACCAGTATTGATGACCAGCAGTCGAAACAAATTGTTGGCCTCCTGCACCTGCTTTTCAGCGGTCTGCGCGTCAGGTTGTGCAGCTTTTCGCTGGGCAGCACGCCCTCCGACAATCCCGATCAGGACGTTAATGATGCCCCAACCAATGCCCTGTGATGCTAATCCACGCCAGAACGGAGAAAAAAAGCTCAACAGGAAGCTCATCCCAATATTGACGAGGTTCCATCGGATCAAGCGGTTGGACAGCGATTGCTCAAATGCCCAGATGTTTCTATTCTCTTCGCCGATCAACGGGTAGGGTGTTTCGCTCATGATTTCTCGATCAACGCACTGCGATCCTGTCTGCGCGATAGCATCGCCTTGATCCCGCGAACATAGCATTCAGCCCGCGCCCGGCTCTCCACCGAACTCACCAGGCTGATACCGAGAGTGATCAGCAGGTTGGTCATGAAGAAAAACACCAACTCTTCAATGGGAAGCCGGCCTAGCAGATTGATCCCCAATGACTGCTCCGGGTTGATTGTCCAGGTTCCCGATGTGATTGCCAGTTTGTCAGCCGCCGCGAGGTACAAAGTCATCGGAATCACAGTCAGCACAATCAGTCGGCGGTTTTTCCAGAGGATGTCGGCCCCGAATGCCGTCTGGATCATCACCGGTGGCAGTGCCCAGACCATCAACAAGCCTATGTACGTTCCGGGCTGCCAGCCCGAAACCAACAGCACGACGAAACCTACCCACACCGCGAACACCAATGTGGTTGTGTTACGCCGGATCCCGTGTCGGTTGCTCAACGGGGCATCGGATATATTCAACCGCATATGTCTCGCCATCAGATATAGCCACGCTCCCGTCAGCAGCGGTTGCAAGATAAAGAAGGTATATTCCTCAATGGGTACGTACCAGATCACTACTCCTGTCACCAGATCGGGGTTGTACCACCAGACGCGCGTCGCGACGAGGTAATTGTCCCAAGGTGTGGTGTATATGACTGCGATAATGGCATGGGCGACCACGATCATCCAGGACGGCCAGCTTCGCATCACTGGCGGTGGCAAAATACCCCGTCCTGCGTCCCTCTGAGCCAGACCCCACAGCAGCAAAATAGGTATAACCAGAAAGACCGCAAGAAATCCAAAGTATGTCATGAAGGATTCTCGACCACTTGCTCTGTGTTGATATAGAGCGGCGAACGAAATGCTTGCCACCAAATGCTGGGGAGCCGTCGCACCTTTCCCCATGTGCTGACGCTGACGCGGCCCGGAAAGATATTGCCGTCTCGCTGCTCGATCTCGTCCAGAATCGCACGGTAGAGATGTGCGGCCGCGGCAATGGCAAAACGTCCATCTCGGTTCAGCATTCCAATCCCAAGCGTAGACTCAGCGTAGAGGCGGCGGTTACGGTCAATCTGAAACCGCATGAAACGCTGCCAGCGTGTATCACTGCGCTGCGAGTCGATGTCGGCTTCAGTCAGATGGAACTCCGCCAGTTCATCCTGGGGCAGATACAATCTTCCGGCTTGCCAGTCGTCGCGCACATCGCGCAGGATGTTAGTCATCTGAAGGGCAACCCCCAGCTTAACGGCATAGGGAACGGCTTCATCGCCCTGGAACCCGACGATGTGCATCGCCATCAGACCAACCGTAGAAGCCACGCCATACGAATACTCTGCCAAGTCAGCGAAGGTGCGGTACCGCTTCTGCGTGAGATCGCGTGCCACTCCCTGGATAAGCTGTATAGCGTATCCGGCTGGAATCTGGAACCGTGCCTGTGTATCTGCCCAGGCCAGCGCCACTGGTTCGTAGGGTGGCGGGTGGGGCAGGGCGACACACTGCTGCCAGTTCCGGAGCAAAGCCTGAGCATCGACACCCGCGGGGGTCTCATCGACTAGATTGTCCGTCACCCGGCAGAAAGCGTACAACGCCCGCACCGCTCGTCGCTTGTGGGATGGAAGCAGACTTGACGCCATATAGAATGTGCGGCTGTGAAAGCGGGTCACATCGTCGCAGTAGCGGTAAGCTGCTTCTAGCATAGGACTGTCCGCATGAACCGACTCGACCAACGTGGCACTCCGCAATGGCTCGTGTGCCCAATTGAGGAGCTGGTACTCCCAACTTTGAACCGGCACTTCCAATCTCATGGGGGCATCCTTAGGTGACTAGTTCAGCGATGGGCTTGAGAGACTCAATGGCACTACCGATCAGATTTTCTACAATGATCGATGACGATAGGACGCCAGGCAAACCTGCGCCAGGGTGTGTCCCGGCCCCGACGAAGTACAGGTTGTCGAAATCCTCGGAGCGGTTGTGTGGTCGGAACCAAGCCGACTGCATCAGAATTGGTTGCACGGAAAATGCCGAACCGAGGTGGCTGTTGAGTGTGCCCTGGAAATGCCGTGGATCGATGTAGTGCTCAGCCACGATGTTTTCTTGGAGGTCTGGCAGATAGTTGTCTTCCAGAAATTGCATGATCGCATTCCGGTACGGCTTTGCTGTTTTCGCCCAGTCAATATCCGCTCCTAGATGTGGCACGGGCGATAGCACATAGAAGGCTTCCGAGCCAGGCGGAGCTATTGATGGATCGGTGAGCGTTGGCATATGCAGGTACAGTGAGAAATCTTCTGATAACTGCTTCTTGCGGAAGATATCCTGGAGCAGCCCCTTGTATCGCTCACTCAGGATGATGTTGTGGTGCGCCAACCCTTGGTCCCGGTACAACCGCTTTGTCCCGAAGTAGATGACAAACAGCGACATGCTGTACTTCATGCTATCAATGCGCCGGTTCGTGAACTTGCGCCGGTATCGCTCCGGGATAAGGTTACGATAAGTAAAGGCCACGTCTGCGTTCGAGACAATGGCATCAGCCTGGATGATCGTGCCGTCGGTCAGTCGAACGCCCGTGACATGCCTTCCATTGACCAGGATTTCGGCAACCTCACTGTTTAGACGGGTTTCACCGCCGATGTCCTTGAACAGCTTTCCCATGGCTTGAACGATAGCGCCCGTCCCGCCAATCGCGTAGTGGATGCCCCATTCCCGTTCCAGGTAATGGATCATCGCGTAGATCGACGGTGCATCGAATGGATTTCCTCCGATCAACAGGGGATGGAACGAGAAGACGCGCCGCAGGAAATCATCCTTGATGAATTGAGCTACATAGTGATAGACGCTTAGGTAAGACTGCATCTTGATAAGGTCAGGCGCGACCTTGAGCATGTCGGTGAAGTGCAGGAAGGGTTTGTCAGCCAGTTCCACGAACCCCTTCTGAAAAATGGCCTGTGTCGTTGTCATGAACCGCTGGTATCCGGCGCGGTCTGCCGGATTCCATTTTTCGATCTGGCGCATGATGAACTCTTCGCTGCCGTTATAATCGAAGGGGCGTCTGTTCCAGTCGAAGATGCGGTAATATGGTTCGCAGGGAACCATCTGGAAGTAATCCTCGCGTTTGCGTCCTGCTGCTGCCCACAAATCATCAAACATGAATGGGGCAGTGATGACCGTCGGGCCGCCATCGAACTTGAAGCCGTTGATCTCATGGACGTAGGCTCTGCCACCGAGTTTGTCAAGCTTCTCCAGAATTACAACGTCGTGGCCTTTTGCGGCCAGACGAATCGCGGCTCCAAGACCGCCGAATCCGCTGCCAATAACGATGATCTTTGACATGCTTTCGACCTTTTCGCGGCGCCTGATGTGCAGTTGCTACAGGTATTGAGGCGTCACATGGACATGCTGGAAGACAAAGCTGCTGCGAATATAGAAGATATAAATGAGGTTTGACCAAGCACTGTATTAAAACTGCCTGAGCTATGTGACTAATCGCGTCTCACTGATGTATCCTCGTGCGGATGATTTCGCCTCGATTGAATCTTTGGAAAGACCGTTATGCCCCAATCTATTCCCCGACCGGATGGATTACTCTCGCTCAAGGCGCTGCGCCGGATGCGGGCTGAACACAGTGTCTTGGGTGCACTTCAGGTTTTCTCGGATGGCTTAGGCCCCGCTTTCGAACTGCGCTTACCGGGATTTAAGGCGGTCATGCTCGTCGGACCGGAAGCTGCCCGTTTCGTTCTGGTTTCGCACAAAGATGACTTCCGCTGGCGATCCGACGGCGACCCAGTGACATTGCTGTTGCGTCATGGAGTGCTGGTCGAGGATGGCGATTCGCATGATCACCTGCGCCGTGCCATGAATCCTGCGCTGCACAAGCAGATGCTCAAGACTTATGTTGACGAGATAGTGCAGCGCACCGACGAAGTACTGGTTTCATGGGGGCAGATCGGCAGTCGGGATATGCTGGTCGAAATGCGTAAGGTTGCGCTGTTGATCCTGATGGGGGCGCTCTATCGCGTAAACTACAGTCTCGAGATGCAGCGTCTGTGGTCTTCCGTTTTGAAGACCATCGAATATATCTCTCCGGGCATCTGGATGTTCTGGCCCGGAGTTCCTCGTCCCTGGTACGCGCGCCGACTCAAGCAGTTGGATGACTACCTCTACCAGATCATCAGTCTTCGCAGGCAGGAAAAGACAGATGGAAACGATCTGCTGAGTTTGTTGGTCCAGCGGTCGGATATGGATGACGATCTGATCCGCGATCAACTTATGACCATGTTGATCGCTGGGCACGATACCAGCACCGCGCTGCTGAGCTGGGCGCTCTATCTGCTTGGGATGAATCCTCAAGTCATGGAAGGAGTACAGCAAGAAGTTGACCGGGTTGTTGGTGATGCTGTTCCTTCAATAGAGATGGTCAATCAGCTTCAATATCTCGACCATGTGGTGGACGAAACCCTGCGCCTGTACCCGCCCATCCATCTCGGATCGCGCAAGGCGGCGGTTGATCTGGAGTTTCAGGGATACAGTATCCCTTCAGGGACGCGCGTGATGTATTCCATTTACCTCACGCATCGCCTAGAACAGTATTGGAGTCGCCCTCACGAGTTCGTCCCGGAACGTTTTTACCAGTTCAAGCCTACCCCCTATACCTACTTGCCTTTTGGGGGAGGGGTACGAAATTGCATCGGAGCTGCTTTTGCTCAGGTCGAGGTCAAAATTGTCCTGGCACGAATCCTTCAGCAATATCGTTTGGAACAGCTCCCCAACCCGGTTCATGCCCACATGGGTGCGACGCTGGAACCGCGCCCTGGCGTCATAATGCGCGTGGTCAAACGACGCTCAAACTGAAGACCGTTAGTCGCTATGGACTCCACGTGTTAATTCGTCCTCGGAAACAGTTATCGCAAATGCTGAATCGGTGCTTTAGCGGCAGCGGTGCGCCGCATCGGTTGCACCGCCGGAACGTGTTGATCCGACGCAGCAGCGCCTCGTCAATCTGTGTTGACCACTCACCGCGCAAGCCGCGCACATCGGCTTCGTAGCGTCCGAAGTCAGCGAATTCTCGCCGCTGCGACAGCCACAGATAGATGTCGGCGCAGGCGATGCTGTACTCGATGGATTCCAACTCAATTGTGTTGGTGATCTCCCGGGGTGCGACCGGGGGAATAGGCAGATCTTTTCCGGTCAGGATCGCGCGTGCGCATTGATACCAGTAGTCGCGTGTGTTCTGACGGGTTGGCGCGTTGACTAACTTGAGTGCCGCTTCCAGGCCCAGCAGGTTGACCTCACGATCGGTCAGCATACTCGCCAACTCGATCCGCTCGGTCATATCCGATGTTTGAATGGCATTCCGCAGCGAATCGGGGATCGATTGCAGCGATGCCCACTGTGTGAGTTTGCTGGCCAGATTGCCGGGAATCATCTCCAGGTCTTCCACCGTTGGTGCGACCCGTGCGTGCGTCAGTATTTCAGGTGTATCGAAAAAGAGCTTACGCACTATGCGCAGGTCACGTTTACTTGTTGCTCCGACCTCCCCAGCCTGCGAAATCCCGAACCGTCCGGCCCGCCCGCCGATCTGCTGGACTTCTGCTGGCATCAGCTGACGGTTGTTACGTCCATCGAATTTCTCGATCTCGTAAAAACACACATAGTCAGCAGGTAGGTTCAGTCCCATTCCAACTGCGTCGGTTGCCACACAGATTTCAGTCTCTCCGTTGGCAAATCGGTCAGCTTGTTTGCGCCGGACTTCTGGCGGTAGATTTCCATAGACGACTGAAACCGTGCGTTTCATCCGTTCCAATTCTGTCTTGAGATGCAGCACAGTCTGCCGGGAGAAAGCTACCAGGATCGTCCGCGAAGGCAGATCGGTCAGCGGCCAGGCATGTTCAGCTACTCGAATTGGAGCTAGTCGCTTGTGTTCGATCACCTCAATTGGCATCGCGGCAGCACTTGCCATCTGCTCGATTAACCCCCGTGCCGTATCCGGTCCAATGACATGGATTTCCGGCGCTTCTGCCTCCATCAATGCCCGTGTCCAGGCCCACCCGCGATCTGCATCTGCCAGCATCTGCGCTTCGTCGATGACCACGCAGCGTCCACTCTGACGCGGATTGAACATCTCGACTGTCGCCGAAGTGATTGGCGCATCGAAGACTGGGATGTATTCCTCCCCCGTGAGGAGATTGCACAGGGTTCCTTGTTGGTTCAGTCGGTCGAAGATTTCGAAGGCCAGCAGGCGTAGTGGAGCTAAATACCACCCACTGCCCGCTTCAGCCAAGGCTTGCAGCGATGCATAAGTCTTTCCACTGTTGGGTGGCCCAACGTGCAGAACGATGCGTTGTTCTGCACGGCCATCATGCCGCCACGTCGGAAATGCCGCCAGTAGCCGTGCCCGTAGCGTCGCCCGCCGCTCGCGTTCTTTCTTCCGTTCTTCTTCAAGCTGCCGTTGATGTTCCCGCCGCTGCTCATCGCGCTCGGCAGCAATCACGGCTTTCCGTTTATTGAGCAGCAGGCGGTATTCCTGATAAGTCTCCGGTAGTCCCCATTCTCCGCGGATTTGCCCCCAGAGTGGATCCGACCGCCCTATACCTGCTTTCTGTATCCGGCGTCGAAGTGTGCCTGGATTGACTTCAAGAACCAGCGCCAGATCGTTGAGCGCAATCGGCTCATAGGTCGTTAGATGCTCCCCGTATTCGGGATTCTGGAGTGCCGCTTCAATGTCCTCCGCTGCGAGCCTCAGATGTCCTTCTGGATCCTCGAACGCCGAGATTCGGCCTTCCTGGATGGCTTTCTCTAATGTCCTTGGGCGTATTCCCAACCGGTGTGCCCCCGCGCCCAGAGTATAGGTGCGTGCGATGACCTTCATCCGCGAGGTCTTGCCTTCGCGCGTGCCGGGACGAAGCAGTTTTCCGGCTTGTTCAACCAGCGACTCCCAGGATGTGCGAAGGCTCTCCACCGCTGCATCCCGTGCCATCTGGGCGTCCGCTTCTGGCAGGCGCACCCATATGGTTTGGGCGTTTCTGGACTGGCCCTGCACCTGGAAAACCTTCAGTGCCCCTTGCCGGATCAGCCCGTCTGTATTTTGTGCGCCGACCAGATTATCGACCTCAGCGCGTGGGACCGTCTGGCTGTTCCGGTTTGAGAGGAAGTTCGTCACTCTCGCCTTTAACTGGGACCAACGCTGTTGCTCAATGATAGCCCTCGCCGACTTTGCCCCCAACCGCAGTGGGTCGTAGACCAGTGTTTCGATTCTCACTAGATCACCATGAATGATCAGCAGATCAAGCGCATTGAATTCGTCTGGTTCATGACCGAGCGAGTCGTAGTTCATATACCCTGACGATGCTGCCATCCGTTCTAGCAGTGCCATCGCCACAGGGTTTCCGCTAGATTGCAAGCGTGCTGCACGGGACCGAATCCGCTCGGCAATTGGAGCCTCGGCGAACTCCCCGTCGTGCATTTCAGGAAAAACGGCTTTTCCCCACTTCTTGCACTCATGCAGCGCTTCTCGCGTGATTCGGGACATGTCATACCACCAGTCGCCTTCGTTAGCAACGACTTCACCAACCAGGGTTGGTGTCATGTCCCGGCTCAATTTCAGCCGCTGGCACAGCATATCGTGACGAATGAAGCCTTCAGGTATCCGAATCAGGATTTCCTGGAGAAGTTGTGGAGTGGGTTCGAGGCGTGGCATCAATATCCTGTCGATTCTGTTGTCAGGCGGTTATGGGTTTCCGGCCTAAATCCGTCAGCTTGATGTCCAACGGCGTGTTGTCTGGACGGTAGGCAATGCCCAAGCCGCCTCCGACCTTGAGGAATTCGAAGCGGATTTGCAGTGCTTCCTCTGCCCACGCAGCCAGTTCAAGCAGCCTGTATTTTGATTCCACCGGGTTGCTGATCATCGCATTTCCCATCACCCGCCGTTCACCAGGGTTGTACCGGAAACTAAGGCGATGGGGCAGGGCGGGGAGTTTGTCAATAAAGGACACATCGTCCAGATTCGGGATGCAGTCGTCACTGCTCAACGCAGTTTCAAATTCGTCCGTGCTTATGTTGTTCGATATGAATATGATGTCATCGTCCGATGCCCCGATCTGGCGGCTGAGTTCCAATTCCGGGATCGAACTCCAATCGAACCCAAAGCCGAACATCCGTAAGACACCCAGAATATGCGGATTGGGCGGAGCTTTGGCTGCGTAGTATTCCCAGAAATCGGGGAATGATCCAAATATATGCAGCACCCGCTCGCAGCTCTCCCGGATTCTGGTGTCATCGTAGATGTGATACGGTGTCCCAAAGAGTTCAGCGATGGCTGGAAGTGGGGGAAATAGGCGCTGCTTGAACGCCAGGGACCTGGGCATACGGATCGAAGATCAGTCGATGAGTGTAGACATTCGACATCGATTATACCGCATCCATGATCTCCATGAGACCCCAAAACGAACGCCGTGAGGCGACACAACATCCTCACGGCGTTTCCTGTGCAAGTTAAGAGTCAGAATTGACCAGCGACTTTAGACTGGTTCCTTCTGGTCATTGGCCGGAAACTTGGCCTTTTCGAGTCGATCCGTGACTTTTTCGACCCCTTCATCTGTCTGGAATTTGACCTTCTCGATGGCATCGACAACTTCATCCAGGGCTGTGTTAAACAGCGAGCGGTAGCCGTCGATGAACTCCTTGAAGGCCGAACGCCCATGCTTGCGTGAAGCGACCGGGATCAGATTCTCGATGGCCCGGCCCGCTTCTACGAAGGCTTTGCGCTGATGCTCGATGAACGCCTCGAACGGGTTTTCCGCCGATTCTTCGACAACCGGGGGCGTCACTTCAACTTTGACTTTCTTCGGTGTGCGGGTGGTCATATAGCTGCGCCTCGATGGCGCTTACTCCTTCCCATCAGATAGCAATCAGTACGAAACACCCCAGCAGCCAAAACGGGCCGGAGCGTAATGCTCACTATGTCCTCAACGTAATCAGAAATACCCTCATCTGTGAAGTCCAGGATGTACGTGAATCTCCGTGACGTATTTCACAAATGCCATTTTCTAGTTGTGAATCTCCGAGAGCGCCATCGACATGATCAGCAGGTCATGTGTTCGGTTGTCGCGCGTCTTTACCCAATCTGCCAGAATGGCTTCCGCTTTGAATCCGAGATCAGTAGTCATCCGCCGTGCACTTTCGTTCTCGACGGCCATGTAGACAATGACTTTGTCTAGTTTCAGTTCTTGAGCGAACTGCGTTAGTTCCCGCATCAGCCGCGTCCCCAGTCCCCAGTTCCGATGGGTCGAGCTGATAAGCACGCGAACTTCGGCCAGATGACGATTCCAGAATAGCTGGTTGAAGTACAGAGTCCCGTAACCCACCATGTTGCCTTGATCTTCGACTAGAATAGTCACGGCACGGTTCGATTGCACATCGCGTATCCAGGCGTCCACCGCTTCCGGTTGCGTGATGTCGCGGCGCATGAAGGAAAGATCGCTTTCCGGAAGGTGTTGAGCAAAGTACAAGATGACATCGCGATCTTGTGCAGTCATCAGCCGCAGTGTGAATGGCTTGTCATGAATAGTGATGGTATAGGGATACTTCTCTCGGATCATGGTTGCATCCTATCCTGTCTGGATCCTTATTCGATAGTTTGTGCTGTGCTGACTAATTCTTGAGCTGACTGTGCATAGGGCAGCAGTCGTGTGATCGAGCCTTTCTTGAGGCGCAGTTTACCTCGCATGAGCATCACCAGAGGTGGCATCCGTCCATTCAGAGCTTCCATCCAGCTCGAATAGTCACCCTCGATGACAAAGGTTGCTTCCCGGTAGGCTTCCTGAGAGGTCAGGCTTCGTGCCGCGCGGCATTCTCCTCGGTGCAGATCTAGGAATACCGCTTTGGGCATGACCTGACCCTGGCGCGGTGACGCGCTCATCACAAAAGCCAGCGACCCCGCCTGCCATCCTTTCGATGCGGCCCGGTACGAGGCGCTCCGGTTGATCGCCTCGCGGTAGGCCTGCGCCCATTCTTCTGAAAATAGAGCCAGTTTCGCGCGTTGGTTCGGTGGCGCGGATTCTGCCGGAGCCACTCGCATCGACTCAGCCGTGCTGTTCGTGTGAATAACGGGTTTTTCCTCCGAAATCACGATCGGTTCAGGTACGCCGCTTGCCCCGTTCATCGAAGGTGTTGTTGCAACTACACGCCCACCAGGTTGCGCTGCTACGGTAGCCGAAATCCCTGTATCCGCGGACACAGGCAGATCGTCAGTCATGTCCTTTGTCTTGACGACGTTGCTTTCATCTGCACCCCGCGACTCGCTGGCAGTTGGTTTCACACCATTGGCGTTTTCAGCTAGAGTGGGTGTCTCCGCCTTAGATTCAACTGGCTTTTCGCTGGATTCGGCTAGGCTGACTGGTGGGACGTCGACTTTCTGCGCTGGCGGGGTACGGCTGGAGGCGCTTGGCGATGCTGGTGGACTGATGCGAGTTGGTTCCAACGGAATGGGCGCCATCGGCTCTACCTTCGCAGCGCTGCGCAGCGCGACGTAGCTCTGCTCCAAATACTGCCGTATTTCCACGATGTCTGGGATGATTCCGGCATCCGCGATTAGATTCATGCTGATGCGTTGGTTGTAACTGCTGATGACACAGGCCAATCCCATCGATGGGTTGAGTGGGAAGAACCCGAACGAATTGAGCATCCGGTGTCCCAGCACATACACAGGAATCTGTGGCCCTGCCACGTTGGTACACCACAAATGCGCCAGGAAGCTAAAGGCTAGCGGAGCTATGCCCCAGATGATAGGCTGTGCCAGCGAAGGCATCAGCGAGGGCATCGTCAGTATCATATCCAGCGAATTTGCCAGAGAAGACTGTTTCATCGCCTGCGAATAATCTGTGATGACCTGGAGTCGTTTCAGCGGGTCATCGATATCAAGTGGGGCATCGATAGGCAGCACCGAGATGCGGTTGCCGAAGTCACTTTTCTCGCTTTCTAGGCGCATATTCACCGGGACAAGAATGCGGACAATGTTTCTCGCCACGACATCACCCTGGTCTCGCAGGTAGCGAGAAATCGCCCCCGTCAACACTGTCAGCATCACGTCGTTGACCGAGGCTTCCGCCACTGTGCGAATTGCCCGCACTTCTGCCAGCGAAAAGTCCGACCAGGCTAGTGTGATTTTGCCGGTGTTTCTGCCATTGATGCTGTATCGCTTGATCGGCATTAGGTTATCGTTGATCAGATAAGACAACCCGATCAGCGCCTTACGCCGCTTGTCTCGATCCATGAATACGGACTGCATGTGCTGGAGATCATGGCCCAGCTTACCTAACACTCCGAGCTTGTGAGGGATGTCCTGAATCAGCGAGTCGCGGAGCAGTTCCAGCGCATTCGGCAGATAAGGGACATCATGTACCACCTTATGCGGTGTTTCAGCAATTTCAGGTGTCAGATCGAAAAGCAGCGTGAATATTTCTACCGCTGAAAGTCCGTCGACCATGCAGTGGTGAATCTTGAAGAAAATTGCTGTGCGATTATTGGATAGCCCCTCGATCAGATGAATTTCCCACAGCGGTTTGGATCGGTCGAGCATGCCGGAAACTAGATGTCCGGCGAGTTGGCGCAGTTGTTCATCTGTACCGGGAGCATTCAATTGCTGCCGGAAAACGTGATTCCCAATAAAAAAATCGGGATCATAGCGCCACGTTGGCATACCCAGATTGAAGGGAGCTTGAACGATCCGCTGCAAGTATGGCTTGGCCTGATGAATGCGTCCATCCACCAATTTGGTGAACGCAGCGAAGTCAATTTGGCCTTCAAAGATTGTCACTGCCCCGATGTTCATCGGTGTTTCTGGACTATCCACATACAGGAACGCCGAATCGACTGGTCCGAGAATTCGACCTTGATTCACTCTACTCATGACTCCCCCTCTACCCAATCAAGTCTTTTTTGTGTGCGCCACTCTTAGCCCAGTCAGCTACATCGATTCGACATTTTCAAGTGCTTTGAGCGCAGCCACTTCGCCACTCTTGATCATTTTCTTCTGGACCTCTGGCCTGAAGGAGAATTCTGGAGCGAGGAAGAAATCGATGTCGTCTGGTTCAGGTTGAATCCAGATGATTTCCTTGCCAGGATTCTGCTGCTCATAAATCTTTCGCCACACGCTGATCCGTTCGTAGAAGATGATGCTGAGCGTCTGTTTGAGGATGTTTACCCAGCCCATGTCCCGGACAGAACTGCCGCTGGGCAGCATAAGCGGTTGGTACGTATGCGAGATGATGACCCGATCTGCCAACCTTACCCCAATGTCGGCGGACAAGGTCTGCTTGACCTCGCCATCTATGTAATACTTCCCCTTGATCTTAACCGGTTCAAACATGCCTGGTATCGCCGAGGACGCGCGGACTGCCTTGTTGATCGGCACGTCCGTCATGAAGTAGTTTTCTTCATCCTCGAAATCATAAGTGCTGTTGAATACACCCCGTTTGTGATCATCCAGGCATGTTCCTATCAGGTACAAGTCGATCTCAGTTTCGCTGAAGTCCATTGATGGCAGCAGTGACTTGAATAGGTTTTCCAGCGCGATGGCATCAAAAAACGAGGTCACATGCGATTGGCTTTGTACTAGCGTATCGATAGCATCTGCTGTGATATCTCGGTTTGCCAGCCAGGGCAGTGACAGAATGAACCGGAAACTGTCATAGGCCGTCTGTACTGACTGCCGTCCAATCTCCGTGAAATTCGGCTTGAACAGCATCGCGGAGGTCAGTGTCTTGATCCAGGTGTCGAATTTGGGCATGTAGACCCGCTTCTGGTAGAGCGAAGTCACCAGCTCCTCGACTGTCGCGCCGGATGCGATGAAACCACCTAGCACAGCACCAGCACTGGATCCCACAATGGAGGTGATGTCATGGAGCTGCAAAACCTTGAGCACCCCCAGATGAAAGTAGAATGCCTTGGTTGCTCCACCACTTAAGACTAACGCCGTACCGGATTTCTTCTGTAACTGCGGAATGTCGCGCATAGAAATTCTCCTGATGAAATCGATTGTAGCGGTTTCAAAAAAACCATGCTGCCGATAAAGATCACTCAATGGCCGGGATATATGACATATCAACTCCACGAATCATGACAATGTGATGAACGTCCAATGCCTTTACCGCCCTTTAGCACTGTGCTTCACAAGTTATCGCAGCTTACTTTGAAAAGGAAATCTTTGACTAAGAAGGGAAAAGAGCGTTGCCATCATGTCAACCGAAAATGGTTTCAAACTCGATGCCCTGGCCGATCTGGATCCATCCATCGTACCACTCAATGGGCCGGTAGACCTAGCTGCCGAACCGCGTCAGATATTCCTCACCGGCGTGACTGGATTCGTCGGGGCTTACCTGCTGCGTGAACTGCTTGACCAGACCACCGCCAATATTCACTGCCTTGTTCGGGCGCACAATCCCGATCAGGCCTTGCAGCGCATTCGTTCTAATCTCCAGCAGTATGCCTTGTGGAATGACGACGACATACTGCGGATCAAGCCTGTTGTTGGCGATCTCAAGAATCCACGCTTTGGCTTGACTGAGACCGAGTTCGATGAACTGACCCACACTATCGATGTAATCTATCATTGCGGCAGCAAGTTGAGTTATGTCGCGCCTTTTGAATACTTGCAAGCCGCTAATGTCGGTGGAACTCAGGAAATCCTGCAGCTGGCGACCCTCTCCAAAGCCAAACCTGTCCATTTCGTCTCCTCGCTAGGTATTCTATTAGCTTACCGCGAACTGGTGGGTGGCAATGAAGACGACGAGATGGACGAACTGAAGTGCCCTGACGTCGGTTACTTCCAGACCAAATACGTTTCTGAGCGCGTGGTTCGTATCGCCCGTGACCGGGGCATTCCCGTGACCATTCACCGCATCGGTCTGATTGTAGGTGACAGCCGTACCGGCCTGTCGAACGTTGATGACTTCGTTGCTCGTATGTTGATCGGTTGCATCCAAGCAGGCCGCGCCCCTGATATTCAACACCTGATGGACATGACGCCGGTCGATTTCATTGCCCGCGCGATGGTGTACTTGTCTTTTCAACCTGAGTCATTAGGCAAAGTATTCCACCTCCTCAATCCGCAGCCTATTCACTGGAGCGGTATTTTCGACATTGTGCAGAACGCTGGCTACCCTGTCAAAAAGCTCCCGTTTCACGACTGGGTGGATTATATTGAGGAACAGGCTGATCCGGAACGCAATCCCCTCTATCCGCTCCTGCCATTTTTTCGCATCGAGTTTGCCAGGCGTATGCTCGGCGTGAGCGACTCGGCTTATCATGCCCTTGGAACTGCCTCCACCCAGTACGCCCTCCGAGACTCACAGATTTCCTGCCCACCCATCGACAGCAGGCTGATTCGCACCTATTTGTCCCGGTTTGCCCAGAACGGGCGATTAGAATGGGGGCCGTCCGAAGAGAAAGAACCCATCCCAGTGTGAGGTTGTTATGAACATCGTGCGTCGCCTTGGATTGCTCTTCGGTCTGATTGCGCTGTTGTTTGGCATCGGATACGCGCTGAGGCGGCGCATATTTGCTCGTGTGTTCCACCTGTCTGTGCCCGTCTACCGTGTCAATGTCACTGAGGGCATTCGTGTAGTCATGAGTGACGGCGTTTCTTTAGCTACGGATCACTACCAACCTCAGACTTCCACCTATCAACGAGTTCCCCTTCGTTTCCCGACTATTCTGATTCGCTCGCCTTATGGCCGTGGCCGAAATGGTGGCCCTTTCGGTTGGCTGATGCGCTTTGTCGCTTTCCGATTTGCCGAGCGCGGCTACAACATCATCCTCCAGGACACCCGTGGCCGTTTCGACTCGGAAGGGCAGTTCGATCCTTACTTCCACGAACGCGAAGACGGTCTTGCAACCCTCCAATGGATTACCAGACAGCCCTGGTATGACGGCCACATCGGACTTTGGGGTGGTAGTTACCTGGGGATCGTCCAGTGGGTAATTTCAGATTCTCCATTTGTCCAGGCAATGGTTCCGGCTATTACCAGCTCCCAGTTGCGCCAGATTGTCTTCCCCGATGATGTTCTCGATCTCGGCTTGACCCTCCGCTGGATGGGGATTTTCCATGAACTTGATCACTGCCGGACTCTATTCGACTATCTACGCTTGCCCCTCCGCCTCGAACACAATCTTCGCCGTGCCGAGTTATTTCTCCCCCCCGTCGAAGCGGACTTGGTCGTCTGCGGCACACCCGTTCCTTTCTTTCGCAAATGGACGATCCACGCCGCCCCGACCGACAACCTGTGGAAAATCGTCCAGGATACTGTCCTGCACTCCAATGTCCACACACCCGTCCATCTCATCGGCGGTTGGTACGATTTCTTCCTGAGGGGTCTGCTGTATGACTATCACGCCCTCCGCGCTGCCGACCAGCAACCTTACCTGACCATTGGCCCTTGGACGCACTTCGGTTCCATCCTTACTCTCAGCGACCTCCGCGAGGGGTTGATCTGGATGGATGCCCACCTCAAAGCGGATCGCAGCCAGTTGCGTTCCAAACCCGTGCGGATCTATGTCATGGGCGCAGCCGAATGGCGTGATCTCGACTCTTGGCCGCCACCTGCTCACACTGTGAAGTGGTATCTGCATGGTCAACAGTCGTTGAGCCAGCAGCCGCCAGAGGAGAACGAGCCTGTCGATGCCTTTCTTTACGATCCAGCCTATCCTACTCCTGCGCTCGGTGGCCCGCAGTTCAGCATTGGGGCAGGCCGTCGTCAGAATCGCACTTTGGAGGATCGCCCCGACGTGCTGACCTTCACGTCAGATATGCTCGCCAACGCCCTTGAAATCATTGGACCCGTCAGCCTCGAGCTGTATGTCAAACCCAGCCTGGAGAACGCCGACATTTTTGGCCGCCTCTGCGATGTCCATCCCGACGGCCGCTCCTACAATATTTGCGATGGCTTGATCCACATGACGCCGGATTCCACCCCATCACGCCAGCCTGCCGCCGATGGTAGCTTCAAAGTGTCCATCGACCTCTGGGCCACCGCCTATTGCTTCAAGCCGGGCCACCGCCTGCGCCTGTTGATCGCTGGCGGGGCACACCCGCGCTGGAACCGGAATGCGGGTGTTACCGACGGTCTGCATGCGACTGAACTGATGACCTGCACCCACCTGATTTGGCACGACGCTTGCCATCCCTCCGCGCTCATGCTGCCTGTTACATCCGCCTAGTCACCGTCAGTTAGCTGTAGCCGTGAGATCACATACAGGTGATCGGGGTGAGTGTACCCCTCCAGCATGACAGCTTTCTCGTAGCGCATCCCGGCCTTTTCCGCCACTCGGATCGATGCCCCGTTCTGCGGGTCGATTAGCGCCACAAGTCGCGTGATGTCTAACTTGCTGAAAGCATAATCCCTCACCCCACGCACGGCTTCCGTCGCGTACCCCAACCCCCAATGCGACCGCTCCAGCCGGTATCCTACTTCGATTTCCGGCTGTCCGCCCAGATCCTTGAAGTGGAACAGCCCGCAGTAGCCAATAACCTTACCCTGTGTTCTCTCGACCACCGCCCACGGCCCATATCCCCGCGTTGGATAAACCTCCTCGACCAGTTCTCGAATCCAGTCCCGCACCCATTCAGTCGTCTGCACGCCGGGACCAAACCGCATCACGTTAGGGTCGCCAAACACGCGATTCATCGCTGCCGCGTCCGTCCGTTCAAACCGCCGCAGCATCAACCGTTCTGTTTCGAGGATATGCTGCATTAATCAAACCCAACTACATCCGGAATAGGAATGTGACTTCTTCTCATCATTGGGTGGCTTCACAGGTTGCGCGAATTTGCTCGGTTGGCAGAAGTATCCAGGTACTTTTCAACATTTCGCCGCCTGCCAATTCAAAATCAGTGAATCACGAATGTGGGTGTTCTTCCCTATTTCAGCGATATGCGACTATGGGGAAGTATGTATTGCTCCCCCTCAGGCCACAAAGTGGAGAGGGAGTTGTGGGTGAGGATCATGGAATCTTTGGTTTACTTAAAATGAACTTCGATAGCGCGGTGAGAAGTCACACGCCTTTTGTAAACGAGTCAATATCGCTCCTGGTTACTACCCCTGGTCCAGCCGGAAACCATGACCCCGTACTGTCACCACGTACTGCCAGTCAGGATCAAGCTCCGCCAGCCGATCCCGCAGCCGCCGCACTAGTGCGTCAATAGCCTGTTCGCTCACCCCTTCGCCCAGCGCCTCCGGCCACACCGTCTCGATCACATGGTCGCGTGTGCAGATTCGTCCGGTGTTGACGTAAAGTAGTTCCAGCAGACGGTACTGCGGCAGGCTCAGCGGCGGATTCAGTTCAGCTCCCCGCACGAACACGCGCCGCGACTCCGGATCGATCCGCAGCCGCCCATGCAGCACCGCAGGTGCTTCCTGCGCCAGCGGACTGGTCGCTCCCGACCCGATGAATCGTACCCGCACCACCAGCGCCAGATGTATTTCGTCACCGTCGTGGAGTTCCCGCGTCCCCTTCAGTTGTAGCCCATTTACCCAGGTTCCATTTTTGCTGTCTAGGTCTTGAACGTAATAGATGTCTCCCTGACGAAACAGCCGGATATGATGCCGCGAGACTTGGCGTTCGGGGATCGGTAGATCGCACTCCTCATCTCGCCCAACGATCACTTCATCCTTCATCATCGGCCATTGTTCAGCCGGTTGTGTATCGGTCTCGATGACGAGGATCGGCCTTTCATCTGGTCTGGTCATGAAGACGATCTCCCAATGACATTGGATAGAACTCATCGCTATTTATATTAACATAGTTCTTTAATTCGTGCCGATGGGGATCGGGATTGACTCCGACTCGATCACGCCCACCCAGAGTCCCTGGTCGCTGAAGATAAGCTGCTGCGCTGTGCTGCTAAGAGATGTTGAACCCGCAGACGTGCTGCGATAGTACGCTTTCACGATGTTCTGTCCCAGACTTAGTCCCAGTTGCGGAATCTGCTCGTAGCTCCATTCTTCGTGATGTACGCAGCTTTGCCGGGGGCCGAGCAGTCGGATGTCCTCTTCGGGGATCGCGCCGCCACCTCCGGCACCTCTTGGCTGTGGATTGGGACTGTTGAAGATCACGCCCAACCCACTGCTCGCACCGTCATCACCGATCCGCACTTGATCGGGGTTGTAGTAAATCGCGACTGTCCCAATCGACTCATTGCTGATGACAATTGTCAACTTGAGTGTTTGCCCCGTTTGTTGGGGCAGGGCAGTAGTGCGAATCCGGATGTTCAGCGGGTTTTCCGCCGCTCGCCCGATCAACGATTGGTGTTCAGCGCGGTCATCTCCGGTTCGCAGCCAGCGGCACAGAATGCTCTCGTCCGCACCCGGTATCAGGCTGGGCAGCAGGTTCGGAATCATCCCCGGCCCGGCGAAGATCGCCATCAGGACCAGGAGAAAAATGCCCACCAGGGTATTGGGGTTACGGGAGCCGCGCAGTAGCCGCATATCGTCAATGCTGCCCCTCTAGCCATTGCTCGATGAGTGTCACAATTTGGCTTGATTCGATACTGCTGCTATTGTGCCACAAGATTCCCGGATCGTGTCTCCTAAACCATGTGTACTGCCGCCGTATGAAGTCATGTGTTGCATTCTTGATACGCTCAATTGCTTCCTCGAGTTTGAGACCATCAAGTAGATACTCGCACATCTGCTGGTAGCCGATGCCGCTCATCGAGGGCAGCTTCCGGTCATAGCCGCGCTCCAGTAATGCTTGCACTTCATCCACCAGCCCAGAACGAATCATCTCATCGACCCGCTGATCGGCTCGTTTGTATAGCGCCGCTCGATCCAGAGTCAATCCCAGGTGAAGCACTCGGTAGGGTGGGGGAGTCTTTTGCTGGAGTTGGCTCATCGGTTGCCCGGCGCTGATGCACACCTCCAGCGCCCGGATTACCCGCCGTACATTGCGATGGTCAATCTGTGCCGAAGCCACCGGATCGAGTGCTGCCAGGCGTTCGTGGAGAGCCTGGCTTCCCCGCTCCTGCGCGAATACTTCCAATTCAGAGCGCAGCGCCTCATCGGGTGGAATCTCCGGTACATTCCAGCCTTCTAGGATTGCCGTGATGTACTGCCCCGTCCCGCCCACTAGCAGCGGTAGCTTGCCTTTTCCATAAACCTCTGCGATGACATCCACCGCCATCTTCTGGTACTGCGCCAGCGATAGATTGACATCAGGATCGACCAGATCGATCAGATGGTGTCTGACCCGTCGTTGCTGTTCGGGAGTGGGTTTGGCCGTGCCAATGTCCATGAACCGGTAGATTTGGCGGCTGTCCGCGCTGACAATTTCTCCGCCGCAGGCCTCGGCTGTTCGCATAGCCAGTTCCGTTTTTCCCACTGCTGTGGGACCAAGCAGAACCACCAACAGCAGCTCACCAGCCAAGCGCATCCTCGCTGTGTTCGAGGCTTGCACTTCCATCACGATGCCGTCCAATAGCAATCACGTCGATCCGCCACTTCCTTTCATCACACCCGTGTAAAGAAAGATACACCTCTGCCAGTGCGATCAACTTAGCACGTTTCCGACTGTCAATGCTCTCGAACGCCCGCTCAACCCCACCCCCACGACGTGTACGAACTTCAACGAACACAATGACATTGTCTTTCTCCGCCACAATATCAATCTCGCCATATTCGCAGCGCCAATTGACCTCGCGGATACGATAGCCGTGCCATTCCAGATACCTCCGCGCCAGTGCCTCGCCGTCTTGTCCTGTCTGTTTTCGAGTACCGATATTCACATTCCTCAACTAACAACCCAAGGCATCTCAGATAAGACCATCCTGATAATGCTCTCGTTTCCGGTTAAGAACCCATAACCTTGAGATAGCGGCTGTGCAAGCGTCCATAGGACACCAAATAGTTTTCCAAAATGCCACCCTTTCTATCCAATTTTGTACTATCTTTGGAATATAAGGGTTCACCAGGGTGCAGGGAACTGCACCCTGACCATCGACTCACTCAGATTCGCTGCGGAGGGAACGTCTCCCGGTAGTGCTGCATTGCGCTGATGATCGCTTTTCGAGCTTCGCTCGCCCCCACCCAGCCCAAACTCTCGACCTGGGTTCCTTGGAGGTGCTTGTAAGTGATGAAGAAATGCTCCACTGCTTTCGGGAAGTGCTTGGGCAAGTCGTCCATATCCATATAGTCGGCATAATGAGGGTCTGTCGCGGGAACGGAGAGCACCTTGTCGTCATGTTGCCCTTTGTCCACCAACTTCAGCATTCCCACAGGCCGTGCTTCGATAACGCATCCTGGGAAGCTCGGCTCCTCCATCATGACAAGGATATCCAGCGGGTCTCCGTCTCCATAGTAGGTCTGCGGGATGAAACCGTAGTCGCCGGGATAGTACAGCGGGCTGTACAGCACTCGATCCAGTTTGATGACGCCCGCGCTCTTGCTGTATTCGTACTTGTTATGTCCCCCTTTAGGGACTTCGACCACCACATAAACTGTGTCGGGAGCTGATGGGCCAGATGAGAGGTTATGCCACAGATGGGTCATTAGCTTTCCTGCTTTGCTTTCTACGGACGATGAACGCGCGAATGTATGGTCTACCGATTCTATTATAGGATTGAAAATCCCCGGCACTAGACCGGGAATTTTCACAGCCAATCTTCAACTAGGCCTCTGCTGAGCGGCAGCCCGACTCACGGTTGCTAGTCGCCCGCACCTTTGCTGATAGCTTCGGTTACCTGTTCGCTTTCCAGGTCCGTTCGCTTGCTCCGCATGATCGCCCACCCGACCAGCGCCAGGAGCACGACCATGACCACGATTACGATGGGCAGAAGCGAGGCATTGCCACTGCGGAGTGCATCATATGTGACCACCAACGGAGCTACCAGCAGGGCGATCAGGTTGACCACCTTGATCATCGGGTTGAGCGCAGGACCTGCGGTGTCCTTAAATGGATCACCAACCGTATCGCCCACAACAGCCGCTTTGTGTGCGTCCGACCGTTTCCCGCCGTAATTCCCATCTTCGATGTACTTCTTGGCATTGTCCCAGGCTCCGCCGGCGTTGCTCATAAACACGGCCATGAGCTGTCCGACCAGAATGATGCCGGCAAGGAAACCGCCCAGTGCTGCCGCTCCCAGCAGGAACCCCACCACAATCGGGGTGAGGACTGCAACCACGCCCAGTGGAAGCAGTTCGCGCTGTGCTGCTCGGGTAGAAACGCCGACGCATTCTGCGTAGTCCGGCGTGCGCGTTCCTTCCATAATGCCAGGGATGCGGAGTTGCTTACGCACGACGCCAATCATCTGAAATGCTGCGCGGTTGACCGACCGGATCAGCAGGCTGCTGAACAGGAAGATCAGGCCGCCGCCGATCAGGAAGCCGATGAATACAATCGGCTGCGCGATGTTGATGCCTGTTCCATAAAGCGTCTGCTCTAACGGAACGCCGAGACCAAGCTGGACTACGCGCGTATCCGTCAGGAACGAGCCGAACAGCGCCACGGCAGCGATGACCGCTGATCCGATAGCAACGCCCTTGGTGATTGCTTTGGTGGTATTGCCGACCGCATCCAATGAATTGAGCGTCTCGGCAGCTTTCCCCTTGCTCTCGCCAGATAGTTCTGCGACACCCTGGGCGTTGTCAGAGATCGGACCGAACGCATCCATCGAAACGTTGTTCCCAGTCAGCGTTAGCATACCGATACCGGTCATCGCCACGCCGTAGAGTACCGCCGTGAACGTATCAACGATCTGGTTTCCGGTCCCGTCGGTGATCGGGAACAAACCGAAAATGATCACGCTGCTCAGTATTGAGCCAGCGATCACAATGATCGCCCACACACTGCTCTCCATACCGCTTGATAGACCGCTCAGGATCGTTGTAGCTGGGCCGGTCTGTGTGTTGCGGGCGATTTCTTTCACGGGGCTGTGGTGCGTATCGGTGAAGTAAGCTGTTACTTTATCGATGATAATCGCCAGCAGTACACCGATCAATACAGCGGCCATCGGTTGCCAGATAATACCACCAGAGTTGATGTTCTCCTCACGCATGTAGAACAGCGTAAAAAGACCGAATAGAACGGCGCTGAGGCCAGCAGCGCTGTAGAAGCCACGCGTGATGGCGCTTAGCGCATCCTTGCCAGAAGTCGATTTCACCAGGTAAGTGCTGATGATCGAACACAGCACGCCGATCCCGCGTACGACCAGCGGGAACACGATCCAGATTGGGCTGCGCGTCACTGTAGCCAGTGCCAGGCCGAGAATTAAGCCAGAGACAATCGTGACTTCATAGCTCTCAAAGATATCGGCTGCCATACCTGCACAGTCGCCTACATTGTCGCCTACGAGGTCAGCGATGACCGCAGCGTTGCGCGGATCATCTTCTGGCAAATCAGCTTCCACCTTGCCCACGAGGTCTGCGCCTACATCGGCAGCTTTAGTATAGATGCCACCGCCTACACGCATGAACAGCGCCAGCAGTGTTCCGCCGAAACCGAAGCCCAACAGCGCATCCGGTGAAGCAATTCCGAACAGCAGAAAGATGATCGTACCACCGAACAAACCTAAACCATCGGTGAGCATGCCAGTAATCGTTCCTGAGCGGTAAGCGATACGCAGTGCTTCAGCATACCCGCGCTTCGGATCGACTGCTGCAGCAGCGACTCGAACGTTCCCCTGCACGGCCATATTCATGCCGACGAAACCAACCAGCGCCGAAAATACTGCGCCCATCAGGAAGGCGCCTGCGCGTCCGATTGCCGTATTGTTACGCGCTGCGTCACAGGCCGCAAATCCTTCAAGCTGCCCCACGCCAGCGCGCACAATCTGGCCTTCTTCTGCGTAGATCACCGCATTGTTGCGGAGCAGTTCGAGCTGCGCTGCCGCTGCGGCATCACCAGAGTCGGCCAGAGCAATCAAACTGGCATTCTGCCGCTCTACATTTGCCAGTACGCGGGCTTCAGCAGTCAGGCCGTCATCACCGAGTGTGGTTGTGAAGTCTTTCTTGACATCTTCAGCCAGCTGCGGGCAAAAATGCTCGATAGCATATGGAGTAGGATTCACCACGTAAACGCTGAAGAACAAAACAACGACCAGCACCAGAATCAGCAAAGTGATGATTCTGAATTGGGAGCGCAGATAGGCATTTGCTCCTACTCGGATATACCCCCAGACCTCTTGCATTTTCTTGCTGCCCTTGCTTTCCCCCAAGATTTGACGGGTCAGAAAGCCCGCATAGAGCAGTCCCGCAACCGCAATGCCGAGAACAACCCAGATGAGAAGTTGTTCGGTGGAGTTAAGATTACGCATGATGCATGGTTCTCCAGTAGACATGGTCAAGTCTGCCAAAAACAAGAGCAAAAAGATTGTTGGGCTTTAACTAGGTTTCCTCCCTCTAATCCAATTATGCTAATCAGCCCATAAGTCTAGCTCACTTTTGGGCCGGTCAATAGGACTGCCTTCACTTTTTCACCGTCTTGATCTATAACCGCTTGGAATTGTTCAGTTTGTACCCACAGGAGAATAGAACCGGATGGACTTCCTCACTGATAACGCAAGTATCTTTGCGTTGATTGCTTCGCTGCTTGGCCTGGGATTTGCCCTTTACACCCGATCCTGGATTTTCAGGCAGGACGCGGGTGATGCCAACATGAACCGAATTGCTGGAGCAATTCAGCGGGGAGCCAAGGCTTTTCTGCTGACCGAATATCGCTACATTGCTCTTCTGGGTACCATAGTTGTTGTTGTGCTTCTGATCCTAAGTGCGCTTCCCGGATCGGGCATGAGTCCCTGGACGGCTGTCAGTTTCATTGTCGGTGCGGTTGCATCCACAGTGGCAGGTTATATCGGCATGAATGTGGCTGTAAACGCCAATGTTCGCACGGCCGCTGCCGCAGCCAAGAGTTTGAACAGCGGTCTCAGGGTGGCTTTTGCCAGTGGCTCGGTGATGGGCACGATGGTCGTCGGTTTGGCACTACTCGGAATTAGTTTGCTCTACATCTTTCTGACTCGCGTCGTCTATCCGATAGGCGACGACCCCACGGTGAATGCAGCTAATTTGCGTACGGCCGCCAGCGCCCTCGCTGGTTTTGGTTTTGGTGGCACATCAGTTGCTATTTTCGCACGTGTGGGGGGCGGCATTTTCACGAAGGCAGCCGATGTGGGGGCTGATTTGGTCGGCAAGACCGAAGCTGGTATTCCTGAAGACGATCCGCGGAATCCAGCCGTAATTGCTGATAACGTCGGCGACAATGTAGGCGATGTGGCTGGTATGGGTTCTGACCTCTTTGAGAGTTATGCGAGCTCAATCATTGCCGCCATCGCTATTGCTGGACTTGGAGCTGGTGTTATGACTGAACGCACATTCCAAGCGGAGGCATATCCTATTCTAGTCGCAGCATCTGGTCTTCTCATTGGAATAGGATGCACTTTCCTTGTTCGCACCAAGGAACATGCTACGCAGGCAAACTTATTGGGTAGCCTGCGTTTGGGTGTGTACAGTGCGAGCATACTAGTTGCTCTCGCAGTCATCTTATTGGGTGTTGCACTTGACCTCGGCGCAGGTGTCATCATTGCGACACTGAGTGGACTGGTTGCAGGGGTCTCCATCGGCTACTTCACGGAATACTTCACCTCTGATATCTACAAACCGACTCGCGTCCTTGCAGAAAGCTCAGCCAGCGGCCCGGCCATCGTTATTATCCGCGGATTGGCCGTGGGCATGGAAAGTACAGTTGCTCCTGTGATGATTGTTGTGTTGGCAACACTCGTTGCAATTGGTTCCGCGGGGTTGTATGGCGTGGCTATGGCCGCGGTAGGGATGCTTGCTACGCTTGGCATCACTTTAGCGACTGATGCATATGGTCCGGTAGCTGATAATGCTGGCGGTATCGCCGAGATGTCCGGGATGGGAACAGATGTCCGTGAGCGCACCGATGCTCTGGACAGTTTAGGCAATACCACAGCAGCTACTGGAAAAGGTTTTGCTATTGGTAGCGCAGTCATGACTGCTCTTGCGTTGATTTCGGCATTTGTGACTGCCACAGGGATCAATCCACAAGTGAATATTCTCGATCCCCACCTACCGACAGGCATGATGATTGGCGCAATGCTTCCCTTCATCTTTAGCTCGCTCACGATGCTTGCGGTCGGTAAGGCTGCTCAGCAAATCGTGGCTGAAGTTCGCCGCCAGTTCAAAGAGATTCCTGGCTTGATGGAAGGCAAGGCTGATCCCGACTATGAAGCTTGTGTCGGAATCAGTACGAAGAGTGCCATCCGTCAAATGGTGCTGCCCGGTATCATTGCAGTGGGGGTTCCCGCAGTGATTGCCCTATTTGTTGTTCTCGGGCGTGGAAACGGTTTGGCGCGATTTGTGGATACCTATACTCTGGTTGGCGTTCTCCTTGGCTCATTGATTTCTGCTTTCACACTGGCTGTGATGATGTCTAATGCCGGTGGAGCCTGGGACAATGCTAAGAAGTACATTGAACGTGGTCATTTGGGAGGTAAGAAATCAGATTCCCACAAAGCTGCTGTTGTGGGCGACACCGTAGGAGACCCGTTCAAAGACACATCGGGTCCATCACTCAATATCCTTCTCAAGCTGCTGGCAATTGTCTCACTTGTGATTGCGCCGCTACTGGCTGGCGCACAACTCTAGCGTATAATTGCAGTTAGAATCAGGTTTATGTAAAACGACGCTGGAATTATCTAGCGTCGTTTTGTTTCCGAAGGGGGCCACCCATGCCGAGAATTCGGGTCAATGGCGTCGAGCTGTATTATGAAGACACCGGGAAACAGAACCGCGAGACCATCATCTTTTCGCATGGTTTGTTTCTAAGTAGTCGAGCTTTTGATTCTCAGGTGGCTGCCTTGAGTAGCCGGTATCGTTGTATAGCCTATGATCATCGCGGTCAAGGGCGAAGCGAGACCACCCAAAGTGGCTATGACATGGAAACAGTATATGAGGATGCAGCGCACCTTATTCAGGCCCTTGATGCCGCTCCATGTCATTTTGTGGGAAGCGATATGGGCGGCGTTGTGGCGCTGCGGCTCGCAGCGCGTCAACCGGATCTGATTAAGTCCCTTATTTTAATACAAACTTCACCCGATGTCGAGCCAGAGTCAGAAGTCGCGAGATATCGCACGCTGAGTTTCGTCCTGCGCTGGTTCGGAACCCAGTGGGCCGCCGATACCGTGATGAAATCCCTATTTGGAACGAGGTTTTTAAGAGATAGTACCTTTGTCAGGCAGCGAGATGATTTCCGCAGGCAGATTCTAGCTGTAAATCGTATAGGGTTGTCCCGCGCGGTGACAGGATTTATCACTAGGCATAGTGTTTATGATGAAATCTCCAAGATCACTGTGCCAACTCTCATCCTGGTTGGTGACCAGAACATAAGTAATCTATCCGATCAGGCCAGACGCATTCACGCGCGGATCAAAGGGGCGAAGTTCGTAGTCGTGCATGGAGCGGGGCATACTGCTTCTGTCGAAGATCCCGAAACTGTCAATAACGTGATTCAACTCTTCCTGAATAATCTGCGAAAACCAGCGGCAAGCAGTCCATAAGTGAAAGCAAACACGCCCGATTTGGGCGTGAAAGCTATCATTACATCTGTTGTCGAGCAGATCAGCGATCAGCGGTAGTGCGCATGATTTTGCGGAACTTGTAGCCGTAGATGATGATGCCTCGTGTTCCTTCGGTGGCAAGTTTTCGTGTCACCATCTCGACCCGATCTCCAATCTGGATTGGGTCGTCCAGATCAGTAATCTGTGCCGTGACCATTGGCCCCTCATCAAGCTTGATGATTGCCAATATGTATGGCGCTTGTTCATCGAACCCCTCTGGGGCTTCCTGGAGAGTGGTGAAACTGTAGACTTCACCCGTCCCAGCGAAGGTAAACTGCTCACGGTTGCTCACTGTCGATGTGAGTTCGTTAGCCATCTGACACTAGTCCTAACTAGCTGCCTTCAGACCGATTTTCTCATTCCGAGTATCCGTGGAGCGCACCAACTCTGGGTGTACCTGGGCGTGGGGCGGGGTAGGGCGAATCTGCAAGCTCACTTCGCCGTTCTCATATCGAATGCCCTGCAACCGATACCGTTGTGCGTTCAACCGCCAGTGCCGTGAAATCTGCATTGTGATGTACTCCTTAGTCTTTACGTGTTTTGTGCATTTCTGCACAAAGTTGTCAGCAAGGTTACGCGATGTTGCCTATCAAAAGCTATCAGCTCACTGGTAAGAGCTATCATTGGCTCTCACAAACGCGGTTCTACGCATAGCGTATTCACACTGAGCTTAGAATATGTGTGACGGCGGTGGCAGCCAGTCCACCAAGGTTCTGAACCATCGCATATTGCGCGCCCATGACTTGGTTATCCCCTGCCGCTTGTTGAAGCTGTAGAGTGGCTTCGACAACTTGATATACCCCGGTTGCACCCACCGGATTGCCGCGTGCCTTCAGTCCTCCAAATGTGCTGATCGGCAAGCTTCCGTTCAGCGCAATTGTATTTGAAGATGCGAGTTCCCAACCGCGGCCTTGAGCGGCGAACCCCGTGGCTTCGAGTGTGAGCGTTGTCATTATCGTGTACGTATCATGCAGTTCAAACAGGTCAATATCTGCCTTCTGTAACCCCGCTTGACTTAACGCGCGAGATGCCGAGACATGCGCAGACCGAAAGAAGAGAGGTTCTTTACGGTCGTGCAGTGCTACTGTATCGGTGGCAACGGCGCTGCCTGCGATTTGAATCGGTCGTGGCACGAGGTCAGCCGCGCGCTCAAGAGTTGTTAGGATAACCGCCGCGGCACCATCCGCGTCAGGGGCACTGTCGAATAGGCTAACTGGGTCTGAGATCATTGGTGCTTTTGCGAACCGGCCGCTCTTGATCGAATTGCGGAACATTGCCTTGGGATTGAGCGATCCATTTGCGTGCGCGTTGATGGAAAAACCTTCAAAGGCGCTGAGTTCTAGATCATATTCGTGCATATAACGCCGCATGAGCATAGCGGCGAGTGCAGTAAGAGTCACGCCGTGTGCGCCTTCATAATCGGCATCAAGGCTCACGTTACGTGCGAGTATACGCGCCCCACCCACTCGGTCTGTTGACTTTTCGACCCCAACTACCATCGCGGTCTCAACTATGCCGGAAGCGACCGCCAGATATGCTGTTCGTAACGCAGCTCCTCCGGAGGCCTCGGCCGCTTCTACTGTATAGGCCTCGATGTTTCCGAGGCCGGAGTAATCCGCGATCAGCGCGCCTAGCTGTGATTGGCTGCTCAATGATGTTCCATATGCATTTCCAACGTATAAAGCGTCAATGTGCTTGAGGCCGCTATTCTTAAGAACGCCATTGACAGCTTCAGCAGCGAGCATCCTCAAACTGCTCTCCCAGTGTTCGCCAACCGGAGTTTGGCTAACTCCTACAATCGCGACTCGGCGCATCTTCACCTAATCCTTGAGTTTGCCACGATAGCGGCTGTAAGTGGCGTAATCGATTTCTGTCCGTCGGTTGATGTAATCGCGCGTGTGCGGCGCACGATCTCGCACTTGGGCGATTCGGTCAGTTACGAGGATGTCGAATGCATCGGAACCGGCCCCGCTGCCGTAACTGACCATCAGGATGCGGTCTCCTGTTTTGGCCTCGTCCAGGATAGCAGTGAGGCCCAACATGCATGAACCCGAGTAAACATTGCCAACTACTCCGGCGAGTAGTCCGGTTTGGTATTGTTCTTCAGAGAATCCGAGCATTTCGGCGGCTCGGCTGGGAAACTTGACATTGGGTTGGTGGAATACCGCGTAGGTGTAGTCCGATGGCTTCGTTCCCATCATGTCCATAATGGCTTGTGCAGCGGATGTAACATGATGGAAGTACGCGGGTTCACCCGTAAACCGATCTCCGTGGCTGGGATAGTTCTCATTTGGTCGCCGCCAAAAATCTGGTGTATCGGTCACAAAGCTGTAGCTTCCCTGATACACAGCGCAAGACTCTGACGCCGGGCCAAGCAAGAAGGCTGCACCCCCAGAGGCGGCGGTGTACTCCAGCGCATCACCGGGGCGGCCTTGCGCTGTATCCATACCAATGCTCAATGTATAAGACACCATCCCACTGCCAACCATGCCGATAGAAGCTTGGACTGCTTCAGTTCCGGCCTTGCAGGCAAATTCCCAGTCTGCTGCCTGAATGTTCGGTGATGCGCCGATGCTTTCGGCAACTATAGTGCTGGTAGGCTTGACGGCATATGGGTGACTTTCGCTCCCCACCCATACTGCGCGAATGAGCAGAGGATCAATCGCGGCGCGAGCCAAAGCATTGCGTGCTGCCTCGATGGACATGGTGGCAACATCTTCATCCAAGCCTGCAACGGCTTTTTCGACGATTGGGCTTCCACCAAGTCCATTTGTCCAAACACGGGCTACTTCCCTGCCTGGAAGTCGGTAGCGTGGAATGTATGCGCCATAGCCGACGATCCCAACCTGCCGGTCTGGGCGCATTAGTGCAGACGCACTCACAGAATGTCCATTTGGTGAGCTGGTCATTTGGGTCTTGTCCTGTTTTGAAGAATCGAATGTGTTTTAGGCTAGTCCGCGCCGGATACAGGGCTGAGTGCTGGGTTTGTCAGTTCTTGCATCAGTGAGCGGGCACGCTCCAAGCGAATATTGCCTTCGGTAATCATCGCCTGGACAATGCGCCCGACCAGCTCACCGGTCGCTCCTGCCGCGACTGCCAGCTGGCGAGCGTGCATACGCATGTGGCCGTGCTGAATACCTTCAGTCGCCAAGGCACGAATAGCAGCCAGGTTTTGCGCCAGACCAACGGCAGCACACACTTCAGAGAGTTCCCGTGCTGATGGGTTGCCAAGAATCCGGAGCGCTAGCCCCGCCGTTGGATGGACACGGGTTGCTCCGCCCACTGTGCCCAGTGCCAGTGGAATTTCAATGGAGCCCCTCAGATTGCCTTCGTCATCTTGCCACCATCGGCTCATGCTGGAATATCGTCCACTGCGGGCAGCATAAGCATGCGCACCCGCTTCAATTGCTCTCCAGTCATTTCCGGTTGCAATTACAACGGCATCAACACCATTCATGATGCCTTTGTTATGGGTAGCTGCGCGATATGGATCGACTTCGGCAAACACCCCGGCCTCGACAATAGCGCGGACGGCGTTTTCGCCAGAGATATTCTCTGTTGCAAGTGTTGCTGCTGGAATTATTCCTTCCGCACGAGCCTTGCGCTGATCAGTCAAATTGCTCAGGATTCGCAGGTTAACGCGACCACCGGTGATTTGCTCGATGAACGGAGCCAGGTGTTCAACCGCCGTATTGATCGCATTTGCACCCATCGCGTCACAGGTGTCATAGAGTAAATGGATCACCAACATGGAACCTACAGAGGTATCCAATATAGGACGCACTTCAATGTCGCGTGCTCCGCCACCGTGTTTTACAATGCTGCCCCCTACGCGATCTGCTTCGGCAAGCAGCATCGATTTCTGCGACAGCACCGCTTTGGCCGCATCATACACATTGTCCAGATCAAGCACCTGAATCTGACCGATCATAATCGGCTCATCACTAGAGGTTGTAAATCCACCACCATCACGGAAGAGACGCGCAGCATTACTCACAGCGGCGACAACCGATGGTTCTTCAATGGCCATCGGAACCAAGTAATCACGCCCATTGATGAGGAAGTTGGTCGCTACACCCAGAGGCAGCGAATAGATGCCGATCGCATTCTCGATCATATTATCGGCTTGAGCGGCATTTAATCCTGAATGGCCGATCAGAACAGATTGTTCTTGCTGGTTCAGGTTAGCCCACTGGGCGACGGTCGAGGTGCGATCTGCTAGCGAGCGTTTGTAGAATCCGGGAATGCGGGATGATCGGGTCATTTTTCCACTTGGTGAATACGTCTCAAGATATTCCGCAATGAACTCTATCAATCCTGTGCTTTCAAAACCTATCAGAATGGTGAATTTCCGCACAATGACCCTGCCTTGCCCATTGATGCGATAGGAATTGATAGTTTCAGTGAATTGCGAATGTTTCCACCTTCTCCAGCGAAAAATCGATGATTCGCGCCATCTTCCCTCATCCCCGGTTCTGGTTCGCAACTTTGACCGAGACTGCTTGCAAGCATTCATGAAACACAAAAGACTAGACAAAATGTCACCCTTTCCGATCTGTTTTGTGCTACTCTGTGAATAGGCACGGCATTGCCATGTTCGGTTTTCTGGCGAGGACAGCCTATCAACTATGAAATATAAACTTCTGCCACACCTACCCCTGACGGCGCTGACGCCATTGCTGCCAACTCTGCCACAAAACTGTATTTTCTTCCTGTGGTGACCTGTTCAGCATATGAATGTGTGTCAGCAAATGGCAGACTTACACCTGTTTCAAACGACGATTTCTGGTGCAGGATTATTGGGCCAACGAACTCTATGCTACCGAGTGAGCAGATGCTAAAACCAATAGTTGTCTGGATTTTCACCCTTTGCTACCTGTTTATGGGAGGTATCTCCGCATTTGCCATCGGCACTGAAGACTCTTCAGAACGAAGATCGGCGCCAATCTGGGATGGAACATTGAGGCGTATCCGGGTTCCAATACTGATGTACCACTATGTGCGCCCACTCTACCCAGAAGATGACCTTATTAAACGTGGGTTAACTGTGGAGCCCTATTTGTTTCGCGCTCACTTGGATTACCTGAAAGAGCAGGGGTATTCTACGATCTCACTCTATGAGCTTGATCAGGCATTGTTAAGTGGAAGTGCATTACCCAGGAGACCCCTCATCCTCACGTTTGACGATGGGTACCTTGATCATTATGCGACTGTTTTTCCAGAGTTACGTGAGCACGGTTTTGTCGGAACATTTTTTGTCATTACCGAACTGGCTGATGCCAATCGTTCGGGCTATTTGAATTGGTTACAGATACAGGAGATGGCCGTCGCAGGAATGAGAATGGAACCGCATACGAAGACTCATATGGAGCTTCCTGGACGAAGCCACGACGCGATTGTATATGAAGTCCTTGGAAGCATAGAAAGTCTTCAGGCCTACACTGGGATTCGGCCTCATCTGTTTGCGTACCCAGTTGGGCGCTATGACGGATCTGTGCTTGAAGTTGTGGCGCAAGCGGACGTGTGGCGTGCGGTAACTACTCAGAAGGGTACTTGGCACACCACTGATAATCGCCTTGAAATGCCCAGACTACGGATTGTGGGAAATCTTAGTGTGGCCGGATTTGTGGCACTTCTGAGCGAGAACTGAACTAGAATCAACAAGCCTGGCCGACTTGGTAGGCCAGGCTGTGAGCATGTGTGCGGAAGTTGATGGTAACTAGTCCGGAAGGATGTTTGTTCCCATGAAAGCATCGAGCCAGGTGACGAAAATCAAGACAATCGGGACAAAAGTCACGATAAAGTAGCCGAAACCGTATTTCTCCAGTGTGATTCCAGCTGATTCTGGCTTTAGGATGGGGAATCCCACAACAATCAACAAATACGTCACAACGAATCCAAGGACTAGTGACAACCCCCAAACGACCAAGCGTCGTAGATTAAGTGAAGACATTGTACTCTCCAACAAGCCGATCTGAGTGATTTCAGGTTAAGATTGTAGCGCCTCTGCATATGGTGATGCAACCCTGCTGACGTTGGATTTCTGGTTCAGGTGTTGTTTGCAAAACCTTCAAAAGGTTGATAAAGTTTTGAAAGTTACAGGATTCACAAATCCTCACACGTGAAGCGGTGTTATAACAGCTACAGGTTTGCCTCCTATCAGGCAACAAATGGTCGATTGGGAAGGGAGCCATTCAATGGCTGACTTATTTGACAAAATTCACCATGACGAGACGATCCGGCGCGCCAAAGACGCAGCCGAAATTGGGATGTATCCATATTTCCGGGCATTGAGCGACTCTGAGGGTGTAACTGCGACATTTGAGGGCAAGAATGTCGTTATGCTTGGGTCGAATAACTATCTCGGATTGACCACGGACCCACGAGTACGGCAAGCCGCCATTGATGCCGTTAATCGCTATGGGACAAGTGTCACAGGTTCACGCTTTCTGAACGGTACACTTGAACTCCATCTTGAGCTGGAACGCCGCCTGGCGAAATTTGTGGGCATGGAAGCTGCGGTGGTATTTTCTACCGGCTATCAAAGCAATGTCGGAGCAATTTCAGCGGTAGTCGCGCCAGGTGACTATGTAATTCTCGACAAAGATGACCATGCCAGCATCGTAGATGGCTGTACTATGTCCCAAGGTGAAATGAAGCGGTTTCGCCATAACAGTGTGGACAGTCTGGAAAATGTGCTGAGCAAGCTTCCTGCCGAAGGCGGCAAATTGGTTATCGTAGATGGGGTCTATAGCATGGGAGGTGACATTGCCCCCTTGCCTGAGATTGTGGCTATCTGTAAGAAGTATGGCGCACGAATCATGGTCGATGATGCTCATGGAATGGGTGTAACTGGAGAAGGGCGTGGAACACCGGCCCATTTCGGCTTGACCGACCAAGTTGATTTGCTTATGGGCACATTCAGCAAGAGCTTTGCCTCTATTGGCGGGTTCATTGCCGGGAGCGCCGACGTCATCTATTATATCCAGCATAAGGCTCGTTCATTGATCTTCTCTGCCGCGTTGCCAGCTCCCAATGCTGCGGCTGTTCTTGCTGCACTGGATATCATCGAGACGGAGCCTCAACACGTCCGCAATCTCTGGCATAATGCGGAGTACATGCGTAAGGGTTTCAACGACCTCGGCTACAACACCGGGCACAGCAATACCCCTATCATTCCTGTCATTCTTGGTGAGGATTTCAGAGTCGGATTGGCTTGGAATGCCTTGATTGAAGAGGGCGTATACACCAATCCTGTAGTCCCGCCTGCCACGCCACCGAAAGGTGGTCTGTTGAGGACTAGTTACACTGCCACACATCGCCAAGAACATCTTGATCGCGCCTTGAACGCTTTTAAGGTGGTTGGTGAGCGGTTGGATTTTATTCCCGTCCGCGCTGAGATATAGTTCTGTCAACAAGTAGCTCATTGGCGGCGAACCAGACTAACCGGGCGTACAGTGATATCCGCCCGGTTCATATCGTGATCTTTGCTTACTCTGGTTGACCTAACATCCCCATTACTCTTTTGTGAATAGGGGCAACCAGACTATACATCACAGGTACGACAATTAGCGTTAGCAGCGTGCTGCTTACAAGCCCACCAATGACGACGGTACCCAGTTCCGCTGCAATGATCGCGCCTTTAGATAAACCAAAGGCAAGTGGCATCAAAGCAAAAATTGTTGCCAGTGCGGTCATGAGGATTGGTCGAAGACGTCTTCCACCGGCTTCTATCAGGGCGTCATGGACATTCATATAGCGCTCACGACGGTTGGCCTGTACCCGGTCGATGAGAACGACTGCATTGGTGACTACAATCCCGATCAGCATCAGTAAGCCGATCATGGCCGAGATTCCTAAGACGCGATCAGTGAGTGTGAGCAGTACCGCTGCACCCACCGGTGCGACTACGATACTCAAAATGATATCGAACCAGTGAACAACGGAACCGAATGTGATTATCAGTACGGCGATGACAATAACGATGGCGATAGCCATCGCAACGAACAAACTTTGAAAACCCTGTGTTTGGAGTTCACTGTCAAAACCTTGACTCACGGTTATAGATGCAGGTAAATCTTCCAGTTGCCGAATCTTAGATATCGCTTGCTGTGTTACACCTAGCGTATCTTCTGTTTCAAGCTCAGCGCTGAAGCTGACCGCAGTGCGACCGTCGATTCGAATGAATGTACTCGGACTGTCCGTACTTGTCTCTCCTGCTAGATCAAGATCACTTGTTGCATTAGTGATGCCGGGTATGCTGTTCAGCGTATTAATCACAAGCTGGTTAGCTGCTCTTAAGTCTTCTTCTGGTCCCGCCAGAACGACTTCAAAGCCGCCGAATCCTTGATCGCTAATCGTGGCGGCCGAGACAACCACATTATCCTTGCCGAAAATTCGCTCGGCTTCTGCCCGAATGCGTTGTGTCCATCTATCAAGGTTCTGTTGATTTTCAACACCGATAGTGATGCTGGCAACATTTTCTGAGATTCCCCCCCCGACTCCAAGTAATGATTGAAGACTGGCTCCCCCTCCACCGACAATGCTCTGAACCGTTCCGAGTTCTCCATCGGTATTGACAGTTCGAATGAATTCCTCTATGGCAAAGACCTTGGCATTGGTATCGAGTATCTTCGTCCCTGCTGGCAGGTTGACGTTCACTGAGATTTGCGGTTCGCCTAGGCTAGGGATGAATGTTCGCGGTCGCGTCCCGAAGAGTATTCCCCCAACTACCAGGCTTATGAGCGCAATCCCAAGAACGACAATCTGGTTCACTTTCCCGTGGAGCGACCACCTTAGTACAGGCAGATACACGCGCTCAAAGTATCCGTGTTCAGCACCTTCGTCTGCTGCTTCCTTGACGCTGATGAAAAGAAAAGCTAAAAGAGGAACGACCGTGATAGCAACAACGAAGGACGACATGAGTGCATAAGTCACTGCGAGGCCGAACGGTAGGAAGAATTCGCTAATGATCCCACCAGTCAATCCAAGTGGGAGGAAGACAACTACAGTGATGATTGTTGCGGCAAAAATCGCAACAGAGACATCGCGTGTACCTGTGATAATGGCTTGTCTCTTATCGCCACCTTCGTGGATCTGCCGGAAAATGTTCTCTAGTACCACAATCGAGTCGTCGACGACTCGACCAATCGCCACTGTCAAACCCGATAAGGTCATAATGTTGATGGTGATACTGGCTGGAAACAAACGGAGGAAGAATGCGAGGAGCGGGGATGATTCAGCTGCGGGTGAGAGTGCCGAGTTGACAGTCGGTGGAAGCCAATACATCAGCGTGAGTGCCATGAGTAATGAGAGCGGGATGCTGACGCCGACCACTAATGTACTGCGCCAAGCGGGGTAGGGAAGTGTTCCGGGCCAAAGGTAAATGACAAGTCCTGCGATGATGCCTAGCATCAGGACCAGCCTTACTACGGAATCGATGGCTGAGAAAGCGGTTGCAACATCTCCACCAACAGAACTAATCTCGTTTGCGGTAATCAACCCCAGCCCAATAAGCGACACGGCAAACAGAACGAGACCCGCAATACGGCGTGGCGCACGGCTCCAGGATCCCTTACTAAGAAACAGCAAAATAATCACTACAGCGAATAATCCGCCCAGTCCACCTTCCTTGAGAACACCATTGATCGATTCTTCAATAAAGCTGGCCTGCTCAAAGCCAGTGGTGGTGCTAACAAGGGGGTTGGCCTCATCGATCTTTTTCAAAGCAGCTTCAACAGCATGGAATGCCTCGACTGTATTGGCTCCGCTCGCCTTGTAAACGACAAGTAGAAGACTGCTGTTGCCGTTCGTCCGGGTTACAGTGCTGGTGGGTTTGAAGGGTTCTCCGCCTGACACAATCATGTCCTGGATATCCTGTGGCAAAGTCCGCACGATGACTGCAGGGAGCAACTGAAGCGCCTCAATGCGCAGCTTGTTTACAAAGGTGGGGTCGCGCTGTGCCATGTAATCAAAGGCGTCAGTTGGAAGATTTCCCAACAAGTTCGGAGCAAAGGCTGCACCCTGGGCGCTGTCGAAGAAGCTGTTAATGAACTCGGCAGCATCTGGAAAAAAGCGAAATAGGTCGTCTGCACTGTCGAGTTCAGCACCAATGAAATTGCCGATAGTTGTCCATTCTGCGTTCAAGACCGGAGCATTGGGGTCTGCGTCTGGAATACTGCTTACATATAGTGTCGCGAGCTGTTGAGCAGCTGACTCCTGCTGCCCATTGGCGATAGCCTGCACAGTCTCCGCGATTACTGGGTCAAGGCTGTCAATGACTGCTGTTGGAATGAGATTCAATACTGCTGGCGAAAGCTTCAGAAGAACTTGCGGACTGAGTTTCTGCAAGAAGTCGCTTTCATGGATTTCCAAGTAGCGAATCGTGCCCGTTGATAGACTATCGAATAGTCGAACCTCATAACCGGCAAATCGTGGGGGAATGCTGCTGTTAATCTGATTCAGCACAGCAGATGCAGCACCGTTTCCGAGGCTGAGAAGGTCTGAAGCGGTTCTAAGTTCTTGACCGCTTAGTTGCGGTTGTTGTGCTAGTGTATCCCAGACTGGTGCGAGGGGCGGGGCGACATCCGGGAGAGCCAGTACACTGTCACTGAAGTAGTCAAACACGCCGCTCTGCAAGTTGGGGAGGAATGATGCATCATTATCAACTAGAAACTGTATGGCCTCTGGACTCAGGTTGCCCAGAATAAGCTGTGGATTGATCGGAATTGGAGAAGCCGTCATTCCCGTCGGCAGTTGATCGGGGGTCCCTAGCAAAACGATGAAGTTCAGCAAATCGGCAGCACGAAGCGAGGTTGTGCCGAATTGCTGCGCAAAGCTTTCAGGCAGTGTAATGTTAATAAGATCATCGGCTGTGTTAATCTCAAGGCCAAGCTGCGCTCCCAAGAGGGCAAAAATCGGTGGTAACGCTGGCCCTTCAGGAACGGCAGGATTTTCGCTTGCTGGATCCGGCTCAGGCGTTGTCTCTACTGCAGCGATGTCCTCCGACGGCGGCCTATTCTCAGAAGAAGTCGTCGTAGGAATCGTGTTTCCGCTTCCAAACACACTGAATGATGCCAGCGGTATATCGTCAAAGCTGAAACTGATGAGCTGGGGCGGTGAAATCCGCCACGCATTGGGAAGGTCAACCGGATCAGGAGACGCTTCTATTCCCGTGACTGACTGCGCGAGAGCTTTGGCAGCCAGCTCATCACGGGTGAACCCATCCAACCCCGCGATGAAGTCGTCGGGCAGCGCAGAAAAGACTTCAGGAGACATAGAAGCAAGATGCTCTGCCTTGAAATACTGAACAATTGTCGGGTCAATAGCGATCATCTGGGTGATATCATCAGGTGTCAGATCATCTGTCTGTCCGAGTGCCCCTACAATCTTGCCAGTGGAGAGGAAAGTATTGATGATTACGCCAAGTGAGCGCGTCAGTGTGCGAAGTTCCCAAATATCACTCGCATCAGTGAAGTGAGCCGCTTGCCAGCTGGGCGGAAGTTCAGGCGGGGAATTCGGAACAGTAAAGCTTGTGGATCCGAGTTCCTCAATAGCTTCTGCACGGTCGCTACTTAGGCCGATTTGTCTTGAAACCACTGTCCAGACATCGGGTGAGAGTTTGTTGATTAGCCTCAGTGAAGTAGTTGTCAATTGTGATGTTGCGGAGGTGTTATTAGACTGTTCTTCCGGCAGCACCTGCCCCCCGCTCACCGAAACACTTCCAACAACATCAAGCGCTTCAAGTTGAGGGATGATTTCCTGGTCAATGAGCTGTCTGAGGATGCCTTGATCAGCTGTCTGTGTCTGTTCCTGGGCTGCTAGATAAGCCAATGTCACACGGATAGTATCTGCTGAAAAAGCCATCCACACTTCGGGCGCAAGTTGAAATAGGAAATTGGGGTCCTTCTGCTGCCAATAAATGAGCATTTCGGGTGTGACGTCCGCCAGAAGTGCACTCGAAAACTCTTTTGGACTCTGGCCTGAAATGGGTTCGATGCGGCGAGACGGAAACCAGATAGTGTCGAGCGCAGTCTGGATTTGATCTTGCACATGGGCCTGGTTCAAACCAAAGTTATTCCGCGCGATGATGACACTACCAAACGCGCCGGTAGTGGTCGATTCGATGTTAACAACCGACTCAACACCATCAAGCGCAGTCTCGAGACGCTTGGTAACTACATTGAGTACTTGCTCTCCGGTCATTCCCGAGACCTGGACGAGGATGACTGTTTGTGGGAATTCCACGGCAGGGAGAAGTTCTTGTTTGAGGCGTGATGCAGCGATTACTCCAAGTCCGGTGATGATGAAGACGAACGTGAGGGTGACGATCCGGAAGTGTAACGCCAGTTTGGTCATCTGAGCGAAGAATGCCTTCATGAGTGCTCCTCAATGTGAGTTAGCTATGCGTCGAAGGGCGAAAGAAATCATGGGTGCTCTGTGATGGGACATCACCGCAGCATGTGTTGGTTCATAAATCAAGCAGTCTCCTGCAAAACATCATGAATTCTATACAACATGTCTAACTGAAGCAACACAGTCTGATTGGATTCTCTGGTTCACGTAACCATACATGTGGGTTTTCTGTCTGAGTGGTTTTAGTTTTGTTTACGGTGCTGTCCGATGTGGTTTCTCATTTGACATCCACTATCCGATGTGTTAGCATTTGTTGCAAACGCAACAGTAGTTTCTGCGAAAACAAGTTTGCTGTAATATTCGGGTAAAAATGTTAAACCAATCAGAAGAATTGATGGCTATTTGCCGCAGCTATCGTCTTATCCATGATATTTATGTTCTGCTTGACGCCGCTGACAATGATCTGCTCAGGCAGTATGATCTGACTGTCTCGCAATACCGCCTCCTGAACGTCCTACTCAAAGAAGCCCCATGCCATTTGGTGCGCCTTAGTGATCGTCTATTGGTCGCTCGCAGCACGGTCACACGCCTGATTGATCAGCTGGAACAGAAGCAACTAGTGTGCCGCATCGCTGATGAGAAAGACCGTCGAGCACATCATGTAACCCTTACTGGATATGGACGCAACATGATGTTGGAAATTGTTCAAGTCCATGCCCATTCCCTCCGGGGGTTTCTGAACGCATTCACGTTGGATGATATTGTATTGCTGGAAAGCCTATTGTCCCGGATGCACGCAGGTCTGGATTTGAAGCTACAGTCCGTCCAGTATGGTTCAGAAAGGAGATAGACCTCAGAGAACCGGTCACATTCATGATTTCACTCAGCACTGAGGGTATGAACTCAGAGGATACAAGATTATAGGAGGACTTGTCATGCGTAAGGCTCTTGTATTGTGCTTGATGATGCTCTTAATGAGCATTGGTGTTGCAGCGACGACGCTAGCTCAAGATGGCCCTGATTTGCTGATTTGGGCTGATAATACTCGCGCACCAGCACTAGCACCGCTCGCTGAGCAATTTGCTGCCGACTTCGGTGTTACTGTTGAAGTCCAGGAAATCGGAATGGGCGATATTCGCTCGAATTTACCCGTGGCTGGGCCTGCCGGTGAAGGCCCTGATATCCTGATTGCAGCCCACGACTGGATCGGCGAGCTGGTTCTGAATGGATCCGTTATACCAATTAGCTTACCAGATGACATTGCCGCTGATTTCTCCGAGGCATCCCTGCGACTGTTTACCTATAATGGCGAACTGTACGGAATGCCCTATGCGGTCGAGAATGTCGCTTTCTTCCGCAATCCCGATCTCGTGCCAGAGGCTCCAGCAACCTGGGATGAGGTGAAGACGATCACCGAACAATTGGTTGCACAGGGTAAGTCCGAGTTTGGTTTCCTGCCTCAGGGTGGCGATCCTTATCACTTCTTCCCGATCATGAGCGCTTTCGGCGGCTATGTGTTCGGTTTGGATGATAGTGGTAACTACAACCCCAATGACATTGGGATCGATAGCCCCGGTGCAATTGCTTCGGGTGAATGGCTGGATAGTATGGTTAAGGGCGGTTACATTCCGGCTTCTCTCGACTATGATACCGCGCTATCTAACTTTGAGACGGGCAAGGCCGCAATGATCATCACTGGCCCGTGGGCGCTTCCACGCCTCAAACAGAATGGGGCAAACTATGCTATCAGTGCCATTCCGGCTGGTCCTGCTGGGCCAGGGCGCCCGTTCATTGGTGGTCAGGGCTTCATGATTAGCGCATATATTGATGACGATGCGCGCCTGCTAGCCGAGTCCTTCCTGATTGATTTCATGGCATCTGAAGAGCCAATGCGGACACTTTATGAGGCTGATCCGCGTCCGCCCGCCTTCTTGCCGCTGCGCGAATCGTTAGATGATGTAGATCTGGCTGCTTTTGCTGAGGCTGGAGCGACCGGTGTTCCTCAGCCTTCAATTCCGCAGATGACACAGGTTTGGGGGCAGTGGGGTGGAGCCATTGGTTTCATCATTGATCAGACTTTGGCTCCAGACCAGGCCATGCAAGATGCGGCAAACAACATTCGAACCCTGATTGCGGGTGGCGAGATTGCAACTGCCCCAGTGACTGTGGTAGGCGATACTCCGCCTGAAGACGGGCCCCAGGCTGTATCCATCCCAGGCACGATCCAGAAAGCTGCTGGTTGCGAGGCAGACTGGGCGCCAGACTGCGCCAATACGCAGTTAGCCTACAATGCCAACAGCGATGTGTGGATCGGTTCGTTTGCTCTGCCGGCGGGTGAGTACGAATACAAGGTCGCCCTCAACAATGGGTGGGACGAGAATTATGGGGGTATGGCCGACCGCGACGGCGCCAATGTGAAGCTGTCGTTGGCCGAAGATACTACAGTGACTTTCGTCTTTGATAACAAGACCAAATGGGTTGCCGACAGCGTTAATCGCGTAATTGCCAGTGTTCCTGGAAGCTATCAGGCTGCAATTGGCTGCTCGGCGGATTGGTCACCAGACTGCCTGCGTTCGTGGCTGCAAGACCCGGATGGTGATGGTGTTTACACCTTCAGCACTACTGCTATCCCAGCAGGTGACTACGAGGCAAAAGTAGCAGTGAACCTGTCCTGGGATGTGAACTACGGGGCAGAGGGTGCGCGTGATGGTGCGAACATCGCCTTCACCGTTCCATCTGATGGAGCTGAGGTAGTCTTCTCGTTTGACTCCTCAACGAATGTGCTGACAATCACTACGAGCTAAGCAAGGCAAAGTCTTACCATGAGGTCAGGACACAAGTTCCTGACCTCATGCTTATTCCGCGCGAAAGCGTTCAGTCAGGAGACAATTGTATGGCGGCCGTACAAATGCGGAGCAGCCCCCAGCAATCTACTGCTTCAAGTCGCTCAGCCACAGCGGTTTCACTGGTTGTACGACTCGCTGCCCTGGCAATAATCAATGTTTTTGCTTTTTGGTTAGCATTGAATCTTGGACACGATGGGAATTGGTCACTGGCGGCTGTGTTGATCGTGATGGCTGTGATCGTTACTGCTATCAACTTGGCTCCGAATCTGTGGCCGCTGCGCTGGATTGCGCCGGGGTTGGCACTTCTGGTGCTTCTGGCTATCTATCCCATTTTCTATACCGTTTATGTAGCCTTCACGAACTTCAGCGATGGTCATCGTTACTCAAAAACAGAAGCGCTAGAGCTCATTCAGCAGGCGAAGTTCCTCCCAGAAGGTGGAATTAGCTACGAATGGGAACTCTATCGCAACGAGGCTGGCGAGTATGCCCTATGGCTTACGGCAGCGGATGGTTCGGCTCTATTCGCAGTTCCAGGGCAGGCTCCATTAGCAGTGACGCCGAATGAATCAGGCGAGGGGCCGTTCAATGCAGATGGTCTTCCGACGACGCTGAATGGCTATGCACTTCAGGGACGGCGAGAACGTTCCCAGGCGATTACGAGAGACAACATCCAGGATATTCAGTTTGGTGATGCCAATAATCCTATCGGGATCAAAGGACGCAGTGAGGCTGGTGCCTTCGAGAACAAATGGGAGTTCGATGCCGCAGAGAACGCCCTCATTGATCGTGAAACGGGTATTGTCTACATCGCAAATGATTCTAGTGGTGACTTCGTAGCACCGGACGGTTCAACCGCCCCAGTGGGCTACTGGGTTCCCATCGGATTTCAGAATTTCGCGCGGGTGTTCAACGACATCTCGGTAAGTGTTCCCTTACTCCGAGTGTTTCTCTGGACCATTGGCTTTGCCTTTTTTTCAGTGGTTACTTCCTTCGCGCTGGGGCTGCTGATGGCGCTGGTGATGAACAAGCCGTTTCTTGGTTCACGTCTCATCAAGTCGCTGCTGATTATTCCTTACGCTGTTCCAGGTATGATCAGTATTCTGGTCTGGCGCGGGATGCTGAATCCGAATGGCGGGGTCATTACGGGCACATTGCAAAACCTGTTCGGATGGGCGCCACCCTGGCAGCAAGACCCTGGTTGGGCAAAAGTCGCTATCATCCTGGTGAATCTCTGGCTGAGCTTCCCGTACTTCATGTTGATCTGCAGCGGTGCACTTCAATCGATTTCCACATCTATCTACGAGGCTGCTGAGGTAGATGGAGCAAATGCGTGGCAGAAATTCTGGAAGCTGACACTGCCTTTGCTGCTGGTGGCGGTCGGACCACTGCTGATCGCATCGTTCATCTATAATTTTAACAACTATCTGCTGATCGAAGCATTGTTTCAAGGCGGTCCGCGGATGGTGGACAGTGGAATTGTCCCAGTGGGACATACCGACAATCTGATCAGCTACACGTTCCGCTATGCTTTCGCATCAGGCGGAACCCGTGATTTCGGGTTTGCTTCGGCCATCGCTATCGTCATCTTTTTCATCGTCGGTTTCTTGACCCTGGTCCAATCGCGCATCAGCCGCCGTTGGGAGGAGGTTGGTGAAAATGTCTAGCGCGGTCAATACATCGGTCGCACGGCAGCAGGTTGGCTATGGCCAATCGTCCGGGCCTGACTACACCACGACATTGAGTCTGGTCGGAAGAACAGCGTTGATCCTTGCTGCGCTGGTATTCACTTTGTTTCCGGTGATCTGGATCATCTCGGCTGCATTCAACCCTACTGGTTCGATGATCAACCAGACCTTGATCCCAGCGAACGTACAGAGCCTCGACCAGTTGTTCATCAATTTTCGGCGATTGTTGAATGACCCCCAGGTTCCGTTCGGACGCTGGATCTTCAACTCGTTGTTTGTATCGATCACAAGTACTGTGTTGTCGCTGACGATCACAGTCCTTGCTGCCTATTCTTTTTCACGTTTTCGCTTTAGAGGCCGACGCAGCTTGATGACGATGATCCTGCTGGTGCAGGTCTTCCCTAACCTGTTGGCGATGGTTGCAATCTATCTGATGCTTATTCAGATCGGACGGCACGTTCCAATCCTCGGACTGAACCAGTATGGCGGCCTCATTATGGTCTACCTGGGCGGCGCGATGGGGGTGAACACGCTGCTGGTCAAGGGTTTCTTCGACACGATTCCAAAGGACATCGACGAATCGGCGTTGGTAGATGGAGCGACTCATTGGCAGACCTTCTGGTATCTTGTGTTCCCACTCATCCGGCCCATCCTGGCGGTTGTGGCGCTGCTGGCTTTCGTGGGGACTTTCAATGAGTTCATTCTAGCCCGTATCATCCTGACCGATCGGAATAACTGGACACTGATGGTTGGCCTGTTTAACTTCGTCTCGTCCAGTTTCACGGACGATTGGGGTGTGTTCGCAGCTGGTTCTCTGTTGGCTGCGACGCCAATTGTGACTGTCTACATTGCCCTTCAGAAGTACATCGTAGGCGGTTTGACTCAGGGCGCAGTCAAAGAGTAGCTCCTCCGCAATACAATCCTGGCTAGGGTCGAGTGGAGGGGCACTTCGCCCGCTCCACTCGATGTTTTGGGTGAGGTCTTCATGGATGATGTCATCTTCGGTACCCTGCTCACTGATCCATTGAAGCTGATTCATCACCGGTTGTCCTGGAGCGGGTTACAACATCAACACCGCGTGCAGCCGCGCAATCCACAGCCTGAAGATCCAATCCGCCTTACAGTTTTTGTTGGGCTGGACTGTCCAGTGACCCGTGTTGCTGCGTACTGCACCTTTGATGGGAGCGAGCCTAGCGGGAGCAGGGGGCATGCTATCCAAGGTACTGTGATTCCATTCGTTCAGGCGGGCGTGGAGTGGGATTCGATATCGTGGGGCTATCGGGTTCGATGGGAAGCGATGCTGCCGCCCCAGCCGGAGGCTGTATTGATTCGCTACCAGATCAGCGGGTGGGCAGAAGAAGGCATGGAATACTATGCAGACTGGCCGCTGGTCAAGCCCAGCTCTGAGGCGGCTGCGTCGGCCTATTTCCGGGGGGAGTCGGTTGAAGGGTTCAAGCCGCTAGGCGATGCCCAGAAGCCCTACACTTTTGCGCTTGGCGTGGATTATCTGAGGCCACCTCGGTGGGCGAGGGATGCGGTGATTTATCACGTGTTCGTAGACCGGTTCTACCCGGGCGAGGGCCGTGATTGGATTCAGGTTGACGACCTGAATGGATTCTGCGGTGGGACGCTGTGGGGCGTAGAGGAGAAGCTCGACTACATTGAGGAACTCGGTGTGGACTGCATCTGGCTCAGCCCGGTATTTTGCAGTGGGACGCATCATGGCTACGATGTCACCGATTATAAGAAGGTAGAACCCCGCCTGGGGGGGGGCGAAGCCTTGCACGCCGTGGTTGAAGCGGCCCATCAGCGTGGGATTAGGGTCATCCTGGATATTGCGCTCAATCATCTGTCGGTGAACCATCCGATCTTTCAGGACGCGCTCAATCACCCTGACAGTCCGTACCGGGATTGGTTCACGTTTGATGACTCCGAGGTCGGTTACGAAGCCTATTTTGGGATCGCGACGATGCCCAAAGTGAGGGCGGCGAATCCTGGGGCGCGGCAGTGGCTCATTGATGTGGGACGTTACTGGCTAACCGAGTACAACGTTGATGGTTTCCGTTTGGACGTGGCGGACGGACCGGGACCAGATTTCTGGGTGGACTTCTTGACGGCTTGTAAAGCGGTCAAACCGGACTGTTTCTGCTTCGGAGAGGTGGTAGACGCTCCAGAGATCCAACAGCAGTACATCGGCCGGTTGGACGGGCTGCTGGACTTCGCACTGTGCGATGGGCTGCGAAGAACGTTTGCGCGGAAGGTGATGTCCTTCGACGAGTTGGAGCGGTTCCAGGCTCGTCACCGACAGGCTTTCCCGGATGACTTCTTAATGCTGAGCTTCATCGACAACCATGATATGAATCGGTTCCTATTTCTGGCGGAAGAGGATCGGACGGCCGTTAGGAAAGCTGCGGAGTACCAGTTCAGTTTGCCTAATCCTCCGGTCATTTACTACGGGACAGAGATCGGTTTGACGCAACCGGCCCGAGCAGAGGGAGGATGGGGGCTGCACCTCAATCGAGTCCCGATGCGGTGGGAAAATGGTGCTGACGACTCGCTCCGCGAGTTCTACAAGCAGCTGATCGCGGAACGAAAGCGGCGACGGATGGAATTTACCGGTTCATAGTTTATGGTTGATAGAAAAATGCGGTGATAGATGAGAAATGATAAGAATGATAAGAATGAGAATCACGCAAAACATGAGAATCCTGAGAATTGGCACAAATGGCGGCTGTGCCAAATGTCCTACATGCAAGGGTCTTGCCATAAGAGTTGCAACTGCAACTATGTGATTCTTGCGACAACACGTCCATGCGATAATCGCATTTGATAGGTTATGAAGGTGCGACGAGAGGTCTCGGCCACCAAGATTGATGTTCCTACCTGCTCGTAGTCATACGATAGCACAAAATGGAGCGGAAAGGGTGACATTTTGGTCACTCTTTTGGTCTGGATCGGGTAGGTAGATTCTAACCGGTACGAGGGGAATTACCTGATGTGAATGGCGCGATTCGTGAGGCACGTTGGATGAGCGGAGCAGGCTCTCTAACCTCTATATCGAATGCACCACGCACCACTGCCTCTGAGGTTGACATGGGCGGGTGAGTTCAAGATCATACGGGTGAGCAAGTGGTCTTGCGGATGATAAGTTCCAGCGACGGTAGGGTAGGGGGCTGTGGGTCATGTCCTTGAATTAAGGCGAGGAGCATTTCGACAGCCAGTTTACCACTGAGTTCAAAATGCTGGCGGACGGTGGTCAGGCCGACATGATAGCTAATCTGCAGGTCGTCGAAGCCGATGATGGACAGATCTTCCGGGACGCGCAAACCGAGGTCGCGAGCTGCATCGATGCAAGCGAGCGCCTGGATATCGCTCATCGCGAAAATGGCTGTGGGGCGGTTGGGAAGTTGAAGCAGCTCTCGCGTCATAGACCTGGCAGTCTCGTCATCGTGCCGACCGAGGCAGATGTAGGCATCAGGCAGAGTAATCTGATGCTGTTCCAGGATATTCCTGAAGCCATCGAAGCGCTGCTGGCTGGTTCTGAAGTGAAAGGGATCATCGAATTCGTCGCCGAGATAGGCGATGCGCTGATGTCCTAGATCGACCAAGTGGCTGGCAGCCACGCGCCCGCCGAGTATGTTGTCGGCGCCGATGCAGGGCCAGTCATAGTTCTGGAAGTTGTTGATCCCGACAAAAGGAAGATTGGCATCAATCAGCATTTGCTTCTGAGCAGGGGTCAAGTCGAGGTCAATGATAATCAGGCCATCGACGAGGGCGTTCTGGACAATATAACTGAGCTGCTCTTCGTAGTGTGGAAGTGAACTCACACTGTACAGGACAAGCTCGTATTTGTGTCCGATCTCAGAGAGACCAATCTGGACGCCGCGCATTCGTTCGGCAAAAGCCAGGTAATGGATAAAAGGCTGGGTAATGACGCCGATGTTCTGGATGCGAGTTTTGCGGGGAAGCTGGCGGGCGACCGAATTGGGGCGAAAGCCGAGTTCAGCAATGGCATCCAGGACGCGCTGGCGGGTTTCTGGCGTGACAAGGGGGCTATTGTTGAGTACACGAGAGACTGTGCCGATGCCTACTCCCGCACGGTGAGCGACATCACGGATTGTTGGATGGGACATGAAGGCTGCTCATCGCCATTTACTGGAACCGTTTCCACGAATTGGGGAGTATATGTTCCTCTGTGGATACTGTCAAACAATTGGTTCAGACAATGCGATAAACCGCTGTTCGTCCGCTTGGCAGGGTGTCAATCGTACCAAGATCAAAGGCAACAGCCGGAACAGCAAGAGTAAAATTCGTATAGTCATCAACCAGAAAGAAGGACAAGATGGGATATTACTTCCGATACATCACACAAACAGAACACACCATTACGATCCAAACGATCGAGAAGGCATTTCAACGAGCTAACAGCTACTACCACGTTCACCACAGCGAGATCAGAAACTACGCAGACCTGCTCTACCTAGACAAAATCATCGCCCACATCGAAATCAATAACACAGAAGATGACATCTTCGAGGACGACATACACGAACTCGCAGCCTCAATAGAACAACCACAGAACTCGTCAGAGGAAACCACCTTGAGCCAGATTCAACAGGCTAACACGCTTATCGCCATAGACGCTATCTGGGAGGGAACAGACCGCAACAACACACTCGATAAACTTGATCCACTATGGACATGGCTATTCCAGAACTACCCCGGCATCCTACACGCAGACGGGGAGGGATTCTATAACAGCACCGGCCTCATCATAGCCCAAAATTTCACTTTATAGCCTCAAGCTTGAGAGCTTCGACAAACACCAGAAGTAACTATAAAATACCACCCATCGATAGAGCAGTTTCAGTAGTAAACCCATTCCGAGAGAAAGAATTCCAGAGAAGGAAAAAATATGTCAACAATTGTCAGCAGGCAACTTTCCATACTGATCAGCTGCACCCTCATCCTCACACTGTGCGCAGCTTCAGTCATTAATGCACAAGAGATCACCCCTACCCCAGAGCAAGTAGTCATCGCCGGAACCATACAGGCTGCACTCGGATGTCCGGGAGACTGGCAACCTGACTGCGATATCACCGCGCTCAGTTACGACGCTGAAGACGACGTATGGCAAGGTTCATTCGAACTCCCCGCAGGCACCTATGAATACAAAGCCGCACTCAACGGCTCATGGGATGAGAACTACGGCCTAAACAGCGAAGCCGGAGGCGCAAACATCCCACTTACTTTGACAGAAGCAACCACAGTCCAGTTTTTCTACGATCACAAGACACATTGGGTCACAGATAACATCAATTCACTAATCGTCATCGCAATTGGGACTTTCCAGAGCGAACTGGGCTGCAACTCAGACAACCAACCAGACTGTCTACGATCGTGGATGCAAGATGAAGACGGCAACGGCGTCTACAGCTTCTCGACTACGGCTATCCCCGTAGGGGAGTACGAGGTGCGAGCGGCATTCAACCAGACGCTCGATGAAGTCTACGGCGCAAGAGGGAAGCAGGACGGAGACCCAATTACATTCAGCGTACCAACCGATGGATTTCGTGCCACTATCGGACTCAGCCCAGCACGTAAGCTTATCAATGTGCGGGTGATCGATCCAAGCGCAGCAGTCGAACCTACGATTAAGCCAACGCCAGAAAGGAGCGTTGTCACCGGGCTGCTCGTTACCGCACCGGGCAACTACCAGAGTGAGATCGGATGCCCTGATGATCTCGGCGTAGACGGCGACTGGGCACCAGACTGCTTCCTCTCGCAGATGACTGATCCCGATGAAGACGGCATCTACACCTTTGTCACCTCATCAATCCCAGCAGGGAGTTACGAGGTCAAGGTCGCTATCGACGGTTCGTGGTCAGAGAACTACGGAGCTAATGGCGCCCGTGACGGCGCAAACATTCCGTTTGAAGTCGAAGTGGACTATGCCCAGGTCACTTTCACATTCGACTCCAGCACCAAACTACTAACGATTGCCATCGACTCGTCGATTCTCGGTGGGCCAGCACAACCAGCGGGCACACAACCCATTATCGTGCCGCCACCAGTAGAAATGCAACCGGACATCGTGGTCATCCCCGGAACCATCCAAAGTGTACTAGGCTGTCCGGGTGATTGGGCGCCAGACTGCCAGAATACAGGACTGACGTTCGACGAGACCGACGGCATCTGGCAGGGAACATTCGATATCCCGGCGGGTCAATACGAATACAAGGTGGCGATCAACGGGACATGGGACGAGAACTACGGCGGTAATGCTGACCCTGGTGGGCCGAACATTGGGCTGTTGTTGGAAACAGATACCACTGTCAAGTTCTACTACGATCACAGCTCGCATTGGGTGGCGGACAGCGTGAGGAACGTGATTGCGGTCGCGCCGGGAAGTTTCCAGAGCGAACTGGGGTGCTCAGATGACTGGCAACCCGACTGCTTCCGCTCGTGGCTGCAAGACCCGGATGGCGATGGTCTGTATGTCTTTGCCACCAATTTGATCCCCGCAGGTGACTACGAGGTCAAGGTGGCACTAAATGAAAGCTGGACGGTCAATTACGGCGCAGATGGTGTAAAGGATGGGCCGAATATTCCGTTCACTATACCAGAAGACGGAACCGCCGTAGCGTTCGTCTACAATTCGTCTACGAATATACTGCTGGTCGGGGTGGGTATGATGCCGAACACTGGGCCAGCAGCGGCGACGCCTGATTTGACCAAGCAGGAAGCCCACTGGGTCTCGGCAGATACGATTGCATGGGATGTGGCAGACATTGCCGAAGGGGCAACCTTCAAGCTGTTCTATGCGGCTGACGCTGGTATGGAAGGCAGCAGCGCTGGGTTCGACGGTGGGCTGTCTATCGATCTAACGTACGATCCGGCGGGACTTAGCCCGGAAATCCTGGCGCGATTCCCACACCTAGAGGGATTTGCGGCGCTGAAGATTGCTGCTGAAGATGTTGAGAAGGTGCGAGGTATCGTACGCCAGCAGGTGGGCGTGGTCGCGTTCGACAACGGGGGTAAGGCGCTGGATGGAACAGGGCTGCAAATCCCCGGTGTGCTGGATGATCTGTTCTTCTATGACGGGGCATTGGGCGTTACGTTTGAGGCGGGCAGGCCGACGATTCGTGTGTGGGCGCCGACAGCGCAGCGCGTCCGTTTGCACCTGTTCGCCGATGGGAATCCGGAAACCGAAAGCACCATCTACAACATGGACTATGACCGTGAAACGGGGGTCTGGGCGGTACAAGGGGATACATCGTGGACAGGGCAGTACTATCTTTATGAAGTGACGGTTTATGCTCCCAGTGTGCAGCGGGTGGTCAAGAACCTCGTGACTGATCCATATTCGGTCAGCTTGGCGATGAACAGCACGCGGAGCCAGATCATCGACCTGAATGACCCGGCACTGATGCCGGAAGGCTGGACGGATCTGGTGAAACCGCCACTGGATGCTCCCGAAGACATCGTGATCTACGAGCTACACATCCGGGACTTCAGCATCTTCGATGAGACGGTTCCGGCAGAAGCACGAGGAACGTATAAGGCATTCACATACACCGACTCGAACGGAATGCAGCATCTTATCAGCCTGGCGCAGGCCGGACTGACACATATCCATCTGCTACCATCGTTTGACATCGCTACGATCAATGAGAATGCGGCGGAACGGGTGGAGCCGGACGCGGCTCTGATGGCAACGTACCCACCAGATTCGGATCAGCAGCAGGCTGCGGTGAATGCTGTGCGAGATCAGGATGGGTTCAACTGGGGGTATGATCCGTACCACTTCAATGTGCCGGAAGGCAGCTACTCAACCAATCCTGAAGGGCCGACACGAATCCTGGAATTCCGGGAGATGGTGCAGGCGCTCAACCAGAATGGTCTACGGGTGGTGATCGATGTGGTCTACAACCACACGAACTCAGCAGGGCAGAGCGACAAATCGGTGTTTGACAAGATCGTGCCAGGGTACTACCACCGGCTGAATGGGCGGGGTCTGGTAGAGACGAGTACGTGCTGCCAGAACACCGCGACCGAGCATCGCATGATGGAAAAGTTCATGGTCGACTCGGTGGTGCTATGGACGACAGCTTACAAGGTAGATGCTTTCCGGTTCGACCTGATGGGGCATCACATGAAGGCGAACATGGAGAATGTTCGTTCCGCACTGGATAGACTGACAGTCGAAACTGACGGCGTAGATGGATCGCGGGTTTATATTTATGGTGAAGGCTGGAACTTCGGCGAGGTCAAGGACAATGCGCGCGGCGTGAATGCCACTCAGCTCAATATGGGCGGCGTGGGAATCGGGACATTCAATGACCGACTGCGCGATGCGGTTCGCGGCGGCAGCCCGTTCGGAGACCGGACGTTCCAGGGTTTCATCAGCGGGCTGGGGATCGCGCCGAATGGTCTGACGGGGGGCACTGACGAAGAGCAACGCGCTCGGTTACTGCTGTTCGCCGATCAGATTCGGATCGGAATGGCGGGCAATCTGCGGGACTATTCGTTCATCGGTGCTCTGGGCGAGACCGTAACCGGGGCGGACGTGCTTTACAATGGGTCGCCGGCGGGGTATACGCTCGATCCGCAGGAGCAGATCGTCTACATCTCCAAGCACGATAATGAGACGCTGTGGGATATTCTGCTCTATAAGCAGCTACCGGGTGTAACGGTGGATGATCTCGTCCGTATCCAGAATCTGGGGAACAGTATTGTCCTGTTGAGTCAGGGCGTACCTTTCTTCCAAGCTGGCGACGATTTGCTGCGCTCAAAGTCGCTGGATCGGAACAGCTACAACTCCGGCGATTGGTTTAACAGGCTGGACTTCAGTTATGCAACCAACAACTTCGGGGTTGGATTACCGATGCAGGGCGATAATGGGGATCGTTGGGAAGAGATGAAACCGATTCTGGCGAATCCCGATCTGGTCGTCTCTGAAATCCAAATCATGACGGCGGCGACCCACTTCCGTGAGATGCTGCAAATCCGCAAGAGTTCGCCGCTTTTCCGGCTGCGGACGGGCGAGGACGTGCAGGCTCGGCTGTCGTTCCAGAATACCGGCCCAGAGCAAGTGCCAGGTGTGCTGGCGATGACCCTAAGCGATGGTGGCTCACTGGAAGATATCGATCCGAATTACGATCTGATCGTCGTGATCATCAATGCGACGCCAGAAACGCAGACACTGACCTACGATTCGTTGATCGGGACGGCGATGGAACTCCATCCGGTTCTAGTGAATTCGGCGGATGCGGTGGTAAAGACTGCGGCGTTCGACAGCCAGACGGGGGCGTTCTCTGTACCCGCGCGGACAGCAGCGGTGTTTGTGCTGAAGGCGGGCGGATAGGACTGTTCGTTCTCTGGATGTGCATCGGGCAGGGGTACTTCATCAACGAGTACCCCTGCTGTATGTCTGGGACTAGGCAGGGCAAGGAGCAGTGACAACAATGGATTACTCAACCGAAATCGTGGTCAGTGGACACCTGTGTGTCGATCTGCTGCCAGACATGAAGCATGTCACGATGGAACAAATGCTGACGCCTGGACGGCTGTATGAGATCGGCCCAATTCAGGTTGCAACCGGGGGATGTGTATCGAACACTGGACTGGCGCTGCACAAGTTGGGGGTGAATGTTCGCATGATGTCGGCGGTGGGCGATGACTACATGGGGCAGATCATCCTGTCTCATCTGAGCGGGTACAGCCCTCAACTGACCGAGTCGATCCATATTCGCAAAGGACAAGCCAGTTCCAGCACGATTGTGCTTGCGCCGGAAAATACTGATCGAACCTTTCTGCATTGTACGGGAACGAATGATACTTTTGGTGTGAGCGACGTTGATTTCGACCTGGTTGCTGAAGCGCCACTGTTTCATTTGGGCTATCCGCCGCTCTTGCCCGCGTTAGTTGCGAATAATGGGGCAGAACTCGCTGCCATTTTCAGACAAGCTCAGGCAGCGGGGGCCACGACTTCGATGGACATGGTGATGTCTAACCCAAGCGGGCCTATCGCCAAGGCAGACTGGCGCTCAATTCTACGACAGACACTTCCCCATGTGGATATCTTCCTGCCGAGTATTGAAGAGATGCTGGTTTATCTGCGGCGGAGTGATTATGCGGCGTGGGGCGGGAGGGCTTTTGAGCATATCACACGCGAATATCTACGCGAGTTCGCGGATGTATTGATCGAAATGGGCAGCGCAATTGTAGGCTTCAAGCTGGGGGAAATGGGTCTGTATCTGCGGACAGCAGGCAAGGATCGGCTGTCGCAAATGAGAAGGCTGCCTCTGAAGCTGGAAGAGTGGGCCGATGGAGAGTGGTATATGCCCGCGTTCGAGGTCGAAGTGGTCGGAACTACGGGGGCAGGGGATTCAGCGTATGCTGCGTTCCTGATGGCACTGCTGCGGGGGATGTCTCCCAGCGAGGCGCTGCGATGGGCGTGCGCGGTTGGGGCGTGCAATGTAGAAGCGATGGATGCGACCAGTGGGGTACGGTCATTTGAAGCTACCCGGCAGCGACTCGCACACGATTGGCCTACGGGATCTGTGCGACTGCGGGGAGCCGACTCCATCAGGGTGAAATCTGCCTAACCGGGCAGCGATCCGAACCAGTATAATCACATTCTCGCAATGGCTTTCGGGGCAAGTAGGATTCTTGGCGCAGACATACAAAACGTGTCCTATCTGTGACACACCCAATCCGCGCAATGCTGGCATTTGCATCACCTGTGGGGCGACGCTGACGCATGTAGGCGAGACACAGACCGCCGCACCTGAACCACGCGCGCCTGCGGGATATGATCCGGTATTTGGAGAAACCGATCTTTCGGAGAACCGACTCCGCTGGGCAGGTGTGAACACCTTCCTAGCCGGAATCGGGGTGATAATAGTGGCTGTTTGTGGAGTGATCGTGTTTCTGGCCGTCTCACCGGTATTCAATTCATCCCCAAACGCAGCTCCAACTCTGGCGGTCGCGCCGGTTACACTCACAGCAACTCAGGCTCTGTCGGTGATGACTACGAATACGGCGCGGCCAACGCTGGTTCTGGCTACGGTGACGCCAGGGACACCAACGGCGACCCCAACTGCTATTCCTTCTGAAACACCCACTCAAGGACCATGCAATCAGCAAGTGCAGCCGAATGACAGCCTGATCGCAATCGTAGCGCGCTGTGGACATCGGGATTATTCCAGTCTGCTCCAAGTCGTACTTGACCTGAACAACCTGAGTGACCCAAACCAGATTCAAATAGGGCAGACCATCCTTGTACCATGGCCGACGCCCACGTTCGATCCGAATGCCACGGAGACACCAACGCCAGAGAGCCAAACTGAAATCACCGGCAGTGAAGTCGTATCGGCTGATCTCTCGGCAGGATCATCGCTGCGAATCCCACCGACTGAAACGCTGCTGCCAGGTGTGATCTGGCATCGGGTTCAGCCGAACGAAAATATCATTATCATCGCAGTCACTTATGGAGCCAACCTACGGACACTCTCGGAACTCAACCCGGAGGTGACGTTCTCTCAATGCGATTTTGGTCTGGGAACTGGTGGGCCAAATTGTAGTGTTCAGATTTATGAAGGTCAGCTTATCCGCGTACCAGCGCCGACACCGACACCGACCATTCAGCCAACGCCATCGGGGAGTGAGACACCCACTCCCAGCGCGACCCCCACGTTCAATCTGCCGACCGCGCTCAGTCCGAGTGATCGCGCGTTTTTCTCCAATGCCGAGATCGTTACGCTGCGATGGATTGGAACGGGGTCGTTAGGGGATGGTGAAGCGTATCTGGTGACAATAACCGATCTGGCCGCGAACATCACCTACACGGAAACGACGACCGATCTATTCTTCATCGTCCCGGATGAATGGCACAATTCGGGCGAAGGGCGGCATGATTACCGATGGACAATCAGTGTGGTTCAGGTTGATCAGCCTGACCGCCCATATTCCGTCACTGAACCTCGCCAGTTCACCTGGCAGGGGAGGGGAAACAGCTAAATGCGTCAAACAATTCTAGCGGGATTTGTTATGGTGGCGGCGGTCTTGTCGGCTGGGTGCGCGGTTCCCAGCGGTGGGATCACGCCGAGCGTTGAGGCTCTGATCCCCAGCGAGACAGCTAGACCAACGATCACGCTTACAGCCTCGCCCACAGCAGCAGCAACCGACCTTGTCCAAATTCCAACAAATACATTTACGCCGACGTCGGCTCCACCGACAGAAACGCCATTACCAACTGCAACGCTCGGCCCGTATGAGCACATAGTGGCAGAAGGCGATTCGTTAATCACGATTGTGCAGCAGTATGGATACACTGATTTGCGGACGGAACCGGGCAGCATCATCGACCAAATCGTGCAGATCAATGACAACATCTTCAGCGCGGATATTCTGCCTCCGCCTGGCAGCATCATCTTGATTCCGCGGCAAACGCCAACTCCGACTCCAGAAAATCCAGCGACACTTGTCAGTATGAATGCCACCAACACGGCCTCGGCGCCGAATGTAGTCATTTCGGCGAATGCAGGCACATTCGAGTACACGGTTCAGGAAAATGACACCATCATCCAGGTTGCTGCGGAGAACAACCTGACACTGGAACAAATCTGGGTGCTGAACCCTGATCTAAACTTCTTCGGATGTAACTTCGAGATTCCCAGCGGCGGCCCAGACTGTATCGTGTCTCTGCGGGTGGGGCAAGTCATCAAGTTACCGGCTCCCACGCCGACGCCCACGCTCTCGCCCACGCCGTCGGGCAACGAGACGCCGACGCCGACGCCCACGCGATCCGCGCCAATGCTGGTGTATCCACCAGATGGAGCGGTCGCACAGCCGGGTGTTTTCAGCCTGCGCTGGGCGAGCGTGGGGGTTCTGGAATCACAGGAATTCTATCTAGTGGAAGTCACGGATCAGACATTAGGCGCGGTGGTATTCCGCGCTGTGACCAAGGACACGAGCACAACACTGCCCGATTCGATCATTCCTAATGATGGGCAGACGCATGACCTCACCTGGAAAGTGTGGATCGCCACGCCCAATCCCGAAGGGGTGTATGTTGCCAGCGGCGGGACCTCGATGGAATGGCGCTTCCAGTGGCTGAGTCGGTGAAGTTCTAGCCAAGGCGTCCGAACTCGCGGGCAAGCTGCTCGCTGGTCATGTGCAGCATGGTCGGGCGGCCGTGCGGGCAGGTGTGAGGAGACTGGCAGCGTTCAAGCTGACGGATCAATATCTGCATTTCGTCATGGCTGAGTATCTGACCCGCTTTGATGGCGGCCTGCTTGCAAATGCGTTTAATGAGTTTTTCTTCGAGGACAGCCTGCCCTGGGCGATCTCCTGAATCGAGATCAGGGAGGATGCTGTAAAGAACTTCCTCGGGATGGCTGTTCGCCAGGGATGCGGGAACGGTCCGGACGATGAATGTGTTGGGGCCGAAAGGCTCCAGTTCAAAGCCTACCACACGCAGCGCCTCCAGGTTTCCTTCGATGAGGCGGGCGTCGATAGGGGAAAAGACGACGGCCTGAGCTTCCAGCGCGAATTGGATAGGGGTTTCTTTTTTTGCGTGCTGCTCCATCCACTGCTCATACAGGATGCGCTCATGAGCCGCGTGCTGGTCGATCAAGTAGAGGCCGGACGGCCCTTCGGCAACAATGTAGGTGGCCCCGATCTGACCTAATACACGGAGAATGGGTAGGGTGCGTGGTCTTTGGGGGCGGCCAAGACCCTCTGGAATGGCAGCGGGGTCGTCTTCAGGGGGTGACGGGAGTGGCAGATGAGAGCGGCTGCCCACCGTCATCGTATCCAGGCCGAGGTCAAGTTGAGCGGAATTATTCGCTGTGGTTGGCAGCCATTCTGACCAGTTTGATCGAGACGGGCTGTATGTCCCCAGGCCGGAACTCCGCCGCATAGCAGGCGTCTGGGCCAGATCGACGACAGCCCGACGCACCGCGCGCTGCACTGCGGAGAAAACAGCATCGAGGTTGCGGAAGCGCACTTCGGCCTTTGTCGGATGTACATTGACATCGACATCTTGAGGCGGAAGCTGCAACATAAGAATGGCAACCGGGTAACGACCGGTCATCAAAAAGGTGTGATATGCCTGAGTTACGGCATAGCTCAGGCGGGTATCCTGAATCCAGCGGCCGTTCACAAACAGGGTGATATGCTGACGGTCAGCGCGATGCAGGCTAGGTACGGATGTATAGCCGAAAATTCCCATACTAGAGGCAATGTCCGCCTCAGGCGCCCGCGCGGAGACTTCAACCATGTTTTTGAAGCTATCCAGGCCGAGGGCGGAAATCAGCACATCAGCGAGCTGGCCACTGCCCGTGGTGCGGAAGATTTCCCGGCCGTCCTGCTCCAACACAAAACGAATACCTGGATAAGCCATCGCATAGCGGGTCACGAAGAGCGCAATCTGGCGTTTCTCGGTAGCTTCCTTTTTCATGAACTTCAGGCGAGCCGGGGTGTTGTAGAAGAGGTTCTCGACGGTAATGACGGTTCCAACAGGAGCGCCCACGGATTGATGCCGAATGATCTGTCCACCGTGGATTTGGAGGAGCACACCGGATGCGTAGTCTGCCTGTCGGGTAATCATGGTGACTTGGCTGACCGAGGCGATACTTGCCAATGCCTCACCTCGAAAACCAAGGGTCATGACTCCTAAAAGATCATCAGCTGAACGGAGTTTGCTGGTCGCGTGGCGATGAAAAGCGAGATCGACTTCATCGGGGGCAATACCGCTGCCGTCGTCGCTAATGCGAATGCTCTGCCGCCCACCACCGATAACTTCTATCCGAATGGTACGCGCGCCGGCATCGATGGCATTTTCGACGAGTTCTTTAACGACGGAGGCAGGACGCTCAACGACCTCGCCAGCGGCGATCTGTGCCACAACCTGTTCAGGCAAGATCAGGATAGACATCTCTTACATCCCACAAAAACAATCACCCCATTCGTGGGGTGATCGGCTACTCGCAAGGTAATTCAGCGGTGCCGGGCCATCAGGGTCGAATGGTATTGGCTTCATTAAGCGGGATAGTGAAGACGAAGGTACTGCCCTGACCTTCCTGACTTTCGACCCAGGCAGTGCCACCGTGGCGCTGGGCCACACTGCGCACAATAAACAGACCGAGACCTGTGCCTTTAATGAGTTTAAACTCCTTGCGGGGAATGCGGACATGGCGCTCGAACAGCTTTGCCTGGTTCTCTGGGCTGATTCCCAGACCCGTATCCTGAACTTTGATGACGACATGATCGTTATCCCGGGAGGCGCTGACCGTGATTGTACCGCCGGAAGGGGTGTACTTGATGGCGTTATCCACGAGATTATTGACCGCGCGTTCGATCATGTTGGCATCTACATTGAGGATGGGAAGGTCTTCGGCAACCTGAACCCGGATATCCAAGGTTTTCTCCGCCGGGACAAGGTGGTTTTCCACTACGCGACGCATGATGTCCGCCACATCGCAGTGGCTCCGAGTAACCTCATAGAAGCCAGACTCTGGGTCATAGCGACCGGCATCCTGAATATTCTCGACCAGCGCCGTGATCTGGCTGATGCCTGAGAGTATTTTGCTCACAAAATGCTTCTGTCGTTCATTCAGTTCGCCGACCATCTCCAGCATGGTCGCAAAGCCCTGCATAGAGGTCAGTGGGGAACGGACATCATGTGAGACAATACGAATGAACTCGCCCTGACTGCGGTTCAACTTCTTATAGTGGCTGATGTCACGCAGTACCAGGACATAGCCGCATGGATCGCTGGTCACGCTGCTCAATGTTTGTATGCGAGGCGAAAAGGTGCGTTCATTGACGGTGAGTTCTGGGACGGTATTTACGGGGGCTGTCAAAATTCGCTCAACATCGATTTCTGCAATAGCAGATTTGAGGGGATTGCCCAGCAGATCGCTGCCCTCCATCCGTAGAGTTCTAACAGCGGCTGTATTTAGCACCAAGACTCGAAACTCGGTATCCAGGATGAAGACGGGATCGGAGAAGGTATCAAGGAGAGCAGCAGGCCGCTGGGCTATTGCCTGCGTAACCAGGTCAAGCGATTCTTGAACGGCAACCTGTGAAAGTTGAACCATAGGATTAGTGCACCCAATCAACTAGAGGATTAACATGATTCGATTATAACCCTCTTTTGATAAACCGCCTGCATTCTATGGGGCTGCGCGGCTAGCCATCTGAGAGCGAAGCATACTTCTGATACGATCCGCCACCATATCAATTGCCACTGTGTTAAATCCACCTTCAGGAATGATGACGTCTGCATAACGTCGACTCGGTTCCACAAACTGAAGGTGCATGGGGCGGACCGTGGACAAGTATTGATGGATCACGGATTCGATGGTGCGTCCACGCTCGGCGATATCGCGCTGCAAGCGGCGGATAAAGCGGATGTCGGCATCGATATCGACGAAGATCTTGATGTCGAAAAGTTCGCGCAGGGCAGGCTCGGAGAGACTGAGAATGCCTTCAATCAAGATGATGGGCTGCGGGGCGACGTACTGCGTGCGTTCCATGCGCCGATAATTCTTGAAGTCGTATACGGGAATCTCGGCGGGTTGGCTGTTCTGTAAGAGCTTGAGATGTTCAATCATCAGAGCTGTTTCGAGCGCATCGGGATGGTCAAAATTGAGGAGATCAGGAGGAACAACGGGAATATCTTTGAGATTGCGGTAGTAGGCATCGTGTGGGATATAGGCGATGTTGTGGCTACCGACTCGATCCAGGATGGCATTAGAGATGGTGGTCTTGCCGGCCCCGGTTCCGCCGACAACCGCGATTGTCACCGGTCGCTGAAGCATGGTCATAGGCGAATTCCCCATACACAAAAGAAATGCCCGTACACGAGTGTCATGCAACGGGCATCGGTGAGCCACCTGTGGGACTTGAACCCACAACCTAACGCTTACGAAGCGTTTGCTCTGC
>CAZKXW010000011.1:0-68220 GCA_964556745.1 uncultured Anaerolineaceae bacterium
TCGGCGAAGGTGCGGCGGGTTTTCTCTCGGATCACCATATCGGAATTCAATGCACTCAGCCCAACACGGCGATGACGATCACGCTGGCCAACAGCAGGGGGATCAGCCCGCCCAGCATCAGGAAGATCATTTGCAGCGGCCGCACGAACAGGTTGCGCCAGTTCATGCTGTCCACCGGTTCTAGGTTGATCTGCCAGATGCTCTGCTCGCCCAGGTTGACCTCCACCCCCAGCAGCCGCCCCAGCAGCTTGCGGACGGCCGGATCGATCACCCGCCAGTACAACCGCATCCATAAACCTGCAATCGGGAACAACAGGATCAGGAAGATGACGATCAGGAAAACGTTGGGGTTGTTCGATTCGCCGTTCACGTCATCTCCCGTACCATATCCGATGATCGATGCTTGCGCCGGTTTGAAGACGCCCCCTACAATCTACCCCTGATTCCATCGGGCGAACTCAGGCAAACACCTCAAGCTCGTTGTACACCGTATCGCGCTCCACCGGGATATACCCAGCCGACCGGATGAAGTCCTTCAGTTCTTCGACCGTCATGGCTTCGCGCCGCGCCCCGGCATCCTTATAGATGTGCTCCTCGATGATCGTCCCATCCATGTCGTTCGCGCCAAAGTTGAGCGCCACCTGCGCCAGCGCCGGCGTCAGCATCACCCAGTAGGCTTTGATGTTGGGGATGTTGTCCAGCATCAGACGGCTGATCGCCAGCGTCTTGATGTCGTCCACGCCCGTCGTCCACTGGCGGTTGAGCTTGCGCCCCAAGTTGTTGTCTTCGGGATGGAAGGCCAGCGCGATGAACGTCTGGAACCCGCCGGATTTGTCCTGCTGTTCCCGCAGCGCCACCATGTGATGCACGCGGTGTTCCGGCTTCTCGATGTGCCCGTAGAGCATCGTGCAGTTGGTCTTCAGCCCCAGGCGGTGCGCCGCGTCATGCACCGCCAGCCAGACCTCCTGGTTAGCCTTCTCCGGGCAGATCTTCTTGCGGATGTCCCAGTGGAAAATCTCCGCGCCACCCCCCGGCATACTGTCCAGCCCAGCCGCTTGGAGCTGCTGAAGGACTTCGGTATGGCTCAGCCCGGTCAGTTCGCGGAAAAAATCGATCTCCACTGCCGTGAACGCCTTCAGGTGAATGTGCGGGAATTCGCGCTTGAGCGTCCGCAGCACATCCAGGTAGTAATCGAAGCCCAATTCGGGGTGCAGCCCGCCGACGATGTGGAACTCGCGCACGCCCTGGTTGACCGCCCCGCGCACCCGGTCAGGAATCTGCTCTGGCATGTAGGTATACGCGCCATCTTCTTTATCACTTGTGCGGGCGAAGGAGCAGAAGTTACAGTGGAAGGCGCACACATTCGTCGGGTTGATGTGGCGGTTCTTGTTGAAGTAAACCTTGTTCCCGTGTAGGCGGCGCCGCACCACCTGCGCCAGTTTGCCAATCTTGATGACATCGCGCTGCTCGAACAACCACACGCCTTCTTCGTAGCTGAGCCGTTCGCCAGCGTGGACTTTCTCGCTGATGCCGCTCCAGTTCGTCATGGTGGAGACTCCGTTCCAGACTTTACGTTCACTTCGTATTGAACGTTCCAAATTTCACAAAACATTCTACACAGATTTCGGGAGGCTGTAAAGCAGCATTGTACGCTGAATGGCGCTTCCTTAGCCATCTCTGATCTTCACCTTTCCGTGGTCTGTTGACGGCCACCCGTGCCTGGGTTAGTCTCAGCCGCAGACCCAACTCATTCCATGAGGTGCTGATGACCACTGCATCCCCATCCACTCGCTGGCAGGATGCTGCCCGGCACGCCGCTCAGGGCATCCGCCGGCGCGTGCTCGAGCATACCGTCGAAGCCAACGGCGGCTATCTGAGTCAGGCTTGCTCCAGCGCGGAAATCTTGGCCGTTCTCTACACGCATTTGATGCGGCTTGGTCCCAGCGAAGGCCCGGTCATTCCGGTTCCGTTCAGCGGTGCGCCCGGCGCGAACAATCCCCGCCACGTCAACGGCGGAGTCTACAACGGCCCCAAAGCGCCGCACCTTGATCGTTTTATCCTCTCGCCCACGCATTACGCGCTGGCGCTCTACGCCGTGCTGATCGAAGTCGGTCGGCTCGCCCCGGAGGGTCTAGCGCAGTTCAACCAGGATGGCAGCTCTGTCGAGATGATCGGCGGCGAACATTCGCCCGGCCTGGAAGTGACCGGTGGTTCCTTCGGGCAGGCGATCAGTCAGGCGGCAGGCGTGGCGGTTGCTCGTAAGCGTCGGGGTGATACTGGACGTGTCTGGGTCTTCATGTCCGACGGTGAGTTTCAGGAAGGGCAGGTCTGGGAAGCGTTCATGGCGATGTCCTTCCATCGCGTCAACAACCTGACCGTCTTCGTCGATGTCAACGGCCAGCAGGTCGATGGCCGCATGGAACAGGTCATGAACTTAGAACCCTTCCAACAGAAACTGGAGGCCTTTGGCGCGCGCGTCTTCCAGGTGGACGGACACGATGTCGAGGCGTTGGCTGACGCGGGGCAAATGACCTCGCCTGATGGCCCGGTCGTGGTCATGGGCTGCACCATCCCCTATCAGGGTATGCCTATCCTGCAAGAACGCTGCCCGCATTTGCACTACATTCGTTTCAAGAGCGAGGCCGAGCGCGACCGCTATCGCGTCCTGCTGGACTCGATGTGAGGGGAGTCTGGTCATGGAAATGCATACCCGCGTTCACGCGCGTCATCTGGTGGAATGGGCCAAGGATCGCCCGGAAGTGGTCGTCCTCTCTGGCGACCTGACCAGTTCGTGCGAGGTCGATACCTTCCGCGACGCCTACCCGGATCGCTTCTTCTCGATGGGGTTGGCCGAGCAGAACATGATGAGCTTTGCTGGGGGACTGGCCCGCGAAGGGCTGACTCCCTTCGTGCATACCTTCGCCGTATTCATCTACCGCCGCGCCCTCGACCAGATCGAGATGTCTATCGCCTATCCCAACCTGCGTGTGCGGTTGTTCGGGTTCCTGCCGGGTGTCACCACCCCTGGCGGCGCGACTCACCAGGCCATCGATGACCTGGGTGTTCTGCGCGCCCTGCCGAACATGACCATCCTGGAAACCGGTGACGCGACTGATGTCGAGTCGGTGCTGGATGTGGCTCAGGCGGTGGATGGGCCGGTGTATATCCGCATGGTGCGCGGCGAGATTCCCCGATTGTTCCATCCTGCGGATCGCATGGCGCTGAGCCGGGCGCGGGTCGTCAGCACCGGCAGCGACATAGCCCTGCTTTCCACGGGCATCTGCACCGAGGAGGCCATGCGGGCGACCGGGGCGCTGCGGGCGCGGGGCGTTTCCGTGCAGCATCTCCACATCACCACCCTCAAGCCCTTCAACGATCCCACCGTAATCGAGGCCATCGCCGGGGCGCGGGCGGGCGTCATCACGATGGAGAATCACAGCATTATGGGCGGGTTGGGCACGGCCGTCGCTGAAGTCATGGCCGAGCATGGGCTGGGCAAAAAACTGACGCGCATCGGTCTGCGGGACACGTATATCCACGGAGCCAGCAAGCATTACCTGATGCGAGAGTATGGGCTGGATGCGGCGGCGTTGGTGCGGACGGTGGAGCAGATGTTGGGCGAGCCGCTGCACATCAGCGAGGCGCATCTGGCCGCTGTGCGATTCTCCGACTTCTTCGGCGAGACTCAACAGGAGGCTTTGTAGCGGAGCAGCTTCATCCCTGCGCGGCACGGCGGCGGGAGCGTCCCCTGGCGGAAGCCACGACGATGCGAGGAAGCTCGAAACCAAAGGTGCTGCCCTGACCATAGCGGCTCTGGAAACGGATGCGTCCGCCATGCTGCTCGATGATGGTCTTGACAAGATGCAGGCCTAAACCTGTGCCCTTGATGGCACGGGTTTCTTTCAACTGCACCCGGTAGAACGGCTGGAACAAGCCTACCTGGCGATCTTCAGGGATGCCGACGCCGTTGTCCTCCACCGTAAAGATGACCTGTTCGCCCTCTGTCCACAGCCGGACAATGATCCGCCCGCCATCCGGGGTATACTTGATGGCGTTGCTGATCAGGTTGATGGCCGTTTCCGGCAGCAAGAAACGGTCGCCGCGCACATAGACCGCTTTTGAGGGCAGTTCGACCTGCAAATCCTGAGATTTCTGGGTGGCCTGGGTGCGGCTGGACTGCACCGCATCCAGCGCCAGTTTGGTCATGTCGATGTCTTCGTCCATCGAAGTGCGCCCGGCTGAGACCCGTTCCAGCGTCAGGATGTCACGGGTGATCTTGTCGATCCGAGTGACGGATTCCTTCATCGCATCCACGTACTCGATGAGGCGCGGGTCGAGCGGCGGCTCCTGCTCGCTGCGGATCATCTGCAAGTAGCCGTTGATGACCCCTAGTGGGTTGCGGAGATCGTGGGCGGCGATGCGGATCATCTGTGTCTTGAGCTGTTCCAGATCGCTGACCTGCTGGTACAGCGATTGGAGTTCAGCCAACTGCGACTCGGTCATGCGGTGCAATCGCGCGTTGTCCAGCGCCGAGGCGATCCGCGCTGCCAACAGCTTAAGGAAATCGAACATCTGCGGCGTGAACCGTCCCGGTTCGCTGCTCTGGACGTTAATCGTCCCGATCAGCCGATCCTGGGCAATCAGCGGCATGGTCATCTGCGCCTGAATGTGGGCCACATTAGGCACATAATCGGGATCGTCAGCGACATTCAAGACCAATTCTGCTTCTTTGCGTCGGGCAGCCCTGCCAATCAATCCGGTAGTCAGCGGAATGACTGTCCCCAACAGCCCATCGGGATAATCGCCGATGACACGGGACACGCGAAGTTGATCGTTCTCCAGCAGATGAATGGCGCCGGCGTCAGCACGGCTGATACTGACGGCAGCCGAAAGCGCAATGCTCAGCACATAATCGATGTCCAGGCTGCGCGTCAGTTCGATGTCCACCTGCTGGATCACTTCCAGACGTTGGATATACTCACTGCGGTCGATCTCGGCCAGTCGGCGGCGGGTGACATCGCGCCCGGAGGATTGGAATTCGACGAAGTTCCCGTGTGAATCGAAAATGGGCACGTCCGTCCATTCCTGCCAATGCAGTTCGCCGTCGCTCATGATGACGGGGTGTTCATGGTGGATCGGCGCGCGATTGCGAATGGATTCTTCGATCTGCTGCCGCATCTGCGTGTGCAGTTCAGATGGGACTAGATCAAGGTAGCTGGTTCCAATGAGTTGATCGCGGGATCGAGCGAAGGCACGGCAGTAAGCATCATTCACGAAGGTCAGCCGGGTGTCGGCCGTCCAACGGCTGATGAGTTCTTTCTGCTGCTCGACGATGATCCGGTAACGCTCTTCCGACTGCCGCAGCGCGTCTTCAGCCTGTTTGCGGGCGCTGATGTCCCGCATGATCGTGACCGCTCCGGCAATGTGCCCGGCTGGGGAACGCATCGGATGTATGATGATGGTGAAGGTGCGCGGCAGACCTTTGTCATAAATCTTCTCTTCAAGGACCTGCATCGCTTCACTGGTCATCACCTGCATGGTTAGGGCATGGAAGCGCGGCATCTCCGGCATGTCCAGTTCCAGGTTGGACTTACCCAGAATGTCCTGGAGCGAACATCCCAGCCAATTCAGGTATTCGCTGTTGGCGAAGAGGTAGCAGCCTTGGGTATCGGTGACAGCGATCAGGCTGCCGCTTTGTTCGATGAGCGACCACGACAGCTGGCTCATCACATCCAGTCGTTCGGCTGCCTGGTGCCGACGGGTGATATCGCGGACAATGCCTTCAAAAGTAACGGTAGGTTCTTCTGAATTGAGATGAACGATCTGTTCGACCCAGCGGTATTGGCCGCTGGCCGTGCGGATGGGGAACTCAAATGTCGTTTCAGGGATGTTTTCTTCAAGCTGGTTTGCGTAGAAGATGTGGACCCGCGACTGCCAATCCGGGTGAACCACCTCGCACAGAGTTCGGCCCACCAGTTCATCGCGTGACCACCCGAACAGATGCTCGGCAGCCAGGTCGATATCGGTCAGGTGTCCATCAGAGGTAGCGCGGAACCAGATATAGCCAGCTGACTCCAGCAGCCGCTGGTAATGCGGCTGCGGCTGCTCGCACACGGGAATCCCGCGCGCTGAATTGGGTTGGTGCTGCTGTTTTTGTCTCACCGGAAAACACCTATCCCGATCACCCAACCATCCCCCTGGCAGATCGATGCGAGCAGCGAGTGAAAACGCTTCCAAAAGATTATAACATTTCAGGAGGTGTTACGGCATTAAGGTTTTCCGCCCCCGTGAACCCATTTTATGGAAGTCCTCTGTGGGGGTGTATTGTCGCGCGTCAGGGATTTATAATGATGTTTGACATGGCTCAAACCCAATCTTCAGGACTTACAACATGACTACCCATCCTAACGCAGCGATTCTGGCTGATTCACGAATTGCGGCGATGCGCGCCAAGATCGCCCAGTTCGGGGCGATGCTCTTCGAGCGCCGCCTGACGGATGCCGCCGGGGGTAACATCAGCGCCCGTGTGGATGACTACGTGTTAATTACGCCACGGTACAGCGGCAGCAAGTACCAGTGGCAGATCAAGCCAGAGCAGGTTCTTGTCGCCGACCTGGACATGAACATCCTGGACGGCGGCGGCGAAATTTCCCGCGAGTCCAAAGTGCATTTCCGCCTCTACCGCGATTATGGCGAGCATGGCTCCTCGGTCATCCACGCCCACGCGCGGAATATCCTGGTCTTCGCCGCCATGAACCGCCCGATGCCGCCCGTCCTGGAAGCCACCCAAAAGTTCGGCACTGTGCCGGTTGTAGAGTACGCGCCCGCCCACACGGGCGATCTGGCCGAGCATGTCTCCGGCGGCATCCGCCAGAACCTCGGCAGCATCAAGAAGCAGGCTGCTGGCGTGATCGCGCCCTGGCACGGCCTGTTCGTCATGGGCAAGGATTTGGACGCGGCCTTCGATGCGGTCGAGCGCATGGATACGAACGCTTACTGCATCCTCATGGCGCAGATGTTCCGCCTGGGCGATATGCTGGATGGCGAACGGCAGGCCTTGACCGCGGCGATGGCAAAGTACAAAGAGTAGAGACCTCTCATGATCCTGACCGTCACGCCTAACACCACCCTCGATCTGACCGTTATCATTCCGGGGTACACCCCCAACAAAACCATCCGCTCGCTGGAGGCTGTCTACAGCACCGGTGGCAAACCTACAGATGCCTCGCTGATCCTCGGCGAGATCGGCATCCCCAGCACGGCCATTGGCCTGGCGGCGGGCGCGCCGGCCATGAAGGTTGAGGCGCTGCTGCGGGCGCGCGGCGTCGAGGTCGAGTTCTTGCCGGCGGGCGGCGAAACCCGCATCAATGTGGTCATCGTCGCCAAAGACGACCACAGCCATACCACTATCACCACCTCGACGCTGGAAGTCGAAGCGGCGCACCTGGAGGCGCTCAACCGCCGCTACCAGGAACTGCTGCCCCAGGCGACCGTGGTGGTCATCGGCGGGGCGCTGCCGCGCGGGATGCAGCCGAGCTATTATGCCGAGGCCATCACCCAGGCGCGGACACGGAACATCCCGGTCATCTTCGATGCTTCCGAGCCGAACCTGAGCGCGGGATTGGCCGCTCAGCCCACCTACATCAAGCCTAACCAGGATGAACTCTCGGCGCTGGTCGGCCGCCCGATCACCTCGCTGGACGAAGCCTATCGTGCCGGGCGTGAACTGTACGAGCGCACCGGCGTCTGTCCGATCATCACGCTGGGCAGCGCCGGGGGGCTGGCGATCCTGCCTGACCGCGCCTACCGGGTTCCACCACTGAAGATCGAGGTCTCCAGCGCGGGCGGCGCCGGTGATGCCGTGCTGGCCGGGCTGGCCGCGGCCATCTTTCAGGGGCAGCCTATCGAAGAGGGGCTGCGGCTGGGGTTCGCGGCGGCGGCGGCCGTCTGCCTGCTGCCGGGGACAGCCGACTGCCGCCGGGAGGATGTCGAGCGGCTGCTGCCCCAGGTCGAACTGATTCCTTATGTGCCCGACGGGAATACCCGTTGAGCGCTGCTACCCAGTGAAAAGGTCACTCATGGACAAGCGTAGACTGCACTTGGCCTGGCTGATCGTCATCGTGACCTTTGTGGCGCTGGTGACTTCGGCAGGGGTACGCACGGTTCCGGGCATCATCATCAAGCCGCTGGAGGACGAGTTCGGCTGGTCGCGGGGCAGCATTTCGCTGGCGGTGGCGGTGAGCCTGTTCGCGTTCGGCTTCGGCGCGCCGCTGGGCGGCAGCCTGATCGACCGCTTCGGGCCGCGCCGCTTGATGCTCGGCGGGCTGGCGCTGATCGCGCTGGGGTTGATCCCACTGGTTGGGCTGACCGACCTCTGGCAGCTTCATCTGCTGTGGGGCATCGTCGTCGGAATCGGGACGGGAGCAGTCTCCGGGACGCTGGGCGCGACGGTGGCGCTGCGCTGGTTCAACCGGCATCGCGGGCTGGTGGTCGGGATTTTCGGGGCGGCCTCGGCTGCCGGGCAGTTGATCTTCGTGCCGACACTGATCGGGGTCGCCAGTTCATCCGGCTGGCGGACAGTGATCCTCGGACTGGCTGGGGCGGCGCTGGCGGCTTTGATCCTGGCGCTGTTCCTCATGCGCGACCGCCCGGAAGATGTGGGGCTGGAGCCGGTGGGTGAGGCGACGAAGGCCACGGCCGCCGTGGATGCCCGCGTGACCTCCCTCAGGGAAGGCGTCCGCACCCGCGATTTCTGGCTGCTGGCGGCCAGCTTCTTCATCTGCGGGTATACGACCAACGGGTTGATCGGGACGCACCTGCTGCCGCACACCCTGGAACATGGCTTCGTCGAGGCGGATATGGCGGGGGCGCTGGGCATCATGGGGGTGATGAACATCTTCGGGACGCTGGCTTCGGGCTGGCTGAGCGAGCGCTGCGATAACCGCAAGCTGCTGGCGACCTACTACGGCTTCCGGGCGCTCTCGCTGGCGGCGCTGCCTTTCATCCTGGAGATGCAGGGGATGTTCATCTTCGCGGTGATCTACGGGTTGGACTGGGTGGCGACCGTTCCGCCGACGGTCAACCTGACCGCGCAGCGTTTCGGGCGGGGGTCGTTGGGGAGGTTGTACGGGTGGATCTTCTGCTCGCACATGATCGGGGCGGGGATCGCCTCGTATGCGGGCGGGTTCTTCCGGGACATATTAGGGGATTACCACCTGATCTTCATCTCGGCGGCGGTGCTGGGGGTGGTGGCGTCCGGGCTGGCGATGGGGATCAGCCAGGCGCGGCGGGCGGCGGCGGTTCCGGTTGGGCCGTAAAAGACGGGAAGAATTGAACCCCAGAGACACAGAGGAGACCGAGATCATCCGGAGAAGGTGGGTAAAAATCTGAACCGCAAAGTCCCTTTCAAAGGGCATCACACCCAACGACGAAAATCCAATGCAATTTGAATCGCAGAGGCGCAGAGGACGCCGAGAAAAGCGAAGATTTGAACCACAGAGGTACACAGAACACAGAGCAATAAGGAGGGGGTGGATTGGGGGGGACGCCGAGAGATGTAATCCCCCGGCTGCGGGAAGATCACCCCCATTTAGCGCGGGCGACCCGCCGGGGCGGACCACGCCGATGGCACGTGAGGAAGCTGTCCCCCTGTGAAGGACAGCAGGCGGGGCAGTGAGCGTCACGAATGATATTTGCGAGCCAGCGGGTCAGGTGACGCCCTACGGAATCAGCAGCACCTTACCCATGGTGGCGCGGCTGGAAAGCGCCCGGTGCGCGTCCGGTATATGCTGTAGAGGGGCGGCAGGCTGCCGGAACAGACGAGTTCGGGTCGATGAGGGGCTACGGGAACGGCTGGCGGAGCGAGCGCGGCGGCTGGCATTCGAGCCGTACACCTGGGATGCCCGCGCGGGGGGTGAGCAGGGATTGGGGGTTGGGGGGAAGGCTGTTCCGTCTTTGGAGAGGCTGACTGCCTGGAGATGATATAATCGAACCAGAGTAGGAGCGATCAAGGGCATGAGTCCGTCTCAAACGGCGCATCTGGGGATCGAGGACATTCTGGGCGACAAGCGCGAGGCCATTCTGCGGCTGGCGGCGCGGCATGGCGCGTCGCAGGTGCGGGTCTTCGGCAGCGCAGCACGGGGGGAAGCCGGGCCGGAGAGCGACATCGATTTCCTGGTGACATTTCCCGACTCGACCAGCATCTTCGATGTGGTTGAACTCTGGCTCGATCTGCAAGACCTGATCGGGCGCGAAGTCGATCTGCTGGTCGATCATCCATCAGCGGGGCGGATCACGCAGATCGCGCGTGAGGAAGCTGTACCCCTGTGAAGGATACCAGTGTCTACCTGGGAGATATGTTGATCCATATCGACATGATCGGGTCGTTCGTCAGTGATGGACGCGCGGGATTCATGAGCGATCCCAAAACGCAGTTCGCCGTGATCCGCGCTTACGAAGTGCTGGGGGAAATCGCCAAGCGGCTTCCAGCCGAATTCCGCGAAGCGAATCCGCAGATCAACTGGCGGAGACTGATCGGATTCCGTGATTTCCTGGCCCATAATTACGAAGAAGTCATTCTGGAATTTGTCTGGAACGCGGTGGAAGACCTGCCGAATCTACGAACAGCCGTCATCAAGCTGATTGAAACACCCTGAACCATTGGCGCGGCTGTGGCAGGCGCGGTACTACCCCAGAGTGGACGCAGCAGAATCTCTCGCTTGATGGCGGGGCAGTGAGCGTCACGAATGATATTTGCGAGCCAGCGGGTCAGGTGACGCCCTACGGAATCAGCAGCACCTTACCCATGGTGGCGCGGCTGGAAAGCGCCCGGTGCGCGTCGGCCGCCTGCTCCAGCGGGAATTCGCGGTCGATCCGCACATTGAGCTGCCCGTTCAGCGCCCACTCCAAGATGTCCCAGGCGCGGGCCAGGAGTTCGTCGCGGGTAAGGATGTAATGCCCCAGCGACGGGCGCGTCAGGAAGAGCGAACCGCGGGCGTTGAGAATCTGCGGGTCGAAGGGCGCGACTGGCCCGCTGGACTGCCCGAACAGCACCATCATGCCGCGCGGGCGGAGGCATTGCAGGCTGCGGTCGAAGGTATCCTTGCCGACCGAGTCGTAGACGACATCGACGCCGTGGCCGTTGGTCAACCGCTTGCACTCGGTATCAAAGTCGCCGTAGAGGAAGACCTCATCCGCGCCACAGTCGCGGGCGAGATCGGCTTTTTCCGGCGTGGAGGCTGTGCCGAAAACACGAGCGCCGCGTCGCTTCGCCATCTGGACGAGGAGCTGGCCGGTTCCGCCGGCGGCGGCGTGGATCAGGACGGTCTGGCCGGACTGGATGGGGAAGGTGTCGGTGCTGAGGTAGTGGGCAGTCATGCCTTGGAGCATCAGCGCCGCGGCCACGCGCGACGCGACTCCCTTGGGCACGGGCACGAGCTTCTCGGCGGGGACAATGGCGTACTCGGCATAGGCTCCGGGCACGAACGAGTAGGCCACCCGGTCGCCGACCTTGACCTGATCGACGCCTTCGCCGAGGGCCTCGACGGTTCCGGCGGCTTCCTGGCCGGGGGTGAAGGGCAGCCCGACGCGGTAGAGGCCAGAGCGCTGGTAGATGTCGATGAAGTTGACGCCGATAGCCTCGACTTTGACCCGCGCCTGACCTGGCCCCGGTTCGGGGATGGGGGCATCGGCGAGGTGCATCACATCGGGTTCACCGTAGTTGTCGAACTGAATGCGTTTCATGGTGGGGTGTCCTTAAAATGGTTGAATAGTTGTAGGTTTCGAGCAAGAGATGATCTTCAGCGATCCTGCGGCTGCGCGAAGGCGATGGCCGCCAGGATATCCTCGCGTCGCAGCCGGGGATGATCGGCCAGGATGTCATCATCGCTCAGCCCCGCCGCCCGCTTTTCCAGGATCAGTTCAACGGTGATCCGCGTCCCCTTGATGCAGGGTTTGCCCACCATGATGGCGGGGTCGATCACAATGCGATCATCTGAGGTCATGCTGCCCTCCTCGGTCTATTCTTCCGCGAACATCTCGCTGACGGACAGGATCAGGCCGGGCAGAATGTCGCCGAAAGAGACCTGCTCCCCTTCGCGGAAGATGTCGAACTCTCCGTCGGGATACTGCGCTTCGATCAGGCGCTTCTTGGGATAGGCGATCAGCACCAGCCGCGCTCCGTGCGCCAGGGAGTAAGCGGCTTTGTCGCGCAGTTGGCGGGGACTGTCGCTCGGCGACTGCACCTCGATGCACACATCCGGGATCAGCGGGATCGTGCCTTCATCGACCACGGGCAGCAGCCGCTCGGCGCGGGTGAAGGAGACATCCGGCAGGCGGGCGTTGCGCTCATCGCCAGGGGCGCGATGGCGTGCTTCAAACAGCACCCGCCCCAGGCGGCGCGGCCGGACGAATTCCCGCAGCGCGGCGTAGAAATTCCCGGCGATGAGGCTGTGGCGTTCGGTGGGCACTTTTTCGACGATCTCCCCATCGATGAGTTCAAAGTGACGCTCGGCATTCTCGGCGCGGCTGGCGAACGCTTCAAATTCCTCAAGGGTATAGAGTTTGCCTTCGACCCAAGACATATGGCCTCTGCCATTCACTCGACGCGGCTGGTTTCTTCCTGCATTGTAGCCCCAAATCGATCCGAGCGGGCCGGGATGGATATTCCCGGCCCGCTGGGTGGTGGCTCAGACCACCAGATTGATCTTCGGCTCCTGGCCGTTCCGCGAGGGGACGAAGATGATCTTGCGCGGCGCGCCGCCGTTCAGTGCCTTCTGGACGATCTCGCTGGCCAGCGCCGCCGCCTGCGCGTCGGCCTCGCTGATTTCGGCCACCACGTCCACGCGGTCGCGGACTTTGCCGTTGATCTGGATGACCAGCGTCACGAGGTCTTCGGCGGCGCGGGCGGCGTCGTATTCCGGCCAGCTCTGCTGGTGGATGCTGTAGGGATGGCCCTGCTGCGCCCACAGTTCCTCGGCGATGTGGGGGGTGAAGGGGGCCATCAAGCGCAGCATAACCTGGATGGCGTCGCGCCAGGCGGCCGCGCCGACATTCCCGGCGCGGATGAAGTCTTTGAGGTCGTTCCGCAGGCTCATGAGGCCGGCGATGCTGGTGTTGAAGCTGAAGTTCTCCAGCCCATCGGTGACTTTCCTGATGGCCTGATGCACCTTGCGGTCGATATCGCGCTCGGCGGCGGCGTCTCCCGTTTGCGGCGGCTGGTAGCCGCTAACAATCTCCCAGATGTCGTTCAGCCAGCGGACGACACCCTGGATACCCTTGCTATCCCAGGGGCCGCCCTTCTGCCAGTCGAAGCCGAACATCAGGTAAGCACGCACGCTGTCCGCGCCGTGGCGGGCCACCCATTCATCTGGATTGACGACGTTGCCCTTGCTCTTGGACATACGCTGGATTTCGAGGTGCTGCTTCAACTGGTCGGCACGGCACTGGCCCTCGATGCCCGGAATGGTGATGACCGCCTCCGGCATGACCTCGACCGTGCGCAGCTCGCCGCCGCCGATATCGACGGTCAGGATGTTCTCGGTGCGCTTGATGATCTCGCCAACGACGAGTTTGTTCTTGCGGCGGGTGGGCACATCGGCAGGGTCGATGACCTCCACGCGGTCGGCGAACAGCTTGGCCGCCTGCCAGGTTCCCGACGCGACGATGGTATGGCCGCTGCGCTCTTCGCCCAGAACCTGCCCCTGATTCCGCAGCTTGAGCATCGGCTCGCCGAGGTTCAGGACCTCCGGGTCGCGGCCATGCTGCTTCATGATGTCCATTGTTTCCTCGAACAGGCCGAGGTCGCGCATGGCTTTGGTGAACCAGCGGGCATACAGCAGGTGCATGGTGGCATGTTCCGCGCCGCCGGTATAGACATCGACGGGCAGCCAGTAGGCGGCTTCCTCGGGGTCGAAGGGCCCGGCGCTGTAGTTCGGACTCAGGTAGCGATACCAGTACCATGAGGAACACATGAAGGTGTCCATTGTATCGGTTTCGCGCCGGGCAGGATTGCCCTGGCTGTCCACAGTGTTCAGGAAAGCCTCGTGATAGGTCAGCGGACTCTGGCCGGTCGGCAGGAAATCGACATCGTCGGGCAGTTCGACGGGCAGGTTCTCGTCGGGGACGGGTTCGTACTGCCCATCCTGGCGGCGGATCATCGGGATTGGCGATCCCCAATAGCGCTGGCGGGAGATCAGCCAGTCGCGCAGGCGGTAGTTGACGGCCTCTTTGCCGACACCGCGTTCCTCGATCAAGCGGATGGCGGCGTCGATGGCCGGGTTCCGGCGGCCTTTTTCGCCGTTGGAGATCAGGCCGTTCAGGGGGCCGCTGTTGACCATGATACCAGCGCCGTCGTAGGCTTGGGTCATGGTCTTGCCGTCGAAGGTGACGCCTTCGGGCTGCACCACCGGGATGATCTCCAGGCCGAACTTGCGGGCGAACTCGAAGTCGCGCTGGTCGCCGCTGGGTACAGCCATGATCGCGCCTGTACCATAGCTGATCATCACATAGTCGGCGATCCAGATGGGGATGCGGGCGTCATTGACAGGGTTGATGGCGTAAGCGCCGGTGAAGACGCCGGTTTTCTCGCGGCCTTCGGCGGTGCGCTCGATTTCGGTCTGGCGGGCGGCCTGCGCTTTATAGGTTTCGACCACCTCGCGCTGGTCATCGGTCGTGATCGAATCGACCAGTGGATGCTCCGGGGAGAGCACCATGAAGGTCGCCCCCCAGAGCGTATCCGGGCGGGTGGTGTAGATTTCAAGGGGGTCGCCGTGTTCGGTGGTGAAGATGACACGAGCGCCTTCGCTCTTGCCGATCCAGTTGGTCTGCATGACCCGCACCGGCTCCGGCCAGTCGAGGGCATCGAAGTTCAGCATCTCCTCGGCATAGCGGGTATAGCGGAAGAACCACTGGGTCATCATCTTCTGGATGACTGGCTGGCCGGTGCGCTCATCCTTGCCGTCGATGACCTGCTCGTTCGCCAGGACGGTTTGCAGCGTCGGCGACCAGTTGACCATCGCTTCGCCGCGGAAGGCCAGCCCGGCCAGATAGAACTGTTTGAAGAACCATTCAGTCCACTTGTAGTAGCCGGGATCGCAGCTCACGACTTCGCGCTCCCAATCGAACATCGCGCCCATACTGCGCAGTTGGCGGCGCATCCGGTCGATGTTGGCGAGCGTCCAGGTCTTGGGATGGATGTTGCGCTGGATGGCGGCGTTTTCGGCGGGGAGGCCGAAGGCGTCGAAGCCCATGGGGAAGAGCACATTGAAGCCCTTCATGCGCATGTAGCGGGCGCGGGCATCCGAGGGCGTCATGGCGAACCAGTGGCCGATGTGGAGATCGCCGCTGGGATAGGGCAGCATAGTCAGCGCGTAGTGCTTGGGTTTGCTCCAATCCACCTGGGAACGGTACAGCCGGTCGGCTTCCCATTTGTGCTGCCAGCGGGATTCGATGGCCTGGGGATTATAGCGGTTGGCGGGCGTCGGTTGGTCGGTCATGCTTTACTCTTTGGCGCTTGCGAGCGGATACAGGATGAATCAAAACGGTTCAGGACAGAATGTGCCTGATTGTAGCAGATGTGCGGGAACTGTTGAGAAGGGGGAAGGGTCGGGGGAGCGCGGTCAAGGGCCGCTACATAAGAGAAGAGCGGCCCACCTCAAAAGCCGGGATGGTGTATGCAGGATTCATGGTGAAACTCCTGAACTCGACAGCCCGCCTACTATACTGGACTTTGCGCTGCTTGTGAAGAGCGGAAAAAGCGACAGGCATACATCGGGCCGTTCAGAAGAAGGCAGACTGTCGGTCTAACGGCGCAGCCGGCAGCGGGCACAGCCTGCCGAATGCACCGCTCAATGCGAGAACCCAACCCACCCCGACGCATCGTCGGGCCGCCCCGGCGGGTCGCCCGCGCTAAATCGGGGTGATCTTCCCACAGCCGGGAGGATTACGTCCCTTGGCCTCCCCCCGCCCAATCCACCCCCTCCGTATTGCTCTGTGTCCTCTGTGTCTCCGCGGTTCAATTCGTCTTTTCTTCTTCCCTCCGATTTTATGGCGCAAAAGTAGACAAAATGTCACCCGAACCGCCTCATTTTGTGCTATCGTGGTGTTAGTGGCAGGAGACTCCCTCTCCCAGCGAGCGTTCGGAAGAGGGCCGGGGTGAGCGCCGCCGTCCCCGATGAGAAATGTGAGAAAATTGGCCGATTCTCATTCTTATCATTCTTATCGTTTGGCATCCGGGCTCCCATTCGAGGGGAAATGGCGCACGAATCCCAAAATCCTATGCCGACCACCCGCGTCGGCCTTGGTTTTCCCCCTCTCCCAACGCTACTCCGCGTTGGGGAGAGGCGGCCAGTTCTCAACGATAGTTTTTTGCCCAGCAGATTCTCCCAGCAAAAGACGGGAATCTGCTGATCGGCTGCACAGAGGAAAAACCCGATGACTGGTACGATGACCTCGATTGAACGCGTGAATGCAGCGATCCACTTTCAAAAACCGGATCGCGTCCCGGTTGATCTGCACAACTTCCAGCCGGCCGCCTTGGCCAGCGGCTTGCCGCTTTCGCAGGTCTTTCAGGATGGAGAACTGCTGGCAGATGCGATGATCCAGGCCTGGCGTGAATTTGGGCACGACATGATCCTGTTGGAAAACGGTACGGCCTGTAATGCCCAGGCTTGCGGGATGCGCGTCATCTACCGCGACGATATGGCCCCCGTTGCTCATGAACCGCTGATCCAGAGTCTGTCCCAGGTGGTTGATCTCGAAGTCCCCGACCCTTACACCACCTTCCCGATGAATGAAATCCTCAAAGCAACGCGAATTCTGGCAAAAGAGCTGGGCGATAAAGTGTGGATCTGTGCCCGTGCCGATCAGGGTCCCATGGATCTGAGCGGCCAGCTTCGCGGGATGCAGGAGATCATGCTGGATATTGGCTGCGGCGAAGAACCGGAGCTGATTCACGCCCTGCTCGATTATTCGCGGCGGGTTGCGACGCGCTACGCCTATGCCCTGATTGAATGCGGCGGCCATTCCACCTCTATCGGAGAACCGCTGGCCGGGCCGGAACTGCTCTCCCCCCGGCACTACAAAACCTATCCCTGGAAGTACGAAAAGCAGATGGTGGATGAACTTAAAGCGCATGGAATCATCTTGCACAACCACATCTGCGGCAATACCATCCCGATCATAGACGATTTCATCGCTACAGGTGCGCCAGTGCTGGAGATCGACCATAAAACCGACTCACAAAAAGCCAAAGATCACGCGCGTGGCAAAACGACCCTGCTTGGCAACATTGATACCAGCATCCTGGCTAACGGCACGCCGCAGGATGTCGAGGATGCCTGCCGGGAAGCTGTCCGCATTCTCGCCCCGGACTATGGCTTCATTCTCGGACCAGGCTGTGCCATGAGCACTGAAACGCCCCCCGACAACATCCATGCCCTGGTCGAAGCCGCTAAAAAGTACGGTGTCTACCGGTGATCGAGCCTGATGCATCCTCACCAAAGGTTTGGTTGGCGCGCAAGGCCTTGTGCTGATACACTCAAAGCCTGCCAGGGATGAGCTGTCCCTGGTTTTTCATCCATGCCGAGGTTCATGTCCACCGTCTTGATCGACCGCATCAGCCCCTGCCTCAGCCGGATCAACGGCTGCGCCGCAGGCTGGCCGCGGCATTCTGCCCGTACACGCATGAGGATTTCCCAATAAGGAGCCGTTATGTCGGGGGTTACCCGTCACGTACTCGATAATGGTCTGACCGTGCTGCTCAAAGAACAGCATACCGCCCCTGTCATCAGTTGGTGGGTGCTCTACCGGATCGGCAGCCGCAACGAGCGAACCGGACTCACCGGCGCGTCCCACTGGGTGGAGCATATGCTCTTCAAAGGAACAGAGCAGTTCCCCGGCAGCGAACTCGACCGGCGCATCAGCCGCGAGGGGGGAACCTGGAACGCCCAGACTTCCATGGACTACACGGCCTACTACGAAACCATGCCCGCCGACCGCATCGACCTCGGCCTGCGGCTGGAAGCCGACCGCATGGTGAACACCATTTTCAAGCCCGAAGAAGTCGCTTCGGAGCGCACGGTCATCATCTCCGAGCGGCAGGGAGCAGAAAACTCCCCCACCTTCTGGCTGGGCGAAGAAGTGCGGGCGGCGGCCTTCCGTGTCCACGGCTACCACCACGAGATCATCGGTGATCTGGCCGACCTGGAGACGATGACCCGTGACGACCTGTACAACCACTACCGCAGTCACTACATGCCCAATAACGCCATCGCGGTCGCCGTCGGCGACTTCGATACGGCGTCAATGCTGAAGCGCATTCAGGAACTTTACGGCCCGATCCCGCCCGGCCGCAAACCCGAACTCTTCGTCCGGCCAGAACCGGAACAAAACGGCGAACGCCGGGTGATGGTCGAACGCCCCGGCAGCACGGCCTTCGTCGAGATCGGCTACCGCGTCCCACCCGCGACGCACGCCGACTGGTTCAAGCTGGCGATCCTCAACAGCGTGCTGACCGGCCCCAGCGGGATGGGCGGCGGCAGCATCGATAACAAGACCAGCCGCCTCTATAAAGCTTTGGTCGAGACGGAACTGGCCGTCGATGTCGATGGCGGGCTGCTGCCCTCGATTGACCCGTACCTGTACGATCTGGTGGCGACGGTGCGTGACGGCCGCACGCCCGAAGAGGTCGAAGCCGCCTTCGATGAGCAGATCGACCGCGTGCTGAACGACGGCATCACCGCGCAGGAATTGGCGAAAGCTCACAAGCAGGCACGGGCGCTGTTCGCCTACAGCACCGAGCGGGTCACCGCCCAGGCGTTCTGGCTCGCCTTCGCCGAGAACTTCCACAGCTACACCTGGTTCAGCGAGTATATCGACCGCCTGGAAGCCGTGACGCTCGACGATGTCAGCGAGGTGGCTCAACGGTATCTGCGGCGGCAGAACCGCACCGTCGGCTACTTTATCCCCACCGAAGCGAACGGCGACACTGCCGGCGAGGAGGACATGCAATGAGCGGATCGATCCCTGGCCCAGACAACATTGTCCGCGTCGAACTGGACAACGGCATTGTCGTCCTCGTCTACGAAAACTACGCGGCGCAGTCGGTGGTGATCGCGGGTGCGGTTCAATCCGGCAGCCTCTACGAGTCCCCGACGCAGTCCGGGCTGGCGAGCATCACCTCCGGCGCGGTCATGCGCGGGACCCAGCACCGCGACTTCGAAGCGATCCACACCGCGCTTGAAGACATCGGCGCCGATCTGGATGTCGGCTCCGGCGTGCATACCACTGGCTTCAACGGCAAGGCCCTGGCTGAAGATCTGCCGGTGCTGATTGACATCCTGGCCGATGTACTGCGCTATCCGGTCTTCCCGGCGGCGCAGGTCGAGCGGCTGCGCGGGGAAATCCTGACCGGGCTGAATTACCGCCAGCAGGATACGCGCTACCGGGCCCAGCGCGCCTTCCGCGAGGCGCTCTATCCAGAGACCCATCCGTATCACTACAGCTCGCGCGGCACGCTGGAAACCGTCCCGACCCTCACGCTCGAGGCGATGGCTGAATTCCACCGCCGACATTATGGCCCGCGCGGGATGCTCATCACCATCGTCGGCGCAGTCCCGGCGGCACAGGCAGTCGAGATCGTCCAGCAGCACTTCGGCGATTGGCGCAACCCGGAACAGCCGCCCATCCCATCGCTGCCCGATCTGACTCCGGTGGATGAAATCCGGCGTGTCTCCGTGACTGTGCCCGGCAAAACCCAGTCCGATCTCGTGCTGGGGGTGGCCGGGCCGCCGCGCCGCGCCGCCGAGTACCGGGCGGCGACGCTGGCGAACAGCATCCTCGGCCAGTTCGGGCTGATGGGGCGCATCGGCGAGGAAGTCCGCGAGAAGCTGGGGCTGGCCTATTACGCCTACAGCAGCCTGGAAGGTGGGCTGGGGCCGGGAGCCTGGAGCGTCAGCGCGGGAGTGAATCCAGCCAACGTGCAGAAGGCCGTCGAAGCCATCGTCCGCGAAATCCGTCGCATCACGACGGAACCGGTCAGCGATCAGGATTTGGAAGACAACAAGTCCTATTTCACCGGGCATCTGCCCTTGCAGTTGGAGAGCAACGAGGGGCTGGCCGGGTCGATCCTCAACATGGAACTGTACCAGTTGGGGCTGGACAATCTGCTCCGCTACGCCGACGAAATCAACGCGCTGACGAAGGACGATCTGCTGGCTGCCGCGCAGCGCTACCTGACCCCGGAAGCACACGTCGTCTCCGTCGCCGGCCCGAACGGGGCGTAGCGGCTCGGCTGGACCAATGGGCAGGTACAATCCGCTCATCGAGTGAACATGAGGATCAGACCATGCAAGTGATGTTCGGACTGCCGGTCGATCTCGTTGAGCCGAGGCAAGCGCTGGTTTGCTGACCGTCGAGCGAGTCGCGGAATGGCTCCAACTTCAACCGCAGCTTGCAGACGCCTTGAAGCGCTTCGGCGCAATTGTGAATACGCTTGCCGCGGCTGGACTCAGCGAACATGAATGATCCGGTTCCTGGACTGCTGCGCCCGATGGCTGCCTTAGGGGCGGCGCTGCTCCTGTTGACCTCCGCTGCGCTGCTGTTGGGGCGTGGGCTGCCGACTGAAGAATGGGCGCTCGATCCGGCCATTGACGCTGTCCGCACCGTGCTGCTCCTGGATACCCGGCGTGATCTGACGGCGCGGCTGACCCGGCCCCCTGTTAAAGGCATCAGTCCGGCCTGGTCGCCAGATGGAAGCCAGCTGGCCTATATAACGGTGAGCCAGAGCGAGCAGCAGGTCATCCTGATCGATGCCCATGGCGGAAATCAGCGGGTGGTATTCAGCGGGCCGCCAGGCGATGTCAACAACAGCAGCGTCGCCTGGTCACCAGATGGGACTCATCTGGCTTTCACCGGGCTGATGGACGGGCGGCAGGTCATTTACTTGGAAGACCTCAGCAGCCTGGCCGCGCCTCAACCGCTCACGGGAACGTTCGCTAATGCCTTTTCGCCAACGTTTTCGGCTGACGGACGCGAACTGGCCTTCTCCTGGGCGCCAGCGGCCAACCAGGAAGTCTTCGTGGCCGAACTCGGCACAGTCGCCATGCCGATTACCAGCGATACCCAGCTCGCCCGCGTCACCCACGATTACAACCTTGATTCATTCCCGGCCTGGTCGCCGGATGGCCGCTGGTTGGCTTTCACCAGCGACCGTCAGGGCAACAGCGAAATCTATGTCGTTCCCACCGAATGCCTGAGCAGTCCCGATCCGTGTGATGCCCGCATGAAGCGCCTGACCGATCACATTGCGCGTGACATTTTCCCCACGTGGTCACCTGATAGCAAGCGATTGCTCTTCGCCTCCAACCGAGCTGGAGCCTGGCAGGTATATGCCTTGGACGCCGTCTGCCTATGGGAAGGGCCGGTTTGTCTGCCCGTTCCCCTCACGGAGATCGCCTACCCAACCATGCATGTCGCTGTCCGTCCGTGAACATATCAACATATCCCTTAAAGTTGGGGGTGTACGCGCACAATCAAAGTTGTGGTTTAATGGAGATATTCGGATTGGCTCGTGGCGTTTCATCATTCGCTCTGGTGTGTCGCAAACTGAGGAGATAGCAAGAATGGTTTCACGAAAATCGCACTTGTTTGGGTTCATGCTGGTGCTGGCTGCGCTGCTGGCATTGGTTCCGGCTGCTGCCGCGCAGCGCGCGTCGGCGGACTGCAATGATTTCCCAGAGGTGGAGATCGGCGAAACAGTCAGCGGTGAAATCAACGACGATGATTTTGCCCTGGGTTGGTGCATCATCGCCCGCAAAGGCGACAGCTTTCTCATCGACATGGTGGCGACCAGCGGCGACCTGGATACCTACCTCTTCCTGGTCGATCCCGACTTTGAAGAAACCTTTGCGGAGAACGATAATGTCTCGCGCCGGTCGACCGACTCGCAGATCGATTACACGGTCGAGAAGGATGGCGCCTATATTATCGTCGCCACGCGAGTCGATCTCGATAATGGCAGGACCGAGGGCGAGTTCGAGATGACCATCGGCGGCGAAGGTAGCAGCAGCAATGTCGGTTCCGGCTTGGAAACCATCGCCATTGCCGATGAAACGGTCACAATCAGCTATCCTGAAGATTGGGCGGTCAGCCAGAGCGAAGATAGTGATGGTTTCGTGACGCTCGGCAGCGACCGCAGTGCGGTTCGCGGCGAGCCGACCGACCTCGAAGAAGGCCAGTTCACCGTCCGCTTCGAGAAATTCAGCCAGGAAGTTGTGCAGGCTATCGCGGATGGGCTGGCAGAAAACGCGGACATGCAGGACCTGGCCGAAGCGCTCGGCGATGAAGGCACGGCCTACCATGTGATCGTGCTGCAAACGCTCCTGATGCCGGATGCCAGCTTCGAGGAATGGGAAGAGGTGACCGTCGGCGATTTTGACGGCGTGCGAGCGACCTTCAGCTATGGTCGGACGGATGTGACCGCTATCGCCTATGCCCTTGAAGTGCGCGGTGGCGACTTCCTGCTGGTGCTGGGTCATATCAACGGCAGCAGCCGCGATGTCCGTGATTTCGACGACGTGATGACCTCGCTGATCGAAGGCGTGGAAGTGGCACGGAGCCGTTAGGACGAAATGGGTTTCGGGGGCGGCGCTGTGATCCGCCTCCGATTCTCTGCAAATCGTCCTCGGAATATCTCATTCGTGGGTTTCTGCAACCAATTGATCTCAGGTGGGGGGTGAGAAACCCTGCCCAGGCAGCAAAAAACCCGCCTTTAGAGCGGGTTTTTTCTCTCAGAATGATGACCCCGGCAGGACTCGAACCTGCAACCAATTGATTAAGAGTCAACTGCTCTGCCAATTGAGCTACGGAGCCGTCTGAGATTGGATTATAGCCAGCTGCCGCGCCCCGTCAAGACTCTACTTCAGGCGGATGACCAGCGCTGCCGCGCTGTTAAAGGCATCGACTGCTGCCCCGCTGAGCTGCAAGCCTGTCTCGGCTGAACCGGCCGGATCACCACCCGCGCAGGCTGTGGCGAATAACTGCTGGCTCTGCCGCAGTGCCGCCAAGCCCGTATTGACCAGATCGGAGGCCAGTTTGAGGTCGGATGACTGCTGGGCCATCTCTTCTGGCAGGGCATAGTCTGCCGGGATTTGATCGACATTCACCTGTGCGACACAACCATCTGTTCCACCGGAATCTTGCGATTCGGTCCAGTAGCGGGTGAGCAGCGCGTTGGGGCTATCCGGCGCGGTCATGGCGGTGATAATCTCATCAAGCGCCTGGAGATGCGTCCGCATGTCGGCAGGCGGGGCAACCGCTTCGGTTGTGGGAGCGATGGTCGCGTCTGGAGATGCGGCTTCGGCGGTCAGCGCCGTCTGCACCAGCGCAAGCGCACGGATCACGGCGATGACCTCGCCCATGGGGCCGCCAAACTCCGAGGCCGCGATGCTCTCGCCGCCTTCGCAGATGCGCGTGTAGGCGCTCCGGGCGGATTGATAGGCCGCCAGCGCTGCGTTGAGATCATTAGCGGCCTGGGCCAGATCAGGGAAATCACGGGCATTGGCTTCAGAAAGCTGGAGAGATTCGACCATATCGAAGAACTCGGCACAGTTCATCTCACCGCCACCCAGCACAGCCTGATACTGCGCTTGAAGCTTGATGACATTGTTGTTCAGGCGCGTCAGGTTATCCTGGAGCCGAGCGATTAGCGCCGGACGGTTGAGGGTATCCAACTGGATACTGGCGGGGGGGGCCGTAGGCGGGTTGGGTTCAGCAGTCGGGGAGGTGGGCTGCACTGGCGCGGACTGGCGCAGAAGCGGGGGCAGCACGAAGGCCAGCGCCGCAACCAGCGCCGCCGAGATCAGCAGTCCGATGATGATTTTGGTGATGGTGCGAACCGGGATACGAATTCGGCGGCCCATCTTACCGTGCAGCGCGATGTCCTGCAGCAGCTTGATCGTGCCGTCCTGATCTTTGGAGAGGGCGTCTTCCAGCTTGCGAAACATGCCCAGCGCGTAGCGGGCATCCTCGCGGACACGCGGATCAGGATCGTTCTTATAAGCCTGGGCAAGGGCAGTGATGGCTGTTGGATCGCCTGCTTCACCGAGCCAGGCTGCGGCCTGACGGCGCACTTTCGGGTCTTTGGAAGAAAGTTGTTTGATGTTTTCCGTAACCTGTGCTTCAAAGGCATCAAGATCGGGCATAGCCAGGTATTCTCCAGCAGAGATGCTGCGCTGTTTCTCTTATGATACGGCAACACGCGCAATGGCGAAAGATGGTCACTAGAGAGTCGCGCCTCCGTTGTGATCGAGTCGCAGCCGCCAAGATGAGTCCACAATGGTACAGGATGGTCTTGTTGTCATTCTATCGCAATGGTATCTTTGATAAGAGCTATTCCGCAGTGGTGGTCTTCAGCATGTTGAACTCCCAGAAACTTACAATTTCGCTGGATCGAGATGGCGAGGAACCCATCTATCGCCAGTTGATCCGTCACATCCGTGCCCAGATTGAGAGCGGTACGCTTCCAGCCGGAACGCGCCTGCCCGCTAGCCGCGATCTAGCCCACCAGTTGAGCATCAGCCGCATCAGCGTGGTGAATGCCTACGCAGAACTCCGTTCCGAGGGTTTCCTGAGCGCCCATGCCGGGCGCGGAACGTTCATCGCCGGGGAAAGCAACAACGCTCCGCCGCCGCCTAACGGTAAAAACGGTTCTACTCCACAGGATCACGAGACGCCTACGACACCTGATCGCTCGATCCGCGAGATGATGCGGATGGCGCGCAAGCCGGGCATCATTAACTTCGCGCAGGGCGCGCCGCCGGCGGAATTCTTCCCGCTTCAGCATTTGCGCGACAGCATCAACACAGTCCTCGACCGTGACGGGGCCAAGGCGCTCGGCTACGAGATCGCGGAAGGTTTCGCTCCGCTGCGAACGGCCGTGCGCGATTACGTCAGTGCCTTGGGCATTCGCTGTACGGCCGACCAGGTGTTGATCACCGGGGGGACGCAGCAGGGCATCGATCTGGTGATTCAGGCGCTGCTTTCCGAAGGTGAACTGCTTGTCACGGAAAACCCAACCTACCTGGGGATGATCGACATCGCCAGGGCGCGGCGGGTGCAGATTCACGGCATCGATGTAGATGACAACGGCATCCGCCTGGATATGCTGGAAAACTATATCATCGACAACCGGCCGCGGCTGATCTACGTGATGCCGACCTTCCAGAATCCGTCCGGCACAGTCATGCCGCTGCACCGCCGCCGCCAGCTTCTCAATCTGGCGAACGATTACCAGATTCCGGTGCTGGAAGACGGCGTCTACCATGAACTGCGTTTCGAGGGCGAGTCGCTGCCGCCGCTCAAAGCGCTGGACGAGACCGGCATCGTCATCCATGCCAGCGGTTTCACCAAGATGATGCTGCCGGGGCTGCGGATCGGTTATATCATCTGCACCTCGAATCACTTCGAGCGGCTGGTGCGCGTCAAGCAGGCCGCTGATGTCTCGACTCCCAGCCTCAACCAGCGGGCCATGCAGCTTCTGCTGGAACGCGGCGTCCTCTCCCAGCAGTTGGAGCGGAACAACCGCGAACTGCGGCGCCGGCGCGATGTGGCACTGGCGGCGGCCGCCCGGTTCCTGCCGCCCGGATCGCGCTGGAATACGCCCGTGGGCGGGCTGTATCTGTGGGTGCAGTTCCCGATCAACGGCCCGACCTCCGCTGAGGTCTTCATCACGGCCATCCATATGGGCGTGGGCTATGGCATCGGCACGATCTACTACACCAACGGCTGCGGCAGCCACCGCCTGCGGATCAACTATGCTTCGCAGCGTCCTGGCGACATCGAGGAAGGATTCCGGCGGATTGGTCGGGCTTGGCGCGAGGTCGCGGTGGAATACGACGAATTCGATAAGTCACCGCTGTTTTAGCCCGCTATAACTGCTCGGATTCTTACCCCCCAGCCCACTCCTCGACTGGTTGGCTGAGGGGGAGCCAATGGATCTTGGAAAAGCAGATTCATAACAGGTTTCAGTCGTCTATGACTCCGCGTACATCGGTTTCACGCAACACGGCTGGGCGGCTGGCGTTGGTGACGACCATCCTGCTGCTGGCTGCTGCGTTCCGCATTTATCACCTAAACCAGCGCCCGATCTGGACGGATGAAGGGACAACCACCTTCAATCTGTTCAACATGCCCGATCTGATCCAGTCGCTTGCTACCCGCGACCACCACCCGCCGCTGTACTACATGATGATGCAGGTCTGGGTGCGGCTGACCGGGGACAGCGTAGTGGCGATGCGCTACTTTTCGGCGCTGTTCGGCATCCTGTGCGTGGCGCTGATGATCCCGCTGGCGCGGCAGTTCTGGACAGCTCCACCGGGGGCGGATGCCGGATCGATCCCCATTCTGGCGGCGGTGGTGCTGGCGCTCTCCGACCCGGACATCGATCTGGCGCAGGACATCCGCTTCTATACCCTGCGTACCTTTCTGGTGATGTTGAGCGTGTTCTTATATCTGCGCTGGGTTCGCAAACCCGGTCAAGGCCGGGCAGTGTGGTGGGTGGGCGTGAACGCGGCCCTGCTGTACGTCAACTACCAGGGAGCGTTCATTCTCCTCTTTGAGGGGCTGCATGCGCTGATCTTCCTGCGCGGGCGGACACGCTGGGCGGCTTTCGGCTGGATGGCGCTGGCGGTGGTGGTCTTCCTCCCGTGGTTCATCGGGTGGGGCTACGGCCAGTTGGACAACGAGCAAGGGATCAACTCGACGCTGCCTTCGACCTTTGAGACTTTCCGCGAACTGGTGTTCAAGTTCCTCGGTCAGCAGTGGCCGTTGATGGCCGGGCTGATGCTGCTGGGCATAGTCGTTGTGGGCGGGGCGACCCACCTGGGGGCGACCCACCGGGTCGCCCCTACGGATTTCTCCGTGAGTTTCTGGCCGAAGGGCGACCGGATATTTCTGCTGGTGATCTGGATCGGGCTGACGCTGCTCATCAGCTTCGTCGCCAACCAATGGTTCAGCATCCTCTCGCCCCGCCGGGTGATGCTGATCTCCCCGGCCATCGCGCTGCTGGTGGCGCGAGGCTTGGCGACGTTCCCGGTCATGCCACGGGTATTCCTGGCGGCCGTGCTGGTGATCTACGGGGCGGCGACGGTGGATGATTATTATCCCAAAGCCCCCTGGGATCAGGTTGGCGCTGACCTGGGGCGCTACGCCAAGCCCGGCGATATGGCGCTGATGGAAATCTACTACGACGACACGGTGATGTTCTACTACGCCGACCGAGCGCTGCCACCGGGGACGATCACCAAGTCGCTGCGGATGTGGAGGCAGTTCGAGCCGGAGACGTATCCGGCGGGCGTACTCGATCTGCTCGGCCAGCATTCCACGGTGTGGCTGGTGCATTGGAGTCCCGACCGCTCGGCCTTTGACTTCCTGGCGCAGACCGGGCACGTCCAGACCGCGCTGATGACCACCGACCACTGGGGCAACGCCCTGAACGTCTACCGCTTCGACGTGATGCCGGAAAACGCGATCACGGCCTACCGGAACGGCATGACCCTACGGCAGGCGGTGATCTACCCGGAGCAGCTCCGCGTGGATCTGTGGTGGTCGGCGGAAGCGGCGCTGGGGCTGGATTACACGACATCAGTGATCCTGCTGGACGCGAACGGGCAGCTGGCTGCCCAGCATGATGCCTTCCCGTTCGAGAACCGCCGCCCGACTTCCGGTTGGTTGCCCGGTGAAGTGGTCTACGATCCGCACCCGCTGACGGTGACGGGGGGCGGGCCGCTCCCACCGGGGCGCTACACGGTGGCCGTCCAGATTTACACCTACTGGGATGGAGCCAAGTTCCCGACGGTTGGGGGCGATGCATGGCAGGTTATCGGGACGATGGAACAGTGAAGAAAAAGGGTTCGCTCTTCGCTGACAGCCGACAGCTTTAGTGGTGCATCCGGCAGGTTATGCGCTCATCGCCCTACCTCCTTGTCCCGGCGAGAGAAGGGGGAAAACCCTTCCGGGGGCGTCCCCCGCAGCCCCGTGGTTTTCTCGACGATTTAGCGGATGCAGCTGCTCTGCTGCAGAGATACAGCCGTCACCCCCCGCCCCCTCTCCCAGCAGTACTCCGCGTTCGGGAGAGGGGGAATACTCCTGTGGGGAAGCATTCCCATGCGACTGATTCTTGGAGGGGCGACCCGGCGAGCCGCCCCTACTGCAATTCGGCGATTCGCGCGCCATTTCCCCTCGAACGTGACCCCGGATGCCAAACGATAAGAATGATAAGAATGAGAATCGCCCGATTTTCTCACATTTCTCATCGGGGAGTGCAGCCCTCACCCCAGCCCTCTCCCGAACGCGCGCTAACGCTCGCTGGGAGAGGGAGTTTCCTACCTGTAACATCACGATAGCACAAAATGAGGCAGTTAGGGTGACATTTTGTCTACTTTTGCGCCATAAAATCGGAGGGAAGAAGAATCCCACCACAATCCCTAAAGGGAGGCTTCGCACAGGCACAGAGAACACAGAGATCATACGGAGGGGGGTGGGAAATTCTCCGAGGAGGCACAGCGAAATACAAAGCCAGGAAAGGATGCAGGTGAGAAAGGTCAGCGTGTGTCGGGGTCGCAGTCGTCATGACGCCCTGACTGTGCCAGGGCATCGGCAAGCTGGCCGAAGAGGGCCTGGTGACGCTGGGGTGGGAGACCGAGCCGCTGTCCCTGCTGGCGATAGAGCAGGATAGTCTGCTGGGTCGAATCCAGTACGACATGGCAGTTGCGGCAGGTGGCGAGGTGCTGGCGAGCTTCGGCCGTCAATTCTTCGCTGAGGTTGTGGTCGATATAGTCGGACAGGTAGCGGATCAAGTCCTGGCACTGCATGAAGTATCCCTGCTTTCGGGCGACATTGACTAGCGGACGAACTCGGTGAAATAAGCAGCCAGTTTTTCTCGTAGGGCGAGGCGGGCGCGGTGTAAGCGCACTTTGACGGCTCCTTCGCTGATATTCATGATTCGGGCGGTCGCCTCGGTGGACAACCCCTCGACATCGCGCAGTACGAACACGGTACGCATCTCCGGCTTGAGGCTCTGGATGGCCTTCTCCATCACGGCGCGGGCTTCGCTGCCTTCGAGGATGTGTTCGGGAACCATCGACCAGTCGGCGAAGTACTGCGGCAGGGTGTCCGGGTCTTCGACCGAATCCATCTCCAGGTCAGGACGGACGCTGCGCTGCCGCATCCGGCATTCATTGTAAGCGACGCGGTAGAGCCAGGTTCCCAGGCTGGAACGCCCCTCGAACTGGTGGATGGATTCGATCAACGCCAGGAACGTGTTCTGGACGACTCCATCGGCCTGCTGCTCATCGTGCAGCAGACTGACCGCCAGACGGTAAATGCGGTCGGCGTACTGCTCGAAGATGGCGGCGAGCGCATCCGGTTCACGCCGCTTCAATGCAGCGATCAGTTTCTCCTCGGACACGACTGCTTCCTTTCGTTTAGATGCGGCAGCGCCAAAAACGTTACAGCGGGATTCATTGAGCTTCGTTGGGTGGAAGGTGACGCTGACGACGGGCGTACTGGATGGCGTAGTTGAAGCGTTTGAGGCCGCCGACCTCGCAGCCCAGGACGTAGCCGTCCGGGTGGGGTTGGTCGGGGTGGCTGGCATGAACGAGTTCGATGAAATCGACGCCCTCGGTCTGCACCTGAATTTCGCCCTCGCCGCAGATTTCTGTGATGGCCTGGCGGACGGCTTCTTGTACCGGGCCAGGTTCGCCATCGACCATCATGATGAAATCGCGATCATCGGAAAAGCGGACAACACCGATATAGACCTTGAGCATCAGCGCCCCCTTGCATAGATTGGCTACTTTTCGACCTAAAGGGCTCATCCGGCAAGTTATGCTCTCATCCCCCTGCCCCCTTCTGCCGTTGGGGAAAAACCTTCCGGGGGCGTCCCCCGCAGCCCCCTGTTTTTCTCGACGATTTACCGGATGCACCACTAAATGGTAGCGGAATGGCGGTCAATCACCAAAGATTTTGTGAAAAGCTGCGGAATTACGGATCAAATACGAAAGATTAAGGCCCACTCGCTCCCATGCAGGTCTATAATCAAGAACAAATCGTGATGCACAAACCAAACAGAATGCGCCTGATCGAACATGCTCGCTCTATCTCACTACGCTCGACTTCGCCTCGCGATGCAATGGGAAGGGGCAGGTTTTTCATGATCCACCCCCAAGGCCCTGTTCAGTGCGTAGAGAGGGGGCTTAAGGAGAGAAACATTCCCAAGCCCATGATGCTGGCGCGGGCGACCCGGCGGGCCGCCCCTACGATGCGTCGGGGTTGGTTGGGTTTTCCCATTCAGCGGTCAGAAAGGTGCGCCGCGTCGCTAAGACCTGACACCGGGCAAAAAACCTACCCTTGAGAAGAGGGGGTTGGGGGTGTGAAGTGTTAGGCTCAATCCAATCCGCTTCTCCGTGAGTTCGAGTCGTTGGGGAGTAACAGGTGATGGAGATCAAAACCCGTGCTGAAGGCAGCATCGCAGTGGCGCAATTGATTGGGCGATTCGACGCGCACGAAGCGCCGCTGGCCGCCGCGTGGTTGGAGCGAGTCACGACTCGCCCGCCGGCTCGCGTGGTCGTGAATCTGGCACAAGTGACGTTCATCGATTCGACGGCGCTCTCCTCGCTGGTCAAGGGCATGAAGCAGTGCCATCAGAACGGGGGGAATCTGGTTTTGTGCGGGCTGCAATCGAACGTCAAGATCATCTTCGAGCTGACCCGTCTGGATCGCGCTTTCACCATCGTGGACACGGAAGAAGAGGCGCTGAGCGCCTGGGCCTAACCATGCTGCTGTCCCCTGCCTACCCTCTGCTGAACCTGATCGATACACACGCGGAACGCTTGCAGCGGTTGGCGGATGCCTGGCTGTTGTGCGGGGCGGCTGCCTTTGGGATTGCGACCGAGGGTGGGTGGCTGGCGCTGTGGCCGCCGGCAGCCGTTCCTGATCGAAACAGCGTGAGTATGCCGATTCAGGTAGAACGGCAGATTGTGGGGCAGCTGTGGGTATTCGGCGTGGAAGGATCGTGGGTCGAAGCGCGGTTGGCCGCCGACGCGGAGATGCTGTCCCAGTGGATATCGATGGAAGCTGTCCTGGACAGCATGACCAATGATCTGATCGCCAGTCAGGATCAACTGCTGGCGCTGGTCGATCTGACCCACTTCACCCGGGCCGACTTCGATATTCAAGCGGCTTTTCAGTCCCTGACGCGCGAAGCCTGCCGTCTGAGCCAGGCCGATTCGGCCAGCGCCATTCTGATGCTGAGCAACACCATCGTCGCTCACCATCCCGCGCCGGTCGTCAGCGAGCAGATGCTGCGTGAGTGGGTGGAGCAGTGCGCCGCCACCTGCGGCCGCCTTTCGGTGAACCTGCCCAGCCGCTCGATTTTTCCACCGGGTTATTCCGCCCTGGTCGAACCCCTCCGTCTGGACGACCAGTCTGTGGGCGTGCTGGCGCTCTTCAAGAAGGATGCTATTTTCACCGCGCCGGATATGAAACTGGTGCGGGCGATCTGCGACCAGATCGGCGGGCAGATCGAACATGTGCTGCTGTACCAGGAAAAGCTCCAACAGATGCGGCTGCAAACCGAGATGCAGTTGGCGAAGGATGTGCAGCTCAACCTACTGCCGCAGCGACTCCCCCATGTTCGCGGATTGGACATCAGCGCTGGGTCGCTACCCGCGCTGGAGGTTGGCGGGGACTTCTACGATTTTTTCGAGAGGCCGGGCGAATCGCTGATCTTGACCGCAGGCGATGTATCGGGCAAGGGCATGTCTGCCGCGCTGCTGATGGCGACTACGCGGACACTGATGCAGAGCAAAGCCCGGTCGCTGCACCGCCCCACGCCGCTAGATATCCTTGGGGCGACCAACGACGAGGCTTATGATGACTTCACCCGTGTAGGCATGTTTGCAACCGCTTTTGTCGGGCAATATGACCCCATGGAACGGCTGTTGTATTACGCCAACGCGGGGCATTCACCGGTCGTGTACTGTCCGGCGGGGGGGACGCCCTTCATGCTGGAAGCGGATGGGCCGCCCATCGGGGTGATGCCGAACTGCATGTGCGAAAACCATGTAGTGGAGTTCCAAACGGGTGATCTGCTGGTGGTGGCGACTGATGGGTTCAGTGAAGCGCACGACTCGGCTGGGAACATGCTTGGACAGGAGGGCTTTCTCAATATGATTCTGTCGCTGGCCGAGCATTCCGCCCATGAAATCGTATCCGAGTTGTTCAGCCTGACAGCGCGTTTCAGCAGCGGGCAGGGTCAGGTCGATGATCAGACGGTCATCGTGGTGAAGGGGCTTTAGGCGATGCAGGAGAGCGAAGTTTTCCGGCTGGAACTGCCGGCACAGACCCGGTACTTCAACATACTGAGCGGCTGCATCGCGGAAATTCTCCAGCATGTTGAAGCGCTTCCAGAGCGTGAACATACGATCTATAACGTGCAACTGGCGGTACATGAAGGCTGCGCCAACATCGTCGATCATGCTTACCGGCATGAGGAGAACGGCCGCATCCTGGTGGAGATGTCCCTGGTGTGGAATCCGCCCCAGTTCGTAGTCGATCTGTATGATGTTGGGGCAGCTTTCAACCCGGAGAGTGTTCCAGAACCCAGCTTTGATGCCCCTCAGGTGCGCGGATATGGATTGTATCTGATGCGTCAGATCATGGATGAGGTCAGCTACTATCCGCTGCCAGGACAGAATCGCTGGCGATTGGTGAAGAATTTGCGCGTGGGACGCTAAATCCTGCTTGTCAGCAAGGTGATGTAGCGTTAACATTGAATCAATAAACAATAGAGACAGCTTGCACGCGGTGGAAAGGGATGAGGAGACATGGCCAAGATACTGATCGTTGAAGACTATCCGGTCACTCAGCGGGTGTTGAGCCTAACGCTGCGGAACAACGGGCATGATGTGGCCGTGGCCGGGGATGGGCAGGAAGCGCTCAATTACCTGACCGGCGAACTGGTCGATTTGATGCTGGTCGATATTGCGATGCCCGAGATGGACGGGATGACGCTGCTGCGCCATCTGCGGAACGATGAGCGTTATCAAGCGCTGCCCATCGTGATGCTGACGGCCAGCGGGCAGGATGAAGACCGGGCTGAGGCGCTGTCCATCGGGGCGGATGGCTTCCTGACGAAGCCGACCAGCTCACGCGAGTTGATCGATACGGTCAACCGGTTTGTATGAAGTCGGTCACCTGAAGCTCAGGTGACCTTGTCTTCTCCGCCGCCGGCCATCCAAGTTATTGGGTCATGATGACATCTCCGAAGATTTTTCACGATCTGTCCTGGCTGGCACGATGGTTCCACCAAGATGACAGGTCACCCGACGAGACAGCCCTGCGGGGCAGACTGCTGACCCGCACGCTGATCGTGCTTCTCATCGTCACGCTGGTCATCCTGGTGGGCGATGTTCTTTTCAGGCTGCTGCCGGATGATGTTTCGAGGGCGATGCGCCCCTTCTTCGTGCTATATGTGTTGAATTCGCTCAGCGGACTGCTGCTGTGTGCTGTGCGCCGTTACACGCTGAGTGGAGTGCTGGTCGTCGTGGCAACCGGTGTGCTGATCTACAGCGCATCACTGAGTTATGAAGACACAGTCAGCATTTACCTGACGCTGTTCTTCCTGGTGATACCGGTGCTGCTGGCTGGCCTGGTGTTTTCCACGGGCTGGATGCTGTTGTTCGCGCTGGTGTCCACCGGGGCGATTCTGCTTGTACCCGCAGTAGAACCCTCTGTTGATGGAGAGCGATTGGTTCCCTCCATCGCGCTGGTTGTCGTCATCACGCTGCTGAGCATGATTCATCGCTCCTACCGCACTGCCCAGGAGAAAGTACGGAAGAGGACGCTTGTCGAACAGGAGAGAGCGTATCGGCTGCTGGCAGAGAATTCGACGGATCTGGTAGCGCGTTTGTCTCCCGATGAGGTGTTTCTATACGTATCCCCTTCTTTTCGATCCATTCTGGGCTACAGTGCTGAGGATCTGGTTGGTCAGAAATGCACGCTGCTGCTGCACCCGGACGAAGCGCAGGACGATACCCTGCAGAGGATGACGCTGAGCCGCGAACGAAGCACCTATGTCCGCACGCACCGCCTCAAGGCCAGCGATGGGACGTATCGCTGGTTTGAGACACACAGCCGCCCCGTTGTTGACCCGGCATCGGGCCAGATCACCGAGATTCACAATACGTGCCGCGACATCACCGAGCGGATGATGATCGAAAAGGCGCTGCGTGAGAGTGAACGCCGCTATCGGCAGATCGTGGAACAATCCAGCGATGTGGTTTTCACGGTCGATACACGCGGGCGCTTCACTTTCCTCAGTCCATCGGTCAGCCGGTTGACCGGATACCAACCGGAAGAACTGGTCGGAAAGCACTTCACCAGGCTGCTGCACGATCATTGGAAGCATATTTTGAAGAGCTTCTACCAGAAGCAGTTTGACAGCCGCCTTTCAGAAACCTACTTGGATTTCCCGATCATCTCTCGAACCGGCGAAGAACACTGGGTGGAGCAGACGGTCATCCTGGTCTATCACGAAGGTCAGATCGAAGGTTTCCAGGCGGTGGTGCGCGATATCACCGAACGCCGCAAGGCCGAAATGACTCTGTTGATGACGCAGTTCTCGCTCGACAGTGCCCGCGATGCAGCCATCTGGCTGCTGCGGTCAGGGAAGGTCATTTACGCCAACCGGGCCGCCTGCGCAGCGTTCGGTTACAGCTATGATGAGATGCAGGCGCTGACCGCCAGCGATCTCTTCGAAGAGCTGAATTCTGCGCGGTGGGAGCATTTGTGGGAGGCCATCAAAAGCAGCGGTTCGGTGCAGCTCGAGTACCGATGCCGGACGAAAGCGGAGAGTCACTTCCCCGCCGAGATCGCCGCAACCTACCTGGACTTCAACGGCCAGGAGTACCTGTTCCTGTTCGCGCGCGATCTGAGCGCGCGGAAGCTGATCGAGCACGAGCTCGAACAGCAGCGTGACTTCGCCCTCCAGGTCATGGAGACGATGGGACAGGGACTCACGATCACCAATGATCAGCGGCGGTTCGAGTATGTCAATCCGGCCTACGCGCGGATGTTGGGTTACCAACCGGAAGACATGATCGGCCGCACGCCGGATGATTTCACTGCGGCCGAGTATCGCCATATTCTGAATGGCGTCTTGAAAGAACGCCAATCCGGGATGATCTCGACCTATGAAGTCGGTTTGCAGCATGCCGATGGACATATGGTTTACGCACTGATTACCGGTGTGCCACGCTGGAAAGACGGCCGGGTGTACGGCTCAATCGCGGTCGTCACCGATCTGACCGAGCGCAAGCAGGTCGAAGAGGCGATGCAGCTTGCCCGCGACCAGGCGCTGGAAGCCTCGCGCTTGAAATCGGAATTCGTGGCGACGATGAGCCATGAAATCCGCACGCCGATGAACGGAATCCTGGGCATGAGCGAGCTGTTGATGGACACGCCGCTCAATGCCGATCAGCGCGACTATGTCGAGGTGGTGCTGTCCGAGGCCAATTCGCTGCTGATGATCATCAACGATATTCTCGACCTCTCCAAGATCGAGGCTGGCAAAATGATTCTGGAGTCGGTCGAATTCGTGGTCTCCGACATTGTGGATCGCATTGTCGAGTTCATGAATCCCCGTGCCAAAGGCAATATGAATGTGACCCTGAGCGCGACGATTGAGCCGGAAGTGCCCTTCTCGGTGCGGGGTGATTCGACACGGCTGCGGCAGATTCTCATGAACCTGGTCAGCAACGCCGTCAAGTTCACCACTCGCGGCCAGGTTCGCGTTAAGGTGGGGGTGCAGGCCGTTGAAGGCGACAGTGTGATCCTGCGCTTCGTCGTTCAGGACACGGGCATCGGCCTTTCGGAAGCAGCGCGGAAGCGGCTGTTCCAGCCGTTCATGCAAGCCGACAGCAGCACCACGCGCAAATATGGTGGAACCGGTTTGGGACTGGCGATTTCCAAGCGGCTCGTGGACATGATGGGTGGGGAAATCAGCGTCGAGAGCGAAGAAGGACAGGGTGCGACGTTCACCTTTACAGCGCGTTTTGGGCTGGTTGAGAGGCTTCAGACCGAATCCAACCCTGGTGCTCTGAAAGTCCTGCTGGTTGAAGACAACGAAAACATCCGCCGCCTGCTTGCCCGGATGCTCGGCAAATGGGATATTCACACCGTTGAAGCGGTCGATGGGCAGCAGGGACTGAATATTCTGTTGGAAGCAGCCAGGGCTGGCAATCCGTTCGATACGGCCATCGTGGATGTGGCGATGTCTCAGCTGAACGGCTTCGAGATGATCGAGCAGATACGCCAGTATGCTGAACTTGATGACCTGGAGCTTGTTCTCCTGACGGCTTTCGACTCGCCCCAGCACCGGGCGACAGCTGAGCATCTTGGCGTAGAAACTTTCCTGACCAAACCCGTCAAAGCTCCGGTGCTGCGCGAAACGTTGGAACGGCTACGCGAACAGGCAATTATGCGCCGGGCCGCCAAAACGGACGCCAGGCATCACTCGACGCTGAGTGTCCCAGCGATTGAATCAGCCGTTCGCGTCCTGATCGTTGAAGACAATCCTATCAACCTCGACCTGACCAGCAAACAGCTTGAGAAGCTTGGCTACCAACCGGAGACGGCCCAGGATGGCACCGAAGCTATCGAGCGGTTCAGCGCCGAACCGGAGCGCTACCAGATTATCCTGATGGACTGTCTGATGCCGGTGATGAATGGCTATGAGGCAACCCGGCACATCCGCAGAATCGAGGCAGAACGCGGACTGGCGCGTAAGCCGATCATCGCGCTGACGGCCAGCACGATGGGGGGGGACCGCGACCGCTGCCTGGAATGCGGCATGGATGACCATCTGGGCAAGCCGGTGCGGTTAGAGACACTTCAGGAAATGCTCGGCACTTGGATCAATAAGGCGCAAGCGATGCCGGAGGATGCTGCCATCCTAGCGGAGTCGGACGGCGTGACCTCGGCAGCGCCCTGATTCTTCAGCCTGGCGCGCCGGTCATGAAGCTGCGGATGAGGATTCCGACGAGGACGGCGAACCCCCACAGGTAGCTGCCCATGGCCGGTCGCTTCCTGGCGGTGACTTCCACGAAGATGAAGAAGGGCAGCGCCAACGCCGCACCCAATCCATAGATCAGATGCACCTCCTCATAAGGGCGGACACCCATGGCGTACAGGGCCAGGCCGATGAGCGCCTGCCCAGCGATGCTGCCGGCGATGACGTAGACGGCCAGGCGGTAGAGGCGGGTGACATCGCTGTGACGCAGGATGCCGATGACGAAGCCGATCAGGAACATGATGATCGCCGAAGCCAGCGCGACGCGGCTGAGCCAGTAATGGAGGCCATCGAGCAGGAAAAAGAGATCGGGATTCATGGCGCCGTCCTGATGACCTAACGAGAGAGAGCAGCGGCAGGCTGCGATTCAGGCCGTTTGTAGGAGGCCGCCGGGATCAACAACCAGAGCAGGCTGGAAGCCAGCGTCAGCCCGGCGATGAGGTGGAAGGTGCTGACCGCGCCGAAGCGGTCGATCAAGCCGCCAACGATCAGGTTACTGACCGCGCCGGCGGCGAAGATGAAGCCGAGGGTGGCCCCGGAGGCGAAGCCTTTCTTGCCGGGCAGGAGGCGCTGCGACAGCACTACGATCAGGCTGTGCGAACCGCTCATTGCCCCGATGACAAAGGCTCCGACGACCGCCAGCAAGCCGTTGAGGTCAGGGATCAGGAAAACGGCCGGCGCAGTGACGACCAGGCTGGCCATGATGACGCGGCGCATGTCATAGCGGTCGCCGAGGCTGCCGAACCAGACGCCCGCGAAGCCAGAGGCGATCCAGAAGGAACTGGCAAGCGCCCCATACTCGGCGGGAGACCAGCCTTTCAACTGGAACATGTAGGGGAGGAAGTTGACGGTCGAGAGGTGCGCCATGCTGCGCAGGGCGACGGCCAGACCGAGGATCAGAAAGATGCGCGGCGGGGCGTTGGGCGGGGCGGCGCGGCCAGCCGACTCACCGTGGCGATGATGAGCGTGGTCGGGGGCGCGGGCGGGGATGGTCAGGGCCATCAGTGCCGCGGCTGGGATAACGACCACGCCGAGGGCGAACAGGGGGAGGAGGCTGCCCTGCTCGAACAGACGCGGGCCCAGCGTACCCAGCGCGGCCCCGAACCAGACGTTCAGGGTGGTGTGCGAGCGATCCAGCAGCAGGCCGGAGAGCATCGGCCCCAGCGCCAGCCCAATCTGGCCGAACATGAAAAAGAGCGCGGCATTCCGTCCAGCGCGGAGGGGGTCGATGTCAGTGCTGTACATCGAGCCGACGGGATGGAAAGCGCCGCTGCCGAAGCCAGCCAGCGCCATCAGAATGAGCATCAGCCAGAAACCGCCGCCGAGCGTCACAGCCAGCATACCCAAGAGCATGAACGAGGCCGTCCAGGTGATGCCGCCCGCGCCCAACCAACGCCCCCCGCTGTGGTCGGCGCGGCGGCCAAAGAAGGGCTGGCTCAACGCGCCGCAGAGTTCGATGGCGCTGACGGCCAGGCTGATATGCTGGGCGCTCATGGGCAGGACGTAGGCGCTGATGAAGGTCAGCACGACCGAGCGCATACTCATGAACAGATCGTTGGCGGCATGTCCGAGGCTGACGGCCCAGAACAGGCGTTGGGTAGGCAAGCGCATTGGAACCTCTGGAAGCGTGGAAGGTGACGAACCGTCTCTATTGTGTGGGGAAATCAGTGCGCTGCCTAGTACCGCCTCAGGGGTCCTCGAAATCATCCATGATCTTGCGGTAGGCTTCATTGATGGACTGCATCTGTTGGGTGGCGTTGGCAGCGCGGTTGAGGTCGGGATGGAACTGGCGGGCCAGGGTGCGGTAGGCGGTCTTGACGTCTTCCGGCTCGGCATCGCGGGGGATGTTGAGGATGGCGTAGAAGACAGCCAGGGGGTCGTTCTTGGCGGTGATGGGAATATCGCCATCGCCGGGATAGTGGGTTTTGTGGTGGGCGTGCTGGGTGCGTTCAGCGAAGCCAGCGACACGCCACTTGCCATTCATAGCCGGCAGGGCGGTTTCCACCATCCCGGCGGTGAGATGACGGGCACTGACGGTCTTGCCGTAGCGGATTTCGCGGTAGGGGCCGATGCGGTCGTAGAAAACCGGGAAGATGAAGATCTCGCCGCCGAGGACATCGTAGGCCCAGATACGGTCACCGTAGAGCGCCAGGAGCGGCCATTCCCAGTCCTGCACCTCGGTGAGGTCACCCTCCGGGGGCAGGAGCATATCGCACCAGATCAGGAACAAGGTGTGAACCTTGTTGACGTGGTTGTAGGCAACTGTGCCTTTGATTTCGTAGGCCTGGATAGAACTCTCGATCAGGTGGATGCTGACTTCTTCGCCTGTGGGCAGCCCGACGTGAATAATATCGCCGCCATCTTCGTGGATGGTCGTGCCAGAGAGTTTGAGCTGCCAGACGAGGAAGGCGCTGGCTTTGTAGGTATCAAGTCTGACCACAGGCATTTCACACCGGGCGCAAGCTGTGTGGACGGGAAACAGACGGAGGGGCGGCCGGCAGCGCCAGCACTCCCCTCATCACACCCAAGACTCTAACCGATTTTGGGTGAGGTGGCGATTTTGCTAGACGAACGCTCATTTGAGCGCACCTCGGCCAGCAGGTCGAGCATTTCCTGATGGATGAGGCCGTTGCTGGCAGCGATCTGCCTGCCGTGATAGAGCGTCTGGGATTCCTGCCCGCTGTAGTCGGTGACGCGGCCGCCCGCTTCGCGCACTAAGACGATTCCGGCCATGACATCCCAGCTATTGATGGAGCTTTCCCAGACTCCTTCCAGGCGGCCAGCGGCGATGTAGCTCATCTCCATGGCGATGGAACCGAAGCGGCGCAGTCCGCGTGTCCGCATGGTGAAAGCGGCCCATTCGCGCAGGTTGTTATCCGGGTTGTTGAAGGCATCGTAGGGGAAGCCGGAGCAGAGCATCGCGTTCTGGAGGGCAGCGGTGGTGGAGACACGCAGCGGGCGGCCGTTGAGGGTCGCGCCGCCGCCCTTCGAGGCGGTGTAGAGTTCGCTGGTGAAGGGGTGATAGACGACGCCGACCAGGGGGTTCATGTCGCGGTCGGCCATAGCGATGCTGACCGAGAAGAGCGGGAGGTTGTTGGCGTAGTTGCTGGTTCCGTCGAGGGGATCGATGTACCAGACGTACTCGGCCTGATCGAGGGGCTTACCGATGCCTACGCCGCCGCCTTCTTCGCTGACGATGTGGTGGTCGGGGAAGTGGCGGGTCAGCCCGGCGAGGACGACGGCTTCGGAGGCGGTGTCGCCTTCAGTGACGATATCGGTGACGGTTTTCTTGACGCGCTGCTGGTGAGGCTGGTCGAACTTTTCCATCAAGACGATTCCGGCAGCGCGGGCGATTTCAGCGGCGATAGAGCGGACGGCGAGGAGATCCATGCAGGGTGTTTCCTTGAACTGGGGAACAAAAAGGCCTATCGTAGCGCGACAGGCCTGGGCTGGTCAATAACCGTTGAAAGCAGGTTCAGATCTTGGTGACGGTGCTGGCCTGCTTACCCTTGGGCCCTTCGACCACCTCGAACTCGACCTTCACGCCTTCGTCAAGGGAGCGGTAGCCGCTGCCCTGGATGGCGCTATAGTGGACGAAAATATCACCCGCGCTGTCTTCCGGGGTGATAAAGCCGTAACCCTTTTCATTACTAAACCACTTCACGACCCCACGCATATTTTCAGCCATAGCCACTTACTCCTCGGTACATCAATACACGACATATCCGGGCGCACAGGCTTCCAGTAGAAAGATTGGGGTCTGACAGGCTCGCGCGACCGGATTGAGCGAAAGTCTAGATGAAAACCCGCCGTAATGTCAAGCAATTGTTGAGGTTTTGAGGGGATTTCTTTTCATATTACTTCATTACAATACTTTCGCATCACTCTTCACAACACGAACACAGCAATCGAGTCGATAAAATAGGTCTGCGGCGACAGATCGATGGGCTGGACGTAGGCCAGACGGAAGCCTTTGGCGGCGAGTCGTTTGGCATCACGCGCGAGGGCGGCCGGGTCGCTGCTGAGGTAGACCAGGCGGGGGATGCGCTGAGCGACGAGCGCATCCAGCGCGGGGAGGTTGAGGCCACCGGCAGGCGGGTTGACCAGGGCGGCATCATAGCGGTCGTCGAGTTCGGGCAGGACATCTTCGAGCGCGCCTTCGATGATGTCGATGTTCTGCATGTCGGCGAGGTTGGCGTCGGCGTCATCGACGGCGGAACCGAGGGATTCGATGAGGGTAACGAGACGGGACTGCTGGGCGATGAAGGCGCTGAACAGGCCGACTCCGGCATCACAGTCAAGGACGGTCTGGCTGCCGGTGAGGGCAAGGGCCGCCAGGACTTCGGCGACAAGGTTTTCGAGCTGAGGGTAGTTGGCGGGGAAGGGACTGCCAGCGGTGACGCGGAAGCGCCACCCGGCCAGATTGTAGTGGCTGCGCAGATCGCCGATGAGGTTGACAGGCTGGCCGTCGCTGAGGACGAGGTTGACGCTCATGGGCAGATCGGTATGGAGTTCGGGAGGTTCGTCATCGGCGGTGCGGAGGATGACCATAGCCGCGCCGTCGCTGCCCAACTGGAAGGTAATCTGTTCGAGGCCGGGAATGGGTTCCAGGTCAAGCGCCTGCTTGAGGGCAAGCAGGTCGGGGTGCAGCAGGTGGCACTCGTCGATGGGGACGATGGGGGCAGCGCCCGCGCCGGGCTGCGCCGCGCCAGGGAAGCCAAGCTGACCATCGACGGGGTAGAGGGTCATGCGGAAGTTATAGCCCCAGATGTAGGGGGCGGGGATGACCGGACGGACATCGACCTCGGTCAGGCCGCCGATGCGCTCCAACTGGTCGGCGAGAACATCCTGCTTGAGGAGGAGTTGGGCGGGATAGTCGATGTGCTGCCAATGGCATTGGCCGCAGCGTCCCGGCCCGAAGTGCGGGCAGGCGGGATAAACGCGGTCGGCGGAGCTTTGGAGGAGGGTGAGTCCTTCGGCGAAGAGGACGCGGCCTTTCTGGGCGACGACGCGAGCGCGGATGCGCTCACCGGGGATGGTATAGGGCACGAAGACGGTTTGCTGGCCGAGGCGACCGAGGGCGCTGCCACCGTGGGCCATGGCTTCCAGGTCGAGGTCGAAGGTGTCAGTGTGGGGTACAGTCATGGTGGGATGGATCACCTTGGGCTGGTTGGTGGACGCAGGAAGTTAAAATTTGATAGTTTATAGTTGGTGAAAAAATGCGATACTAGATGAGAAACGATAAGAATGATAAGAATGCGAATGCGAGAATTCTGAGAATTGTGCGAAATGCCGTCCACGCTGTCCATGCCGGACGGATGGCTGCGGCAATGGCGGAACGGCAACTGCGCGCCAAGGGACTTGCATGTAAGGCAGGGGCTGCTACAGATGTTGCAGCTGTTGCCGCTGCAACTGGGTGAATCCTGCAACTGCAATGGGATGCGAAATTCGCAGGCGATAATTTGTAAAGGTGCGGCGGCGAGGCATGCCGGACGCCCAGAAGGGAGTCCTGCCATAGATACAGGGTAGCACAAAATGAGGCGGTTCGGGTGACATTTTGTCTACTTTTGCGCCATAAAATCGGAGGGAAGAAGAATTTCACCACGGAGACACAGAGGAGACCGAGAAAAGCGAAGAATTGAACCACAGAGGCACAGAGCACACAGAGATCATACGGCGGGAAGGGATTGGGTGGGGGGACGCCGAGGGATGACATCCCCCGGCTATGGGACGATCACCCCGGTTTAGCGCGGGCGACTCGTCGGGTCACCTGTGCAAGAATCAGTCGCATTTGAAGGCTTCCCTCCATAACACTCAGCAGCAATATTTAGTTTCAACATGTCACTATTGACATGTTTGAATTTGTGATGTATGCTGATCTCAGTGTCAGCCCGTCGCTGAACTGGGATCCACAATCACCGCTTTGAACGGTAAGCCGATGCTTCAGTACATTCTGCTGGGTCTGCTCAATTATGCGCCGATGACGGGTTATGAACTCAAGAGCATCATCGACGAGTCCACCACCCACTTCTGGCACGCGCATCACAGCCAGATTTACACCATGCTGCGGAAACTGGAGGCGGAGGGGCTGCTGGTCTCCGAGGAGAGCGACAGCGATGACAAGCTCAAGCGGCGCCTCTACGAGCTGACCGAAGCCGGCCGGAACGCGCTGCTCGACTGGTTGGGCAAACCGCTGCTGGAAGTGCCAACCGTCAAGGAGGATCTGCTGGTGCGGCTGTTCTTTTCGAGCCAGCGCGACTCGCAGGACGTGCTGGACGAACTGCGCTTCCAGCGCCAGCTGCATGAGCAGAAGCTTGACCTGTTCCGCGCACTCGGAGCCGGGCACATGAAGGAGCGCATGGGTTTAGATGATGCCACGCTGGCGCAGAACGCGGTATTCTGGATGCTCACGCTGCAATTCGGCATCGCCTACGAGCAGATGTATCTGCGCTGGCTGGACGATGCCATCGCGCAGATCAGCCATCTGTAGACGGTATCAGTCGAACACAAGCGTCCGTTTTACTCGAATTCTGTATGTCAGTATTTACATGTATAGAATGAGAATCAGAAGGAGTGAGCTATGGACATCAGTAACGAAGCGCGGGTGATGGTGGGTCTGATGCTGCTGTCGATCACGACCATCGAGTTTGGCGGGTATTTCCTGCTGTCCGAACTGCGGCGCAGCAGCGGCGGCGTGATCACCAGCGATGTGATGGGCAGTTACTTCCGCGCCGGACACGCCCACGCCGGGGTGCTGGTCATCCTCGGGCTGATCGGGCAGCTCATGATCGATGTCGCGACACTGGCGGCGGGGCTGGACTGGGCGGTGCGAATTGGCTTCTTCGTGGCGCCGATTCTGGTTTCCGCCGGGTTCTTCCTGGGCGCACCGACTGAAGGGCGCACACCCCGCCGCCTGGTCGCGCTCGTGCCGATTGGCGCGCTGATTCTGGCAGCGTGCCTGGTCGCGCTGGGGCTGGGGCTGCTGTTTGTCTGAGGGTTCAATCGTCGCGTGCTGCACGCAAGCGCTGCTGGACACAACCAATCCATGATTACGCTAAGCGGTGCATCCGGCAGGTTCTGCCCTCATCCCCCTACTCCCTTCTTTTCAGGGGCAGGTTTTTTATGATCCTCACCCCCAACCCCCTCTCCATTGCATGGAGAGGGGGCTTAAGAGGTCAGAAAGGCGCACGGCAGGCCTCATCCACCTGAAGGCGCTATGAACAGGTTTCGGGCAGGGGCGCGTTGGGATCGGGCGGCTGGAAGGTAATGTCGATGCGGCGGACGGCATCGGAACTGACCAGCGTCACGAACTGGCGGATGACCTGCTCGGCCTGGGTCTGCGCCTGGGAGAGGATGTCTCCGGCCAGGGCGGCATCGCGGAACTGGCCGACGACGTAGCGGCGGGTGTTCTGGTCGATGTTGGGATCACGCCGGGCGAAGAGGCCGGTCTGCTGGTCGGCGATGTAGGTCGCGCCGTCATCCAGGAAGCAGTCCTGGAGGGTGGGCGCGGGCAGGCGCAGACTCAAGACCTGGCCATCCCAGATGACATCCTGGGGCTGGACGCGGGTCATATCGATGCCGGCGGTGACAGAACCGACGGCGACCATCACCTGGCGGTCGCCATAGAGGAACTTGAGGAAATCGGGCATGTCGCGCTCGGTGTAGACGGTGCTGGAATAGTTGTAGCGGGTGACAGTCAGCGAGGAAAGCTGCTGGATGCCATCAAGGATGATGGTGGTATTGACGGTGTAGGTCGTGCCGAGGCCGGGGATGAGGCCGCGGGTATAGGCGAACAGCACGGCGATCACGACTCCAGCGACGAGGACAAGCAGCAGGACGGGTTTGAGCAGCTTCCAGAGCGTTCGCAGCATGGCGGCACATCCTTAACGAGTCATTCACGGGCGCTGCGATATTATACGCAAACGGGGGCGGAGTCGATTCGGATAGGATGGCTGTGGATCAAGGCCGTTCATCAACCAGAGGAGATGTCCATGTGGAAAACAACAGCATAAAGGAATGAAAACTGGCGGGGAGAGTCGGCGGGGCGACGCCGAGGGATGAAATCCCCCGGCCAGGTGAAGACCACCCCCTACGGGGGTTCGGGGTGATTGGCGAGGTTAATCTCAAGTCTCAAGGTGAAATCCGGGGGCCCAGAACGGCGTCCCTACGAAGGCAACGTTTTTGGGTACGGGCCGCTACCGGATTTTCGTTGGCTGTCACCTGACCTTTCAAGCGGATCGTGAACATAGGGCATGCGCCTCATCGCTAACGAAGGGGGCTGACACGATTACAGCATGGTCAGGGGTGATGCCCGCTGCTGGAAGCCGCGCCGAGCGCGATCAGCGGCCGTAAAGGAGGATGCTGAGGACGACGCCGAAGAAGGCTCCGGACAGGCCGATGGCGAGGCCGAGGACGATGGCGCGGGTTAGGACCTGACGGCGGCGGCGCGCGCCGGCCTGGCGGGCTTCGATGCGCTCCAGGCGGTACTGGGCGGCGCGTTCCTTGCGGGCCTGCATCTGGTTAATCTGGCGGCGGGCCTGGGTGTTGAGCGGGTTAATTTGGAGGATGTTCTGCAAGCAGACGCGGCGGTCTTCCTCGGAGTCAACGACATCGAGGAGCATCTGCCAGATCTGCTCATTGAAGGGATTCAGCCGGGCGGCTTCCTTCCAATAATCATGGGCCTGCTGGCGATTGCCCATATTGAGGGCAGCGCGACCGGCCTGCACGAGTTCATTAAAACGTTCGCTACCTTCGCGGTTGGACTGCTGGGTCACCATATTTACACTCGAAACCATATCTGTTCACCTGTATCCACACCACCGGGTTCCAGCCTCACTATAGCGCAAAGAGTGAGCGAAGGCGTTAGGACGTGTGGGCTATGGCCAGCCGACACGTCCGGCGGCGCGGGGCATCCCCGGCGATGCCTTACGGCGTCCAATCTCCGGGATAGTCATCTTCGAGGGTGGCGGTCAACTGGAAGACGGTGCTGGTTTCCAGTTCCAACATGTAGATGTCGTAGTAGCCGCTGCGATTGCTGGCGAAGGCCACATAGCGTCCATCAGGGCTGAACACCGGGAAGACCTCATTGGCTGGCTCGCGCGCCAGCAGCAAGGGCGTGCTGGAGGGATCAGCGCGGCGGATGGCGATATCGGCGTTGGCTGGATCGGTGGCGGGGGCGGCACTGTAGACCAACTGGGTGCCATCGGGCGACCAGCGGGCAGCCGATTCGATGAAGTTGCCAGCGTCGGTGGTGAGGGGGGTCTGCGCCAGCGAGGCGGTGTCGATCAGCACGAGATCGGTGCTGGGGTTGGCTCCGCCTTCGGCCTTGATGACGGCCAGGCGGGTGCAGTCTGGCGAATAGGCCGGGTAGGAATAGCTGGAACGGTCGTTGGTGAGGCGGAACAACTGGCGGCTGTCCAGGTTGAGCACGAAGACCTGGTAAGGCACCTCGGTGGCGGAGAGATCGGCCTGGCGTTGGGTGGGCAGGGCGACGAAGGCCACCTGATTGACGGTGGCACAGTAGGTCGGCATCTGGGCTTTGAGGACCTGCTGGCCTTCGGTCAAGAGGGCAGGCGTGCCGCTGGCGAGGTTATATTCTTCGAGAGCGAAGTCGAAGGTAGCCGCGAAATAGCGCGTATAAGCGAGGGTCTGCCGCTGGGGGTTGACGACGGGGTTGCGGCCTTCGAGGGAGCCAATCGGGGCGGGGCGGCCAGTGGCAAGGTCGAACTGGACGATGGTCAGGAAGCCACTTTGAGTGACATCGCGGCCGCTCCAGCCGTAGAGGCTGCCGCTGAGATTGACGGGCAGGGGCAAGGGCGTGGCCGTCACCAGCAGGGTTGGGGAGGGCGACGGGGTAAAGGTGGGCGGCAGCGTGGCACGGCTGGGGGTGTTGGTGGAGGTGGGCGTAGGCGAGACAGCGGCCAGTTGGGTGCTGGTGGCATCCAGGACGGCCTGGGTGGCGAGCTGGGCGATGGCGGCACTGGTGCTTTCGAGATCGAGGGCGGCCTGCGTCTGGGCGGCGATTTCGGCATTACGACTGCCGGTGATCGCCAGGAAGACGACGAGGAGCAGCAGGATGATGGCCGCGCCGCCGCCGCCGATCAGGAAGGCCGCGCGGCGGGTAATGCCGGGGACGATCTCCTGGCGGTCGCGGATCTGTTTATTCTTGGTTTGGATCTGCTCCATGGCCTTCTGGGCGCGTTCGTTGTTGGGGTTGATGAAGAGCACATTGCCCAGATAGACGCGGCGTTCCTCGTCGCTTTCGGCCACCGAGACCAGCCACATCCAGGCTTTCTCGTTCTTGTCGTCCATCTCGACAACCTGCTCGAAGAACTGCTTGGCGTCCGCCTTGCGGCCTTCACGGGCGGCCTCGATGCCCTGGCGCATCAATTCCTGAATGATTTTCTCGTCGCTCACGACACTTTTCCTGATCTGCTCCGACGGGCGGTCAACGCGCCAACAGGAGCGGTTCGGGGCGGAAGGCGAAGGACTCGACGCTGCGGCCGGGATCGGCCAGGCGCGCGACTTCACGCCCATTAAGGTTTACTTGATAGAACTGGAAGCTACGCCCTCCAGCGCGATTGGAGACGAAGACTACGGCACTGCCAACAGGCGTGAAAGCCGGGATGCGGTCTTCGGCGCTACCATCATCCACGGTCAAGCGGAGATAGTTCTGGCCGTCGCTGTCCATGATGTAGATGTCGCCGTCGCCGCCGCGATCGCTGGCGAAGGCGATGCGTGTTCCATCCGGCGCCCAGGAGGGCGAATAGCTGCTGCCTTCCGCATCGGTAAGCTGGGTGATCTGGCCGCCATCCGGAGTGATGCTAAACAATTCGGTCAGCCCTGTGCCGGGGCCGTTGGCCTGCTCGGAGGCATAGACGATGACGCTGCCATCGGGAGACCAGGCGGGTTCGAGATCAGCCACGTCGTTATCGGTCAGGCGGAGGAGGTTGTTGCCATCCTCGGTGATCGTCCAGAGTTCGGTGTCGCCATCATAATCGCTGGCGAAGACCAGCGTAATGCTGTCGGGCGCCCAACTGGGGTGAGAGAGCGAGTCGCTGCCGAGGGAGGTGATCTGCCGCGCCTGGGAAAGGTCGCTCAAGGGGGCGACGAACAATTCCGGGGCGGTCACGGACTGGCCGTTCTGGTCGGAGGTCGCTTCACGGACGAAAGCGATGAGGCGCTGATCGGGCGAGATGGCAATGTCGCTGAAGCCGGCTGGCGCCACGGCCTGATCGCCCATGCCGTCGCCGTTCATGCGGAAGAGGGCTGGCTGCGCTTCGCCGTCGTTGACGCTGGTGTACCACAGCAGGAAGGTATTCAGTGGAACCGAGGTCGCCGTGGGGGTGTCGGTGGGGATGACCGGCGTGAAGGTCGGCGTAAAAGTTGGTGGCAGGGTCGGGAGGTTGGCGGGCGTGACGATGATGCCGAAGAAGGGTGTGGCCGTATAGCTGGCGGGGTCGATGGTGGCGGTGGGTGTGGCGGTGTTGAGGATGGCGGCCCGCGTCTCGGCGTTCGGGGGAACGGGCTGCTGCGTCCGGGCGACCAGATTGAAGATGATGAGGGCCACCACCAGCAGCGCCGCCAGAACGCCGACGATCACCAGGATGCTGTTCCCGCCACGGCGCTCGTCGGGCCGGCGGGGCGCGGCGGGGCTCGTTGGGGCGGGGGGCTTGCGCAGCCCCAAGGCGGGCGGGAGCACCGCGTTGAGTTGATCGAGCGCGGCTTTGGCGCGGGTGTTGTTGGGGTTGATGCGGAGCGCCTGCTCCAATGCCTGACGGCGCTCGCCGAGGTTATCGAGGGACGAAGCCAGCCACATCCAGGCTACTTCGTTATTCGGATCAGCATCGATGACAGCGCGCAGCAGTTTCTGGGCATTCACCCGGTCGCCGCGCCGCGCCGCTTCGATCCCGGCCTGCAATTTGTTCTGTAGTCCACTTGTCCCGGCCAATGGGCAACCTCCGCGTTGTACACGCGCTGATGCGTGCTTCTATTCTATCCTGATTGTGGGATCAGCGCGGGATGAGAAACAGGAACCCGATGACCACCAGCGTAATGACGATCAGGACGCCCAGCACCACGCCGAAGACCAGCAGGGTACGGTTCTCGCTGGCGCTGCGTTCGTAATCCATGCGGCGCATGGCGTCGAGGGCGTTCTGGTTCTCGGGATTGACTTCCAGCACCCGCTCCAACCATTTCTTGCGTTCGGCTTTGTTGGTAGAGAGCTTGGCCATCCACATCATGGCGCGTTCATTGCGTTTGTCCTGGGAAAGCACCTGCTCGAAGGCGATGCGAGCGCCTTCGCGGTTGCCGGACTTGGCGGCACGGATACCCATCTGGAGCAGTTCCTCGCGGTTGGGCTGGACACCGCTGTCCGATTTCCGGGATTGGGCTTTTGTGGGCATGAAACATCCTCAACTTGAGATGGGGAACGATCCGGTATCACTACTATTCTACACAATACTCAAACAATCCAACCGATCAATAGGAAATAGATGGCGCAGAAAGTGGTCACCCAGACCAGCGAGTCGGTACGGTCGAGGACGCCGCCGTGCCCCGGGACGATGTTCAGGCCGGCGATGTGCGAATCGCCAACCTGGAAGCGGCGCTTGAGCCAGGACTCGAACAGATCACCGATGACGGCCAGGGGTGGGCCGCAGAGTACCAGCGGCAGCAGTTCAGGGCGGAGCTGCCCACTGAGGGCGAGGATCAGGAGGGCGATGATGACGCCGCCGACCACGCCGATGAGCGCGCCTTCGCGGGATTTCTTGGGCGAGATGCGCGGCGCGAGGGGGTGCTTGCCCCAGCGCCGCCCACCCAAGAAAGCCAGCGTATCTGTGCCCCAGGTGATGCCGTAGAGGAGGAAAACCCAGAGCATCCCGTTGGGCAGGTTCCTGAGCGTGATCAGGAAGCTGACGGGCAGCGCCGCATAAGCCAACCCGGCCAGAGTCAGGCCGATGCGCGTGCGCGTGTCCACGGCGACCACGCCGCGCATCTGCTCGTAGATCCAGGTGCCCAGCCCGACAGCGATGAACAGGGCGATCACCAGCCCAAACTGGCCAGCGACGAAGGCGAGCACCATCGCCACGACCGCCGGAAGGCCAACCCACAGGTTGCCGGGGGTATTCCGCTCGGCGCCGAGGGCGCAGAATTCAAGCATGATGAGGACGGCTGCGGCCAGCCCAACCAGCAGGAAAGGTATGCCGCCGAGATAGGTCACGAACAGGATGATCGGCCCGCCGATGAAGGCGGTGATCGAACGGGCGATAAGATTGGAGCGGTCTTGCGGCTGTTTTTCCGCGGCGTGATGCACGCTGGTCATGGCTGATTGAGCATTCGCTTTGCAGTGAGGCTGTTGGGGTGTATTGTAGCGGAATTGGGGGAATTCGGATACCGGGCCGGATGATGGGGTGCATTCGGATTTGGGGGCAGGATCAGGCAGCGGCGGACGGGCAGAAGCCCGTCTCTACCATTCGTGCCTGGGACGCCATTCTTGGCGTCCGCGGTCACAGCGCCCCGCCAGTGACAGGCACGCTGACCCACCAGGGATGGCGTCGGAGCGGCGGGGCCGAGCAGCGGGCGCCCGGAGTTTCCAACGCAAACGGTGCAAACAGCATCTTGCCCCCATTTCCGAATGCACCCCCTAGAGTGCACCTAGTTGCAGATTACAGCAAGGCGTGATAACATGTGTTCAGTAGGATATGTAATAATTCGCAATCTCAGTCAGGTGCAGTACATCGAATGACGCACGAACTCATCACGCAAGTTTCCATGGAGAATTTCAAACGGCGATCAAAAGGGCGAAAGTTCATTCTACTGTTCCCGTGGACAAGTTACAAAACGCTTTTCCTGAGTTATTTTTTATCTAGTGATAGAAACGGCCTGCTTTACTATCGAATTGCTGATGAACAATCCACGCTGCACTCGTGTCTACGCGGGATGGTTCAAGAATTCGAGAGCACACTGGGTGGATTCGGCAAAAATCTCAAGGCGGCACTGAGCAGCCGCAAAGTCACCAAATGGAGCGAGGCGCTGGCAGCTGACCTGGGCGCATATCATTCCGATTCGGTGATTCTCTATCTTGATGAGTTGGACAGAATTCCATTTGACGATGATTTCAACCGGTTCATCACCAGCCTAGCTGATGCCCTGCCTGCGCATGTTCAGGTCGCGGTTTCGTCGCGTCTATTGACCTACCGTCCCTGGTCGGAATTGGTCAGTAAGGGAGATGCGGTCGTTTTAGGGACTGAAAAACGCAAAGACGACGTGATCTTCACGGTGGAGAAGCAGCCTCGCCCTCAACTTGAGGTCTACGCGCTCGGCAGGGGATATGCGGTTGTTAACGGTCAATATATTACGAATTGGGATGGGGAACTGCCCAGAAACCTGTTCTTCTTCTTCGTAGACCGCCCGATGGTGACACGGCAGGAAATCTTCGACATATTCTGGCCGAACCTTCCGACGAAAGAAGCGACCAACGTTTTCCACGTGACCAAGCGGAAGATCAGCGAGCGGATCAGCATGAAGATTGATCCGACGCAGAGCTTCGAGCTGACACAGTACAACGCTGGTTTCTATACGCCAAGCGAGAAGCTCACCCGGCATTACGATGTGAATGACTTCCAGGCGGATGTCGAGCGGGCGATGGTTACCAGCAATGAAGCCGAGGAGGAACGGCTGCTGCTGCGGGCGGTTGAGGCCTACCGCGCCCCGTATCTCCAGGAAGGCTCGATGGAATGGATGCGTGTCCGGCGCGACCATCTGCGTACTCTGAACTCGCAGGCGCTCATCAGCCTGGGGCGACTGAACAAACGGCGCGGCGATGATCTGGCGGCACTGGGATTTTTCACCCGGTCGCTGACACAGACGCCGGAACGCGAAGACATTCAGCGCGAAGTGATGAGCCTGTATCTGAAATTGGGGCGTAAGGAAGATGCCCGCGCCCAATATCTGGCGCTGGCGGAATACCTGCGGCGGGACTTCGATATCAAGCCATCCCGTGAAACCCAGGATTTGTACGCGCTGATTGAGAACAGCTAGAACGGCTGAAGCCCAGGAAAAAGGGCGATCCAGACCGGATCAGGGCGGTTCTGAGTCAAAGCGGGTGGGAAATCCCAGTATGCCGTTCGATTCGGCGCGCATTTGGGTTGAGCGGGCGGTGATTCCAGCGAACTCGATACAACAGCTGTGAAGCAACGGTGTGGACGAATTGTGCAAAGAAGGTTACAATCGCGTTTGCACAATTCTCGAGACTGATGTCGGTAAGCATTCAAATATGCCTGATTCTTACGTGGGCGACCCGCCGGGTCGCCCCTACGATTTTCGCCGTTGATTTGGTTTTCCCGTTATGCCCATTTGATTAGATAAGAAAGGATTTGATATGAAGCGTTTACTTCTGCTTGTGCTGGTGCTTCTGGTGTCGCTGCCGCTCAGTATTGCCGCCGCTCAGGACGACGAGACAGTCGTCATTCGGGGTTTCGGCAACATCAGCTCGTTCAATCCTGCGCTGGCCTCAGACGGCGCCTCGTTCCAGGCGTACAGCCTCCTGTTCCCGGCGCCGGTGGCGGTGGACAGCTTCACCGGTGAACCGGTTCCGGGGCTGACCAGTTGGACGGTTTCGGAGGATGGCCTGACGTACACGTTCACCATCATGGAAGGCGCGGTATGGAGCGATGGCACGCCGATCTCGGCTGATGACATGATCTTCACGATTAACGCCATCCAGCAGGAATCCATCGCCACAGTGCTGGAATCGAATGTCGCTCTGATCGAATCGGTCAAGAAGATTGATGATCGCACCTATGAAATTAAGCTGACCTCGGCGGACTGCGCGGCGTTGAGCCAATTTGGCGCCATCCGCTTTATGCCTGCCCATAAGTATGCGGCGGACTTCAGCGATTTCATGGAGAGCGACTTCAACATGAACCCGGACATCAGCGGCGGTCCTTACATTCTGGAAAGCTGGGCGCCGGATGAAGGGCAGCGCTTCCGTGCCAATCCTGATTTCTGGGGTGGCGCGCCGCAGATTCCCTTCCTGGTCAACCGCGTGATCGGTGAACAGACTGTCGCGCTCCAGGCCATTCAGGCGGGCGAGATTGACTACACCTATTTCCAGGGGGATCTGTTCTCGCAGATCACCAACCTGGACAGTCTGCAATACCAGTTCTTCCCGCAGTACACGGTCAATTTCCTGTCGTTGAACTGGGCGGACCCCAATAATCCCCAGCCTGCCTTTGACGAAGCGGGCAACCCAGTTGAACAGACTCCGCACCCGCTGTTCAGCGATGTCAATGTCCGTAAGGCCGTCGCGATGGGCTACAACAAGCAAGACATTCTGGCTACCCTCGGCGGTGACGAAGGCGGCACACGCCTGATCGGCGCCGTGGCACCGAGCGTGACCTGGGCGTACAACAGCGCGATTGAGCCGTATCCGTATGACCCGGAGATGGCGGCGCAAATCCTGGAAGCAGCAGGTTGGGTGGACAGCGATGGTGACGGGGTGCGGGAGAAAGACGGCGTGAAGCTTTCGTTCACCATTCGTTACAGCAACATTCTGAACATGTTCGAGACGACGGCGATCATCGCCCAGGATCAGCTCAACCAGATCGGGTTCGACGTGCAGTTGGAACTGGTCGAATGGGCGAATTATCTGGATGATGTGTACTTTGGTCAGAACTACGATGCCACGCCGATGAGCAACAGCGGTGGTACGGCTCCGCCTGACCCGAACGACTTCATGACGCTGCTGCTGGCCAGCGAGGATGTGCCCGGCGCGGGCAATAATCTGGCGTCGTATATCAATCCGCAGATCGACGACCTGGTCGCGCAGGCGCGCACCGTCCCGGGCTGCGACCTGGCCGCGCGCGCGGCAATCTACCAGCAGATTCAGCAGATCGCCCACGATGATGTGGCCTACGACTGGACGTTCACGCCAAATATCTACCAGATCGCCAACAAGCGCATCAGCGGCTTTGAACCTGGTCCGTCATGGGTCTTCTATGGCTATACCGGACACGTTCAGGACTGGTCGCTGGGTGGGTAGATTTGAACCGCAGCGGCGGACGCGGCAGCAGCGCGTCCCCAACTGATTTCATACAGGGATGGGCAGGCGCTCATCCCTGTTCTTTTTGCGAGGGGGCTATTCGAGGATTTCCAGGCTGTCGAGCATTGCTTGGAGTGTCCGCTCAACTGCGGGCCAGTTCTCCAGCGGCGCGGTCATTGCGATGACATAGACGAATGTGTTCTGTGCCAGGGTGGCCAGGATATTCACGCGCGACTCCGGGCTGTCTTGAAACTCGCGGCCTGTGATCTCGACGCGCAGCGCCGGGCGATTCCGAAGGGTAGTGGTGGTGATCTGCCCCTGCTGCTCCCACAAGCGATCTTCACGCAGCGGGCCGCGCCGCAGATACAAATCGAGCGCCTCTTCCAGCGCGCCAAAGGCAGCCAACGGTCCTAGGCGCTGGATGGTGAAGGTTGGCCCCGGTTTGGCCTGGAACAATGTCGCATTGGGGCCGAAGAGGATGAGTCCGTGTATGGGGATGGTGTAATCCCAGTCGGCAGGATAGCGGATCGTAAAACCCTGGGGACTGTCATCAAAGACCTGCGTGAGCGGCAGTGTGTCAAGGGGCATTGGCAATCGCGTCACGACCAGCACCACCGCGACGAGGGCCAGCCCGATCACGGCCAGGAACAAAGCCCGGCTGCTTTTCTTCATACTGCTCTAGCCTTTGCTGCGGTCTGTTCGCAGTCGTATTCGGTGCGGGTCAAGCGCGTCGCGCAGTCCATCCCCCACCAGGTAGAAGCACATCACTGTCACCATGATCAGCAGCCCCGGCCATACGACCAGATGGACACCCGTCGCAAAGTAGGTGCGCGAGTCAGTCAGCATGTTACCCCAGCTTGGCACGGGGGGCTGTACGCCAACACCGAGGAAGCTCAAGCCCGACTCGATCAGTATCAGGTTACCCGCGATGATTGATCCGGTGACGATCACAATGGAGAGGAGGTTGGGCAGGATGTGGACGAAGAGAAGCTGCAGGTCAGTCGCGCCGAGCGCCCGCGCCGCCAGCACATAATCGCGCTCCTTGAGGCTGAGCACCTCGGCGCGCACCAAGCGCGTCGTGCCCGTCCAGCCGGTTAGGGCCAGGATGAGGATCAAGGTCTCGGCCTTAGGCTGCCAGATCGCGGCGACAATCAGGAGGATGAACAGCGGCGGTATCGAGTTCAGCGTGTTCACGGCCCAGGTGATGACGTCATCTACTCGCCTGCCATAGTAACCGGAGGCCAGCCCCAAGACGATGCCGATCAGGATAATCATCACGCTGGCGCTGTAAGCAATGGCCAGGGACACGCGCCCGCCGTACATCAGGCGGATGAGCTGATCGCGCCCCAGGTGGTCCGTGCCGAGCAGGTGGCCTTGTGTGCCTGGGGGGAAGAAGCGCTGGCTGGTGTTGGTGCGCGTCTCGTCAATTTGCAGGACATGCTCAACGACGGGCGGCCCAACGACACAAATGAATGTCGTGGCCAGGAGGATGATGAGGGCAGCCATTGTCAGATGGTCGCGCAGCAGATGGCGCAGCCCGTCCTGCAGCAACGTTCGAGATCGCTCTTGAGAATTCATCGAGGATAGGACGGCGCTCATGTTTTACTCCAAACGGATGCGCGGGTCGAGCAGCGCATACAGAATATCCGAGAGCAGCACGCCCAGAATAAACATGGCCGAGGCAATGACCACAGACCCCATCACTACCGGATAATCGCGGTTCAGGACGGCGGTGACGACCAACCGCCCCATACCCGGCCAGGTAAACACCTGCTCGACAATCACCGCGCCGCTGAGGAGCGTGCCCAAGCCCGGCCCCAGAAAGGTTGCCACTGGCAGCAGGGCGTTGCGCGTGGCATGACGAATCCAGACTGCGCGGTTTGCCAAGCCTTTGGCGCGCGCAGTGCGGATGTAATCCTGCGACAGCACTTCCAGCAACTCGGTGCGGGTGAAGCGCGAGACGAAGGCGATTGTCCCCAGCGACAAGACAAACACGGGCATCACCATATGCCGGGCCATCTCCAGTGGATCAAAGGCATCCGAGCGGCTCGCAATGTCGCGCATTCCGCTCATGGGCAGCCAATCCAGCATCACGCTGAAGACGATGATCAGCAGCAGGCCGAGCCAGAATGCCGGCACCGCATTACCGATTACCGAGATGATACGGACGATCTGGTCGATCCAGGTCTTGTGATAGACCGCAGCCATCACGCCCAGCGCGATGCCCGTACTGTAGCCCAACACCAGCGCCGTAAAGGTCAGCAGCAGGGTCGCCGGGATGCGCGCGATGATCAGGCTCAGCACGGGTTCACGCTGCCGAATCGAATTGCCCAGGTCGCCGCGCAGCAGCCCGCGGCGCTCGCCGTAGGTATCCCCCGTGCCATCCCCATCAATGTCGAGCTGGACCCAATCGTTGCCCAAGAGCCAGTAGATATACTGGGTCAGGGGCGGCTGGTCGAGGCCGAGTTCGCGACGCATCACCTGAGCGGCTTCAGGGTCCCGATTCGGGGCAAATGTAATGAGTGTAATGGGATCACCCGGCGCGAAAACCATCAATAGAAACGAAATGACCGTCACGCCAAAAAAGGTTGGAATGCCTTGTAATCCCCGGCGCAGCAGATATTGACCCATAATTATTGTCCAGCAGAGAGAAATTCCCTGATCATAACTGAGATTAGGCGGGACGGCAAAGCAGAGGCGGGACGGGCAGGGCTTTTGCAACGTCAGCGTCACCCTAAATGGCGCATCCGGCACGTTATGCCCGCATCCCCCTACGGCCTTCTCCCGCCGGGAGAAGGGAAAAACCTTCCGGGGGTGTCCCCGCAGCCTCGTGTGTCTCTCGACGATTTAGCGCGGGCGACCCGGCGGGTCGCCCCGATGAGGATGCGCCGTTGATTTGGTTTTGCTATTAATATGCTACAATATAATGATAATGCTGCACAAAACCACGTTCCCGGAACAGCAGGTGTCACCACTGTTTCTATCGATCTTGCGCTGGTTTCTCCGGCTGGAATCGTTCTGGCTGGGCGCCATGCTCGTCACCTTCTTCTATCGCAGCCCGGCGCGGGATCCCTGGTTGGTTCTCTGTTGGGGACTGCCGCTTTTCATGGCTGCCCGGTGGTTCGTTTACCGGCGGCTTTGGGCGCGGTCGCCGCTGGATGCCCTCTATGCAGCCTTCCTGCTGCTCGCGGCCCTCAACGTCTGGGCAGCCGATCTTGACCCGGCCCTGCCACCATTCACGCGCGGCCTGATGATGCTTGGCCGACCTGTCATGGGCATTGCCCTGAGTCTGGCCTTTGTCGACTCGACGCGCCGCAGTAGGCGCATTGATGCCGTCCTGCACGCGACGCTGGCGCTCACCCTGTTGGTGAGCAGCCTGGGTCTCACGGCCGTGCAGTGGAACGCGAAGAGCCTGCAGCTGGCGTTCATCACGGAGCGGCTGCCGCGCTTCACCGCCTTCCCAGATGCAGGCGAAGGCTTCAACGCGAACGAGGCTGGAGGCATTCTCGCCTGGACTGTTCCGCTCTCAGCAGGGCTGGCTGTGGCGACAAAGCGGCGGCTGTGGTGTTGGGGCTTCGGGGCGGCTTTCGCGGGTGGTTTCGTGGCACTGGTGCTGGGACAGAGCCGCTTTGCAATTGCTGGAACGCTCGTCGCGCTGGCGCTCCTGGTTCCTCTGGTGACTGTTTCCTGGCGGAACCGTGCCGCTGCCTGGGGAATGCTGGCCGTGGTGGCCATTCTGGAAATCCTGCTCATTCAGGGGGCGTTTGCCCCGGAGCAGCGCAGCGGCCGTCAGGACTGGGATAGTGAAAGTACGGCGGGGCGACTGGCGCTCTGGGACAATGCCTGGACCATCATCCGCAATCATCCCGTCTTTGGCGTGGGACTGAACATGTTTCGGGATGCCCGCGTCCGTGCGCTTTACCCTGTCGAGATTGCCGGTTTGCCCATCATTCCCCATACCCACAACGAGTTCCTGCAGATCGGGACGGACATGGGCGTACCGGGCTGGCTGTGGGCGGCAGCGCTCGTCTCCGCGGTGATCGCCATGCTCTGGCGCACCCACCAGCGCGGAGATACCTTCGCCCGGCGGATCGCGGCAGCCGTCGGAGCGGGCTTGTTGGCCCACGCACTCTTCGGCATGGGCGATGCCATCCCCATCTGGGATCGATGGGCATTTGTTGGCTTCTGGCTGCTGGGCTTGGGCTGTTCAGTCAATGAGTGGGTTCGCCCTAACAATCCTTAACGTAATCTATACCCATTTCAATGGTAAGCCCCCTATTCGTATGGTATATTTCAAGCATTGAGGAGCATTGTCGATTCCTTGTTTCATTAATGTTTGGAAAATCTTTGAATCTGGTTTCAATGATCCTGCGTTGTCGCTCTTATGCGCTCGTCATTACCTGATGGACAACGTTCGCCGGCAGTCAAGCGATGGAGCCGCTTTCCCTGGCATTTCGTCGTCGGGCTGATCGGGCTGGCGGCTGTGGTATTCGTCGGGCTGTGGCTGCGTCCAGATTGGGGCAGCTTGCTGCTGGCTGTGGGATTGGCAGCGGCGGTGCTGGGCGGAAGCGCGGCGCTCTGGTTTCAGCAGCGCGCTGCAAACGCCGCTACCGCGCGCCAGGACGATATCCTGCGCCAGGTCAATCACTTTGCCCACCAACTGCTGGCCGCTGACCAGCCTTCGCGCCTGTTCGATTCGGTCTGTCAGTTAGCAGGGCGGATCGCTCAGGCCGACCGTGCGCTGCTGCTGCTCTATGCCCCAGGGAGAGAGCGCCTGCGGCTGGCCGGTCGCTTCGGATGGAACCCTCCGCTGGCAGAAGTGGAGGAAGGTATCGCAGGCGACGCCACAGCGCGAGCCGTCTTCCACCGCTCGGTTTCACCCCTGCCGGCTGTCGAAATCCCCTTGAGCAGCAGCGGGGAGCCTTTGGGCCTGCTTGTCGTCTACTCCAACCATCCCGGCGTGAGCGCCGGTTCAGAAAATGAACTGCTGCAAATTCTGGCTGCTCACCTGACGGCCGCGGTAGACTGCACCCAGTTACAGCAGACGGTGGAAGTCCAGTCTCGCAGCACCCAGCAGTTCATCCGCCTGTCGCACCTCTCGACCTTCGGTCTGCCCCTGAACCGCGCCGCGACCGATATGGCTGAAGGAATGCGCCAGTTATTGAATGCGGACTGGGCGATTATCGGTCTGTTTGACCAGCTCAACGAACAGATCGAAGTCGTTGGATACAGCACGCTCACCCCCGCCGAAGAAGCCCATACGTTCCCGCTGCATATTCCCATTTTCCCGGAACTCATGGACTTCACGGCTATCGCGCCGACTCGCTTCAATGTGATCACGCTCGACAGCGCCGGTGTGTCAGCCCGATTCAGGAGCTATCTGGAGAGCTTTGATCTTCAGGCATCGCTTCCTGTATCTCTGGCAGTAGAGGAAACGCCCTTTGGCGTACTGATCTTCGGCTGGAGGCGCAGCCGGGCGATCACTCCACAGGAAGAACAGATCATCGAGGCAGCCGCGAACCAGATCAGCACCCTGGTGCACAATGCCCGCCTGCATCAGGACACCCTGCGAACGCTCCAGCGCAATATGGAGCAGATCACCACCATCCGGGATATCATCCAGAACATTTCCAACGCACAGGATGTCGAGAAGATCATCGATAACGTCCTGGAATCCTCCGCCCGCGCCACGGGTGCAGATCTCGTTCGTCTGGCGCTGCTGACCCGCCAGAATGATCTCTGGGTTATCGAGCAGCACTACCGCAGCAGCCATGTCAGCCGCAGCAGTTACGCGCTCTCCAAAACCAGCGGCACGCTCGGCCAGGTCCTTCAATCCGGCGAAACGCAGATCATCCCCGATACGCAGGGCGTACCGGACTATTTGCCTTCCCCACATGGCGCTTTTCGTTCGGTCCTGACAGTTCCTCTTCGCTGGAAAGAAGCCATCGTCGGCATCCTCAGCGCCGAGCACCGCTCGCCGCATGCCTTCACCGAAGAGCATATCGGTTTTCTTCAGAATTTCGGCGCGCACGCCATCATCAGCATCGAGAACGCTCGCCTGCTGGATGAACTCGAATATCAGATCGATGTTCTCAGCAGCCTGCGCGAGCTGTCGCTGGCGCTCGCCAGCGAAGTCGAAACCCGCAACCTTGCCAGCCGCATCGTCAAGACCGCCATCGACCTGATGGAATCCGATTACGCCAGCCTGTTTGAATACAAGAAGCCCGATGGTCCGGCTCTGCTCCTGGATCAGAGTGTGCGTGGAACCGACTCGCTCAGCTTCGCCCAATTGAGTGAAATCACCGAGATGATCCGGCAGGTCACGGAGACAGGCGAGATGCGCCGGATAGACACGCAGCCACCGGTGGGGACGAGCACCGCCCTGGCCACCCACTATGAAAGCCTGATTGTCGTTCCGGTGCAGCGTGGCGATCAGGTGGATCGGGCACTGTGTCTCGGCTACAAGACTCACAGGGTCCTAGAGGATCGCGACCAGAATACCCTCAGTCTGCTCGCGATCCAAGCCAGCGGCCATTTAGAAAATGCCGCTCTCCACCAGCAGCTTCACGATGTCAACAACCGCTTGCGGACTATCCTGGACTCGACCAAAGACGGCGTCATCCTGCTGGACGAGTACGGCCGCATCGCCGAAGTGAACCCCTCCGCCCAACGCTTGATGGGTTTCGATCTGCGTGAGCACCTCGGCGAGGCCCTGACCCAGGTGCTGCTCCAGCGCTCGGAAGCGGATGAAGGGCAGGCCGGCTACTCGCGTGATGAACTGATCAAACTGGCCCGTATCGAACGCCTCAAACCTGAGGGGATCACCCGGCGCGAGTTTGCGCGCCAGCTCAGCAGCAACCAGGTACTTTATGTCGAGGAAATTGGTTCGCCCGTTCGTGATGAACGCAGCCAGTCGGTCGGACGTCTGCTGGTGCTGCGCGATATCACCGAAGAGAAGAAGCTCGAAGAGTACCGCAACGAAATCACCGGCATGGCTGTCCATGACCTCCGCGCTCCGCTGGCCGGGATCATCAATGCGCTCAAGTTGGCTCAGGAACACATCGATCAGCCTGGCGGCAGCGGCCGAGTCAAACGCGCCCTGACCATCAGCCGCGCTAATGCCGACAAGATGATGGATCTGGTCAACACCATGCTCGACATCCGCAAAGGCCGCGAGATGAGTCTGGAGCGCGTGCCGACCGCTATCGATGACCTGATTGAACTGGCGCGCCTGGCCGTGATCCTGAACGCTGAGAAGGCGAACATCACCATCGACGTGGTCATCCCGCCCAATCTGCCGTTGGTGAACATCGATCAGGATAAACTGCGGCGTGTCCTGGTGAATTTGCTGGATAACGCGCTGCGTTTCACCCCGGAAGGCGCCACGATCCAGGTCTCGGTCCAGCACATTGCCGAACGCGGCAAGCTCCGCATCCGCGTGGCCGACAGCGGACCGGGCATCCCCCCAAAAGATCGCAACCGGGTCTTCGAGCAGTACTGGCAGAGCAAAGATCACAAGCCGCTGCGCGGATCCAAAGGCAGCGGCATCGGTCTGGCTTTCTGCAAGCGGGTTCTGGAAGCCCATGGCGAAGACATTTGGGTGGAGCCGGTCGGCCCGCTGCCGGGGGCGAGTTTCGCCTTTACCCTACCCGTTATGTGAACTGGCTGCTCAGACCTGCGCTTCCACCTTCGGCCCGGCTACCATCCGCACCACGTAGCCCTGGCGCTGCACGCGGAGTCCGGGCACTTCCGCCGCCAGTCCATGAATAGATGCCTGGAGCACTCCGGTGCGGTTGAAGTTCTCCACCGCCGTCTGATCCTCCCAGAACAGGACGAGTTGGGCACAGTCGGGATCATCATCCTGTTCCAGCAGATAGCCTGCCTGGAAGCCAGGACGCGCGCGGACAACCGGCAGATACTTCAGCCGGATGATCTCCCGCAGGCGTGCCATTTGATCCAACGGTGCTTCAATGAAGGTAATCTGTGCGTACATTCCCGCTCCTCCTCACTTGGACTTCTGGCGATTGGGCAGCGGCGACACAGTGATGGGGAAACCTTACATTTTCCATTATAAGGGTAATTCTCAGAACCGCATATGTTCATTGCGCCCAAAAAGAGCTGGGTATAACTGCCAGACTTCCGCTTGTTTGTCGGTTTCACCATCCGGCAGCAGCGTGGTGATCCTGGAGGATCGCGGCCATTTGAGCGCGCGTCCTTTCGAGCAGCTTCACCAGCTGTGAGGTTGTGACCGTCGGCGAAATCCGCGCGGCAAACCCCCGGCGAGTCGGGGCTGACAAGGCTCGATTCGTGCTATGCTGGATGCAGACCGCTTTGACTCCCGGATGCGCTCCAAAGGGGTTGGCGATGGCTGACAGTGCCCAGAAGCACGTTTACCTGTCTTACGCGCGCCGTGATACCGAGTACGCGCTGCGGATCGTTTCGTCCCTGCGCACAGCCGGATTCACCATCTGGATGGATCAGGATGAGCTGCAAGTCGGGGATATCTGGCGCGACAAAATCGTCCAGGCTATTGGCGAAGCCGGGGCGATGATCGTGCTGCTGTCGTCCGCAGCGGTTGCCTCGGAGTATGTCCGCGATCTGGACATTCGCACGGCGGTGAACGCCGACATTCCCATCCTGCCGCTGCGGATCGAAGACGTGAATTTCGACCAGATTCCGCCTGAAATCGCCAAGATACAATTCCTGGATTTGACCGACTCCAGCCGCTTCGATGAGCGCATGGCGCAGTTGATCCGGGCATTGGAGCAGATACTCGGACGGGCGCGCCTGCCGTCCCAATCCGTTCCGCCAGATTCTACCGAAGGCCAGGAAAAGTTCTCCACACCTGCTGTGGATGAAGAACTGGACGATGTTGAAGAGGATGATGACCAGGACGGCAAGCCTCCCAGCGTTGTTTCCGCAGAAACGGCTTCAAGCAGCAGCACTGTGACCAGCGCCTCAGCAGCGCCGCCTATGCCCCCACGGCTCGACCCGAAGACGCTGGCGCGGGCGCTGACTGATGAGCCGACCACCAATGACCTGCTCGGCTTTGCTGATTATGCGGCGGCGCTGGCAAGCTTCATTGAATTTCATCGTGATCAGATTCAGGCGGAGGCCGATCCGCAGCGCAGGCTGAGCAAGCCGCTGACCATCGGCATCGATGCGCCGTGGGGAACGGGCAAGACCAGTCTGATGAAGATGATCGAGGCGCGGCTGGCAAAGGACAAGTTCCAGACGCTGTGGTTCAACGCCTGGAAGTACGATCAGGAAGAATCGCTATGGGCCGCGCTGGCGCTGAAAATCCTGGGACAGGGAGTCGCCAGGCAGCGCTTCGGCAGTCTGCGGCTGTTCTGGCGGCGCTTCAACCGCATCCAGTTCATCAACCGGCTGCTCTATTATGGCGTCCGGCTGACCGCGGTTGCCCTGCTCGGCCTGATCGCACTGAGCCTTATTCCGGCGGAGATCAAGGCGCAGGAAGACGTGGCGCTGCTGTTCCCGTTCGCGCTGCAAGTGCTCTCGACCTTTGGTCAGGTGGGTTCGGTAGTAGGGATTCTGCTCATCCTCCTCGGAGCGGGGCAATTGGTCTGGAAGCAGGTTTTCTCGTCGCTCGATCTGGATGTTTCCCAATATGTCAGCCAGCCGAATTACAATGAGCGGGTCGGCTTCCTGGAACAGTTCGATAAAGACTTCAGCAAGATCATCGATGTCGTGACGTCACGCGGCCAGAAGCCGCTGGTGGTCTTCATCGACGATCTGGATCGCTGCGCTCCGCCCAACTCGACCGAGATCATCGAAGCCATCAGCATCCTGGTGGACGCGCAGTTCTGCATCTACATCATTGGCATGGATACCCGCGCGGTGGCTGCCAGCATCGAGAGCAAGTACGCCGCCATGCAGGAAAACCTGACCGTGCAGAACGATCCGGGCGGTCTCTCGCTGGGGGAGAAGTTCCTGGAGAAGATTATCCAGATCAACTTCCGCATCCCGCGCATCTCCAAAACGGTCGCCACGACCTTTATCAACCAGAGTTTACGTCCGGCGGCTGCACCCCACCCGGCATCACAGGCGGGATCATCCACGACTGCGGAGTCGAGCGGGAAGCAGGCCATTGGTGTGGACTTCGATCAGATTCAGGCGGAGCAGGAAAAGGCTTTCATCGCCTCGTTCGAGGACCTGCCCGAAGTCAGCCAGGCCACGGTCGAAGCGGCGGAATATCTGGAATACAACCCGCGCAAGATCAAACGCTTCCTGAATGACTACCGGCTGCGGGCGGCTATCTGCGAGCGGCGGATGCTCTTCAGCCGGGGCATCCTCGATCTGCGTATCCTGGCGAAATGGGTGATGATCGAGACCCGCTGGCCGGATGTGAACATGATCCTGCGGGAGCAGCCCGATTTCGCCAGACGACTGTTGGAGGCAGATGACCTCCGGCAGCGGGCAGAGGCCGATCTCCAGGATACGGTGCTTCAGGGGCAGCTCAAACGGATCAAGGAAGACGAGCAGATGGGCCGCTTCCTGGACGCGCGCGATCTGATCCGCGTGCTGAAGTCGATTCCGGCCGACATCATGCAGCAGCCGCACCGGGTGCTGAGCTACCTGCATCTGATCGAGATCACAGCCTGACTGGACACGCGCGGGGCAAACCGATAGACTCACGCCTGTTCCGAGGTACACACGAGTCTGCCGCATGATCCCTGTTCGGCTTGAGATCAAAAACTTCCTGGCCTACCGCTCCCCTGATCCACTGCGCTTCGAGGGCATTCATCTGGCCTGCCTGACCGGGCCGAACGGCGCGGGCAAATCCTCGCTGCTGGACGCGATCACCTGGGCGCTCTGGGGCGAGGCCCGCTCCAAACATGACGATGCGCTTATCCACCTCGGGCAGAACGACATGTCGGTGCAGTTGGATTTCGAGCAGGAAGGCACGCACTACCGGGTGCTGCGCCAGCGGACGCGCAAGGGGCGCACCAGCAAACTGGAGGTTTTCTCCATCGTCGATGGAAGCCTGACCACCCTGACACGCTCCTCGATACGCGAAACCCAGGAGTGGATCAACCGACTGCTGCGGCTGGATTACAAAACCTTTGTGCATTCGGCCTTCTTGCAGCAGGGCAAAGCTGATGCCTTCACCACGCAGCCGCCCAACCAGCGCAAACAGATTCTGGCCGATATTTTGGGGCTGGAAGTTTGGGAGCAGTACGAAGAGGCCGCCAAACAGCGCCTCAAGTCGATCAGTGACGAACTGGCCGTGATTGAGGTTCGCCTGCGCGAGATCGACGACGACCTTCACAAGGAACCCCGCCTGCGACAGGATCTAGCCGAGGCTGAAGCCGCTCAGCAGCAGGCCGAAGCTGCCCTGCATGAAGCTGAACTCCGCCAGAACGAGCTGGCGCATGTTCCCGCTACGCTCAAGGGAGCGGTCGAGCGATTGGCGGAGGGCGAACGCCGACTGCGCGAACGTCAGGGCGATCTGGACGCGCTACACGCCGATATCGCCGCCCAGGAAGCCCGTGTCGCCAGCTATGAGGCTATCCTCACTGAACAGACCGAGATCGAGAGCGGCTACGCGGCGCTGCAATCGGCGCAGGAGATCGACTCGGCGCTCGGTGACAAGCTGCAAGCCCTGCGGCGCCTGGAAAAGCGCGAATACAAGCTGACCCAGGAACTTGACCAGCAGCGGGCGGCGCTCCAGGCCGAAATCAGCGGCTACTTGGCGGCCATAGCCGAACTGGAACGCGCGGCCGGGCAGGATGTGGCCGGCGAACTGGCCGCGGTACAGACCGAGTTGATGGCGCTCCAGGCGGTCGAAGATGAACGCGCGGCGCTCCAGGAACAGATGGTGCAGTGGGGCGAACATCGCGCTGAGATGGACGCCACCAACCGCGTTCTGCGCGACGAGATGAACGAACTCAAAGATCGCATCACCCGACTGCAAGCCTCGACCGAGCCGGCCTGCCCCCTCTGCGGCCAGCCGCTCACTGATTCGCACCGCGCCCAGATCATTGCGGAACTCACCGCCGAGGGCACAACGCGGGGCGATACCTACCGGGCTAACAGCCGTCACGCTCAGAGGCTCGAAGGCGACATCAGCGCCGGGCGGGCGCGTCTGGTCGAACTGGATGACCTGCTCAAGCGCCTGCCGACCCTGCTGGAACGCGGCGGGACGCTCCAGGCGCAGATCGACGCCGCCAACGACGCCGCGATGCGCCTCGAACAGGAACGGGCGCGGCTGGAGGCGGCCCAGGCGCTCCTGGAGGGCGAGGGCTTCGCCCCGGAAGTCCGCGCTCAACTGAATGCTCTGCATGAAGAACGCGCTGCGCTCGGCTACGACCAGGAGCAGCACGACAGCGCCCGCCAGCAGTTAAAGCAGCTCCGTGAATATGAGCGCCGCCAGGCCGAACTGGAGGTGGCGCGGGAGGCGCTGCCCACCGCGCAGGCTGCCCTCAACTCCTCCCGCCTGCGGCTGGAACGTATCCAGCAGGCTATCACCGAAGAAGGCCAGGCCGCTGATGCTCTCCGCGCCGAGATCACCCAGCTTGAGGTGCTGATGAAGGAGTTCTATCTGCGCCAGCAGGAGGTCAACCGCCAGCGCACCCTTGAACGCCAGCAGTACCAGCGCCTCGTCAATGCCCAGCAGGGACTGGACGCACTGGACAGTCAGCGCCAGCGCAAAGCTGATCTTGAGGCCCGCCGTGAGGCTCGCCGTCACGAAGAGGGATTGTACAAAGAACTGGCGCTGGCCTTTGGCAAAAAGGGCGTCCCGGCCATGATTATTGAGGCGGTCGTCCCCGAACTGGAACAGACCGCCAACGACCTGCTCCGCAAGATGACCGATGGGCGTATGAGCCTGCGCTTCATGACCCAGCGCGATAAGCTCAGCGGCGAAGGCTCCATCGAAACGCTCGACATCGACATCGCCGATGAAGTTGGCACGCGCAGCTATGAACTCTACAGCGGCGGCGAAGCCTTCCGCATCGACTTCGCCGTGCGGGTGGCGCTGTCGCAGTTACTCGCTCGGCGGGCGGGAGCGCATTTGCGGACGCTGTTCATCGATGAAGGCTTCGGCACGCAGGATGAAGACGGTCGCAACAAACTCGTCGAAGCCATCACCGCCGTGCAGGACAGCTTCGACCTGATTCTGGTCATCACTCACATCGACGATTTGCGCGACTCATTCCCGGTGCATGTCGTCGTCGAGAAAGCCGCTGATGGCAGCCGCGTGCGCGTGCGTTAATCCCTCAAGGAGTCCCTGAATGTCCAGTCTGTTGATCCGCAACTGCGCCGTGCTGAGCGTCACCATCGACGCCCGCGCCATCGTCCTGCGCGAGCATGACATCCTCATCGACGGCAGCCGCATTGAAAGCGTGCAGCCGACCGGGATGGCTGATCCCAGCCACTTCGCGGAGGTGATCGAGGCCGAGGGCCTGGTCGCCCTGCCTGGTCTGATCAACACGCACGCCCATGTCCCCATGGTCATCTTCCGCGGCCTGGCCGAAGATGTCTCGATCGAGAAGTGGTTCAACGACTACATGTGGCCGCTGGAGAGCAATCTCCAGCCCGATGATGTCTACTGGGGGATGCAGTTGGGGCTGGCCGAGATGATCCGGGCCGGCGTCACCTCAGTGGCCGACCACTACTTCTACATGGACGAAGCCGCTAAAGCCGTCGAGAAAGCGGGGACGCGGGCGCTGCTCGGCTGGGCCATCTTCAGCAGCAGCGGACCGCAGATGGTCGAACGCACGGCCGCCTTCGTCCGCGAGTGGCACGGGAGCACCAACGGCCGCATCCGTGCCTGGATGGCTCCCCACGCGCCCTACACCTGCGACGACGACTACCTCCGCGCCTGCCTGAAGCAGGCACAGGCACTCGGCGTCGGCATTCATATCCACGCTTCGGAGGAGATGGGGCAGACCCGCGCCAGTCTCGCCAAACGCGGCCAGACGCCCATCCAGGTTCTAGAGCAGGTCGGAATCCTAGATGGGCCGACGATTATCGCTCACGGCTGCGGCCTGCTGCCGGAACAAATCGACGAGACCCAAAACTGGTCCGCCTC
>CAZKXW010000012.1:0-65571 GCA_964556745.1 uncultured Anaerolineaceae bacterium
GCGTACAAGGCAGTCGTGTTGGCCGGGTCATGGGCCAGACGGTATTCTTCCAGCGGTATTCCGCGTTCGGGAGAAAGGCGTAGGGGGATGAGGGCAGAACGTGCCGGATGCGCCACTAAAAGCTAAGGGCTGTCCGCTTCACCAACAATGCTCACACATTCTCATTCTTATCAGATTTCTCATCGCCCGTCTTCGGCTTATTCCGTAGAGCGGCAAGCTGTAAATCATCAGCGAATATCTGCTTGTATTTTTCTGTCAACTATAAACTATCGAATATTAACTTTTCCGGTCTGACTATCGTTTCCCCCAATCCGGGAACTGCATACTCGTTCCTGGCTGGCGCAGCAGCACGCTTTCGATCCCACGCTCCAGATCGACCAGGAAGAGCGACAGATCGCCATCGGTCGGGCGGGCAAACCCGGAATAGACCACGTAGCGGCCGTCGGGTGACCAATCGGCCATGAAGGGGCTGTTCCCCCGCTGGTTGACCTGCCGGGTACTGGCATCCTCGATGGTGACGATGAACAGGCCGATATCCGAAGTGGTCGAGAGCGTGCCCGTCGAGAACATCACCTGGGAACCGTCCGGTGATAGACTCGGCCAGAGAATCTGGGTGCCGTTGAAGGGAATGCGGATGCGGGCCAGTTGGTACAGGCAGCCGCCTCTCGGTAAATCGAAGCAGGCGGTATCCAGTAGGTACGGCCCACCCAGGCTGAAATCCGTGAAGACGAGGTGGCTGCCATCCGCTGACCAGTGAACCTGTGAAAGGAGCTGTGCCGCTACCAGGGGGATCGTTATTCTCTGGCACGCCGAAGAGGGACTGCCATCCCAGCAGGGGCGGGGCAGGACGATCAACTGCTGGCCGTTGGCGTCCAATCCGGCCAGCGCAGAGCCATCTGGCCCCCAGGTCAGGCGCATCTCATCGGCGAAGTCGAGCGGCACAGACGGGCAGGCTCCGCCCGAACGCAGGCAGTCGGTTCGGTAAACCCGCCAGCCCGCTGATTGATGCACGGCCATGAACTCTCCATCGGGTGACCATTGAGCGACCGCCAGTGAGTACAGGTCGCCGGCCAGGGCTGGGCCAATACGGGCACAGCCCCCCAGCAGCGACTCGCAGCCGACCGGGGTGATGTGCAGCGTGAAGGCGCGGCCGTTGCCGAAGGCGATCTCTGGGAGCGGGGGCAGCGCGATCCGCCAGACGCCGATCCAGGCGACCAGCGCCAGCATCAGCCCCAGGAGGAGCCATAAAGTTCGGCGAATCATGAACAACGTAAAAACTTTCTAACCTTAAGCTTTTAGCACGCCGCAATGCCCATATGGGATTATGATAACTTATAGGAAATAGTTCTGATTGTCACGGGCAGATGGTTACGTTCAGCAGCACAAGAGCAGTACCAATGATTGATCCAGCACTCGAAAGCGCGACCCTGACGCCCAAACTGATCGTGGACAGCTACCGCCACGCCTACCGTCAGGTGCATGAACGCGACCCGCTCATCATCCACATGTTCGCCGAATGGTATCATGTCAACGGCGAAACAGTGCATCGCGTCGCCCTGTTCCATGAGATCACCCGGCTGCGCGGGCTGGCCCAACAGCAGCAGCGCCAGGCCCAGACGGTAGACCGCGGCCTGATCCAACGCCTCATCTCGCGGCTGCGCGGTATGTAACCCCCCATGCCCAATCTCGTCGTTGCCTCCAATAACCCGGTCAAAATTCAAGCGGCGCTGGACGGCTTCCAGCTTTCCTTCAGCGAATCGACCTTTTCGGCGCGGGGAGTGAGTGTTTCCTCCGGCATCGCCGACCAGCCGATGTCGGATGCCGAGACGCTCCAGGGAGCGCTCAACCGGACACGCGCAGCCCGCGCCGCCGCTCCAGAGGCGGATTACTGGGTCGGGATCGAGGGCGGCTGTGAAGACCAGTACGGTCACCTGTGGGCGTTTGCCTGGGTGGTGGTGATCGACTGCGCTGGCGTGATGGGACGGGCGCGGACGGCGGCCTTTATGCTGCCGGACGAGGTAGCGGCGCTGGTGCGCCAGGGCGTTGAACTGGGCGATGCCGATGATCGCGTCTTCGGACGGGTCAATTCCAAACAGGGGAATGGCGCGGTCGGCCTGCTAACCGGCAATGTGATCGACCGGACGGGTTATTACGAACACGCGGTGGTGCTGGCGCTGATCCCGTTCAAGAACCCAGCGCTGCGCTTCGCGTGAAGCAGTGCGCCGTCGCCAAATGGGGATAGGGCTGTTAGAATAGCTGCTCCGGGTGGGCGCTGTGCCCTGCCCGTTTTCGTCGGTCCAGCCTAGGCCGAAACGCATGAATCCCCGCGAGCTTCTGGAAAACTACGGCATTCTGCCGAAAAAGAGCTTGGGTCAGAACTTCCTGCATGACCCCAACCTGCTCGACAAGATCGTCTCCATCGCCGAGCTTGATCCAACCGACGCGGTGCTGGAGGTCGGCCCGGGAACTGGGGCGCTGACGGAACGGCTGGCAGCAGCAGCCCGGCGGGTGGTAGCTGTCGAAGTGGATGAGCGGCTGCAAGCCGTGTTGGAAGATGTGGTCGCTGCGTGTCCCAATCTGCAAGTCCTCTACCGCGATATCCTGGATGTGGATGTGGCGGCGCTCTTCCGCGGCGAACCGTATGTGATGGTCGCCAATCTGCCCTACTATATCACCAGCGCCATCCTGCGCCACGTTCTGGAGATCGATCACCGCCCGCGGCGGCTGGTGCTGACCGTCCAGCAGGAAGTCGCTGAGCGGCTGCTGGCCGAGCCAGACGATATGAGCATCCTGACGGTCAGCGTGCAGTTCTACGGCCAGCCGCGGATCGTGGCGCGGCTCAAACCCGGGGTCTTCTGGCCGCGGCCAGATGTGGACAGCGCTGTGGTGCGGATCGACACTTACGCGCGTCCGCCCGTGGATGTGCCGGATGCCGCTCAGTTTTTCCGGGTGGTGCGGGCAGGCTTCGGCCAGAAGCGCAAGCAGTTAAAGAACTCGATCTCCAGCGGCCTTCATCTGAGCAGCGCGGAGACCCAGGCGCTGTTCCAGTCCGCCGGGATCGACTCGCGCCGCCGGGCGGAGACGCTCACACTGGACGAATGGGCGCGGCTGACCCGCGCGGCGTTCCCTCTGCTGGGAGGCTGAGGTCGGCGCGGCCCGGACGTTGCCAGCATCCCCAATCTGCGCTAGGCTAGTGGAAACTCTGGCTGCAATCTTCTTGAATATAGAGGTTTGGCGTGCCTCTCGTCCCCATTTCCCAACTGATGCATCAGGCTGGTGAGCAGGGTTACGCAGTCGGCTACTTTGAAAGCTGGAGCATCGATTCACTTCAGGGGGTGATCGATGCCGCCGAAGAAACCCGCTCGCCGATCATCGTCGGCTTCAATGGCGAATTCCTGACTCATGCCGAACGGCTCCAGGCCGAGCGCATCTCCTGGTACGGCGCCTTGGGGCGGGCGGCGGCTGAGTCCGCCAGCGTGCCCTGCGGGGTGATCTTCAACGAGTGCGCTCAGGACTTCGCCGTGCGCCAGGCCATCACCGCCGGGTTCAATTTGGTGATGCCAATCCCTGCGCCGGGCGAAGCGCCCGATCGCTATCTCCAGCGGACGCGGGCCATCGTCGAATTGGCCCATCCCCACGGTGTGGCTGTCGAAGCCGAGTTGGGCGAACTGCCGCTGGGTGTCTCCGGCGCAGCTCAGGGTGGCGACTCCACCGATCCGGGAGCGGCAGCGGCTTTCGTGCGGGCGACGGGCATCGATCTGCTGGCGGTCAGCGTCGGCAACGTGCATGTGCTGCTGAATGCCGAGCAGGATTTGAACCTGACGCGCCTGGAAGCCATCCACCGCGCGGTCGATGTGCCGTTGGTGCTGCACGGTGGAACGGGCATCAGCGCCACGACGCTGCGCGAATCGATCCGGCTGGGAGTCGCCAAAGTCAATTACGGAACCTACCTCAAACAGCGGTATCTGGCGGCGGTGCGAATGGCGCTCGCCAACCCCGATCCGAACCCACATCACCTGCTGGGCTACGGCGGCGATGCGGATGTGATGGGCGCGGGCCGCCGGGCCATGCGCGAAGCCGTACTGGAACGAATCGACCTCCTGAACTGCTGCGGGAAAGGATGAGCGGCCGTGACCGATGTGGGATGCGCCGGGATTCTGGTGGCGGATACGTTCTGTGGGCCGATGGATGCGCTGCCGACGCCGGGCGAACTGCTGGCGTTCGAGTCGTTCCCGGCACTGGCGGGTGGGTGCGCGGCCAACGTCGCTATCAACCTCGCCAAGCAGGGCATCAGCGTGGATGTCATCGGCTGCGTTGGGCGGGATTCGGCAGCGCATGTGGTCACGGATGCGCTCCGCGCGGCGGGGGTTTCTACCGGCCAGATTATCACGGTCGATGGATCGACCTCACAGACGGTCATCCTGCTGGTGAAAGGGGAAGACCGCCGCTTCCTGCATGTCTTCGGCGCGAACAAAGCCTTGTCGATGGGGCACATCGCGCGGGAGTGGCTGCGGACGCTCAAGGTCTTCTATCTGGGTGGGCTGTACGTCCTGCCGGGGATCGATCCTGACGAACTGGCGAGTACGCTGCGCTTCTGCCGCGAACAGGGCATCACCACGGTGCTGGATGTGGTGCTGCCCAGGAGCTTGAATACATTTGGTGATCTGGAGCGCTGGCTGCCTTACGTCGATTACTTCGTGCCTAATGATGACGAAGCCCGCCGCCTGACGGGGCTGGCAAACCCGCGCGATCAGGCTCAGCGGTTGGCAGAGATAGGCGCTCGCCATGTGGTGATTACAGCGGGCGAGTTGGGGCTGGTGGCAGTCAGCGAGGGACGTGTTTGGCAGGCTCCCGCCTATCAGGTGCACTCGATTGACATGACTGGCGGCGGAGATGCTTTCTCCGCCGGATTGATTACCGGGGTGCTGCGCGGCTGGGACATGCCGGCTGTGCTGCGCTATGCCAGCGCGTTAGGCGCATCGGCGACGCTGGCGGTTGGGACGACGCCGGGTGTTTTCACAGCGGCGCAGGCCGAAGCTTTCATCCAGAGTCATCCACTGGAGGTCGCGGAGATTGCATGAACATCGAGATCAAGATGCCTGACCTGGCGACCACGGCCGACTCAGTGACGCTGCTGCGCTGGTTCATCGCCCCCGGTGAAGCGGTCAAGCTCGGCCAACCGCTGTTGGAGATCGAGACCGACAAGGCCACGATGGAGGTCGAGTCAGTGGCGGAAGGCGTGCTGACGGCGGTCTTCGCCCAACCGGGCGAGATCGTCCCCGTCGGGCAGGTCATTGCTACGATTGCGACAGACCAGCGTGTCACGGTGGCTCCGCCCGTGCCGGAAGCCGTTTTCCCGCCTGATCCGCCGGCTCCTTCTTCTGCCGCGATGCCAGCAGAAGCCAAGCCCACCGCTGCGCCACCTCCGGCTTCCAGGCGAATGTCGCTGTTCGCGCGCAACCGCGCCAAACGGCAGTGGGCGCTGGAAGCCGCCGCCGGGCCGCAGCCCGTTCCGCTGACCCCGGCGCAGGCCGTCACTGCCCGGCGGATGCAGCAGGCCGCGCAGACCATCCCGACCTTTCATCTGGCGCTTTCGGCCAACGCCGAGCCAATGATGGCAGTCCGGGCCGCCGACAACAGCATTATCTGGGATGCGTTTTTTGTGCGGGCGGTGGCGCGGGCGTCGGCGCGGTTCGTGCGGCTGCGCTGCCGCTTCGACGAGGACAAGCTGGTCCCCATTCCCGGCGATGCTGTGGGGGTAGCCGCCGATTTTGACGACGACCTGTATGTCATCCCGGTCGAACGCCCGCACGAGTCGTCGCTGCGGGAAATCTCCGCCAGCATCATGCAGGCCGTCAAGCGCATCCGCAGTGGGGATACCTCCGCCCGCAAGCTGGGTACGACCTACATGACCATCACCAACCTGGGCGTTACCAGCATCGAAGCCTGCGTGCCGATCATCAACCCGCCCGAACCGGCCATCCTGGGCATCGGACGGGTGGCGGCGGTTCCGCACGTTCAGGATGGCAAGCTTATCGTCCAGCATCGCGTCAATCTGACGCTGACGGTGGATCACCGTGTCGCCAGCGGCAAGTATGCGTCCGCCTTCTTCCAAAGTGTCGTCAATGAATTAGAGGCTATCGAATGATTACCGCTGTGAATGGTACGACCAATACGCACACCGATACCCGCGCCTATGCGCGTGATTTCCTGCTCGATCTCTACGAGCGCATCATCCTGATCCGCAAGTTCGAGGAGCGCGTCAAGCTCTTGTTCCTGGAAGGGCAGATGCCCGGCACGATCCACCAGTCGCAGGGACAGGAAGCCTGTGCCGTGGGGGTATGTTCGGCGCTGAACGCTGACGATTTCATCACCTCGACGCACCGTCCGCATGGGCACGCGCTCGCCAAAGGGCTGACCCCCGACGAGATGATGATCGAGCTGTTCGGCAAAGGGACAGGCTGCTGCAAAGGCAAGGGCGGCTCAATGCACATTGGCAACATGGACAAGGGCATGGTTCCGGCCATCGCTATTGTCGGTGGGGGTATCCCACTGGCGGCGGGCATGGGGCTGGCGTTGAAGATGCAGCACGATTCGCGCGTGGTGGCTTCATTCTTCGGCGAAGGGGCGACCAACGAAGGCGCGTTCCACGAAGGGCTGAATCTGGCAGCGATCTGGTCTCTACCCGTGATCTTCGTGTGCGAGAACAACCTCTACGGCGCGTCCACCTCGATCCATAAAGTCACCCGCGTGACGCGCGTCTCGCAGCGGGCAGCAGCCTACGGGATTGCCGCAGAGACGGTCGATGGCAACGATGTGCTGGCAGTCTTTGAGGCGGCCAAACGCGCCGCGGCTCGCTGCCGTCAGGGCGAAGGCCCCGTCCTGCTGGAACTGCTGACCTACCGCTTGACCGGACATTCACGGCGCGACCCCTGCCATTACCAGCCCAAAGACGAGCAGGAATATTGGTTCCAGCGCGATCCGATCATCGTGCTGCGCCGCGCGCTGCTGGAACGCGGCGATACCACCAGTGATGATCTCGATGTCATCAATACCCGCGTCGATCAGGTCATCGAAGCGGCCGTCGAAGCTGGACGGCGCGCGCCGGACCCCACGCCTGCCGATCTTCTCACCGATGTATATGCGAGTGTGCTGTCATGAAACGCCAGAGTATTGCGGAAGCCCTTCGCGACGGAATCACCGAAGAGATGGAGCGCGATACGCGCGTGTTCTGCCTGGGGGAAGACATCGGGGTCCCCGGTGGATTCGGCGGGGCGTTCACGGTGACGCTTGGCCTGGAGCAGAAATTCCCGGATCGTATCCTAGATACGCCGATCTCCGAACTGGGATTCTTTGGGGCGGCGGTCGGCGCGGCAATGCTGGGGATGCGCCCGATTGCCGATGTGCAGTACGGTGATTTCCTGTTCCTGGCGATGGATCAGATCGTCAACAATGCTGCCAAGCTGCGCTATATGTCCGGCGGAACGCTGACCGTGCCGGTCGTGTTCCGTGCCCCGGTCGGAGCTACCGGTCGCGGATCGCAGCATGCGCAGAACATGGAACGCTACTTCATCGGCGTGCCGGGATTGAAGGTGGTCGCGCCCTCGAATGCCTATGACGCCAAAGGGCTGCTCAAGGCGGCTGTGCGCGATGATGACCCGGTGCTGATCTTTGAACACAAGCTGCTCTACGGCTCGAAAGGCCCACGGGCTGAAGCCGGGGCGGTCGATGCCACCAGCGAGATTCCCGACGCCGATTACGTCGTGCCGTTGGGCAAAGCAGCGGTGCGGCGTCCGGGTACGCGCGTGACTATCCTGGCCTGGCTGCTGATGCTGCACGAGGCCTTGAGCGCCGCCAATGAACTGGCCGCCGAGGGGATCGACGCCGAGGTGATCGATGTGCGGAGCCTTGCGCCGGTGGATTGGACGACGCTGGGCGAATCGGTCGCCAAGACAGGGACGGTGGTCATCGTTGAAGAGGGGCCGAAGACCGGCGGCGTGGGCGCGGAACTGGCGGCGGGTCTGTTGGAACGCTTCGGCGACTATCTGATCGCGCCGATCCAGCGGGTGGCCTCGCCGGATGTGCCTGTGCCCTTTGCGCCCGTACTGGAGAATGCCTACCGCCCGGATGCTCGCCGCATTGCCGCCGCCGTCCGCGATCTGGTGGGGTGATCTGCCACAAGCCGGTCAGGCTCGCGCGGCGGCCATGAATTGGCGGGAGCGTTCCAGCGAAACGGGCTTGAGGACATTCCCCTCTTCCTTCAGGCTGGAACCGACAATTGCGCCGTCAGCCACCTTCAGCACCTCGACGACATTCTGCTGATTGGTTCCGCTGCCGACCAGCACAGGGAGACGGACGGCCTGCTTCGCGTCGGCCACGGCGTCGAGGGGGGCAGCCTGCCCGGTGGCTGCCCCGGTGACGATCAGCGCGTCGGCGCCGGCATTCTGGGCGTCGATGGCCGACTGGCGCAGCGGCTGCGGGATGATGTTCTGGGTGTACTTGGTCTGGATGTCGGCCAGGAGCAGCACCCGATCCGCGCCGAGCGCCCGGCGGTAGCGGCGGATCTGCGCCGAGCAGGGCTGTACTGTCCCCTGGGCCATCAGCACGGTATCGACGAATACCTCAACGCGCGCGAAATCGGCTCGGCAGGCATAGGCCAGGGCGATCTCAGCCTGCCAGGCATTGAACTGCACGTTCACGCCCACTGGCAGCGTCACCTGCTGGCGGATCAGCGCAGTGATGGCGGCCATCAGCGCGAGCTGCGCTGCTGTCGGTTCGCCGATCCAGAAGGGTTCATCGCTGAAGTTCTCGACGATCAGCGCGTCCACGCCGGCATCGCTCAGTGTGGCGGCATCATGCAGGGCACGGTTGTAGATGTCCTCCAGGCTGCCACTGAAATCAGGGGATTCGGGCAGCGGCAGCAGGTGAACCATGCCGATGATTGGTTTGCGGTCGGGAAAGAGATCGGTGAAACGCATGGGATTCCTCGCGGTGGGTTAAAAATATGGAGCAGTGGAGCCGGGATCGCGCCCGACTCCGCTGAAGTGTACCGCAGAGCGCAGCTGAACTATACCCGGTGGTTGTCGATCTGGTCGAAGGTCGCGCCGAAGATGTAGCGATTGGCGGGCAGGAAGTTGTGCGGGAAGCCCAACTCGATCCGGCTGAGTTCATCCAGCCGCGTCCACTGTTCTGGCGTCAGCTTCCATTCTGCCGCGGCGATGTTGTCCTGTAACTGCGCCAGCGTCCGCGCTCCCAGGATGGGGATCATCTGAGCGGCAGACTGCTGCCGCACCCAGTTGATCGCCACCTGGGACATGCTGCGCCCGGTTTCCTGGGCGATTTTCTGGACTTCCAGCACCACGGCCATCGATTTCTCACTGAGCTTGAGTTCGTCGGGATTGACGCGGGTGGCGGCGTCCGGTTTGGTGAGGAACTTGCCGCTCAGCACGCCGGCTTCGAGCAGGCCCCAGGGCAGCACTGCCATATCCCAGTGCCGCGCCATCGGCAGCAGATCGCGCTCGACGGCGCGATCCAGCAGCGAGTAAGGGATTTGCATCCCGACGAAGCGCGACCAACCGCGCAGATGCGCCAGCGTGCTGGCTTCGGCGGCAATATAGGCGGGGGTATCGGAGAAGGCCACGTACAGCACCTTGCCGCTGCTGACCAGATCATCCAGGCCGCGAACGACTTCCGCGACAGGCGTCATGTAGTCCCAAGCGTGCAGATAGTACAGGTCGATGTAATCGGTCTGGAGGCGCTTGAGGCTGCGTTCGACCGATTGGCGCATGTTCTTGCGGCTGTTGCCGCCGGAGTTGGGGTCGGTCGCGTCCGGTCTGGTCAGAGTATACTTGGTGGCAATGACGAAGCGCTCGCGCCCGGCAGATTGGAGGAATTCGCCCAGGAAGGTCTCGCTGGTTCCATCGGTGTAATTCACCGAGGTATCGATGAAGTTGCCGCCCGCCTCGGCGAAGCGGTCGAACATCTGGCGGCTGACCTCTTTGGAGGCTCCCCAGCCCCAGGTTTCACCGAAGGTCATTGTCCCCAGGCACAATTCCGAAACGCGCAGGCCGCTGTGACCCAGCAGTTGGTATCGCATAGTGGCTCCTCGTCACTCGATCCAGGTGATGGGCTGGATGATAGCGCGAAATAGCGGAGCCTGCCCCGGCTCAAAAGGCCGATGCGCCCCTGTACGAAAGATCGGGCAAAAGGACAGCAGTGCCGTTAATCGAATCCCTATTCGATTTTTTATCCCAATTTCGCTACAATCGATTTCATGTGATGAGGTCTTCTGGCCGCCTCCGGCCCGGAGCCGCCTTGATGTGGTCTATTGAATCGACCCCTTCAGACAAATTAGGAGGTTGTTGCCTTGCATGTCGTAGTCTTTACCCGCAGCACGCCGGATACGGCAGCCAAAGTGGAAGTCAATGCCAGCGGCGTCGTCTCCTGGGGCGACGCGGCCACCGTCGTCAACCCCTGGGATGAATACGCCCTGGAGGAGGCCATCGTCCAGGCCAAGAATGCCGGTGGCAAAGCCACCGTCATCGCCATTGGCCCGGAGATGCACAATGAAGCTCTTAAGCACAGCCTCGCCATGGGGATCGACGAAGCTGCCCGCGTCTGGGACGCGGCGCTGGAAGGCGGGGACAGTCTGGCTTATGCGGCCAGCGCTGCCGCCGCCGTCAAAAAGCTGGGGGATGTTGATCTGATTATCCTCGGCAAGGAAAGCGTCGATGTCGGAACCGACCAGCACAACATCCAGATCGCCCGCAAGCTCGGCTGGACGATGCTCAGCTCGGTGAGCAAAATCCTGGCCGTCGATTTCGCCGCCAAGACCATCAAGGTCGAGCGGCTCCTCGAAGAGGGCAAGCAGACCGTCACCAGCAAGCTGCCCGCCGTCGTCAGCGTTACCAAAGAGATCAACGAGCCGCGCTATCCGTCGTTTATTGGCATCCGCAAGGCGTCGAAGGCGGTCATCCCGGTCTGGTCGTTGGGCGACCTGGGCCTCAGCGCCGCGGCCAGCCAGACCCGCACCGACAAGTTGATGAATCTGCCTGCCCGCAATGTACAGGTCGAGATGATTGAAGGAACGCCGGAAGAACAGGCTGCCAAGCTGGTGGACCGGCTGCTGGAGGAAAAGGTGCTATGAGCGCGGTATTCGTCTGGATCGAAACCTTACACGGAAAAGCCCTCAACAGCAGCTGGGAGGCGCTCGGCGCCGGACGCATGGTGGCGGATAAGCTGGGCGTCCCGCTGACGGCGCTGGTCTTCGGCGAGAATGCCGGCGCAGTTGCCGCCGAAGCCGGAACGCACGGCGCGGATAAGGCCGTGGTCTGCGAAGACGCGACACTGGCTGTCTTCCGTCTGGAACCCTACGCGGCGCTGCTCAGCAAGCTGGTCAGCGACCATAAGCCCAAAGCTGTCCTTGCCATCGGGACCTCGCGTGGGCGGGAACTGCTGGCGGCCTCGGCTGCCGATACCGACAGCGGTCTGCTGACCGAAGCGACCAGCCTGGAAGTCCAGAGCGATGGCAGCATCAAGGTGGTACGCCCGGTCTATGCGGGCAAAATCCTCAGCGAAGCGGTGGGCAGCGCGGCGGGGACTCAGTTCGTCGCCCTGCGCGCCCGCGCCTTCAAACCTAATGCTGCTGACGCAGGCAAGAAGGCTGAGGTCAGCAGCGTTCCGGCAGTGCTGGCCGAAGGCGACATCGCTACCAAGATCGATGGCTTCGAGGAAGCCGTCGGCACAGTGAACCTGACCGATGCGGCCATCATCGTCAGCGGCGGGCGGGCGATGGCGAACAACCCCAAGGATGCCCCGGCGGGCGTGGCTGATGCGTCGGTCTGGAAGGCGCAGGACGGCTTCCAGAACACGCTCAAGCCGCTGGCCGATGTCCTCGGCGCGGCGGTGGGAGCCAGCCGCGCAGCGGTGGACGCGGGCTATATTCCCTACGCTCATCAGGTTGGGCAGACGGGCAAGACCGTCAGCCCCGATCTGTACATCGCGGCGGGTATCTCCGGTGCGATCCAACACCAGGCGGGAATGCGAACCAGCAAGGTGATCGTCGCCATCAACAAAGACCCGGAAGCGCCGATCTTCAAGATGGCGCGGTACGGCATCGTCGGCGACTTGTACAAGGTCGTCCCGGCGCTGACCGCCGAACTCAAGAAGCGCCTGGGCAAGTAACGCCTGGCGCAGAGCAATCAACTGACAGAGGCGAGCCTGATGGGCCGCCTCTGTGATCCCTGGCCGAGGTGAAGATGGGGGCAGGGTAACAGGAACAATGTCTCAAAACTGAAATATGTCTCAAACCTGGCTCGCTCATTTGGCAAGTGCGTGGGCGGCCTGCTATAGTTCTGGTACGAATGTCCTAGCGCCACCGCCGCCACAATCGCTATACGATAAGCGCGATGAAGTCTCATGGGTTGAGGAGTTCTGCTCATGGCGGTTCTGGTTTGTCCACACTGCGAATATGTGAACCCGAACCGGGCTACGTTTTGCCAGCGCTGTGGCAAAGGCCTGGACGATACCGCCACGCTGCCGCTGCTCAAGAAGGCTGGCTGGCAGGGGCGTGATGATGAGCGCCTCGTCCACACCGTGACCTTCCTGACGGAAGAGGAATCCTTCACCATCAGCCTCCAGCCGGATGAGCGGCTGATTCTGGGGCGGCAGGCTCCGTATATGATTCAAAGTCTGGACCTGGACCTGGGGCGCTTCAACGGGGCGGAGCAGGGCATTTCGCGCATTCACGCGGTGATCGAATGCACGGCAGAAGGCATCCAGCTTTCCGACCTGGGCAGCCGCAATGGAACCTTCGTCAACCGGGAACGTCTGGCTCCGTTCAATCCGCAGCTTCTCCAGGACGGGGACAACATCGCCTTCGGTCATCTGATGATGACAGTGCGGATTCAGATCAACCCGGCGCCCAAGCCTTCGGACGCCGCCACCAAGCCGCTCACCCGCACTGGCAAGTTCAAGATCGGCATCGTGCGGGTCTGATCCGGACACATCCCAATGTCATCCATCGGAATTCGTCGCCTCGGTCAGCCTGATCGAGGCGATTGTGTTTTCGTAGATTGGGCGTAGGGCTTCCCAGGAAACATCCGGCGAGGCTAAGGCAGCAGAGACGGTCACATCCTCCGAAAGCCTGATCTGCTGGGCCAACCGGACGGTATCGCCGGTGATCGGTGCATCGCCAAGCTGAAGGGTGATGGTGCTGACCTCATCCGGGGCGACGAAGATGACCGACTGTGGGCGCTGGGCTTCGCCAGTCACGATACGCCAGCCGTCGGGATAGCGGGCGCTGAAGACCAGGCCGCGATACCAGCCGCCGGCGATGATGACGGGCGGTCCCGGCGTATCATCCAGGTTGGCGGGGACGGTAGCGGGGACACAGGCCGCCAGCAGACCCCAGAGCAGGACGAGAAGCGCATAGGTAAGCCGCTTAGAGGTTTGATCGTCATTCCCCGACACGGCGTCGAGATGGGGAATAAGCGGCGGAGTTCGCAGTGGGTTCATGGGGCGTGGTTGGGGGCATTGGGATTGGACAGCATATTGCGCGAGGCGGGATCGCCGCACCAGATGAAACCGGCCCAGCGTTGAATCCGCCAGCGTCCACTGGCATCCGCTTCGACGCGGAAGGCGCTGCACACCCCACTGAAACCGCGATCCTTCTCGTAAGTGGCGATCAGATCGACGTTCCAGGCGGCTCCATCGGGAGCGGCGCGGCGGAACACGGCGCTCATCAGCCCGCCCCACTCTGGCGGAGTGTAGGACTGGATGCAGGCCGAGACGCGCGCATTGGGGCAGTTGGACTGTACCCAGGCCTGAAGTTCATTACTGAGGAGGGGCAGCGCCGCCAGATCGTCGCCTTTGCCGGCGGCGTTCATGAAGTCCACGGCGACGGCAAAAGCCGGGTTGGTCTCCTGGGGGGTGAGCGCCAGCGTCACGGCGATGACGATGACCAGCGCCAGCGCCAGGCTCAAACCGATCCAAATCCATCGTTGACGAGACATCGAAGTCATCCACCTTGTTGATCCCGCGCCTGGCGGAGGGCATCCCGCAGGCGGGCGCTCTCCTGCACGGGGTTGACAGCGATCATGCCGTGCCAGCCGGGGGTATTCATGTACTCGACACAGACCACGCCGCCGTAATTGGCCGTCTTGAGCGACTGAATGAAGCGGGGGATATCGATCCGTCCGCGGTCGAAGGGCGTCTGAAGCTGCTCGCGGGCGGCCTGCCTGATCTGGACATGGCGGGACTGGGACAACAGTTTGGCGATTTCATCGTGAAAGATATCCTGGCAGACCATGTGCGCCCAATCCAGAGTCAGGGTGAGGCCGGGGACCTCCTTGAGCAGTTTGAGGGCCTGCTCTGGCGTCTGGGCCATTGAGTCCAGGTGCGGCTCGATGCTGAGGCGCAGCCGGGCATCCTTGGCGGCCTGGAGCATCTCACGCAGAGCGGCGACGGTGCGATCCTGGGCTTCGGCATCCTCGGCGGGATGGGCCAGTCCTGGCGAGAGGGTGATCCCCGGCGTTTCCAGGGCGACGGCGAAAGGAATGAGTGCCTTGAAGAGGTCAATCTCTTTCTGGCGCTTAGCTTGGTCGGCCAGTGAGATACGCGGCAGCATCAGATACAGGTCGCTGAGCTTGAGGTTGAAGAGTTCGAGTTCGGCGCGGATTTCAGCGGCGGTCTGCCGAGGATTTTCGGCGGCACGCTGGGTATTGACATGCGAGCCGCTGCCGATATCGACATAGCGAAAACCCATGCGAGCAATCGTGCCCAGCGCCTCCGGCAGCGTCAGATCGGTGAAAGCCCAGGTGTGGCAGGCGAACTGGAGCATGAGCGCGTCCTCTAGGGGTAGAGATAGGGATGTTCGGGCTGCTCGACAACCTGGAGGCGGTTGGCCTTGAGGATCGGCACGGTGTCATCGCGGAACTGGCCGACCTCAAAGGTTCCTTCGACCTGAATCCAGGTATCGGCCTGGAGGTCGGCGGCTCCTTCCCAGTAGACCGGGATGCCGACGGCTGAGGCGTCGGCCACGCAGCAGCTTACGGTAAAGCGAGCGACCATGATTGTGTTGTCGGGGAAGGTTGGCTCGGTGTAGACGAAACCGACGACCTTGGCCTCGCGCCCGTTCATTGTGGAGAGGTCATCGGTGGCGTTGAAAGTCCGCAGCCAGTCGAGGACGTTCCACTTGAGCGGATCGGTGGTGAAGGTGACGGCGGTTGTCACCGAGGCGGCCGTCAGGCTGATGTTGCCGTCGACGGCGGCGGATCCCAGCGGGCGCGAGGGAACCAGCGTGCCCAAGACCAGCGGGACGGCGATAATCCCCAGCACGGGCCAGGAGATGGCTTGGCTGTGGTCATGGTCGTGGTGGGGGTGGTGACTACCGCGCAGCGCGTCCCAGAGGGCAGATGCGCCGAGGATGCCGAAGAGCAGCACGGCGACCCAGGAGAGCCAAGCGAAGCGTTCGTTGATGTAGTTGGTCAGGCTGCCGCTGAGGATGTTGTAGAGGAAGTAGAGCGACAGCCCGAACAACAACGCGGCTTTAATCCACGTCCGCGCTTGTTCCCAGCGGTGGTCGTGGTGGTGATGATGGCGGTCGGCTGGCTGAAGAACACTCATATCGATCCCTAAAATACCACATTCAGATTGAGCCAGACGCCGGCCAGCAGTGTCATCAGCAGGGGCAGGACGATCAGGTAGAGGACGGTGCGCTGGCGGAAGACGCCCAGGAACATCAACATGCTCTTGATGTCCACCATCGGGCCGAAGGTGAGGAAGGTGATGATCGAGCCGGTGGTGAACGTGCCGACGAAGGCCAGCGCCAGGAAGGCATCGACGGTCGAGCAGACGCTCAGCACGAAGGCGAGAGCCTGCATCACCAGCACAGAGACGAACGGCCCTTTACCAAGAGCGATCAGGACTTCCTGGGAGACCAGGGTTTGCATTCCTGAGGCGAGCACCGTGCCGACGATGAGGTACTTACCCATGTCGAAGAACTCATGGTTGGCGGAATGCAGGGCGGCTCGCAGCCCCGCGCCGAGGGATGGCCGGGCGGGATAGAGGGGGATGAAGTCGTCCGAGCCGCCCATGACCGGCATGAGCGAACGCGGGCGCAGGACTTCCTGGGGACGCGCTCCCAGGGCGAAAACCAGCCCCACGCCGACCGCGACCAGCACGGTCAGCACCACGCGGCCGATCAGGACTGGCCCGAAGCCGAAGGCGACCGAGGTGCTGACCAGCACTATCGGGTTGATGACGGGAGCGGCCAGCAGGAAAGCGACACCGACGGACATGGGCAGCCCTTTCATGAAGAGGCGCCGCACGACCGGAACGACCCCGCACTCGCAAACCGGGAAGGCGAAGCCGAGAAAAGCTCCGGCGATGGTCGCCAGGATCGGATTGCGGGGGACGAAGTAGGCGATGTCATCGGGAGTGAGGAAGGCGTCGATCAAGCCGGAGACGAAGGTTCCCATCAGAAGGAAGGGAACGGCTTCGATGAAGATGCCCAGGAAGCGGGTGCTGAAGATGCCGATGATTGTGCCGAGGGAATCCCCTGTGCCGAGGACGGCCGCGGCCAGGAGGCTCAGGGCAGCCAGCCCCACCAGGGCAAGGGCAGATCTCCGCAGGAAGCGGCGGACATCGGCTTCTGACCGAACAGACTGTCGCATACACGCGGTCTCCATTGAGATGCCGCGCCTATTCTACACCAAGCGGCGGACGAGTGGAATAAGTTAACAGCTTACAGCCAGGCCGCAACACTATGCAGCTGCTGTACTGTAAGAGATACAGCCTTCGCCCCCTGGTTCCCTCTCTCGAATGCGGCGTGCCGCTGCGAGAGGGTGTCGCCCGCCCATATTCCTGCAATAGCATAAAATGGGGCGGAAAGGGTGGCATTTTGGAAAACCATTTGATGTCCTAAGAATGTTTGCACAATATGGGGAAGCGCGAGGCGAGGGCGAGAAGGTTGGAACAGGGTTTGGGGATCGGAGAACGGATTGGAGAACCCAGCTCTCCTACCTCACCCGCACCGTGGGCAGGCCGAGGTAGAGCGTGCTGCTGTCACTGAGGGGCAGCCGCGCGTTATCGGCGCTGCGATACCAGGCCAGGTAGAGGCGGTACTCACCCGGGGGTGCGTCGGGCGGGATCGCCAGCGGGCGCGGATCGGGGAAGCTCAGGCCGGGCAGCCAGACCGTTGAAGGCAGTCCTGGCGGGATACCGTCGGCTTGCACGAGAATCTGGTCACTGCTGCTGAGCAGACCGAAGGCGAGGCGTAGATCGTCGGTCTGGCTGCTCAGCGCCCGCCAGAAGAGGGTGACAGGCAGCGTCTGCCCCGGCGCGACCTCGACGGCTGGTAGGGTGTAGCCGGTCAATTCGACGGCATCGCCGAAGCGCACCTGGGTGCTGGTCTGCGGCGCGGGCGGGCTGTAGTCGGGGGCCTGGATCAGCGGGCCAGCGATGAGCAGGCTATCCTTGCCATCGTCCCAATTGAAGACTCGCCCCTGGGCGGGATCGCTGGGATCGACCAGCCGCCAGCGGATCAGCAGGTCGATTTGGTGGGGCGGGCCGCCCTCCGCGCGGAGCGGCAGCACCGCCCGCAGGCGGTAGATGGCGGACGAGTCGAGGGTGCTGAGCGCGGCCATGCCCGGATAGAAATCGACCACGCCGGCCGGCTCGCCAGTCAGTGGATCGAGGGCGGCGATGATCATTGCCGGGTCTGCGGGGTGGCGGCCTTGCAGGTAGACATCGAGGCGGACGATGCCATCCGGGGGCAGGACAGGCGTCTCCAGCCGGTAGCCAACCAGTTTAAGTCCCTCGGACTGGCGGTCGATAGGCGTCAGAGCGGCGGGGAGATCAGTGACGATCTCCAGCGGGCGATAGGAGCCGTTCAGCCAGAGCGCCGGAGTGAGCAGGGCCACCGCGATCAGGGGGAAAAGGGTCACAACTGCCTGTCTGCCGAGGAGATGAAACAGACCGGTCGTCACCAATGGCGCGAAAGCCACCAGGCTGCCGAACAGGAAACGTCCCTGTGAGGTGTTGATCTGCCCGGTGGCGACGTAAAGCGTCACCCAGAGCATCACGATGATGGCCGCCAGGAGCAGCCCGGTGAAGCGCCGCTCTGGATGCCGCCAGACTCCCCAAAACCCCGCCAGCAGGCCGGCGGCGCTCAATAGGGCGACATAGGGATAAAACCAGGCTGGGCCGCGGATGTTGAGATAGCCGAGCATGAACCACATCGACTCCCAGACGCCGCGCATTTCGATCAATCGGGCGGAAAGGTCCGTCGTGACCGCGCCGCGCCCCCAGATCGAGCGGGTCGCGGCTGCGCCGAGCGGGTCGCCATAGAGAACGTGATTGCGAAGATACCACCAACCGGCCAGGACGATCACCCCCAGCGTCAGCCCGCCGATGCCCAGCGCAGCCTGCCGCCACCTCCAGCGGCGCAGCGTTCCCCCATAGAGCAGCACGGCTCCGGCCAGCCCGATGAAGGGCAGTCCCTGGAACTTGGCTATTGCCAGCCCGCCCGCGATCAGGCCAATCAGGGCGGCGTGAGGCCAACCAATGCGCCGCGCTTTCCAGCGATCCAGCAGCCAGTAGACGCCGACGGTATGCAGGAAAGTGACGAGGTTGTCGTTGTTGATGCTGCCCGCGATGAAGAGGAAGGTGGGCATCGAAGCCACCAGCAGCATCGCCAGCAGTCCGACGAGCGGCTGTCCGCTGACCAGATAGCCGGTCTTGTAGATGAACCAGATCGTGCTGGAGGCCAGCAGCAGACCCAACAGCCGCAGAATCCGCACGGCGGTCAGGGTATTGCCGGTGGTTGGGGCATAACTGTGAAGCTGGGTATTGAGGTTGTTGAGGCTGACATTGCCTTGCACGGCCAGCGGGTTGACGCGCAGATAGTCCTGTAGGTCGCTCCGGTCGATGCCGGCGATGAGCAGTGCCCCGGTCAGGTAGAGCAGCGGCGGCTGGTGGCGCTGCCACGAGAGGCTTGCCAGCACCTCAGCGCGGTTGGTCATCAGCGGGAGCGCCCCCTCCTGGACGATGTTGTGGGCATAAAGGAAGTGGGCGGCTTCATCGGGCGCTTCGAAGATGGGCGTGGAGGCGGAGTAACTCAGGGCGAGCAGGATGAAATAGACCAGGATGACCAGCGCGGCGCGCTGCGCCCGGCTGCGCGGCAGGTGGAGGATGGCGGAATAATCTCGTGACTGACCGCTGCGCTGATCGTGAACCGGGATGTTTGCCTGCATGTTCAACTTATTCGCCCACCTGGGATGCTGCCGCGCAGTGCAGTATGGTACAGGCTGACTGGCGGGTTGTCACCTGCTGGCCTGGATAAGATTCCGGCGGCGCGGCGACTGTAAAGCTATAATCAGGCCGAGTTCCGCGCCATAGAAGGATGTTGACTGCTATGACCGACAAAATCCGTTGGGGAATTCTGAGCACCGCGAATATTGGCCGCCGCCGGGTGATTCCGGCGTTCAAACTGGCACGCAACAGCGTGGTGGCCGCGGTCGCCAGCCGCAGCCTGGAACGAGCGCGGGCTTTCGCCGCCGAGCTGGACATCCCCACTGCCTACGGCAGCTACGAAGAACTGCTCGATGCCCCGAACATCGACGCGATCTACAATCCGCTGCCCAACAGCGAACATGCCGTGTGGAGCATCCGCTGCGCGGAAGCGGGGAAGCCCGTCCTGTGCGAAAAACCGCTGGCGCGTGATGCCGCCGAAGCCCGGCACATGGTGGACGCCTTCGCTTCACGCGGGGTGCTGCTGGCGGAAGGCTTCATGTACCGCTTCCATCCGCAGGCGGTCAAGATCAAGGAAATGGTGCGGGACGGGGCGTTAGGGACGTTCAACACCATCAACGCCACCTTCACCTTCCCGATCCGCTCCGAGGATGACATTCGAATGCAGACCGGGCTGGCTGGCGGGTCGCTGATGGATGTGGGCTGCTACTGCATCAATGTGATGCGGCTGATGACCGGCGAGGAGCCAGTGGCAGCGAAGGCGCTGGCCTCGTGGGTGAATGGTTCCGGCGTGGATGAGCGGCTGGTTGGGCTGCTCCAGTTCCCGTCCGGCGTGTTGGGGCACTTCGACTGCGGCTTCCGGCAGATCAAGACTCACACTTATGAACTGCGCGGGACCGAGGGGCGCATCCTGGTGGAGAAGGGCTTCACGGTGGAGCCGAACGAGGAGCCGGTCATCCGCTGGTGGCGGGGGGAGCGCTACCAGGAGATCACGCTGCCAGCGGTGAATCACTACACACTGATGGCCGAGGACTTCGCCGACGCGCTGCTGAACGGACGCCCGCCGCGCTTCCCAGCGCACGATGGCATCGCCAATATGCGCGTCATCGACCTGCTGCTGGCGGATGCCCGCCGCTCACTCTGAGGGCGGCTCGGCAGGGACGTAACGCGCCTGGAATTGTTCGTCGTTCATGTTGTAGGGTTCGCCTTCGATCCCGATACACAGCCAGCGCCCAGAAGGAACAACGACGGGTTCAGGGCTTTCCAACGACTGTACGTAGATGGCGATGGGCAGCTTGAGCGCCCAGATGCCGCGCCATTTGAAGAACGGCAGGCAGCCGAACCCGATCAGATGCGCCTGGGTGGGGCTGGGCTTCCAGCCGAGTTCATCCCAGCGTTTATAGGTGCGGCGGAATAGGTCGCGCTTGACAGGCCAGTGGTAGTATTCGTCCAGAGTCTCATGGAGTTCATCGCCGGAGTCGTAACAGACAATATCGCCCGTCTCGGCCATGAGAATTTCCAGCGTGGATTCAATGCTGGTGTCCTGTTTGAGGATGCGGGCCATGACGACGCGCTTCTTGGGGGCATAGTAGTTGAAGCCGCAGCGTTCAAGCTCCTCGCGCGTCCATTCGCGCTGGCGTAAAACGTGTTCTTCGGTGGGTTGAACACTCGCAACCATGATCTTTTCCTTCTCTCATGACAAGACCCTAATCTTATCCATTCTAGCAACTTACGCGCGCCCCGTGCCCCCCAATAAGGCGGGCAAAACGCGGCATTCTCCTGTGTCACAAGAGCGGTAATCGGTTTCGAGAAGACTCGGCCAGACGGTATAATGGGTATAAAGGTTTTTGCAGTATTCAGGATACCATTATGTCCACCAACACGCACACATCCCTCGACCATCTGTCCCCCGTCTGGGCGCACCTGACCACGCTGGAGGTCGAGCGCGGCGAAGGCATCTACCTGTATGAAACGGACGGCACGCGCTGGATCGACTTCACCAGCGGGATCGGTGTCACCAACACCGGGCACTGTCATCCGCGCGTCGTCAAGGCCATTCAGGAGCAGGCCGCCAAACTGATCCACGGGCAGATCAACGTCATCCTGAACAAACCGGCCATCAAACTGGCGGAGACGCTGATCACGGTCATGCCGGAAGGGATCGACTGCTTTTTCTTCTCCAACAGCGGGGCGGAAGCCACCGAGGGCGCGGTCAAGCTGGCGCGGATGGCGACGCAGCGCACCAACATCATCACTTTCCAGGGCAGCTTTCATGGACGCACCGCCCAGGCGATGGCGATGACCAACTCGAAGACTTCCTACCGTTCGCGCTACCAACCGCTGCCGGCGGGGGTATTTGTTGCGCCCTTCCCATATGCTTATCACTACGGCTGGAGCGAAGCCGAGACGATCGATTTCTGCCTGCGCGAACTCGACCTGATCTTCAAGACGCAGACCGCGCCAGAGGAGACCGCTGCCGTTATCATCGAGCCTCAGCTTGGCGAGGGCGGCTATGTGCCCGCGCCGGCGCGATTTCTGGAGGCACTGCGGGAACTCTGCACACATTACGGCATCCTGTTTGTGGCGGATGAAGTCCAGACGGGCTTCGGGCGCACCGGGAAGATGTGGGGATTCCAGCACGCCGACCTGACGCCGGACATCATCGTGATGGCGAAAGGGCTGGGCAGCGGGATACCGATCTCCGGCATCGCCGCCTCACGCGAGCTGATGAGCAAATGGCCGCCCGGCACACACGGCGGAACCTACGGCGGCAACGCCCTCTCGACGGCCACGGCGACTGCTACGGTCGAGACGATCCGCGATGAGAAGCTGCCGGAGAATGCCGCGCGGATGGGCGAGCGCTTGATGGACGGGCTGATGGAACTGCAAGGGCGCTATCCGGTCATCGGCGATGTGCGCGGGCGCGGCCTGATGGTCGGCACGGAGTTCACCAGCAAAGGCAAGCCGGACAAGGACATCACCAAAGCGGTGCAGAAAGCCTGCCTGGATCGCCGCCTGCTGCTGCTGACGTGCGGCAGCTACGAGAACGTCATCCGCTGGATTCCGCCGCTGGTGGTCAACGAGGCGCAGATCGACGAGGCGCTGACGATCTTCGAGGATGCGCTGCGGCAGGCGCTCTAGCACAGGCACGCAGACAGGCTCTGTAACAGGCTCTCATGGAAACTGTGCGAGCCTGTTTTGATTTCTGAATTTCAAGTTATTAATGCAAATAGATACGAATCTCGCAGCGTGACTGGCTATAATGGAATGAGATCGCATATACGTTTCTTAGCCCGTCATCTCCTGGGTAGAGATCGGAAGAAGAGGTTTTTATGACAACTTCCCGCAAGCTTTTATGGTTGGCTGTACTGGCCGCACTGCTGCTGGCAATCGTGCCGGTGAGCGCGGCGTCGCTGAAGCTTCAGGACGGCTCGTGCTTCGTCAGCACGACGAAGGCCAAGACCGTCTCGGTGCGGGTTGGCCCTGGCGAGAACCGCACCCCTGTCGCATTCCTGCCGACGGGCAAATCGTTCCAGGTCTTGGGACGCTTTGTGGCAAAGGATGAGTCGGTCTGGTATCAGATCGACCCGAAGGAAGCTGCGCCCAAGAAAGCCATCCAGGAAGCCTGGGTCGCAGCCGGGGATGACCTGAGGGAGCGTGGTGACTGCGAGGCCGTGGCCGAGGCCGACGCACCGCCCATCATCCCGATCCTCGTGCAGCCGACGGCCGTGCCAGCAACCAGCGGCGAGAGCGCCCCACCTGCGGAGTCTGCTGGAACCACGGCGGGAACCATCGTGCTGCAGAGCGGAACCTGGACGATCAGCTTCTCGCGGCAGAGCAATGCCTCCTGCGAGGGGACGCCCAATTTCGTCCTGAACACGAACGAGGTCTGGGAGGATTGGAGCGAGTCCGATTACGTAGGACAGGCTCGGCTCTCGGTCGTGAACGCCACATCCTTCTACTTCGATGGGGTGCTGTACCAGTCCAACGGCAGGAACCGCTATGCGGGTACGTGGTCGTTCGGCGATGGCCGCAATACCCAGCTTTACCTCACGGCGGTGTCATCCACCAGCATGGTCGGACAGATGATCGGCAATGCTGTGTTTGACGGCGTGGCGTGCAGCGCCACCACCGACCTGACCGTGACCCGCACCGGTTAAGGGCGCGGCGGATAGGCCGGTATCTACCGCGCAGATCGCAAACGCGATAGCATAGGAAGTGAGGCTATCGCGTTTTTCTTGGGCGGGGCGACATGCGGAAACGGCTGGTGTGGATCATCCTGGTGATCGGGCTGGTAGGGGCGATGCCGCTGCGGGCGCAGACCACGGTGGAAAGCTGCGCGCTGGATCTGACCCAGGACTACCTGAGCGCCTGGTACTGGGATCAATCGGCGGGCATCGACGCGCTGACTTACGCTGGGCTGGCCGGGACGCTCTACAACGGGCTGGTGGGCGCGGAGGCCAACTGTTACGGCATCGGCGCGGCGGTGATCCGCGCCGGGATCGACCAGTTGGAACCGCTGCCGGAACCAGAGGCGCTGATCCGCACCTACAGGCGGCTGGAGGAGTCCATCGGGTTTGACTATTCCGTCTGCCCGCTGGACTTGACCGCGGCCTATGTCAATGCGGTGGATTGGTCGGGGCTGACGCTGGACGAGATCGCCGACGAGACGCTGGCGGCGCTGCAAGCGGCCCAACCGCTGACCGGGCAGGATGCGTTGTGCAGCAGTGAACCCCGGTTGGAATTCACCGAGTCGGTACTCGAATCGGCTGACGGGCTGACCCCAGATGCCAATTTGATCCCGATGATTCTGAAGCAGGCCGGCACAGGTATCGTGGGCAGCTACGACACCGCCAACTGCGCCAATCAGGTCATGGAGACCTTCATTCGGGAAGCGGATTGGACGGAAGTCTCCGCCGAGCAGTTCAGCCAGACGACCGCGCAGGTCTATGCCTATCTGGTCGAGGTGCTGCCGGAGAGCGGGGGCCAGCTCTACTGCACCGATAATCCTGTGGGGACGCTGCTGATCGATACACTGACTAACGCGGCCAGCGTCCCGCCAGACGCGGCTTTCCTGCGACAGATCGCGGCAGCGCTGCGGCCCTCACCCTGAATCTCTCTCCCCAGGACGAAGAACTTGGAAGCAAACAGGAGGGTGACGATGAGCGATATACCCGATGCGCCAAAAGCGGTTCATGAAGTCCAGTTGGTATTTGTGAGCGCCAACCGCAAGGCCGAGTGTGAAGCCGAACTGGCCGGCCTGCTGGACGCGGGCTGGAAGATCACGGCAGCGGGGGGCGGTGGAAGCAGCGGCACGACCAACGGATTCGTCGTGCTGGTGCGGGAGGTTCACCCGGCCATCAATAACGTCGAAACCTCGCTGGACGATCTGCTCTAGGCAGAGACGATTATCAGCGGCAGAAATGCAGGCAGGCCGGTAAGCCGAAGTTACGCCCGCCCTGTTTCTATCCGCCGCGGACTGTGCCCAACCAGAACGCCCGGTAAGCCCGCGTCTCGGCCAGCAGGCCTTCCAACCGCCGCTGAATTACCTCACGACGGGCGGGGTCAGCCTGACCGACCGCGCTAACCCGGTACTGGCTGGTGTCCTCACCAACCTCCAATCGAATCTGCCCATCGGCGGCCAGCCAGTCCAACCCGGCCCGCGCCGTGCTGTCCCGGTGGTTCATTGAGGCCGCCAGTCGCCCCAGATCGACCCGCCCATCCAGCCGGTTGAGGGCATACTTGACCAGCCCGGCCAGCCGCGTCAGGAACGCATTCAGCGTATCCCAAGCGGGATCGATCCCGAATACGATGACCGTCTCCGGCTGAACGGCCTCCAGCGCCGCGGCCCACTCGTCCGGGCCGGGCGGCGGCTCCCAGACGATCAGCGCTCGGGCGGGTTGCAGTTCCCTGCGGCTGAGTCCGCCCGCGCCCTCGCGCCACAGAAACGCGCCGGGATGCTCGGCCAGAACCTGCTTAAGCTGGCTTTCTGGGTCGGGATGGCTGCGATAGTCGATGACCGTGTAGCCTGCTGCCCCCGCGCCCAGATCGACCGCTTCGTCTTCCAGCGCCCGCGCATCCAGCCACTCGATCTGCGCGTCTGCCTTTGCCCGGTAGCGGCTCAGCCGCAGCGTGTAGGCCAGGTCGAACAACCCGGCGGGCGGTTCCTGCCCGGCATAATTCCACCACAGCACCCGCCGCCGCGTCCCAGCCTCATCTTCCACCGCCAGTTCCAGATGTTCCGCCCGCCGCCCCAGCGTCCGCTGCCGGGCAACCCGGACTCGCTCGGCCACCAGGACCGGCGGCGGGCTGCCGTTCCCGAACGGAGCCAGACGGTTAATCTGCTCGGCCAGTTCCAGCGTGACCTCCGGCAGACTCACCAGCGCGTCCACCGCCAGCGTCGAGTCTGCCGCGGCCTGCGCGCCCAACTGCTCGCGCACCAGCCGCGAAAGCTGCCGCCGGAACTGCGGGATGTTTTCGGCAGGGAGACTCAAGCCCGCCGCCATCGTATGCCCTCCGAAGCGCGTCAGCAGGCCAGAGAGCCGCTTCAGCACCTGGGTGATGTCGCAGCCGCGCACCGACCGGGCCGACCCCTGCGCCGCTTCGCCGTGAATCGACAGCAGCACCACCGGGCGGCGGTACTGTTCGGCCAGCCGCCCGGCCACCACCCCGATTACCCCGGTGTGCCAGCCCGGATGGGCTATCACCAGCGCTGCGTACTCCAGCAGCGCCGGGTCACGCTCAAGCTGGGACTGCACGCCTTCGTAGACCTGATTGCTGAGCAGTTTGCGCTCGGCGTTATACCCCTCAAGCTGGTTGACCAGCAGCGCCGCGCGAGATCGATCTGCTGTGGTCAGCAGTTCGACCGCGGGGGCGGCATCGGCCAGCCGTCCCAGCGCGTTCAGCCGGGGAGCCAGCGCGAAGCCCAGATGTCCTTCGTTGACTTCCAGGGGGTTGATCTCTACCCGCTCCATCATCAGCGCCAGCCCCAGCCGTTCCGCCCGCCGGAGCGTCTCCAGCCCGCACTGGAGCAGATAGCGCGTGTCGTCCACCAGCACCATCACATCGGCCACCAGCCCCAGCGCCACCAGATCGAGCAGCGGCTCCACGGTCGCCGCGCCGAAGAGCGCCTCGACCAGCTTGTAGGCCGTTCCTACTCCAGAAAGCTCCCGCAGCGGGTGATGCTCCGGCAGCCGCATCGGGTTGACCACCGCCTGCGCGGAAGGGAGCGTCTCCGGCAGGGCGTGGTGATCGGTCACGACGACATCCACCCCCCGGCTCCGGGCATAGTCGATGGACTGGTGCGCCGCCACGCCGGTATCGCAGGTCAGCAGCACATCGATGCCCTCCAGCAGGCCGCGCAGCGTTTGCAGATGAATGCCGTGGCCTTCGTCGAAGCGGTTGGGGATGTGGTGGCGGAGGCGCGCTCCCCGTCCCTGAAGCGCTGAGACTAGCAGCGCTGTGGCCGTCTGCCCATCTACATCGAAATCCCCCCAGATGAGGATCGTTTCCTGATGCTGGAGCGCCCGCCGGATGCGCTCGACCGCCTGCTCCATATCGGGCAGCTCCGCCGGAGACGCGGGCGCATAGTACAGGGGGTCAAGGAAGCGGCGGGCGGCCTCTGGCGTGGTGATTCCGCGCCGCGCCAGCTGCGCCGCCACCAGCGGATGCCCGCCCACAGCGGCCCGCAGATCGTCGGGGACTTCGACGGGTTGGGGGTCGCGCCAGGCTTTCAACGGCAGGCCCATCCTAAAACTCGATCTCGGCGATCTGGTCGAGATCGATCTGCGGCGGCGTGTCTGTAGAACCGTCCTCGACATCCAGCAGCGCGTCCAGCGATGCGGCCCGCTCGCCCCGGTCGCACAGCGAGCGATAGGCGCAGAAGGCGCAGGCCTTCAGTTCGGGCGTGAGCGGGAAGTCTGTCCGCTGGGCAATGTCCTCGACGGTCTGGAGCAGTGCCGCCTGATCGCGCTCGAACTGCGCCGTAGTGTAGGGGAACCGCGCCGGTTGTCCGCTGGGATACCAGTAGATCATCTCGATCTGATCAGGGAGGATCGGCGGCCCGCCAGTGAGTTCCTCGCCGGCCAGCGCCAGCACCAGCGGATAGACCCGCGTTTGCAGCCGTTTTGCCAGCCACTCGCGCGGGGGTGGATGTGGGCTGGTCTTCCAGTCGATGATGACCGCCCGGCCGCCCGGCTCGACGGCCAGCAGGTCGAACTTCGCCAGCAGTCGGAACTGGCCCAGCGGAGCCGACAGGCTGATTTCCGGCCAGCGCTGCGCGGGCAGGTCCTCCAGCGGCCAGGCCAGATACGCCTGCCACCAGTCCGTCAGCACCGGATCATCGATGCTGGCGCCCAGTTTCTCCGCCGGGATGCCGAGTTGGTGCTGGTGAACCAGATGGTGGAAACGCTCGCCCTGGCGCAGGTGGCGCTCATATTCCAGCGCGGGTTCGGCCTGGAGCGCCGGCCAGCGCACCCGCTGAACGCAGCGCAGCTCGAAGCGCCGGGCACAGTCGGCATAATCCTGGAGGCTGGTCTGGCTGAAGACGAAATCGACGGGCAGGCTCATGATGGTGCTGCTTCCTGCTTTTTCGGCGATTCTGGCATTCTGCTGCCCGCCGCGCAACAGAGTTCCTTCAACGCAGTACCGAGTACAGGATTTCCTTCCAGCGCGGGTAGTCCACTTCCCAGCACACCTGGGCATTGGGCTGCCGCTGGAGCAGATGACTCCACACGTCGCGGTTGCGCTCGTCGTGTGCCACGCCCAGTTGATCGACCACGGTCATGCCGCGCGTCAGTTCGCTCTGGGTTTCGATCTCGACATAGTGGGCGCTCATGCGCTTGACCACCGTCCCCGGATCGAGCGAGATGGCCATCGTGACCGGATCAGGCAGCGACAGGCCGACCTCATGGGTCTGGGTATGGTAGGCTTGGATGGCCGTCTGGTTGCAGTCCAGCGTGAAGTGCGCCAGCGGCGTATCAAAGGCGCGGACTTTGGCGATCTCGGCATCGGTCAGCACCGCTTCGCCCCGGCAGTGTTCCCAGCCGACCATCTCGACCGGCAAACCGGAATGGAACACGATCCGCGCCGCTTCAGGATCGACCCAGATGTTGTATTCCGCCGCCGGAGTGACGTTGCCGACCACGCAGGCCGCGCCGCCCATCACCACGCAGCGGCTCACCATGCCAGCGATTTCCGGCGCTTTGCTGACGGCCAGCGCCACATTGGTCAGCGGCCCCAGCGTCACCAGCACCGCGCCGGGGTTGGCCTTGATGTGTTCGATCAGGGCATCGACCGCGTGCTGGGATTCCGCGCTGCGTTTGGCCGCCGGATAGTTCTGCCCGCCGAAGCCGTCCGGCCCGTGGAACCATTCGGCGTGAGCCGGCTGCCGCACGAGCGGACGATCCGCCCCGCGGTAGACGGGCACATCGCTGCCGCACAGTTCGACGGTGTAGAGGGCATTCTTCAGCCCTTGATCGACGGGCACATTGCCATCCACGACGGTGATGGCTTTCACCTCCACATCCGGCCAGCGCAGCGCCATGATCAGCGCCACGGCATCGTCGGAGGCCGTATCGGTATCGATGATGAATGCACGGGACATACTGCACTTCTTCCTCAAGATAAAATCGGTTCAAGCCGATGGACGATTATCTCGTCCCAGAGCCACTCTGCCAACCGCTCACCCTTCGCCGGGCGGATAATTCGTGTTCGCCGAGACCGCCTCCCAGGCGTCCCAATCGCGCTGCATCCCGGCCACCTTCTCGCGCATCACCTGGAGCGCATCCGGCCCCAGCGCCAGCCGCAGCGGAGGATTCTCGGCGCTGGCCGCCTGGACGATGGCCCGCGCTCCACGCGCGGGGTCGCCTGGCTGTTTCCCATCGACGTTGGGCAGGTTGTCGCGGCGCTTGCCCACCGTCGGATCATAATCGGCGAGGCGCTGCTCGGCCAGCAGCAGCGACCGCCCGGCAAAATCGGTGCGGAACACGCCCGGCTCGACCAGCATCACCTGGATGCCCAGATGCGCCGCCTCTTTCGAAAGCGACTCCGACAGGGCTTCCAGCGCGTGCTTGGTGGCGCAGTAGACCCCTGACCCCAGAAATCCCACCACGCCGCCCTGCGAACTCAGGTTGATGACCAGCCCGCTGCGCCGGGCACGCATGTGCGGCAGCACCGCCCGGATCACATGCAGCACGCCGAAGACATTCACCTCGAAGACGCGCCGCGCTTCCGAGTCGCTGACTTCCTCGACTGCGCCGACGATGCCGTGTCCGGCGTTGTTCACCAGCACATCGATCCGCCCGAAACGGTCAAGCGCCTCTCGGACAGCCGCCGCCACCTGTTCCGGCTGGGTAACATCCATGAGCAGACCTACGGCGCGTTCGGGATGCAGTGCCGTAATCGCCGCCTGCTGGTCCGGCTGGCGCACTGTCCCGGCCAGGATGTCGCCGTGTTCGAGGATGGCCTCAGCCAGCGCCCGTCCAAAGCCCGTCGAAACGCCGGTAACGAACCACACACGCTGTTCAGAGGATGGTTTCATGGGTAAGATGAATCCTGGTGTCATGCCGTACTGAAGCCCGTGGCGGGGATCATACCGCGAAGCGCCTATGATAGTCGATCCTGGCCCGATCAGCACGCATTTGTCCACCGCCCGGCTGCCCAATCGGAGACCGTATGGTGACGACCGTCAAAGACCTGCTGACCTCAAGCGACCTGTTCCAGCTGGCGCAGCTTTTGCGGCTGTTCCGCGATTCCAAGACCTTCGTGGACAGCACCCTGCGCGCCGGGCATGATCCCCAGGCCGTGCAGGATGCTTTCGCGGCTCAGATCGCCGCGCCCTTCGCCGCCCGGCTGGATCGCCTGATGGCCGAGCTTCAGTCGGCTGACCAGGGCGAGTCCCACAAGCTGATTGCGCTGGTGGCCTTCACCCGGCAGCTTGAAGCCGAACTGCGTCCCTTCATCGAAGCGCATTTTGATCTGCCCCACCCGGAACCGGATTCGCTTGGTCAGACGAACCGCTCAATGGAAGACCACATCGAGCGCATGTGGAAGTGGCTGGAACGCCGCCCGGAGCGCATCACGCACGAAGCCGAATGCAGCACGCTCCTCAGCCTGCCGCATCCCTATATCGTCCCCGGCGGGCGCTGGCTGGAAATGTTCTACTGGGACAGCTACTTCATCGCCCTCGGCCTGGCGGTCTCTGGCCGAACCGCCATGCTCAAGCACCTGGTTGATAACGGCGCGGTGCTGATCGAACGGCTGGGGTATTTCCCCAACGGCAGCCGAGAATACTACCTGGGTCGCTCGCAGACGCCCTACTTCGTCTTCATGCTCGACCTGCTGAGAGCCGCGCAGCCCGAAATCTGGAATGAAACCGAGTCCCGCCGGCGTTACGTCCGAGTCCTGGAGCAGGAGTACCGCTTCTGGATGGATCAGAACGGCCAGCATACCGGTCGCTGCATCCAGGTCGACGGTGTCTCACTGAACCGCTACTGGTCGAACATCGCCACGCCACGCCCGGAAGGCTACTACGAAGACATCATCACCGCCTTTGAAAAACTGGCCGGAGGGACTCACACTCCCGATGAAGCCGCCCGCGTCCAGGCTAACTTGTTCCGCGATCTCCGTGCTGCCTGCGAATCCGGCTGGGATTTCACCACCCGCTGGCTTGTCGCCGAAGGCGCAACGGCAGAAGGACAGCCCGACGCCTATCCGCTCCACAGCATCCGCACCACGCAAATCCTGCCCATCGACCTGAACGCCATGCTCTACCACTACGAGCGCCGCCTCGCTGAAGCCAGCGACGATGCTGAAGCCGCTGCCCGTTATCGCCAGCAGGCTGCCCGCCGCCGCCAGTCGATCCTGGATCGCTTCTGGGATGCCGAAGCGGGCTGGTTCATCGACTGCCTGATCCCCGAGTCGGCGCTTTCGCCGGAGCGGATGCCGGCCCGCGAGGTGGGCGGCGATGAACTCCGTTCGACAGGCATCCTCTCGATTGCGGGTATCTTCCCGCTGTTCTGCGGCCTGCTTGATCCTGCCGATCCCGCCGACGCCCGCCGGATCGAACAGGTTGTCCGCACCCTGACGCGCCGCTTCTTGCAGCCGGGCGGTGTCGTCAACAGCCTGACGTACAAAGAAACTGGCGTCGGCTATGGTCAGCAGTGGGATTATCCCAATGGCTGGCCGCCCCACCAGTGGATCACAGTTGCGGCGCTCGAACAGGTCGGTTATAACGATGTTGCCTCCCGGATCGCCGGGCTGGTGGTTGATCATGCCCGCGCGGCCTATGTTCGCACGGGCAAGATGCTGGAGAAATACAACGTGGTCGATCCCAGTCGCATCGCCGAAGGCGGCGAATACCGCACGCAGGACGGCTTCGGCTGGACGAACGGCGTGGTCTCAGCCTGCCTCGCCTATCTCCGACGCGGCGCTTTCTGGACAACTGGGACGTAGGCGCTGATTGCGCCCGATTCTTTTATGATCAAGCGAGGATACTGTTATGGCCGTGAACGAACGTTGGATGGAAGTCATCAGCCCTTACGATGGCAGCGTCGTCGGGCGCGTGCCGGAATGCACCGAAGACCAGGTGCGCGAAGCGATCCGCCGGGCAAGCGAGGCCGCGCCAGGCATGGCCGCCATGCCTGCCCACCAGCGCGGGGCGATTCTGAACAAAGCTGCTCAGCTCATCGCTGGACAGGTAGACGATCTGGCGCGGCTCATGGCCCGTGAGAACGGAAAGCCGCTCAAGTACACCCGCGCCGAGGCGCTGCGCGCAGTGGATACCTTCAACTTCGCCGCCGATGAAGCCCGCCGCCTGCATGGCGAGACCGTCCCGCTGGATGCCTCGGTTGGGGGCGTGGGTAAGATCGGCTACTTCGTGCGCGTTCCGGTCGGCGTAATCGCCGCCATCACGCCGTTCAACTTTCCGCTGAACCTCTCCGCCCACAAGGTCGCCCCGGCGGTCGCCGCTGGCTGCCCAGTCGTCATGAAGCCTGCCCCAGCCACGCCCATGACCGTCCTGCGGCTGGCCGAGATTCTCCGCGAAGCCGGCCTGCCTGATGGCGCTTTCGAGGTCGTCACCGGCGGCGCTGACGTGGGAACCTGGCTGACCACCGATCCGCGCATTGCCATGATTTCATTCACGGGCAGCGTTCCAGTCGCCCACCAGATTACCCGCACAGCCGGACTGCGCCGGGTCGTGCTGGAACTGGGCGGCAATGCAGCCACTATCATCGACGAAGACGCCAATGTGGATCATGCCGTCGCCCGCAATCTCGTTGGCGGTTTTTCCTACAGCGGCCAGGCCTGCAACAGCGTCCAGCGCATCTACATCCACCGCAGCCGCTACGACGAATTCCGCCAGAAGTTCCTGGCCGCCGTCGAGAAGCTGGTCGTCGGCGACCCGCTCAGCGACCAGACTGACGTTGGCCCGCTCATCAATGATGGCGCTGCCGAACGCATCGAAAGCTGGATCGCCGAAGCCGTCCAGCAGGGCGCGACTGTCTCGCTGGGTGGAACCCGTCAGGGCCGCCTGTTCCAGCCGACGGTGCTGGAAAATGTCCGCCCGGAGCTGCGGCTGATGTGCGCTGAAGCCTTTGGCCCGGTCGTCATGCTCGTTCGTTTCGACGACTTCGATGATGCCCTGGCCCAGGCCGATGACTCGACCTTCGGCTTGCAGGCCGGCGTTTACACCCGCGACATCAACAAGGCCATGCGGGCCGTACAGCGGCTCAATGTCGGCGGCGTCATCATCAACGATGTGCCTACGCTGCGGATCGATCACATGCCCTACGGCGGCAACAAGGAATCCGGCGTCGGGCGGGAAGGGCCGCGTTTCGCCATCGAAGAGATGACCACCCTCAAGATGGTCGTCATCAACCTGGGCGTATGAACGTTCGCCGTCCGCTCACGGCTCTGCTCGCGGCTGTGCCCCGCCAGCCTGGGCAGACCGCGCTGCTGGCGCTCGATGGACGCGGCGGATCGGGCAAAAGCACCCTGGCGCGCGCCTTGCAAGCCGCCGATCCTGCCGCGCAGATCGTCCAACTGGACGATTTCTTCAAGCCCTCGCGGGAGCGCCCGCCAGAGATTGGCCGTGCCAAACCCATCGGCGGGGACTACGACATCGCCCGACTGCGGGCGCAGGTCATCGATCCGCTGCTGCGGGGCGAGAGCGGCCGCTATGCCCGCTACGACTGGCCGACCAATGCGCTGGCGGAATGGCACACGCTCGTGCCCGGCACGCTCGTCATCATCGAGGGCATCTACGCCCTGCTGCCCGAACTGCGCAGGGACTATACGTTTCGCGTCTGGGTGGACTGCCCTTACGACATCCGCCTGATGCGCGGCCTCGCCCGCGATGGTGAATCTGCCCGTGCCCGCTGGGTCGAGGACTGGATGCCTTCCGAAGATCGCTACGTGGAGGTCTGCCACCCCCAGCAGGCCGCCGACCGGCTGGTCGATGGCTCTGGCCGCTTCCCGCACGATCCCAATCAGGAGTTCGTGGAGATTACCGCCCAGGATAGGAATCAGGCATAGAGATAATCCGGTTCTGATACAGGCAGATCCTCGCTTGCCCGCACCTCAATCCAGTTCAGGATCGCCAGATTGCGAACTGTATCAGCAACAGTCTTTTCATCGAGCGGTGGGCGTCTTTTCTTCTTCCAGTCCATCACTGCGTTTAAGACATCTCGTTCAGTCGGCGCGGTGCTGCTTTCACGCTGGAGATCGCGGGCGGCGAACAACACGGTAGCGATCAGTTCGGCATGGTCGGTATTACGAACCCGTGAGAACAGATCGACGACTTTTTCGATGAGATCATCCCACTGTTCCAAATCGGCCCCGAATTCCCGGCGGGCGTCCGCATAGGTGCGCCCAACTTTTACTCGGAGCATGCTGCCCGCTTTAACCTCTTGAATCAGCCCGTTGTTCATCAATCGGGCGATGGCTGGTTTGAGTTCTCTTGAGAATGGGCCATAGCTGTCTTTGTGGAACGCAAATCCTGTTGGCAGTCCTTCCTCCGTCGCCACATAAGCGATCTTCTGGAAGATCGTCCGCCCAATCGCGGCGTGATAGGGCTGTACATCCAGGCGGCGGAGAATCTCCACCAGCGCCACCCATGCCGGCCGGATGCGTGACGGCTCAGGCATTCCCGGAAGGGTTTGCTGGGCTGTTCCCTGCAAAAACTCGATTTGGAGTTCTTCATGTGAAGTGCCATAGGGCGCATACAACTCGACCGGGATGGTCATCTGATTTAGGTAGCGGTACAGCGTAGGGCCGATAACCCGCCATTCCAACTGTCCCTGACCTGCTCCCAGAGGTGGAGCAGCCAGCGACTCGATACCCCATTCCTGGTAGTGTTGGAGCAAGAACTCCAACCCCTGCACAATCGAGGCGAGGTTGGCTACTGACCGCCAGTGATCTTTGGTCGGGAAGTTCAGAATCCAGGGAGGAAATAACTGTCGGTAGAGGTATGGCTTCCCCAGTTTGACCTCTTGGCGCTTGCAGCGTTCAACATAATCCTGATACATGTCCGGGAAGCGCTGCTTGAATTCCAGCGCGATGCCCTTACCCATCACCCCAACGCAGTTAACGGTGTTCACCAGAGTTTGCACCTGCGAGTCGAACAGGTTGCCGACTAGGACTTTGACAGCCATAACTAATTTCCTTGCACAAAAAAGAAATCAGGAGCGACTTCAATCGGTAACGCAATACCGCTTTGAATCAGGTGTTGTTTGACTGCCTCGCTGACCACTTTCAAGCCGGTAAGATATTGGGGTTCAATGCGGTTTGGTACAAGCACCTCCGCGCAGATGAGCTGACCACGGCGGCGCTGTTCGATGGGATCATGATGAGTCCAGTATCGGATAAAGACATATTCCTTATCGAGGTTATTGAGTCCGTCAGGCGAATCATAGAAACGCGCCATTCCTGCTGCCGCGTTGCAGTCTGCAATCACGACATTAGGCAAGTGAAGAACGTCAGGATGTACACAGATGACGCACAACTGATTTGTGCCATATTCCTTGCAGTTCCGAAACAGCATCGGGTTACGCGCATTGACATACAGATTGGCATAGTGATGGAGCGGCAGACCGTTCGGGATCGTTTTACCTGCCCGTCTTGCCTGCACCTCCTCGTCTGCAACCGACAGATGCGGTCGCTTGGCAGCCTCCTTGTGACACAGAATTCCAGTTTCAAGGATCGATGGTAAGTTGCGGATGTGGGTGATATAGTGCAGTTCGCGGATGTCGGAGATTTCCACAAATCAATTCCATCGTTCGGAAACTACCATTCCAGAAGCAATCATAGTCCTCTCTCTACCTCGGTGCAAAAACCTGAAGAATCCGCGAGCAAATTCAAGTATAGCACTTATGTTCTCACTGCTCTAGTTGATGGATGAGGTGGGCGGGTATCACAAGGCTGGGAAGCGCACACCCAAACTCTTGGATAGCGCGGGGTTGCTTGAAATCGATGCAGCTATCACTGTGCAGCCTGCAATATGGGCACTGTTCGAGTGAGAAGAAACCCTCCTCAGAAGCCAGCATCGGCAACATCGATCAAGAATAGGTGCGCGCGCGGCCGTAGGCGCTGTTGATCTGCCGGAACCGGCCGCTTCGTGGAACTTTCGGGTGTTGGCATCCTCGACTCGCCTGCTGACGTGAGCGCGAATCATCCCCCGCGCTTGCACGCGCCGCAGGGCCTCGACCAGGCGTCCAGGCCGCGATACGGCCTCACGGGCAGGTCAGCTTGGTAGGCACGCGAGCCTCCGCCCAGCGGCGGTTGAACTCGTCAATGTACTGCAAGGCCAGATCAGGGTCACTGATGATGACCAGGTTTTCATCGTTTTCATCGCGCGCGCCCTGCGAAAAGTTGAACGACCCGGCGATGACGGTGCGGTCATCCACGATAAAGACCTTGTGATGCAGCACAAACGTGTTTCCATCCTGGCGCACATCCAGCCCGGAGCAGAACAGCGGCGTGAGTTCGCTGGTGCGGGTTTCGCTGCCCGTCCGCTCGAAGATGCCCTGAATGGCGACGCCCTGCATGGCCTTCTGCTGCATCACCCCGGCGACATCATCCAGGGTGAACGAGAAGGTCATGAAGCGGATCGACCGCTGGGCGCTGCTCAACGCCACGGCGATGGCCGCCACCAAGCGCTCTTTCGGAGCGAAGAGAATCTGGATAGGGATGCCGTCCTGGGTGAAGCTGGGGAAGGGCGTATTGGCGCGTTTGTTGACGCTGAACAGGCGCTGCTCGAACATCTGGTTGAACTGGTTCTGGAAGTTCTGCACCGCCCGTTGTGAGGTGAAGACCAGGGCATTGTTGTTATTGCGGTAGGTGTCGTTAATGGTGTAGTTCCACGAACCGAACCAGACGGTTGTCCCATCCAGGATCATATACTTGTTGTGCATCAGCGATGGACGGGCATCATCGACCACCGGGATTCCGGCGGCCTGAAGCTGCGGGATGGTCGAGGTCTGGTCTCGGACGCCATGTTCGTCATCGGCTACCATGCGCACGGTCACGCCGCGCGCGTGGGCATCCAGTACGGCCTGGGTCAGCGCCGGGCTGTTGAACTCGAAGGCGGCGATATCCAGGGTGCGCTGGACGCCAGCGATGGCTTCAGCCAGCTGATAATCGATGCCGCCGGCATATGTGGAGGCGTCGCGGCTGCCAGTCGGAGCGGTGAACAGCACCCGCCAGAAGCCTTTTTCGGCTCCGAAACCCTGTTCCAGCGGGGTACGTCCGACAGGCGGCGGCGTGCTGGTGGCAGGGATAGGTGTTGGGGTCGCGGTCGGGTTGAAGGCGATAGTCGGCGGTTCAAGCGTGGGCGGAGCCGAAGTCGGCAGAGCTGCGCCGTCGCAGGCAGCCAGCACCACAGCGAGGGCGAAGATCGGCAGGATGGCGCGGCGGTTCAAGTGAAACACGCTCATGAGGCTTCCTCCTGAGACCCGATCTCGGCAGTCGGTTCGCGGGTTGACTCGACAGCGGATTCGATGATTGGTTTGGCAGCCGGTTCAACAATGGATTCGACGGATGACTCGGCAGCCGGTTCAGCCGTCGGTTCGACGATTGGTTCGGCAGCCGGTACGACCGGTGTCTCCGCGGGCGGAACGGGCGCCATGATGCTGGCCGGCAGCGGTTTCATCAACCCCAGCAGTTCGCTGAGCGCTTGATCGTTCGGCCATTCAGCGTGATGGCGCAGGTACGCTTCAAGCTGCTGCGGCGAGATTTCATAACCGGCCGCTTCCGCCACCGCGCCGATGCCGGCCAGGACCGCCTGCTGATCCTGGGGCGGCATGGACTCCCGCTTGCCGATGAAGCGGTTCAGACTGACCAACAGGCGCTTGAAGGCTGAGGTCCAGGCTTCAAAAGCCGGATTGGGGAGTTCCTGAGCGGCGACCGCCTGGCACTGAACCTCGCTCCAGCCGAGCAGCAGGTTGGCTTCATCGTCGGTCAGTTCTCCGCGGAGGCTTTCATCTTCATAGAGCCGGGTGATGGCGTAATCCGCCTGCGAGGCGCTCATAAGCTTCCCTTTTGACCGTGCCGTACACAATCTCTATACTATCCTGACCCATTGTACCGCATGTGCGAGGGAGCCGGATCAGATCATGGAAATGCCGACCCAGACCCCACCGCCTGGATACCGGGATGTCTCCGTCCCCATCGAGTCGCTCTACCGCAACAAGGCCGTCATCATCGGGGCGATTCTGCTGGCCGTTGTTCCGATCCTGGCGCATGTGGCGCTGATCGGCGGGCTGGACGCTTTCTTCTCCCGCGCCTATGGGGGCAACCCCTTGCTGTTCCTGATCTGGCTCATCCTGCTCATCATGGCGCATGAGGTTGTCCACGGGTTCGGTTGGATGACGGCTGGCGGGGTGGGGCCGCGGCACATCCGCTTTGGGATCGACCGTAAGACCTTCAGCCCGTACTGCCACCTGACCAAACCGATCCGTGCAGCGGCCTACCGGTACGGCGCGGCGCTGCCGCTGGTTGTGACTGGCATCCTGCCCCTGATGGCTGGCCTGTTTACCAACACCCCGATGCTGACCATGCTCAGCGCGATCATGATCTCGGCGGCCATCGGCGACCTGTTCGTTCTGTGGGTCATCCGCGAGGTTCCGGGGAACGCCTTGGTGATCGACCATCCCTCCAAGGCCGGATGCTACGTCAAGGATGTGTGACGCTTATTCCACCGCGCCGCGCGACCGCAGGAGTTCGACAACCTCCGGCAGGTTGTTCTCCTGGGCCTTCTGCAGCAGGCTCTTGCCCTCCCAGTTCTTAACTGTCAGGTCGCTTGCGCCGTGGTCGAGCAGCCAGCCCACCATCGCGGCATCCTTCGCATTGATGGCCGCGTGCAGCGCAAAGCTGTAGCCTTCCGTGCAGCCGTGGGTATAAAGGTAATCCACGACTTCACGGCTGCCGCTCATGGCCGCGTGGAACAGAATGGGGATGCCATGAGCGCCGCGGGCGTTGGCCTGTTTGGGATCTGCCTCGATGAAAGCGGTCATCTCATGGATGCGGCCGAGCATGGCGGCTGCGCAGACCGTCAGCGGCGCGCCCTGCTGGAGCAGGAACTCGGCGATGGGTTTGCTGCCCGCATGAGAAGCCGCGCTCAGGCCGTCCTCAAAGTCGTTTTCACCCCACTGATGAGCGGCGGTGAGGAGGGCGGGCGTCTCGGCCAGCATCGCTTGGACTTTCGCCAGATTGCCGTGGGCGCTCAGGACAAAGGCGCGGATCCGTTCGGGAGTCAGGGCATCGGTCATGGCGTTACCTCGTTCGTTATGAGAAAAACCAAATCAAAGGCGACTCATCGTAGAGGCGACCCGCCGGGTCGCCCGTGCCGGCATCATGCGCATGGGAATGTTTCCCTCCATTAGCAGCACGTTTCGGGCATCCCCGCCGCCATCTCGTGGGCGGGGGGAAATCAACGCAATCAGTATACACGACCAATAGATACTTAGATTTTTCTGTCAGCGATAAACGATCACCCGCAAACTTCTTCGCCCCGACTCCGCTTGCGTCGAACCCCCCCCGCGGGCATAATGCTGTGTAGACCAGCATCATCTGGAGCGGCGCATGAAGACCAACATCTACTATCTGTGGGTCAAGACAGGCGACCAACCCCTCGGCGGAACTGACTCGAACGTGTTCGTGCAGTTGTTCGGCACGCAGGGCCAGACCGAGTCGCTCTACCTCCCCCCGCAGGACATCTTTGCCTTTGAGCAGGGCAGCATCGACAAGTTCATCCTGGAAGTGCCCGACCTGGGCGACCTGACCCGCTGCTGCATCGGCCAGGACGCCAGCCAGGACTCCGGTTGGTACGTCGAGTCGGTGCGCGTCCGTGATGACGAGACCAGCCGCGAATGGCTGTTCACCTTCAACCAGTGGTTGGGTATCGAAGAAGCCGGGACGCTTTCCGCATGTGTCGAGTGTTGATCCGCCTGCTGGTCGTGCTGGCTGCCCTGCTGCTGGCCGGCTGCAATCTGCGCCAGGGGAACATTACCAACACGCCGCCCCCAACCCCGGATGCGCCGCGCGTCCGCTTCCTGTTCCCGCCCAACGCCAGCACCATTCTGGAAGGCGCTGAACTGCGGATCGATCTGATCGCCGAAGACAGCGGCGAGGGCGTCGCCCGCGTCGAACTGCTGGTGGACGACATCCTGTTGGATGAAGGCCAGCCCGAGGTCGCGCCCGCTGTGCCCACCTTCACTGTGACGATGGGCTGGACAGCCGCGGGCATCGGCAACCATTCGCTGAGCGCCGTGGCCTATCGCCAGGACGGGACCGCCAGCCCGCCCACGACCATCTTCATCCAGGTGCTGCCCGGCCCGCAGAGCACCGAGGCCGCCGGACCCTGAACCACAGTGTAACCTTCCGTGTCAGGAATCTCGATTCGCGTTACACTGATAAAGTCACAGTGACTCACAACAGGCAAGGATAGACCCGCATGGCGAGCATCTTCATCTCCTACCGCCGGATGGACAGCATGGCGCATACCGGCCGTATTTATGACCGGCTGGTACAGGCTTTTGGCGCTCGCAACGTCTTCAAGGACGTGGACGACATCCCGCCCGGCGTGGATTTCCGCAAGGTGCTGGACACGGCGCTGACCGCCGCCGACATCGTGCTGGTCATCATCGGCCCGCGCTGGTTGATGGCAACCGACGATCAGGGCAAGCGCCGCCTGCTCGACCCCGATGATTTCGTCCGCATGGAGGTCGAAGCTGCCCTCCAGCGCAATGACGTGCTGGTCATTCCCGTGCTGGTGGATAATGCGCCCATGCCTTCAGCCGAGTCGCTCCCGCCGACCCTGCGCGATCTGGCCTTCCGTAACAGCGTCGTCGTCCGCAATGACCCGGATTTCAACCGCGACATCAGCAATCTGATCAAAGCGGTACAGAGAGGAACCAAAGCGCCAAGCCGTCTGCCCCTCCTTGCTGGCATCATCGCGGCCGTAGCGGTCATCATCGCGGCGCTGGCGCTGCTGGCTTCCCAGGGCGGAACTCCATCGACGACTGCCACACCCACCGAAGCCGCTCTGCTCGTCACTGATGAGCCGACTGCCGAACCCAGCGCGACCACAGCCCCGACCGACACTATCGCCCCCACCGAGGAAGCCTCGGCCACAGCGACGACCGAACCCACGGCTGAACTCACCGCCGAGCCAACCCCCGAAGCCGCCGTCGATCTCACGCCGACCGTGCTGTACCCGGATGGGCGAGCGCTGATGTTTTACTATAACAGCACCAGTTTTTACGTCAGCTATACCAGTTCAGGGAGCATTCCCTTCGCCTCGCTCAAGTTCGAAGCGCTGGATACCAGCGGGCAGCCTGTCAATGTCAGCTTCTCTGGCGTGCGCTGGACATCGTTCCAGGACAACCTGTTCCGCAACGGCTGCGGGGCGCTCGAACCGGTGCAGTTCGGTGGCTTCCTCGAGCCGGATGCCTGCCTCCAGTACAACGCCCGCGTCACCAACCTGAGTACATCGGAGCAGTTCTGGCGCGCGGGCAGCGGGCAGACCCAGTTCCGCGTCCTCTGGAACGACGAGGAAGTCGGCCGCTGCGCCCTGGATGCGGGCACCTGCGAGGTTCGCATCCCGCCGCGTTAAATAGTCCCCCAGAGGAAACGGCCATGTCCCTTCCCCTTGATTCGATCCGCGTCCTGGATTTGACGCGGCTGCTGCCCGGCGGCCTGGCGACGCTGATGCTCGCCGATCTGGGAGCCGATGTCGTCAAGGTCGAAGACCCTACCGCCGGGGATTACGCCCGCTGGATGCCGCCGCTGGTCGATGGGCTGAGCGTCTACTTCCGCGTGCTGAATCGCAACAAGCGCAGCCTCATCCTCGACCTCAAGCAGGCCGAGGGGCCGTCCATCCTCAAAAAGCTGGTCGAAAGCGCCGATGTCCTGGTCGAAGGCTTCCGCCCGGAAGTGATGCGGCGTTTCGGCTGCGATTATCCGGCGTTGAAAGCCATCAACCCGCGCCTGATCTACTGCGCGATCTCTGGCTGGGGCGCGGACGGCCCCTATGCTGACCGCAGCGGCCATGACCTGAACTATGCGGCGCTGGGCGGTTTGCTCGGCGCGATGGAGAACCCGCAGCCCGTTGGCGGCCAGATCGCCGATATGGGCGGAGCCTATGCTGCCGTCGCCGGCATCCTGGCGGCGCTGTTCCGCCGCGAACGCACTGGCGAGGGCGGCTTCGTCGATGCTTCGCTGTTCGAGTCCGGTATTCCGTTCGGGATGTACGCCGTTATCGAGGCGCTGTTCACCGGCACAGGCGGCGGTCAGGGTGGGCTGACGGGCGGGATGGCCTGCTACCGCGTCTACCGCGCCCGCGATGGACAGCCCGTCGCGCTGGCCGCCCTGGAGCCGAAGTTCTGGAGCGCCTTCTGCCTGGCCGTCGAACGGCCCGACCTGATCCCGGAGTACGTCGCGCCGGAGCGACAGCCGTATCTGCGCCGCGAACTGGATGAACTCTTCGCGCTGGCGACCGCCGAGGAATGGGAACAGCGCCTCCGCGGGGTGGACTGCTGCTTCTCCCGGGTTACGCCGCCCGCCGCTGTGATCGACGATCCGCAGGTGCGGTCGCGCAGCCTGTTCGGGCTGGCCGAGGATGGCGCGCCCTGGCTCCGCAGCCCGATTCGACTGGACGGAAGCGAGGCCGCGCATCGAGCCGTCCCCGGCTACGGCCAGCATACCCGCGAGGTGCTGATCCAGGCCGGATACCCCGCCGAACAGGTCGAGGCGTTCCTGCAAGCGGGGATCGTCCGTCAGATGTAGAATGACCGCATGAAACCACTGTCGCTCACCCTCCAAGATGATACCGAAGCCGGGATGCTGCCCGCGCTGGCGAAGTTCTGGAAGCTCGCCGCCGGCGGCCTGGATCGCCAGGCATTGATCGCGGCGCTGCGCGAGGCCATGCTGGAACCCGCTGGGGCTGAGCGTGTCTGGGACTCCCTCACCGATCCCCAGCGCGGCGCGCTGCAAATGCTGGCCGGCTCCGGCGGCAAGATGCCGCTGGTCAAGTTCGAACGGCTCTTCGGCAGCATTCGGCAGATGGGCGCGGCCCAGATCGAGCGCGAGAAGCCGCTGGAAAACCCGGCCAACGTCGCCGAGGCGCTTTACTATCGCGGCCTGATCGCCCAGACCTTCGAGATGGCCGAGACCGGCCCGCGCGTCACCGTCTACATCCCCGAAGATCTGGCGCGGGCGCTGCCCATGAAGAAGACCTCCTATCCGGGCCTCCAGCCTGACCCGGCAGCCGTGGCTGCTCTCCAGGCGCGGATGACCGAACAGCCGCCCCTGGTCGAACCCCTCGATGCCGCCGAGATAAGCGACATTCGCCCGGCGGATACCTCCCTCGTCGATGACCTGACCACGCTGCTGGCGCACCTTCAACTGCACGCCCCCCTGCTCGATGGCGAACGCCTCTCCGCGGCGGATCGGGATGTGCTGCGGAATCACCTGCTCAAGCCCAGCGAGGAGCGGCTGGACTTCCTGCTGCACATCGGCCTCAGCGCCGATCTGGTCGAGGTGCAGGCCGGCAAAGCCTTTCCCAAACGCGCCGAGACGCGCCGCTGGCTCTCCTCCGGTCGTGCCGTCCAGGTGCAGGCGCTCGCCGAAGCCTGGAAAACCAGCCGCTTCTACCGCGACCTCTGGCAGGTTCCGGGGCTTCACTTCGACCCCGGCGGCGAACTGGACAAGTACGATGCCGATGCCGTCCGCGCTGCCATCCTCAGCCTGCTGGCCGAGATCGTCCCGCGCCAGGAATGGTGGTCACTGGAAGCCTTCATTGCCGCCGTCAAAGAGTCCGAGCCGGACTTCCAGCGTCCCGGTGGGGATTACCAAAGCTGGTTCATCCGCGACGACGATGACACCTACCTGACCGGCTTCGAGAACTGGGATGCCGTCGAAGGAGCGCTGCTCGAATTCGTCGTCAGCGGGCCGATGCACTGGCTCGGCTTGCTCGACTCCGCCGAGGATGCCGCCCGCCTGACTGCCTACGGCCGTGCCCTGCTGGGACAGTCCCCCTGGCCGTCCCCGCCCGAATCCGAAGACAAAGTGGTCGTCAGGGACGACGGCACGCTGCTGATCTCCCGCAAAGTCTCCCGCGTGGATCGCTTCCAGGCGATGCGCTTCACCACCTGGGTCGCAGCGGGCGATCCCTACACCTACAAGCTGGACGCGCTCGGCATCCAGCGAGCCGCCGAGCAGGGCATCAACACTGGGCACATCGCCGCCTTCCTCAGCCGGGCGCTGGGTGACGCGCCGATACCGGGGCCGGTAGCGCGGCTGCTGGAAAACTGGAAGGCCGGACCAAGCGCTGCCGTCTCGCTGGAACGGCTGCTGGTGCTGCGGACGACCGCGCCGGAGACGCTCGACCGCATCTATGACACCCCCGCGCTGCGCCGCTATCTGGGCGCGCGCCTGGGGCCGATGGCCGTCGTCGTCCGCGCCGATCAATGGGAGGCCCTGCGCTCCGCCCTGGGCGAGCAGGGCATCCAGGTCGAAGTGCTGGAATAGAGAGAAGGTCGTCAAGCCATCCTTCCCAGTGGCCTGAACCCGATTTAGCGATATACTCGAATTAGCACAGTACGGTCGCGCGAACGCACATGAAGGTGTGGTAACTCATGGCCGAATTCACATCCCACGAAGCCGCCGCCCATCAGCCCCAGGCTTTACCCGTGATGTTGCCCGCCAAACTGGTCGGGCGGGACACGACGCTGGCGCAGATCTACACCCACTTGAAGGCCAGCAAGCCGGTCATGATTACCGGCGCCGCGGGGATCGGCAAGACAGCGCTGGCCGCCACCCTCGCCAGCGCCTACACCGAACTGCCCGGCGGCACGCTCTGGCTCAATGTGGATGACACCCCTCTGGAAGAACTGATTATCCGCGTCGGCCGTGCCTACAACGTCCTGGAAATCGCCGCCAGCAGCAGCCCGCTGGCGATGGTTGGCGCGGTTGCCAACACCTTCTCCGCCCACAAACCCCTGCTTGTGCTCGATGGCCACCACAGCCCTAAGGCACTCAATGAATTCGTGACCCGCTGCGCGGCCGGCCTGCCCGTCCTCATCCTCTCCAAAGACCCGGTGGATGGCCCGTGGCAGACCATCGACCTGGGGCCGCTGGAAGCCAAACACGCCGTCGCCATGCTCAGACAGGGGGCCAACCTCAAGCCTGCCGACGGCCTGGATGATGACCTTGATGAACTGGCGAGCATCCTGGATTACACCCCCTTCGCCCTGGCTGTCGCCGCCGGGACGATGCGCGTCGCCAAGAAGACGCCCGCTGATTATCTGACCGAATTCGAGAAAATCCCCACCAGCGCCGGGGCTACACCGCAGCTTCTCGCCCTGACCGTCGGCTTCCGCAGCCTGAATAATGCCCTTCAGGGGGTTATCCTGCTGTTGGGCGCGACCTTCGGCGTCGGAGCTTCCTCCGAACTGCTTAGCCTGATGGCGAACGCCTCCCAGGAAACGGTCGAGCAGGTTATGAACTCGCTGGCGAACAACGAATTGGTCGAGCGCATTCACCGCTACGAAGTCCCCTACTACCGCCTGCACGAGATCACCGCCGCCTTTGCCACCACCTGGCTGAGGTCACAGGGCCGCCTGGAGATGCTCCAAAGCAAATCGCGCGAGACGGTGCTGGCCTTCGTCAAGAAATACAGCCTCAACAGCCCGGCTGCCCATGACAAACTGGCCGGCGCGATGGACCTCATCATGGCAGTGGCGCGTTGGAGCGCCGACCAGGGCGAGCGCGATATCGTCAATCAACTGGTCGTCAGCCTGATGCAGGCCGGCGATTTCGTCAACGAGCGCGGCTACGTCTACGAACTGCTCAAACTGCGCGAGATGGCCTCCAGCTTCACCAAGCCTTTTCCGGCCAATCCTGTCCCTCAGCGTCCAGAGGATGCCATCCCGCCCGCCCCCGCTCCGGTCATCGACGACGAAGACGATCTGCTGGACGATGAAGAGGAAGAATTCGACGAGGAAGTCGAACCCTTCGACGATGAGATTGAAGCCCAGGGCGCGGAAGATGAAGATCAGGACAAACTCGATATCCGCCCGGCAGCCGCCAGCGCGGTGAAGTCGCTCTGGGATACCGTGGAACCGTCTCCGCCGGTCATCCCTTCGATTATGCGGCAGATACCCGACGCCGGTGACGACGAGGACGAACTGCCGGACGACGCCACCGCCGTCGAAGCGCCGCCCTTGCCCGAACTCCCCACCGATCCGCTGGATCGGCTGCGGGTGCTGCTCCGTCAGGCCAAGCAGTCCGGCGACCTCCTCAAACAGGTCGATCTCCTCAAACAGATCGGCGAGATCGAGGCCAGCAAGGGGTTGGATACCGAAGCCATCAGCACCTATAGTGAGGTCCTCTCCGCCTACGAAGCGCTGAACGACTCGACCAATGTCCTCAACACGCTCGATACCCTCTCGGCCTTGATGGTCAAGACCGAGAACAGCAGCGCCGCCGTTCTGCACGCCACCCGTGGCATCGCTCTGGCCGACCAGCTTGGCGAACCCGAGACGCGCATGTACCTGCTGGTGACTCTGGCTGATGCCCGCCAGCAGTTGGGCGAAAGCGCCGAGGCCGTCAAAACCTATGGTCAGGCGCTCGAAATCGCCCGCACCCGCAGCGATGCCCAGAACGAGGCGCTCGTCCTCTACAAGCTCGGCTACGCCCAACTGGACGACAACCAGCCGGATACCGCCGCCGAGACCTGGGAGCAGGCGCTCAAGCTGTTCAAGGCGCAGGGCAAGCGTGACTACGAAGGCCGCGTCCTCGGTGGATTGGGCACGGCTTACGGCGAACTCGGTCGCTGGGAAGAGGCCATCAATTTCCACACCTCGGCGCTGTATATCGCCCGTGAAGTCAAAGACCGCGATGTCGAGGCGCTGGAACTGAGCAATCTGGGCTATGCCTGCGTGCAGGCCAATCAGCTTGGGCAGGCCGTCACCCGCTATCGCCAGGCCCTCCATCTGGCCTATCAGGCCAACAACCGCGAGAATATCGTCAGCAACATCGTCGATCTGGTGCGGATGCTCGTGGAAAGTCCCCGCCACCTCGAGATCGCTGACCTGCTCATCAACGACGCCATCCCGCTTGATCCGACCGACCGCGATGTCCTCAAGCTCAAGGAGCGCATCGGCAGCGGCAAGATGCAGGCCTATGCCGATGGCATCGAGATGCTGCCCGTCAAAGGCACAGCCAGGGATTACGCCGCCAACGCCTACAAGATGCTGGAAGGCTGACCCGTCCAGGAGGCTTTTGGGAGACGGATGGAAATGATGCCCAAGTGGATCGCTGTTCTGTTGATTCTGACCGCCGGATTGCTGGCCGCCTGTGCCGGCCAGGCCGCTGCGCCCGCGCCGCCAGCCGAGCTTCCCACGCCCACGCCGGAAGTGATGCCGCCCCCGGCAGAGTCTTCAGCGGGTGGAGCCAGCTTCGACGTGGTCATCAGCGGCGACTTTGACCTGAACCTCACCAGCGCTCTGGGCAGTACCCTCAAACTGTTGAGTTCGGATGCGGGCGGCTCATTTTACTACCTTCAGTTCGGCGATGAATTCGGTCTGCCGATCCTGCTGATTTCCTTCTTCGGTGATGGCGGCGTCGAAAGCGCTCTGCCCAAACCCGGGACGTTCACCCTCTCGCCGCTCAAAACTGGCGAACTCATGTCGGCGGACAGCCCCATCACTGCCAGCGCCAACTTGATCAGCGACGAACGCGATGCCAACGGCATCCCAATCACCTACGCCTTCGACCAGCCCGCCGGCAGTCTCACCATCGCCCAGGACGACGGCGGCTACAGTGGCAGCTTTGAATTCACCTTGCAGGGACACGCCTTAGCCGCCACCGACTACACCAAAACCGTGACCGTGAAAGGAACCTTCAGCGGCCTCCAGCCGGAGTGAGCCTTCAGCGAGCGTCGGCCCGGTACAGCACCAGCGCGTGATGATAGTAGCGTTCGGTGATTCCCTGGTCGTCTCCAGCAGGGACAGCGGATCGCTGCTCATGATGGTTTCCCCTTAAAATATCCCATCCATTCCACAGCATCCTAACTTAGGCAGTTCCGCCAACCCCACCCCCTCCGTATTTCTGCTCTGTATATCCCCCACGCTCTCCGTATGATCTTGGCGCTCTTGGCGTCTTGGCGGTTCAGTTCGCATTGGATTTTCGTCGTGGGGTGTGATGCCATTTCACAGGGACTCTGCGGTTAGAATCTGCATTGGATTCTCGTCTTGGGGGCCGCCCCCCATTCATGCGGACTCCCCGCTCAATCCTGCCGCTCCCATTCTGCCCCACGAATCTGCTTCAGGACGCGCCATTCCGGCGAGACCGGAACCCGTCCCAACTCACGCACGATCTGCCGCGCGGCCAGCCCGACGATGGCCGCGAAGGTCGGATAGGCGAACTCCAGGTCGGCCAGCTTCTCGGCACTTAATCCCCCAGCCATGCCCGCCGCCACCATCTGCACTACCTCAACCGCCTGCTCGCCCACCACATGCGCGCCGATGACCAGCCCGGAAGCCCGATCCACCATTAGCTTGCAGAAGCCCACCGTCCGGTCATCAATCACCGCCCGGTCCATATCGGCGTAGGGCACGACCGCCACCACCGGATCACCCTTTTCCCTCGCCTGCGCTTCCGTCAGCCCGACGCTGCCATATTCAGGATCAGTGAAGCCGCCGTGCGGAACCAGCTTGTGATCGGCCAGCCGCGTCGGACCAAGCAGCGCGTTCTCCACCGCGATCCGCGCCTGGGCGCTGGCGCTCTGCACCAGCATCATCCGCCCGGTGATATCCCCGGCAGCGTAGATGTGCGCGGCGCTGGTTTGCAGCATGTCATTCACCTGGACGTAGCTGCGCTCGGTCTGCACCCCGGCAGCGGATAGATTGAGCGCGTCGATGTTCCCCGGCCAGCCCACCGATAGAATGATCCCCTCGGCTTCCAGCACATGTTCCGCCCCGCCCTGCTTGTAGATCAGCCGCTTGAGTCCAGGCTGCCCCGCTGCTTCGATCCGCGCCAGCCCTTCAATCCCAGTGATGATCTGGATGCCCGCCTGCCGGAACTGCTCGGCCATCGTCTCCGACACCAGCGTGTCTTCAGCAATCAGGATGCGCGCAGCGACATCGACCAGCGTCACCCGCGCTCCGAAGGCATCGAAGATCGAGGCCAGTTGGCAGCCGGTCGCCCCGCAGCCGACGATCACCACCGAGCGCGGCAGGTGATCCAGCCCCCAGACATCGCTGTGCGTCAGTGCCAGTTCTGCGCCGGGGAAGTTCAGCCGCCGTGCCGCGCCCCCCACTGCCAGGATGAAGCGTTCGGCTTCGACCCGCTGCCCATCGCGCAGTTCGACAGCCTGCGGGCTGACGAAGCGGGCATTCCCCGCCCCGATAAAGGTCTCGACGTGAACATCCCGCAGGTGATCGAGAAGCTGCTTCTTCTCCTGCACCTGGTAAACGACCTGCTGCGTCCGTTTGAGGACGGCGGCGAAATCCACTTCTGGCGGCCGTTCCAGCAGGATGCCGTACTCGCCGAACTGCCGCGAATCCCGCATCAGCCGGGCAGCCTTCGCCAGCACGCGCGTCGGCACGCAGCCGTCATTGGTGCAGGTTCCCCCCAGATTGCCGCGCTCGATCAGCGCCACCGTCGCCCCCAATTCGCGGGCGCGCAGCGCCGCCGTCACCCCGGCAGGGCCGCCCCCCAGGACGGCCAGATCGTAAGGTGTCATGTTGGATTGTCCTGTAGAAATAGAAAGGGCAAGGTATCACCCTTGCCCTGAATCGAACGAGATCGCAATCAGGCGATGGTGACATCCTCGCACAGATACACGTCCTGGATCGCCCGCAGCAGCGCCGCGCCTTCGCTCATCGGGCGCTGGAAGGCCTTGCGTCCGCTGATGAGGCCCATCCCGCCCGCCCGCTTGTTGATGACGGCCGTCTTGACCGCTTCGGTCAGATCGGACTCGCCGCTGGACGCGCCGCCGGAGTTGATCAACCCGGCGCGGCCCATGTACCCATTGGCGACCTGATAGCGGGTCAGGTCGATGGGATGGTCGGTGGTCAGCTTGCTGTAAATGCGCTCATCCAGCTTGCCATACGACGACCCGCCCGTGTTCAGCGCCTTGAAGCCGCCGTTCTGCGTCGGCAGCTTCTGCTTGACGATGTCGGCTTGGATGGTGACGCCCAGATGATTCGCCTGCCCGGTCAGATCGGCGGATGTTTCGTGGTTGACGCCGTTCACCTTGAAGGCGCTGTTGCGTGTGTAGCACCACAGAATCGTGGCCAGACCAAGCTCATGGGCATAGGCGAAAGCCTCGGCCACTTCAATGATCTGGCGCGCGCTCTCATCGGAACCGAAGTACACCGTCGCCCCGACCGCCACCGCGCCCATGTTCCAAGCTTCGTCGATGGTCCCGAACATGATCTGATCGAACTTGTTGGGGTAAGTCAGCAGCTCGTTATGGTTGATCTTGACGATGAAGGGGATGCGGTGTGCGTACTTCCGGGCGACGGCCCCCAGCACCCCGTAGGTCGATGCCACTGCGTTGCAGCCGCCTTCAATCGCCAGCTTGACGATGTTCTCCGGGTCAAAGTAAGCCGGATTCTTGGCGAACGACGCGCCCGCCGAGTGTTCAATGCCTTGATCGACCGGCAGGATGCTCAGGTAGCCCGTGCCGCCCAGCCGCCCGTGATCGAACATTTGCTGGAGGCTGCGGAGAACCTGCGTCGGACGGTCGGAGTCCTGCCACACGCGGCTGACAAAATCATTACCAGGCAGGTAGAGGTAGTCCTTGTCGATGGTCTGGCACTGGTGGTTGAGCAGGGCATCGGCTTCATCGCCGAGCAGTTCGGCGATCCGGTCAATCGTCATGGCTTTCTGTGGCGCGACAGCAGCGACCATAGGAGAAATCTCCTTTCGGGTATGCTTACGATCAGATGCCCCTATGATACCACGTTTGTTCCCTGTGCAGCATCCTCACCACTTGGCTCTATTCTCCCGTGTTACAATCGCTTCTGAGGGAAGGAGAAATCACCCATGACCATCTCGAAAGATGCTGCTCATACCGAGCCGGAAAAAGGCATGCGCCTCCTGCGTGGCTCCGGCATCAACAACAAATCACTCGCCTTTAGCCCTGAAGAACGCCGTGAACTGGGACTCCGAGGCCTGCTGCCCGCTCGCATCAACACCATGGACGAGCAGGTGCAGATCCTCATGAGTACCTTCCGCAGCAAGTCCACCTTGCTCGACAAGTACGTTTACCTGATGGACATGCAGCAGCGTCGCAGCACCCTCTTCTACCGGGCGCTGATCGACCACATGTCCGAGCTGCTGCCAATCGTCTATACCCCCACCGTCGGGCTGGCCTGCCAGGAATACAGCCACATCTACGTCGGCGGTCGCGGCCTCTTTATCTCCGAAGAATACAAAGGTGAGATCGAGGACGTGCTGGCGAACTGGCCGGAAGAAGACATCCGCGTCATCGTCGTCACCGACGGCGAGCGCATCCTCGGCCTGGGCGACCTCGGCGCCAATGGCATGGGCATCCCGCTCGGCAAGCTGGCCCTCTATACGGCCTGCGCCGGCATCCATCCCAGCCAGTGCCTGCCCATCACCATTGATGTCGGCACGGACACCGAAGCCCTCCGCAGCGACATAGCCTATATCGGCCTGGTCAAACCCCGGACGCGCGGCCCCGCCTACGACGAACTGATCGACGAATTCGTCCGCGCCGTAGAGAAGCGTTTCCCGAAGGCGCTGATCCAGTTTGAGGACTTCGGCAACCAGAATGCCTTCCGCCTGCTCGAACGCTACCGCCACCAGTCGCGCGTCTTCAACGACGACATCCAGGGCACGGCCGCTGTGACCCTGGCTGGATTGCTCTCTGCCCTCCACATGACCGGCAGGCCCCTCACCGACCAGACCATCCTCTTCCTCGGCGCGGGCGAGGCCGGCATCGGCATCGGCGACCTGATTGTCTCGGCCATGATGGAACAGGGCATGTCCGAAGCCGATGCGCGCAAGCGGTGCTGGTTCGTCGACTCCAAGGGCCTGGTCGTCGCCAGCCGCACCGATCTGGCCGAACACAAGAAACGCTTCGCCCATGACCATGCCTTCGTGACCGATCTCCTCACCGCGGTCGAAGCCCTCCGCCCAACCGCCTTGATTGGCGCGTCCGGCATGCCTCAGACCTTCACCGAACCGGTCGTCAAAGCCATGGCGCAGATGAACGCCCAGCCGATCATCTTCGCCCTCTCCAACCCCACCTCAAAGTCCGAATGCACGGCGGAGCAGGCCTACACCTGGACGAACGGCCGCGCCGTCTTCGCCAGCGGCAGTCCCTTCTCGCCTGTCACCCTCAACGGCCGCATCATTATGCCGGGGCAGGCCAACAACTCCTACATCTTCCCTGGCGTTGGCCTGGGCATCCTCGCCAGCGAAGCCCGCCACGTGACCGATGCCATGTTCCTCGCCGCGGCGAAGGCCCTGGTTGCTCAGGTAACGGACGACGATTGGGCACAGGGCTGCATCTTCCCCCCCCTGGCCAAGATCCGTCAGGTCTCGGCCGCCATCGCCACAGCTGTGGCCGAGGTCGCCTATGCCAGCGGTCTGGCCGATTTCCCGCGTCCGGCGGATCTGCGCGCCCACGTCGTCGCCCAGATGTACGATCCCCGCTATTGAGTTCACGCCGCTCAGGGCGCATGGTCAGCCATGCGCCCTATTCTCCCCCACGCCCCGCCCGGAGGCGTAGATCGCGCAGGCACGTCGCCGGGGGATGCTCGCCGCCCATCGGATCGCCGGGACGGTGAAAATCTGAGCCACCCGTGATCACCAGATTGAAGCGCGCCGCCATCCCGCGCAGGTTGGCGCGGACGCTCGCCCCATGGCCGGGGTGATACGCCTCGATCCCGTCCAATCCAGCCGGAACCAGGCGTTCGATCAGCGCGGTGTAGTCCGGCGCCAGACCGGGATGCGCCAGCACCGCCGCGCCCCCTGCCTGATGGATCAGGGCGATGGCCTCTTCCGCTAGAAAGATCGGATGGGCGATATGCGCCGGGCGGCCATCGCCGAGGTAGCGGTCGAAGGCTTCGCTGACCGTGCCGACGTACCCGGCCCGGCGCAGCGCGCGGGCGATATGCGGCCGCCCGACCGTGCCACAGCCCGCCAATGCCTGCACCCCCTCCCATTCCAGCGACAATCCGAGTTCCTGCAGCCGCGCAACGATGCGCCGGGCACGCTCGGCGCGCTCGGCCTGGCGGCGCTGGAGTGTCGCTTGCAGAGTGGGGTCTTCCGGTTGGATGTAGTACCCGAGGATGTGAATTTCGCGGTTGGGGTCGGTCGCGGTGAGTTCTATCGCGGGGACGATGACCGGGAAGCCCCGCGCCGCATCCACCGCTTCAGCGATTCCACTCGTCGTATCATGATCGGTTAGGGCGATGGCGTTTAACTGGCGCTGACGCGCAGACCCCACCAATTCCGCCGGCCGTAAGTGACCGTCAGAGGCGCGGCTGTGGAGATGTAGATCAATCCGCGTCACAGCTCACGGTGAACGCGGCTCGACCGCGAAGCGCACCGCCGTGCGTTCCTGCCCGTCGATGTTGACCTCGGTGAAAAAGGGCGTGAACACGATGTCGATTTCGTCCCGGCTCAGATACCCTCGGGCAATCGCCAGCGCCTTGACCGCCTGGTTCACCGCTCCGGCCCCAATCGCCTGGACTTCCGCGTAGCGATGCTCACGGATCACCCCGGCGATGGCTCCGGCCACGGCCGTGGAGCGTGATTTGGCCGACACCTTGATGACATCAGGACGAGACAGGTTCTCTTCTTCTTCGAAGCTCATTGATAACCTCGCCTTTGAGCGGGTCTTCACCTTTTGAAAAGGTGAGCAGCGTCCCGCTGCGGTGTGCTGCCCGTTGGACAAAGGTCTATGTGCGGTGCTTGTAAGGTGCGCCTTTTTGCCTCGTTATCAAATTCAGTTTACCGCAAAAAAATAGGCGCGTCTACTACTTGGGTTTCCCTGTTCAAACTGTGCTATCATACGCCCGGCAGCATCACCAGGGCACGCGAACGGCAGGAAATCGAGGCGCGCATGTTGGACTGGCTGATCGTGGGCGGCGGTATTCACGGAACGTATCTCTCCCTGTATCTGACCCGGCGGCGGCGGGTTCCGATGGAGCGCCTGCGCGTCCTCGATCCCTACGCCGAGCCGCTGGCGCTCTGGAACCGCTTCACCGCCAACAGCGGCATGGAGTACCTGCGCTCCTCCCACGCCCACAATCTCCACTTCGACCCCTTCTCCCTCGTGACGTTCGCCCGCACGGCCAACGGCCTGCCGCTGGCGCGCTTCATTGAACCCTATGGGCGTCCCTCGCTCGAACTCTTCCGGGCGCACGCCGACTGCCTGATCGCCCGCTACCATCTGCACGATCTCCGCCTCCAGGGTCGCGCCCGGCATCTCCACCGGATCGAGGGCGGCTGGCGTGTCGAAACCGAACAGGGCAGCATCGAATCCCGCCGCGTTATCCTCGCCATCGGCATGACTGAACAGCCCTACTGGCCCGGCTGGGCGCTCGACCTCCGCGGCGCCGGCGGCACGGTGAATCACCTCTTTGACCCGGCCTTCCAGCGCGAAGACTTGCCCCCCTGGGATCACGCCGTCGTGGTCGGCGGTGGCATCAGCGCGGCCCAGGCGGCTGTGGCGCTGGCGATGCGCCAGCCAGGGACGGTCACGCTGCTCATGCGCCACCCCCTGCGCGTGCATGCCTTTGATGCCGAACCCGGCTGGATCACCCCGGCTTATCTCGACGGCTTCCATGCCGAGCGCGATTATGCACAGCGCCGGGCCATGATCCGCGCCGCCCGTCACCGGGGATCGCTGCCGCCCGATGTCGCTGACGATCTGCGAAAGGCCGAGGCCAATGGCTTCCTCGTCCGTCGCCAGGATGAAGTCCTGTCCGCGCGGGTTCAGGCGGCATCCAGCCTCCTGGAACTGGCGAGCGGAGCGTCACTGGTGGTGGATCGCGTCGTCCTGGCGACCGGCTTCTCCGGCGACCGTCCCGGCGGCGTCTGGCTGGATGCCGCCATCGCCAACTACGGGCTGCCCTGCGCCGCGGACGGCTTCCCCATCGTGGATCGGTCGCTGTGCTGGGCCGAGGGCTTATATGTCTGCGGGCCGCTGGCCGAACTCGAAGTCGGCCCGGTAGCGCGGAACTTCGCTGGAGTCAAACTGGCCGCTGAACGTATTGGAGCTTGATAATGCGCCTGTTGAAGGGCTTGGTGGTCTTCGGAGTGATTGGCTTGAGCGCGCTCGGCTTTCGCGTGCTGCGCCGCCGCAATACTGTTGCGCTTATCGACCCCCAGTCGCTCGTCACCCTGCCCGATGACGAGACGGAGAGCCGCGTCGTTCATCTGGAAGGCGCGGTCAACTTCCGCGAGGTCGGCGGCTATCCCACCAGCACCGGCGGCCGGACGCGGCGCGGCCTGGTCTACCGCGCTGGATCGCTGGCGCGGCTGACTGAGGCTGATCTGGAACGGCTCCACAACCTCAACCTCAGGCTGGTCTGCGATCTGCGCGGCGCGGATGAAGTCAGCGACGAACCCGACCGCCTCCCGCAAAACCCGGCCCCGCTGCGCGTTCATCTGCCCCTCGTCGCCGAGGATGACCGCCTGGAGCGGCTCTGGATGCTCTTCTTCGACCGCCGCAGGCTGCCCGACTTCATGCGCGAGATGTACACCCGCATCATCCTCGAACAGAACGCCCGCCTCTACGGCAGCATCCTGGAGCGCCTCTCCCACCCGGAGAATCTCCCCGCGCTGATCCACTGCACCGCCGGCAAGGATCGCACCGGCATCGCCATCGCCCTGCTGCTCAGCGTCCTCGGCGTGCCCGAAGAAACCATCCTGGCCGATTACTCGCTCAGCAACCAGCACTATGACACCTTCTTCCGCTATGGCTCGCGCGCCATGCGCGCCGTCGAGCGCTTCGGCCTGTCCGCCGATGATCTCCAACCCTTCCTGCTGGCGAATCCCGCCACCCTCAAAGCGGCGCTGGACGACATCCGCGCGAAATACGGCTCGCTGGAAGCCTACCTGATCCAGGCCGCCGGGTTGGATGCCGCCGTCCTCTCGCGGCTGCGCTCCCTCCTGGTCGATGACCAGCCCAGCTGATCCTCATCGACGCGCCCTATCTTATGACTCGCCCCTGCTGCAGGCATCACCAAATGGTTGTTCTCAATGACCCCACCAGCCAGGTGCGCAAACTTTCGCATGACCGCAGCCGTGACCCGGAGCAGAGGGGAAGGATTGGGAAACCGCTGATTCACTGAATCGGATTCCCCAAGAGTAGACAAAATGTCACCCTGACCGTCACAAAGTGTGTTATGCTGATTCTCGCGTATCGCCGCTGTCAGGAGGAATCAGCATGACAAACGCGCCCCCCAAAAGCACGGGTGGATCGGCCGCGACCTTCGCCACCCAGCAGCGCGCCGGTTTCCGGCAGGGCTGGCCGGAATGGGCGAGGCAGCTTCCCCGGATGGATTTCGAGAAGGAACCCAATCCCAATTACAAGCTCATCAAACCGGAGGAGATGGCCCAGATTCTCGCCGCCGCTGACCCCGAATCTTTGAAGCGCCTGCAAGAGGACATCGATTTTCTGGATCACGAACTGCTCCGGCTCTTCCGCCAGCGCGACTTCGAGGCCAGCCTGAACCAGAACCGCTACCGCCTCTTCCAGATTCGCTTCATGCTGCTGGCCGCCATCGCCACCGTCATCGGCGCTTTGCAGGGGTTGGCCCTCGGAAACAACAATGCCTTAGTCCCCTGGTTGGCCTTCGCTGAAACCGTCGTCGCGCTGGTTGTCACCTATCAGGCGACGATTTCTGGCCGGGAATCGCCCCTGCCGCTCTGGTTGCAGAACCGCCGCCGCGCCGAATACCTGCGCCGCGAATACTTCCGCTACCTCATGGATCTGCCGCCCTATGACACCGTCGAAGGCTACGAACGTAAGCTCCTGCTCTCCACCCGCGCCGCCAATATCAACCGCGGCATCTACCCCGACCAGCAGTCGGAATAACGAGGTGTCCCATGACCAGATGGAACCGCGCTGACCTGGAAACCCGCTACCAGATGTTCAATCACTTCATGCTGAACGACCAGCGCAATTACTACAACAAGACGCTGGATCGCCACCGCACCGCCGTCCAGCAGGTCAACCGCTGGCGAGCGATCTGCGCCCTGTGTACCGGGTTATTTGCCGCCCTGGCCGGCTTGATCGTCCAGGTCTTCTTCATCAACAACGCCATGTGTGCCGCCCCTGCCCCTGGCGATGCCAATGTCTGCACCGCATTGCGTGTTTTCGTGACGACCCTCGTCATTCTCTCCGTGGTGATGCCCGCGCTGGGGGCCTTCTTCAGTTCGCTGGCCGATCTCTACCAGTGGGATCGCATGATTACCATCTACGACAGCGCCGTCGAAAACATCGAGTTCGCCGACGCCCAGTCACCCCTGCCGGAAATGGATGATGCTGTCTACCGCCAGAGCATCAACGCCTTCGCCGAAGGCACGCTGCTGGTCATGAGCGACGAGACCGCCCAGTGGGGGCAGTCGATCCGCACCCCGCCGCAGGTCGCCGATTTCGTCGCCAAAATGCGCGAAAAGGCCAGCCAGATCGGCGGCGATGCCGACAATCCCAAGCCGGCCACCCCCTCGACCCCACCTGCCGCGCCGCCATCCACCCCGCCGGGATAACCGGCCTGCTGGACTGGCCTGTTCCGGGTGAATAACAGCGGAGACCGCTCATGACGAGCGGTCTCCATCGCGGCCTCGATGCGCCGGGCCAATACCCCTCTGCGCTCAGCGCCGTAGATCAGAATCCCTCCGCCGTGTATTCGATGCCGGGGAAGCTCACCGCGTCCGGGGCCAGCGCCGCGTGCGCCTCCTTGTCCCCCTTCAGCACATCCAGCAGGAAGGCCGTCGTGAAGTGGTTGATCAGATCGTGCGCCCGATCCATGTCCCAGACCGGATCGGAGCAGTACCAGTAAATTCCCACATCGAGAACCCATGATGGCATCGCGCTGCACTGGTCATGGAAGACGTGGTGATCGGCACCCTCCAGAATCACCATGGATTTCTGTGTACTCCCTACGTAATCAAACGGCTGATAGGTATTGAACTCAGGTAAATTGAACATATCCGAAGAGCCGCTTACGAACATGGACGGTATATTGACATCCCGCAGGCCTTCTGGGCCGAAATGTTCCGCATCTCCGGCGAGGCTCACCAGCGCATCAATACGGGGATCACCCCAGGACGGCCACAACCCTTCTGGAACACCTTCTAGACCCGCTAGATCGGCAAGTTGCCTCTGAAAATCCAAGATGTCGCTGCACCAGTCTCCACCGCCTGCTATTACGGGAAGAACACAAGCTTCAGGATGACTAGAAGCTAGGCGGCCAAACCATCCGAGATCCAAACGCGACCCACCGGCGATCAATGCGGTATATCCACCAAACGAGTGCCCGATAATGGCTACTCGATCAGTATCGAGGATACCCTGCATTTCCCCACTTCGGCTTGTTAGCGCTTCCGCATAGTCGAGCTGCCAGGAAACGTCCCGTGGGCGGCTGATCATTAAGGAGATGTAGGGGATTCCATCCTCTAAAGTAGACCAGTTATCGGCGTAGTCGATGGCAATCACGAAAAAGCCCCAGGATGCCAGATGTTCGGTAATATCACTCGCAACCACGCGGCTCCCGTAGAGTCCATGTGCATATAGGACTATTGGATACGGAGCATCATTGGCATCTGGCTTTGCCTGCCGAATCGCATGACCGATCACTCCATAATCATAGATGGTTGCTTCGACACTCCCCGCTTGATTCTGGGCTGGATACCAGACCTGCACAGAGACCAAGCGCCCTACATCGTTCGAAATCCGTTCCGAACGTGTCCCCACCCAGTACGGCCCATGTACTCCAAATCGCGGCGCATCCGGCCGCAGCCCGACCGCCTCCGGTTTCGGCTGATCTTGCGCGGAAACAACCGATAGGCTCAAAAGAACGACGACGATGAGCGCGAAGTGCGCCCATGTGCGAGTTCGACGAGACATAATCGGTTTCCTTTCAGTTGATGGAGAGCTTCGGCTCCCCAGAATGCGCTTGGAGCCAACTGGCCGGGAAAACAAAACTGCCGAAAGCCTCGCCTGAGTTTTCAGACGCGCTTTCGGCAGTTCCGGTGAACGCTGTGCTTGTTAACCGCCGCTGCGATGCCAGCCGCGACGACTCGTACAATCTCTACAACCAGTATAATCCTGCTTTGTAGAAAAAGTCCATTACGGCGTTTTCCGTAACCTTTCAGAGACCGTTTGAGAAGTCCATATCCGCGCCATCCTCAGCAGTTTCAAAGGCGACATAGGCAGCCAGAAAAGTCCCCTCTCCACGGAGTGGGGAGGGGATTTAGGGGTGGGGATGGCTTTTCAAACAACCTTTCAGACCACCATCTCGCCGCGCATGACCGCCACCGCGTAGCCGCCCACCTTGACCGTCTCTATCGTCTCGCGGCTCCCGACCACCTCCACGAACGCCTGACCCGGCCGCCGCATCCCGTGTCCCTGCTCGGCGATGAAGCGCGGGCTGTCGATCAGCCCGTAACGCCAGAGATAGGCCGCCATGCCGCCCGTGGCCGATCCCGTGAACGGGTCTTCCTGCGTATCCGGCGGCGTCCCGAAGTGCCGCGCAAAGGTGCGTCCGGCCTCGGTATAACCCTGGAGGCAGAACACATGCGGGCTGAAGAAATCCCCGCCCGCTCGCAGCGCGATATACAGCGCGTGGTTCATCTGGACGCGCTGCACGGCAGCCAGATCGCGCACCGGGATCATCAACTGCGGCGTCCCCGTGCTGACCGTCTGGATCGGCACACCCGGCAGCAGATCATCCAGCGACAGGCCGAAGACAGGCGCGACCTGCTCCGGCGCATACGTCCGCATAAAGCGCGGCGGCTTCTGCGCCATCACGAAGCGCAGCCCTGCCTCGCCCGGCTGGATTTCGACCTCGATCACCCCCGCCTGGAGTTCCAGACGGTACGCGCCTCGATCGGGGCGCAGCCGCCCCGTATCGATCAGCGCCCGCGATACCGCCATCGTCGGATGCCCGGCCAGCGGGATTTCTTCGGCAGGCGTGAAGTAACGCGCCCGCACATCGGCTGCCGTCGAGCGCAGCACGAACGCCGTCTCCGAGAGGTTGGCCTCGCGGGCAATAGCCTGCATCTGATCCTCGCCGAGCGCGTCCGCGTTCAGCACCACCAGACACGGGTTGCCCTGCAAAGGCGTCTGCGTGAAGGCATCCACCAGCATCACCGGCAGTGTTTCAGGCATGTCTCCCCCGCTCCTTGAAGCAGATTACATCCCCGGCGGGCGCGTCTGCTGCGGCGGGATGACCGGCGGCCGCGGCTCGTTGGCTGCGCTGAGCAGGACATGCAGCAGCACCCCCACCCCGAATGCCAGCGCGAACACCCCCACATAGCGGCGGCGGTAGGCGATCAGTTCCTCCTGCCCGCTGGTCTGAACGACCGGCGTCAGCGCAGTCACTCGCCACGCCAGGAACAGCAGGATGATCGCCATGCCCGTGACGAATGCGATGATGATCGGCGTAGAATTGTGCAGCCGCGTCCGCACGAACGGAAACAGCAGCAGGAATCCCGCCGCCAGCCCCCAAAGCACCGGCCCCATCACCTCGCTCCGCGGAATCGTCCCAGTCAGGTCGGCGAACCAGCGGTCGCCGCCGCTGTTTTCGTAGGTCAGAATCAGGAACAGCGCCACGATCCAGCCCAGCCCGTAGCCCGCCAGACTCAGGCGGTTGCTGGACGAGAGCATCACCACCGTGACGACTGCCAGCAGCAGGAACGGGGCCACATAGCCGATGCCCCCGTTCTCCACCAGCGGATTCAATCCGCCGACGACCGCCTGCACCAACCGCTCGATGAACTTGACGATTGAGTCCACAGCCCCATCCTGTCTTCAGACTACCGGTTTGCGGCGGTCGAATAGCAGCGTCGGCGCCGCGATCCCGACCGCAATCGCCCCCAGGATAAGCGCCGTCTTGATCCCATTTGCGCTGACCGCGACCAGCGCCGCCGCGGCGGCCTCTGGATCGCCCGCAGCCACCTGCAGAATCCCGATCATAGTCTGGTATGCGAAGACGCCCGGAACCAGCGTCACCCCCGCGCTGATGGTGAAGATCGGCGTCGGCGCGCGCAGCCGCTGCGCCAGGAGGACTCCTACGACACCGATCACGACCGAGCCGGCCAGCGTTGCCAGTTCGATCTCCAATCCCAACTGCATCAGCAGCAAACGGCTGGCATGGCCCAGCGCCCCGCCAATCGCGCACCCCAGCAGCGTCCGGCGCGGGGCGCTGAACACCATGGCGAAGCCCGTCGCGGCCACTGCCGAAAGCAGCGCATCCTGCGCGATGACCCCGAACAGGTCGAGTGCGTTCATAGGCCCGCCATCCCGGTCAGGCGCAGCGCCAGCGCCAACCCCAGCGCGATCCCCAGCGTGATCAGCATCCCCGTCAGCCCGCGAATCAGACCCGTCACCAGATGTCCCTTAATCATGTCCTCTGCCGAATTGATCAGATGCACCCCGGGAACCAGCAGCAGCACCGACGCAGCCAGCGCCGCCTGCGGTTCCCCGCTCACCTGCGGCGCGACCATGCCCGCGATCAAAGCGGACACAAACGCCGTCACCACCACGACGATCAGCGTGTTGAAGTAGCGGCGGGCCAATTCCTGCCGCACCCACATGGCTGCCGCCGCCGCCACGGCGGTCACGGCCACCGCTGGCCAATCGCCCCCGAACAATCGGCAGAAGGCGGCGCACGCCAGCCCGACCATGCCCACCACCAGCCAGCGGTTGTATTCCGGCGGCATCCGGTCGATGCGCTGCATGGCCTCCCGCACCTGGAAGCGGTCGATCTCGTTGGCTTCTACCTGCCGGCTGATGCTGTTGATCTCGTCTAACACGCGCAGGCTGACGCCGATATTGACCACCCGGCGAATCTTGGTGCGGAATTCCGGGCCGCTGTTGGTCGTGACGGCTATCGCGTTCGGCGACACCAGAATGTCCATCCAGTCCGCCCCAAGTCCTGTCCCCAGACGGTGTACCGTTTCTTCAATACGGGATGACTCCGCCCCATGCTGGAGCAGAAGCTGTCCCGCCCACAACGATAAATCGATCACATCGCGCAGCACTTCGCGGTCGAGCGGCGGCTTATGTACCGGCTCTGGCGGCGCTTTGGCCTCAAACATGATGGTGAAATCATCCTCCTCGTAAACTCCTCTTCTACAATACCACAAGCGTGCGCTCGATATGCGCGAAAAAGGGTACAAAAGTCGGATGTTGCCGTCTTTACAAAACCTCAAAATTGTGCAATGATCTGAGAGATGGTTGGGGGAATGACCACGGTAGAGCTTGCAGAACACGTCCTCAGCATGAGAAACAGCCCCGTGCCTTGCAGATTGCCTCGTTAGTCTCCACCTCCCATTGTCTGATTCGATAGGCTATCAGGAGTTCGTTCGTGGGAAAGAAATTGTACGTAGGCAACCTGCCCTACAGCGCCTCGGCTGAAGAAATCCGCGCGTTGTTCGAGCAGGCGGGCGAAATTCGGGACGTTGCAGTCATCACTGACCGGGAAACTGGTCGCTCAAAGGGGTTCGGTTTCGTCGAAATGGCGACCGAAGAAGGCGCGCAGGAAGCGATCCGTCGGTTCAACGGGTATCCGATGAGTAACCGCCCGCTGACGGTCAACGAGGCTCGCCCGCGCGAGGAACGACCGATGCAGCGCCGGGACAGCCGTCCTGGTGGCGGTGGCCGCCGGTTCTAAACCGGTTCGCATTCGGAAAGGACCGCGCGAGAGGGGCTGCTCGTCGGTGTCGATCTGAAAACAATGAAGACACGGAACGCCTCGGCGCTCCGTGTCTTTTTTGTTCGGGCATCCCCTGTCTCTGGACAGCCTGTTGAACCGCCCGACCGGCCTCAGCGCACGATCAGCTGCCCGACCCCGCCGTCGAAGTCCAGCACGATCTGGCGCGGCGCATCAGCATAGCCGGGCGTCTCCCAGACCCCGTTCTTGCCGATGTCGAAGCCGCTGCTGCTCCCGCTGACGCGCTGGAAACGCGCCGGCAGCGTTACCCCGCCAATGCCACTATGGACTTCAACCCGCATCGCTGCATCCGATGGGACGTTGACGACGGTCTCGCCAACGCCGCCGCGGATACGCGCCTGGAGCGCCGCGCCGCTCGGGACCGTCACCTCGACGCGCCCAATGCCCACCTGGATCGAGACCGTGCTCAGATCGCCCGGCGGTAGCTTCAATAGGATTTCCCCGACGCCCCCGTTGACATTCAACCCGCTCAGCGTCATCCCGCTCAGGTCGATTTCCGACTTGCCGATACTCCCGTGAATATCCAGGTCGGTCGGCACGACTGTGTTCAGCCCGATGGTCGAACGCAGTTCGTTCCGGTTGTCCACGTTCCAGTTGGACGGATTGATCCACTCCGTCCACGAGTCCCCCGTTTGCGCCAGGCTGACCAATTTCTCGGCCGTTCCTTCGGCGGCGAAACGCATCTCCCCGACGAAATGCATATCGGCATCGATCAGCAGCGCTGGGTCGCTGGCTGCCCCGATCGTGTTTTCGCCAATTGGCAGCCCCAACCGCACGCGGGCGCTCTGCGCTCCATTGACCGGCGTCGTATAGCGCTCGTGCTTGATGTCCATCGTTTTACCCCGTCCGTATAACATCCACACGCCAATCCCCACCAGCAGCAGCGGCCACAGGCGCGCCAGTCCGCCGATGATATCGAAGTTGCCCAGCAGGAACAGCACCCCCAGCCCGATCAGCACGAGCGCGGCCGTGGTGTCCCGGTTGGCCGGAGCGAAATCACGCTTGGGTTTCTCCGTCATAATTGATCTCTCCTCGTCAGCGAATCTTCAGGCTGCCGACCCCGCCGTTGAACTGGATGATGATCTGCCGGGCCGCCCCGTCGAAGTTCGGTGACTGCCAGACGCCGTCTTCACCCACGGATAGATCATTTGAGGTGCTGTCCATACGCTGGTACGAACCGGGAACGCTGATGTCCCCCACGCCGGTCTTGCCGTCCAGCCGCACGGCCGCGTCATCCGGTACATCGATGCTAATGTCCCCCACGCCGCCGCTGATCGTGAAGGTCAGGGCCGCCCCCTCTTCGATGCGGATGTCGGCCTCGCCTGTGCCGCTGTCCAGGCTCACCGCGTAACGCTCATCCATCGATGGCAGGCTCAGCGTGACCTTGCCGACCCCGGCATTCACATCCAGCCCACGCAGTTTCAGGTCACGCAGGTCCAGGTTAGTCTCTCCCACTCCGGTGCTGACTGTCAGGTTCATCGGCACATCGGGACTCAGCGCCACATCCCACCGCAGTTCATCTTCGCCAGCGCCGAAGCCGAAGATGTTGGTGAAGCCGGAGCTGATCGACTGGTTCTTCTGGCTGAGCGTGACGGTCTTATCCGTCGTGCCGGAGACGTTGAACTCCACCTCGCCGATGTAGTTCAGGTCGGCCGTGATCAGCTGGTTGGAGTCCTGAAGAGCGCGGACGTTCGCCTGGGCAATGCCCATCTGGAGATCGACCAGCGCCGACTCGGCATCGCCGCGCGGCTCCTCGAAGTTGGCTTGCTTCACCTCGACGTTCTGCACCCAGCCGAGCGCCGGGCCAACCAGCATCAGGATGATGACCAGGGCAACGGCTCCCACAGCGATGAGGGTGCGCAGGCCGGGGTTGCCCCGTCCCAGCAGAATATCGAGACCGATGGCGATAAGGATTAGCGGCCATAACCGGAAGAGCATTTCTAGATTGGTCGCCCGCAGAATGCCGGCATTGCCCAGCAGCCAGATGACCCCAACGCTGATCAGAATCACCGGCCAGAACAACGACCCGTTGCTGTGCCGTGGCGATACGCTAGACATAAGGATACTGCCTTTCTGATGCACAGGCGCAGGCTGACCTGCCGGACGCGCCGCGCTAGCCGATGTCCGGGATCGGTTATCGATGAATCGGGTTTAGAGCGAACTGCTCAACGTTGTGTCTGGCGGCGCTTCAGCAGAACCGCCCCGATGACGATCAGGATGACCGGCCCCAACTGCGCCAGTGAGCCGCCCAGATTGCCAAAGAATTCCCCCACGGTCTCGCCAAAGCGCCCCATGGTTTCTCCGAAACCGCCGAAGAATTCCCCCATGCTGCGCCCGAAGTTCCCGAAGAACTCGCCAATCGTGTTCATATCGAACACGCCCATGTTGACGAGCAGGAAAACCAGGCCGATCCCGATCAGAACAAATGCCGCGACCCGTCCGTTCGACCGTGGCGAGTCGCCTTCGACGATGAGGACTTCGTTTTTGCGCTTCTCCATGCGACACTCCCTGAGTTGTGTCTCAGAACCCCTGCTGTCTGTATCCCTATACGCGGCGGCGGCGCTCCGGGTTGCAGTCCATGGTTCCCTGTGGCCTTCCAGCGCATAAACGTTTACGACCGAATGCCGGACAAACCTTTTCATCCCTCGGCGTCCTCCGCCCAATTGACTCCCTCCGTATGATCTCGGTGTCCTCTGTACCTGTGCGAAGCCTCCCTTTAGGGACTGTGGTTCAATTCGTCTTTTCTTCTTCCCTCCGATTTTATGGCGCAAAAGTAGACAAAATGTCACCCTTTCCGCCCCGTTTTGTGCTACCCTGTGATTACGGGTAGGAGACTCCCTCTCCCAGCCAGCGTCTGCGCGCGTTCGGGAGA